>NZ_JBZYWJ010000009.1:0-367698 GCF_059115305.1 Acidobacterium sp. FHG110202_01
ATCGTATGCCGGCACGCAGTTCTTCCTCATTTCGCGCGACGACAGGCATGGAGAAACCCACATACAGGTTCTGCTTCATCATTTCCGGAAGCTCAAATATCAATTGCCGCTCTCCGAGCGTATTCACTTCCGTGATGATTTTCACAGTGTTGGCATAATCCCCTGCCCGGCGTTGCAGGAGACCATGAAGCGCTTCGTACATGACTGGCTGGGCATTGAATGCGATGTCCTCAAAATGAAAAAATCGCGGGACAAACGGATGCGCAGGCCAGAAATTGATGCCGACGCTATCGTGCTTGCCTATGACCTGCCATCGTCCGTCCGGAATGTCGTTAATCGACCAGGCGCTTCCCAGGATGAAAAGCGTATCGCTCGCCCGAAGACTTGGAAGGTCAAGCGTGTCCAGAAGAGGCAAACCTGCAAGAGAAGCTGCTTTTGCTGCTCGCGCAGATTCTTCGCGAAGGCGCGCATGATGGTAAAGACGGCACAGCAGAGGATGAGGCAGACGTTTGGCCAGTGATCGAATCATTCAGATTTTCACTCAGCGATTCACCGTTGCATCATTCAGCATCAAATCGCGTAGCTCCCGATTGCATAGGTCCCAAGATTTCGGCTGATCCATTCGATGGTTTGCGCCAGCCCTTCGCGCAATGGAACTGTGGAATGCCATCCTGTAAGTTGCTGCAGTTGGAGACTGCTCGCGCAAAGCCGGTCTACCTCACTCCCATCCGGACGTAGCCGCTGCGCCTCAATCTCTACCGGACACCTGGTCCCCAGCAATTCAAAAATCATTTCCGTCAATTCGCGAATCGATGTCTCTGTGCCGCTGCCAATATTGAGGGTCTTTCCGACAGTTGCAGGCGTTTCCGCAATTGCGATGAACCCCTCAACAATATCCGAAACAAAATTGAAATCGCGAGTTGAGTGCAGGTTCCCTAATTTAACGGATGACTGCGCGATGGCCTGCGTAATAATCGTCGGAATCACCGCGCGTGATGACTGGCGCGGCCCATAGCAATTGAAGGGGCGCGCGATCGAGACCGGCAGGCCGAAGGAGAGGTGATACGACTCGGCAATCTTATCGGCGCCTATTTTCGTTGCGGAGTAGGGAGATTGCCCCTGCAGCAAATGATTCTCATCGATGGGCACATACAGCGCCGAACCATATACTTCGCTTGTCGATGTGCATATGAGCCGCTCCGTCCCGAACCGCCGGGCCGCTTCCAGGACATTCAATGTGCCATCTATATTTGTCTGCACATACGATCGCGGCGAGTGATATGAGTATGGAATGCCAATCAAAGCGGCAAGGTGAAAGATGGCGTCCACATCCTTCGAAGCATGAGCAACGCTTTCGTTGTCGCGGATGTCACCATGGATAATTTCCAGCTCAGTGCGAAATGGAGAAGCCGACAACCAGCCCAGTGAACCTTGTGACGTGTAGCGGAGGAAACAGCGCGTATGCGCGCCCAGTTGCGCAAGGCGTTCAGCGAGATGGCTCCCGATAAACCCGCCTGCTCCTGTCACAAGGACCCGGCGATTCTTCCATGTGAATGAATTGCTCAATATCGTAGCTGTCTCTCCGGTTCTTAAACCACCCCGCGCGCAGCATCCACAGATGCGCGCTCGTACTGTTCCATCTGTCCGACATCGAGCCAGTATTCGCGGATCGGGAAGCAGATGACACGCTTGTGCGCATTGATCAGATTCGTAATCAGTTCGGGCATGTCGCACGCGCAATCCTGCTGGACCATCTCGCATACGCCCGGCTGAACCAGGTAAATGCCCGCATTGATGAAATTGCGAATCGACGGCTTCTCGACGATGCGAACAGCATCAATTCCTTCCGTGCTGATAACGCCAAACGGAATCTGCACCTCGTACTGCCGAACAGCGATCGTCATATCGGCTGCATGCTCGCGATGAAACTCCAGCATCGCCCTGAAATCGATCGAGGTCAAAATATCTCCATTGATAACGAGCAGCGGAATATCTCCGATAGGGGCTTTTGCAAGCGCCCCGGCAGTGCCTAAAGGCGTCTCTTCATCTACATATTCAATATGTATGCCGAAATCTTTCCCATCACGGAAGTGATCAACGATGCTCTCCGCCATGTAATGTGTTGAGATGCTGACGTGCTGAATTCCTGCAATGCGGAGCTTGTGGACCAGATGCTCAAGGATAGGCTTGCCATTCACAGGGAGCATCGGCTTTGGAACCTTCTCGGTGAGAGGCATCAGGCGCTTGCCGAATCCACCGGCCATAATCAAACCGTCCAATGGCAGTGAAGAAGACGCCAGATAATCTGAGTCCAGCGCAATGTCGACGACTCGTCCTTCCGCATCGAGCAGCGGAATCTGCCGGATGCGATATTTCGCCATGATCTGGAGCAATTCTTCAGACGCAGTACCAATGGATGCAGTGATCGGAGCGCCCTTGTAGCCGTGGTCTTTGCGCGTCGCAAGCAGTTCGTCGATCGATTGATCCAATTCGATTCCGAGGAGAATGGCGCGCCTCATGTCGCCATCGGTGACGGTTGCTTCCAGCCGCCCGTCTTTATCAATGACCAGAACAATGCCCATTGCACAATGGTCCATAAGACCCATCAGATCGCGCACTGCCTTCGTTTTCGCAATCAGCGGCAATTCGCGCGGCGGATTAGCGGGCATAGGGGCGTCTCCGTTGCATATGAAGATACCATGTATGTCGCAGATATCTCATTTCGCCGGTTACGTTAGTAGAGATCATTTAAGCCAGGGAAAGTGAATCATTCCACCGCGCAGCATCAGTTCAGCGAGGCGAAAATCGCGCGGGTTATCGATGTCTATGGCCCGGCTTTCCGGAATCTCAAGCATCCGGTGCGGCAGTTCAAAGTAACCTGGAAAATCTGAATCCGCTACATGACCGCGCCGCCAGAGATATAAAGCGCCATTGATGCGGTAGGTTGCAGGAACATCCTGGCGTCTTACATAAACACCGCCGTCAGGAAAACTCTGCCGCATATAGCCATCGTTCGCAATGTCGATGCAGACCCACCGCGGATTGAACGGCGGTATGGACGCCGCCACCACTCCTACGGCACGACTGTCCTCTTCGAGCAGTTGTATCGCCTTTGAAACATCTTCTGGTAAGCGTGCGGGGCTGGTAGGCGAAAGCAATAAAACATTGTCGTAACGGCAACCGTCGCGCGATTCCATTTCCACCAATGCATGTTTGATTACAGGCCACATGGGCGTATCGTCTCCGGCAAGCTCCGCAGGCCGCAGAAACGGAACTTCTCCGCCGTATTCACGGGCGATGGCAGCAATTTCCTCGCTGTCGGTTGAAACAATACATTTTGAAATTTCCGGGCACAGTTTTGCCAATCGAATGGAATGGGCAATCAGCGGCAGTCCTGCAAGAGGAAGAATGTTCTTTCCCGCCACGCCCTTTGAGCCACCACGAGCCGGGATGACAGCCAGCATTTGACGCATATTCATTTTGTCCGTTCGCCATCAGCGAGGTTATAGGGCCATGGCGTGCCAGGCAGCCGCCGGATCATTTCAAATTTTTCGGGATCAGCAATAAAAATCAAGTAGCGATATGTGTGCGCAGACCCACCAAAGCTGCGTTTATAAGCTTCAAGTGAATCTCCCGGCTTCACTCCACCCCCAAGATGAAGCAACTCGCAGCCCAGCTGACGAGCCCGTCGTGCGCCCTCCACGATCAGGAGCGTTGAAGCTCCGCATTTGCGGCCGAGGTCATTTGTGGCAGCAAGATGGCCGTGGACATATTTCGGGCCAATCAGAAATAGATTTCCTCCAACCGGATCATTGCCATGCAAGGCCAGCGCTATCCCAAGTCTCTTCCCCAGTTTTGCCAGCTTTTCAAAATACGCTTGAGGAAACCTGTAAAAACCATTCGCCCCGTTGCGGTCGATCAGCTCGTTATAAAGCGCAATAAAAATGTCGAGCTTAGAGTCTACATCGTCATCGACCCCTGTTCCCCAGACTACGCGCAAGGCCTGGCTGGCAAGGCGCATATCTGCCTGTCTGTCCCTTCTCAGTCCGGCTGGTTGATCCAGTTTCGTATTCCACTCAAGCAATCCTATGGAATAGGTGACGCCTCTTGCATGCACCTGCAGCCGTTCCTTCCAGTGTCCAGCGGCATCTACCCAGCGCTGTTGATCCATGATTGGGTGAAGGCGGATCACGCAGCAGACAACGCAGTGCCTAGAGCACCAGGAGCTCAATTGCTGGAAAAAAGAGTGAGAAGCTTCTGGATGGACGTGGCCCGACGAATCCAGCAAGCCGCCATAGCCATAAGGAGTGCTTGCATCCAGCCATTCGATGGAACTGCCGCTGGCAGCGAAAGCGCGACGCATGAGAAGCGGAGCCAGTATCCTTCCGGATGGCGAAGACGCTACAAACGCGAGCGGCTCCGTCTGTTCGATCTCCGCGGTCGCCCGTGCATATTCAGGCAGATAATACACGTCTGCCCTTGATGAGCTTTGCACCAGCGCGGTCCAACGTTTCTCATCCAGACCATCATCTGCGTGCAGCACTTCCGGATGTTCTGAAACCTGAGCGGCCATTTCCGTAACAGGGCAGCATTGGATGCGTTCGAGGCTGCCAAATTGTATTCGATGCGATTTTAGCCCCTTGCCTCAAATTGTGTACTATGTGCCTTACCGGCTTGCGAAACACAAGGCACGGCAGAACTGGCCTGCTGGTTCAGTCCTGGAGGAAACGCGGTGGCTCTCGACATGAATAATAAAGTTATCTCCATTGCAGGCCGCAGCGTCGGGAGCGGCCAGCCATGTTTTATCGTCGCCGAGGCTGGAGTCAATCACAACGGAAGTCTCTCATTGGCTCGTGAACTGGTGGATGTGGCCGTCGACGCAGGCTGCGATGCAATCAAGTTTCAAACCTTCAAGGCCGAAAAAGTCTGTTCTCCTGTGGCGCCGAAAGCCACTTACCAACAGCAGACGACGGGAAACGAAGAATCCCAATTAGAAATGGGCCGGAAGCTGGAGCTGCCTTTCCCGGCATTCCGTGAGCTGCATCAATACTGCTCCAGTAAAGGCACTCTCTTCCTGTCGACGCCTTTTGACTACGAAAGTGCAGACTTCCTCGATGCATTGCCTGTGCCAGCATTCAAGATTCCGTCAGGCGAGATCACCAACATTTTTTTCCTTGAACACATAGCTCGCAAAGGCAAGCCGTTGATCGTTTCGACCGGCATGGCCACGATGGAAGAAGTCGATGTCGCCATCAAAACAATTCACGCAGCAGAAAACCAGCAAATCGTTCTTCTGCAGTGCGTCAGCAATTATCCTGCTGCACCTTCCAGCATGAACCTGCGCGCCATGCAGACGCTTGAGAACGCATTTGGAGTCGCGACTGGGCTGTCAGACCACTCTGTCGGAACAGAAGTGGCGTTTGCTGCGGTCGCTCTCGGCGCATGCGTCATCGAAAAGCATTTCACCCTGAGCCATGAGCTTCCCGGTCCTGACCATCGCGCGTCCCTGGAGCCAGCAGAGCTTGCCAGCCTGGTAAAAGGCATTCGCAACATCGAGGCCGCGCTTGGAGACGGCATCAAGCAGCCTGTCGCAGAAGAATTGAACACCGCCGATGTCGCTCGCAGATCGCTGGTGGCGGCCAGACCCATTCCTGCGGGAACGGCGCTTACCGTTGATATGATCGATATCCTGCGGCCAGGAACCGGCCTTCCACCGGCAATGCGTTCGCAGTTGCTGGGCCGAGTTGTGCACCATGACATTGAAGCCGGCACGCTCTTGCGGCTTGATATGCTGGCGTGACCGGCTGCTGCCGGCCAGAGTCTATGGCTGATCTCTCGCCTCAAAACGTGGCGCCACCTGAAGTAGAAGCTGTACCCAAACCCGTTCATGGGATTGCCCGGCGGCTGGTACAGTCGTTTGCCGTCTATGGAGCTGCGAACTTCAGCATTCGTGCGTTTAACTTCCTTCTCATCGTGATCTACGCGCACTACCTGCAGCCATATGACTACGGAATCATTTATATGGCTGAGATCACCGCTTCCTTTCTGGTGATTTTCGCCGGCCTGTCGATGGACAGCGCGCTCGAACGGCTGTATTTCCAGCACAATCAGGATGTAGAAGAACTTCGCAGCTACCTGGGCAGCGCTGTCCGCTTCGGGTTCCTGTGGATGGCTGTGTTTCTCGCGCTGGCTTTGCTTATAGGAAGTCGCGTTCAGTCCTGGCTTCCTGCCCATGCATCGGTGCCTTTTTACCCGTACATCGCCATCTCACTCGCGACAGCCACAGCAATACAGGGCGTTCAATACCGGCTCGCTGTGTATCAGGCTTCGCAGCGTCCACGATCCTATGCGTTATTCTCGTCTATGCTCGCGTTGCTTACTGCTGCGGGCTGTATGTATGGGGTCGTGATTCGCCGCGCCGGCGCTATCGGAATGCTCCAAGGGAAACTGGCTGCCGCTACCGTTACATTCCTGCTGGCTGCATGGAGCATGCGCACGTTCCTGACTGCGCGGTTCCAGTGGAAGTTTGTCCGCCAATCTCTATCGTTCAGTCTGCCTCTGATCCCGCACATGGTGATGGCCAGCGGCCTGGTGGTCGCGGACCGTTTCATCCTTGAGCACTATCGCAACCTGAATGAAGTAGGCATCTACTCTCTTGCCTATACCTTTGGTATGGTCATGTATCTCGTGACCCAATCGCTCTCACAGGCATGGCTCCCGATGTTTTTTGATCTGGCTGGAAGCGGGCAGGAGAACCGTCACACGCTTGGCCGCATCTGTTCCGGCCTGGCGATTTTCCTTGTTAGCCTTGCGTGCCTCGGCATCCTGTTGTCGCCTCTTTTAGTGCATATTGCCCTGGATCATCGCTACAGCTCTGCTGCGAGCATCGTTCCTCTGGTTGTCATGGGCTATTTGTTTCATGCGCTCTTTTCTCTTTTCGATCTCTCGATACTGCACGCGAAACGCACCGGATCCGTATTCATCATCAGCCTGGTGGCATTTATTTTGAATCTGGCTCTGAATTTCGCATTGATTCCACGATGGGGAATGTATGGCGCAGCCTGGGCTACTACCATCGCCTATGCAGTGGAGGCAATCGGCGCATTTGCCATGGCTCAGTATTTCTTTGCTCTACCCTATCGCCTGCCTGAGATGGCAGCCGGAATCGCCATCTCCGCCGGGACGCTCTGGTTGACTCAACTGGCATGGCTGCAGCAATGGCACGGCATCTTGCTTGCTTGTTGCACGATCCCCATCCTGGGAGCGCTCGCTCTCGTTGGCAGGCGCGACCTTCAACGTGCCTTCACCGGCATGCAAATATCCCGAAAATCTGTTCAGTGAGATTTCGGGAGAGCGCGATACGATGCGGGGAGGGCTACACTAAAACTTGAGATTGTCTATGTAAGTATTTGATTTTAAATGGCGGAGAGGGAGGGATTCGAACCCCCGATACCCGTAAAGGTATGCCTGATTTCGAGTCAGGTGCATTCAACCGGGCTCTGCCACCTCTCCGTATGCGGCGTGGCTAATTATAAAGCTAGTGTATCAGACACTTGCGGCGGCTCAGACTTCAACTGCGGTCGCTTTGGCGATGAGCCTGGTCGTGCTGAAGCCCGCGACCGTAGGCACAATCTTCACCCGTCCGCCCCACGAATGCACTTCACGCGCTCCTACGACCGTCTCTTCCGTGTAGTCGCCGCCTTTGACGATGACATCCGGCCGCAGCGCTTCGATCAATTGCAGCGGAGTATCTTCATCAAAGACCACCACCGCATCTACTACCCCCAAAGCAGCGAGCACATATGCGCGCTCGCGCTCGCCTACGATCGGTCGGTTCGGACCTTTGAGACAGCTCACAGACCGGTCGCTGTTGATAGCGACAACCAGACGGTCGCCTTCTCTGCGCGCGTCCTGCATCAGGCGGACGTGACCGATATGCAGCAGATCAAAGCAGCCGTTCGTGAAGACAATTTTTTCGCCCTGAAAACGCCAGGCGGAAACCCGAGCCTTCAGACTGCTCAATTCCAGGACCTTTTCTTCTGCCTGCAGCTCGATTTCAGGCATCAGGCTGGCAAGCAGCTCTTCTCTTTCGATCGGAACTGTGCCGACTTTGCTGACAACAATGCCGGCCGCAACATTTGCCAATTGCGCAGCACTCTCAATTTCAAGGCCGCTTGCCAGAGAAAGCGCCAGTGTAGCAATGACGGTGTCGCCTGCCCCGGACACGTCATACACCTGACGCGCCGTTGCCGGGAAGCTTTGCCTGCTGTTCCTGCTGAGAATGGCGATTCCCTTCTCGCTCAGCGTGACTGTCAGATAATCGAGGTCAAGGCTTGTTGCAAGATCCTGTCCGGCAAGAAGCATTTGCTCCAGGTCCTTGCCCGAAGCTCCTGCTGCAACGGAAAGCTCATGAAGATTCGGGCATATCGTGGTGGCGCCGCGATATTGTTCGAAACTCCGTTGCTTCGGATCAACAAGAACGGGAATGCCCTGCTCCTTCCCCATCGCGATGATCGCCTGGCAGACCTTTTCCGTCAGCACTCCCTTCGCATAGTCGGAAAGGATGATGGCATCTGCTCCTGACAGCGCCGCGGCTGCATTGCTGAGCAGTTGCCGGTATGCCTCCTCGTCGCCTTCGAGCGTTTTTTCCACGTCAAGACGAAGCATCTGCTGGTTGCCGCCAAAAATTCTAAGCTTCGATGTTGTCGGACGATTGGCAACCGTGACCAGATTTTCTTCTACGCCTATGCTCTTGAGGCAATGCTTCAGGCTTTCTCCGTCTTCGTCAGCGCCAATGAAACCAATCAGAGTGCTCTGCGCGCCGAGGCCGGTAATGTTCGCGGCCACATTGGCCGCGCCTCCGGCCCGGCTGTTCCGGTGTCCGAACCGGACAACGGGCACAGGCGCTTCCGGAGAAATGCGCTCGACATCACCCCACACATAGCGGTCAAGCATCACATCACCGACAACGAGCACGCGCTTGTTCTTCCAGTCACCCTCAATCAGTCCGACAACGCGATGCAAATCTGCAATCATTTATGCTTTGCCTTCCTGATCTGATGTCTGCCGGCAGATGGCGAGTTCTACCCAATCGCACAGCATATGTCCGCAGAGAATATGGCCCTCCTGAATGCGCGCTGTATCTTTGGACGGAACACAAAGAACTGCGTCCGCAATCGAGGCCATCGCTCCTCCGCCGCTGCCGGTCATTGCGACTGTAAATGCGCCGCGCTTTCGCGCTTCCTCAAGGGCCGAACAGACGTTCCTGCTGTTGCCCGAAGTGGATATACCGACAGCAACGTCCCCCCTGGAACACAATGCCTCTATCTGTCGCCGGAATACTTCCTCGTAGCCATAGTCATTTGCAACTGACGTGAGCACAGATGTGTCCGTGGTCAATGCAATGGAAGGAAGACCGCAGCGTTCGCGGCGAAAACGCCCTACAAGTTCAGCAGCCATATGCTGAGCGTCCGCGGCGCTGCCGCCGTTTCCAAACCAGAAAACTGTGTTGCCCGTGCGCACGGAGCGCAGCATCTCTTCCGCAATGCGTTCCAGCACCGGCAACTGCGACTTAAGCTGCCCAATAACAGAAAGGTGCTCATCCATGGCGCCAGCAAAAACTGCGCTTCCATTCCGGCCTGTCATAGCTTCCCTAAGAGTACAGCAAACAAGTTCTTCTGCTCCATTATGATGGGGTTATGGCACAGCAATTCCCTCATGTCCGCTACGTATTTCTGGACAGGGATGGCGTCATTAACCGCAAGCCCCCGGAAGGCGAATATATCTCGCGCTGGGATGATTTCCATCTGCTTCCCGGCGTTGAAGAAGCTATTTCGCGATTGAATCATTCGGGATATACCGTCATCGTTGTCACCAACCAGCGCGGCGCTGCCCTTGGGCTCTACTCCGAAGAAGATATTCAGCAGTTGCACGAGCAATTACGCAAACACCTCGCTGAGTCCGATGCGCGCCTGGATGCAATCTACTACTGCCCGCATGATCGTGATGGCTGCGACTGCCGCAAGCCCCGGCCGGGAATGTTCCTGCAGGCATTTCGCGATTTCCCTTCCGCATCGAATGCGAACAGCATCGTGATTGGAGATTCCATATCCGACATCGAAGCCGGTATACGCCTTGGAATACCAACGATTTTCATTCAAGGCGATCCATCGCGCCAGAAACCGGGAGCAGATGAAGCTGCTGACCTCGCCGACGAAACTGCCGGCTCGCTGCTCGAAGCTGTGGATCGATTTCTGCCCGTCATCACAAAAGATTAGACAGCCAGCGGCTCGGCAACCTCAAGCGTTTCCCGCACGCCGTCTTCAAGCGGCGTCATCTCCAGGTCACAACCCATTGCGCGCAGACCGCTCAAATCGGCTTCCGTAAAGTGCTGGTAGCGATTTTCAAGATCCTGCGGAAACGGAATATACTCAATTTTTGCCTTGCCATGGACCTGCATCAGCGCCTGAGCTACTTCATTAAAGCTACGGCTGTTCCCTGAGCCTGCATTGACAACACCCAGGTAGGTCTTCTTCTCAGCTCCGGATTTCGGCGCGTAAGGGCCGACCTGCGCAAAATACATGTTGAGCTTCGCCAGGTCCTTCACATAGACAAAGTCGCGCCTTTGCCCACCGCTGGGATAGCCTCCTGACCCCTCAAACAGCCTCACCTTTGCGGTTTCCTTTATCTGCTTGCCGAAGTGATGGATGACGGAAGCCATGCGTCCCTTGTGGGCTTCGCGCGGGCCATAGACATTGAAGTATCGCAAACCTACTACGGAAGTAGACAATTTATCCAGCAAAAGCAGGTTCCGGACAAAGTTGTCGAAAGTAAGCTTCGAGAAGCCATATACATTCAAAGGCTTTTCATTTTCAAACGAAGGAGTAAATTTGCCGGGGCCGCTCAACCCGTAAACAGCAGCCGTAGAAGCATAGATCAAAGGAGTATGCCGTGCCTGAGCAAAGTGAAGCACTTCTTTCGAGTAGGTGAAGTTGTTGTCCATCATATAGGCGCCGTCATCTTCGAGCGTATTCGAGCACGCTCCCTGATGGAAGATAGCGTCGACTTGCTTTACTTCGAGAGCATTCTCACTGATGGCGCGACGGAACTCATGCTTGTCCATATAGTCGACAAACCGCGCGCCATGAAGATTAGTGAATTTCTGCGCATTCTTCAGGTTGTCGACGATCAGAATATCGGTAATGCCATTGTGATTCAGCTCGTGCACAAGATTGCTGCCGATGAACCCCGCGCCCCCGGTAACGATATACATGTAGTTTTCCCCCTATACGGGCTGTACTTCCCGCTTTGCCTGGCCATACTTCCACGCCCGCATCGCAGCCTGCAGCATCTCATCTACCTGAATCGATTCCAGGCATTTCTTCCGCTGCTCGATACACGTCTCCAGGTTGCAGCCAAAGCAATCCGTCTTGTGGTAAACGATCCGGTGCCCTTCACCAAATGGATACCAGCGGCCCGGCTTTCCTCGCGCAGAAAATGCAATCGCGCACGGCACTCCATACGCAGCGGCAAAATGCATCGGTCCGCTGTCCGGCCCTATAAACAGCTCCGCCTGACGGATCACAGCCGCAGTCTCTCTTGGAAAGAGCTTACCGCACAGGTTCAACTTTTTCCCTCGCCATCCCAATCCAGCCCGCTCGCTGTCGGCGGAATCGTCCTGCGCTCCAATAAAGACGAGGGCATGCTCCGGAAACCTCTTCGCCAGTCGTTCTATCAATGCGCACCATTTTTCTGCACCCCAGTCCTTCGCCTGCATCTTTGTGCCGATGCCTGCTGCGAGGAACCGCTCCCCCTCAAGCGGAGCAAGCACACGACGAGCTGCCTCCTGTTCTGCAGCGGTCAGCCTCAGGTCCCAGCTTGCTATCTCTTCCGGACTGGCGTCTCCCAAAGGGGCAAGCGTGCGCGCGAGGCGTGCAGCCTCCTGCTCCCATAAATCTGCCTGTGCGTCATATCGAGCCTCGGATAGCTCACCTACTGGGGTTCCTATAATGGTTCGAACTCCGCACCAGCGGAAGAAGGCCAGGTCGCGTTTGACAGCTTTTTCGCCGCGAGGAGCGGTAAGGTAAATCAAAATGTCCGGAGAAAATCGGCGTATCTTCCACCATAGTTCGGCAAATACTGTGGGGCTTCGCGAACCTGTCGGATAAAACAGGTAGTCGTGAACGAGTCCGGAATCGCCAATGACTGCCGCCGCTGCCGGCGCCTTGGAGTGCACTGGCTTGTTGGTAAGCAACACTCGCCTTGCCTGAGGAAAAGTGCGGGCAATCAGGTGCAGGCAAGGAAATGCCACGACCGTATCCCCAAGACTGCCGAGGCGGTAGATCAGGACCCGCCTGGCAGCTTGAACTTGACCGGATTGCAGCTGAGATTCAGATACGGACATATCTGCGGATAAGCCCTACCGCGCCGGCTATTCTACTTTGCAACTGCGGCAAGCATCTGGCTTTCTATCCACTCATAAGTTGCCCGCATGCCATCCCGCAAGCGAATTGAAGGTTCCCAGCCGAGGTACTGAAGGATCTTCGTGTTATCGCTGTTGCGCCCGTTTACGCCTTTGGGTGCGTTGAGCTTGTACTTCCTCTTCAACTCTACACCAGCAATCTCTTCCACAATGTCCACCAGCTGATTGATAGTCACCAGTTCATTGCTTCCAAGATTGATCGGTTCGCGAATGTCACTCTCAACGATTGCCTGGGTTCCCTTAATGCAATCGTCGATGTACATGAAGCTGCGTGTCTGATGGCCATCGCCCCAGATTTCGATTTCATGCTTGCCGGAAACTTTTGCCTGGATCACTTTCCGGCAAATTGCCGCAGGCGCTTTCTCGCGGCCACCGTCATATGTTCCGTATGGTCCATAGACATTGTGGTAGCGGGCAATGCGTGTCTTGAGCCCAAAGTCTTCCTCAAAATGGCGGCACATGCGTTCGCTGAAAAGCTTTTCCCACCCATAGCCATCTTCAGGCATAGCTGGATACGCATCTTCTTCCTTGAGGGGCACTACGTCGGGGGTCTTCTGCTTATCGCCGTTGTAAACGCATGCAGACGAGGAGTAAAAAAAACGATCTACTCCAGAATCTCTCGATGCCATGAGTAAATGCGTGTTGGTCAACACGCTCAACATGCACAGGGCTTTGTTGTTTTCAATGAAGCCCATGCCGCCCATGTCCGCAGCGAGTTGAAAAACGATCTGAGCTCCAGCTACAGCCTCGTAGCAGTTCTCCTTGTCACGCAGATCAAGAGTCACATTTTCGACTTCGTCCGACCGCTGGTGCCATTCGTCCAGCGGTTTGATATCCACTGCGCGCACAACTTGCGCGCCGCTGTCAAGAAGAGCTTTTATCAGATGGCCGCCAATAAACCCGCCTGCCCCACACACCACAACTTTCTCATTGGTCAAGCTCATTTTGCTCCCAGTGCAAACTTAATCTGACGAACACTTAAAACTCTACAGATCGGGACTTTAAATGACACAGATGCTGACACATATTATTGTTGCTGTACTTGCGTGACAAATAATAATGGGTGCTACCGGAACAAGAACTACTCTGCTAAAGACGTACAACCACTACTCTTATGATTGTAAGTTTGTCTTTGCAGTTGTTCCCTGTCAAGACGGCTAACACCCATTCGAACCAATTAGATAATACTGACGCGTGCTATGGCAATTTGTAGGAGAACGCGGGATCCTTCACCTGCGCTGCGCCCGGCCTGCCAACACTCAGGTAGGTGAATCCTCGCTGCTGCATCTGGGCGGAGTCGTAAAGATTACGCCCATCGATGATGATCGGATATCGCAAAGTATAGTGCAGGCGGTCAAGATCCAGTTCGGCGAACTCCTGCCAATCGGTCAGAATCAGCAATGCATCAGCTTCATTGGCTGCTTCATACGCATCATTCACATAAGACAGGCTCGACGACGAAGGAAGGACCTGCTTTGTCCTCTCATTTGCCGCCGGATCGTAAGCGGAAATAACGCACCCTTCTTTCAGGAAGAGGCGAACAAGGTCAATCGCTGGAGACTCGCGGATATCGTCTGTTCCGCCTTTAAAGGCAAGACCAAGAACGCCAAGCTTCTTTCCACGGAATGTCCAGAGTGCGGAACGCACTTTCTGAAAGAAGCGCTTCTTCTGTTCAGCATTGATCTTTTCAACTTCGCTCAGCAGGCCGAAATCCACTCCCATCTGCTCGGCAACGTACCGGAAGGCCGCAACGTCCTTCGGGAAGCACGAGCCACCATAGCCAATGCCTGCCTTCAGGAATTTAGGCCCGATCCGCTCATCAGATCCGATGCCCTTCGCTACCTGTTCGATGTCCGCGCCTACTGCCTCGCAGATGTTCGAAACAACGTTGATGAACGAGATCTTCATGGCAAGGAACGCATTCGAAGCATGCTTGATGAGTTCCGCAGCCTTGGTCGAGGTCTGAAGAATCGGAGGAGGTTCTGCAACGGAACGGAAGCCTGGAACCGCATCTGCCTTCTTGTAGTACTCACCAGACGTAAGTGGTTCATAAATTGCTCTCAGCAGCTTATCCGCGCGCTCGCTGTCTACTCCAATCACAATACGGTCGGCATGGAGGAAGTCGACGACCGCTGTGCCTTCACGCAGGAATTCCGGATTCGACGCAACATCAAAGAGTTCACGCGAGACACCATTCCGTTCGACCACACGGCGTACCCATTCATTTGTATAGACGGGAACGGTGCTCTTTTCGATCACAAGCTTGTAGTCGTTAATGGAGCGTGCAATCTGGCTCGCCACAGCATCAACATAGGACAAGTCAGCGCTGCCCGTCTGGCTTTGCGGAGTACCGACTGCGATAAAAATTGCCTGCGCTTTTTCCGTTGCACCGTGCAGGTCAGAAGTAAATTCGATCGCATTATTGCGGTGACGGCTTAATAATTCCGGCAGGTACTCTTCATGGATCGGCACCTGGCCGCCGCGAAGCATTTCTACTTTGGTCTCGTCATTATCTACGCAGATGACGCGATGACCAATTTCAGCAAAACACGCAGCGGCTACAAGTCCTACATACCCTGAGCCAACGACAGCGATAGTGAGTTGTTCTTTCATAGCGTTTTCCTGGTAGATGCTCCTTCAATTCCGATAGATAAAACGTATACAAAGGTCCTGTCAGGCCGAAATCCAGTTAAACTCTAGCTTTTTATCAGCTTTCGGGGAGAGATCTCTCGCCGGTAACTAAACATCGTGCCGGACAAACAAGTGCAACAAGTAACTGTTGTCTTTTATCTCTGGTCTTGTGCCAGACGCGCGGAAATCTCAGGCAGAGTATTTATTTTACATGGTTGCGCTTGGGATAGGAACCCCTTTCCCCATCACCTGTTACTGAACATGAACGTTATAGGCAACCGCCTTCGGCACGCCTCTAGCCAGCGAACAAACCTTTACGGTGACAGTATCTAGGCCTGAAACATACGCCTGCCAGATAAAGCCGTCTCCCGGGTCGGAAACAGGAGATGCGGAAGCAACCATATTGATTGCCGCGCCTCTGACCTGTGCCAAACCTTTTGCGCATTGCCCTGGAGCAAGCATCGAACCGCCAATCGCTCCAGTTGCTCCGCCCATCGAAGGACCACCGGCAACAGGCACAGAATTGCTGACGCCTACAACTCCGCCAGACCGCGAGCCTACACCTTTCGCTGCAATGACACTTCCTGAAACAAGAAGATCAGCTGTCCCATCCGGCTTGCCCTGGACTTGAAAAGCATTGACCCATTTAGCTCCAGTCCAGATGTCATATTCATACCCCGGATGAGCGGTATTTGACGGACCGCCATTCATGCAGATTCTGTTCGTTGCCTGTTTCTGTCCTGCGGCAGGTGTATCGAACCAGCAGTATTGGTTGGCATACTGAATGCCATTCATCCATCCACCTGGCCCATAACCTCCCTGCCCATTAATGGAACTGTAGCGAGCGAACAATCCATTTGCCGGAGAGAATACCCCTCCCGTGCCAGGGAACGTGACAACAGGCTGAGCCGTATGTCCGTTCGCATACGTAGGCGCAGTGAGATAGCTACCTCCCGTCTGCTCCCATATCTGCATGCGGAGATCATGGGGATCAACCACTGATGACAGTTCAAACCGGTTTGGAATATGCGCCGAGCCCTCCAGGATTATCGAAGCGTATCGATGTGTTGCAATTTCACCTGAATGCGGATAGGCACTCTGGAACATTTCCACCGAGCGAAGATGCACGGATGCGCCGAGGCCACGGGAATTGGGCCCGCCAACCGGATCTATAAACAAGCCATCAGGAGGATAGCCGACGATGATCTCTGCACAGGTGCGGACACTGCTCTGATCGCAATTGTCCTTGTAGCCCTGCTCTGGCCCGATAATGGCGTTGATATGCGAATTCTCAATATCAGGAGCACCATAAGTTCCGATGGGGAACTCTTCAAGTATGGAACCTGAAGGCCAGGAAGCATTAGCTGGCGATGTGCCCCCTTTACTATTCCTGATGGCGAAATAAACTTTACCATCCGATCCAAAGCCAGCTACATTCACCAATTCGTACTGTCCGCGTTTCACACCTGGTACGTATTTTGACGGCTCATTGCTTCCAGATAGATAGTCCTGCGGAAGAATGACATAAGGATACGAATTACCACTTTTCGGGTTAATATCCGCGGAATCGCCAAAAAATTGCGGCATCCAGTCTGTGCTGGCAACCTGAACAGTATTGCCCCCTACAGACAATGCAGACTTAAATGAAGTTTGAGGGACTTGGCCACCGGCAATGATTGCGGCATTGAGTCTTCCTGCTTTATCCCAGGGAAATCCTTCAAAATAAAAGTTCCGTATTGCACTCACACTTTGATTAAATAGTTGAAATCCTGATAAGTATTTGAGTGGTTTGATAGAGCCGCCATAAAAACTGAAATTGACCGCTTTATCAACATAAATAGCCGCATGCCCATCTGGACTAACTGGGGTTGGAGTTCCTCCAGGTCCTGCGTTCGGGTGTGGAAAAACACCGTTTACGCAATTTACGTTGTAACAGTACTTATCTCCCGCCATCTCACCCGGAACTGCTTCATTCGTCGCTCCTGGGTTAATAATCTGGGTATTCCAGAAATAACTTTCGTTGATGTCGCCTGCAAGAATGATCGGCCATCGCACCGCATAGATGTAGAGGTTCTCGGAACTGAAACGCTCTGCATTGAGGTTTAACTGCAGTCCGCGGCCCCCATGGTTGTACATCTTCACATCTCTGATGTGGAACCCGGCTGTAAGCACCTCCAGAAGAGTCCCGGTCGTGGCGTGTCCGCCGCCGGTGAATCCAACTCCTTCAATGCTTCCGTTACATCCCCAGTCAGGGCAATTTCCACGATAAATAGTAATAAGATTTGACGTCGGATTTGCTAGAGCCAGGGAAGTCGTGTCAGGGCCATCCCCAATCAAATGTACTTCCGCCGGGATGCGCAATGTACTGCTTATCTTATAGGTACCTGCCGGAAGGTAGATAACAGGTGAGGCCTTAGGGCCAGGACCAAAAGGATGTTCTATGGCAAAAGCAATTGTTTTCTTCAGCGCATCCGTATCGTCTTTTTGTCCATCGCCAACAGCCCCTTCGTTGCGCACATTAAGCCGGCCAGTGAGTGAGTCCGGCCGTCTCAAGTCCAGAACTGCGGTGTAATTCTTGCATGTAGAAGGCATCGCTTCAGACGATTTGTAATCCGGCGTAACAACAATCATGCCGCCATTCGCGCAAGCATTTTCATATGCACTCGAGAGGGACGTTTGTGAACGGCCATCGAGCACAGTCATCTTTGACTGTCCGGGTTGAACTGGCATCGACGGACTGTTTGCAGCCTGCCCCTTCAGCTGAGGCACTACAGTAACAAAAACTATAAGGAGTGCACTTAACCAATCGATCCGGGGGAGAAGGAAGTCTGCTTTCCTGGGAAACATGCATTACTCCAGTCTGATAGTTGCCCTTTACTGGGGCCCGGCTCAGATGTATAGAACGCTTAATGGAATTATTTGTTGCTTTCGTTTCCCATCTGCTGCAACATCGGATTGTGCCATCGAGTTCTTCGCTGCAGTGTCTTAATGTCTCCACGATATGCATCCTGCAGCACCTTGCGCTCGCTGCGTGAAATTCCCATTTTTCCTAGATTCTCTCGATCTACGACAGCATATCTATTACTGCTACTGCCTGGCATATTGAACGAGTGCTTGCTGTAAGTCGCACTTCTTCGTGGCGAGCCGCTCGACCGCGATGGCGTAAGGATATTCGGAGATAGAAAATCCCTATCACCGAAACTTCCGAACGGCGAGTCGGAGACAACAGAACCCGATAATCTGTCACTATGCATTCTTGAGAAATCGAGCGCTTCAAAGGGACTTTCAGTTCCCTGGCTTTCAGGTTGTCGGCTTCCGGTTGAGGTAACACCAAGGCTGGCAGCGCTACCGGAGTGAGGTATACCCGATGCAGAATTGGCTGATCCTGATAATTGAGACCCCTGAAGCGTACCCATTGTTTTCTGGTGCGGACTGACAGTCAAAGCACTTTTTTCTATTGGCAGTTGCAGTTGAGCAGCCGGCGATTGTATGTGCATAAAAGAATTCGCCGGAACCTGGCTCAATCCCGATGAAGCTCCTGCTCCGGATAAAGCCGGCGCAAAAGCTGACGCCGATGTAGGCTTGCCCAGCACTGAAGTAGGACGCGAGGCCTGGAGAAGGAACTGGCGAATTGCCGTCTGAGTATTCGCGTCTCTTACCAGAGTATCTACCGAGTTAGGCCGGCTCCGGATAAAAGAGATTCCTTCAATCGATGGATTCATACGGTTCGCCAACAGATCGGCTCCGGTAACGTCAACAGGAATAGGAGCCGTGTTCAACGGCGCCACAGTTGCTGCCCCCGGCTCAATCTCAGTAGAGGGAAGAGGGGCAACGGTCGTATTTATCCCGCTGTCAATTGGGAGGGATACCTGATTGGAGACGGACTGAGCATACGCAATCGAAGCAACTCCTATCCACACCGCGACTGGCACGAGCCATTTGCTTGTTCCGGAAGGCTGTATCACTGAATAGATCCTCCGGCCATTTTCTGGCGTCGCAACCCGAAATTCGGGAGCTTGAAAAAGAACCATAAAAGGAAGGAGAAAATAAAAGTATTTCGTATATTTGCGAGATGCCCGGATAACCCTGATTCTGTCACGAGTGAATCAAAGAGTAATGCCAAGGTTACGAAGGTGAGGGCCATCCCATCGAGGTGAATGCGAAAGATTTCTACCAGCACTCTGTAAATTACACAAAGCACGATGGGATAGAAAATTATGCCCCAAAAACCAAAATCGAGCGCGCCTGCCGTAACAGTCGAATTCGGCATATCTCTAAATGCAAAGTTAAATTGCATATTGGCAACACTTTCTTCCTCATAGAGAAAGGCACTCTTGTCTTCCCAAAAAGCTGCGGGAACAACCAACTGGAATTCATGAAATGCGGCTGCCCCCATTGCCGGCTGCATATGTTGACTGGCAGCCAGCAAATCAGAAAGGTACCCGATAACGAAGGTGCGTTTTTGCAGATTCTCCGCAATTTGGCCGTTCACTTTCCCGGAGCTTCCCTTCTGGTACAAATCAAGTGCCAGCTGAATTCTTTCGGAAAGAGCCAGGTTATTGCGGTGCGCGTTATTCCCGGCAACTCGAAGATAAAAGAATGCCGTAGCCCCAACTGCAATGAGGGATCCAACTATCGCCGCATAAACAAACTTTCTTGCGTTTGACCATCTGGGCTGGAATGAGCTGAATCTTGTGGCAATCGCTGCGAGTAAGATGCAATACAGCATTGTCCTGCGACCCACTGGCACCAGGAGAAGGAACTGCAAGACTAACAGGCCGCCAAGTAGCCATTTGACGTTATCTTTTGGGCGATCAAAAAAGGCGACAGCAGTAACGGCAAATACTGTAGGAATCAGCCAGAAAATCAAGCTGAGAAAAATGCTGCGTCCGCCTCCTCCAGTCGCCCCTGTTCCACCCATATATCCCATTAAGCCGGACACATAGGCACCAACAAGTATTCCAGTACCAACAAGAATAAAGGTGACTACACGATTGTCCAGTTTCAGCTTATATCGAGAGTTGAAGGTTACGGGCTCATACAACTCCCCTAGAAAGAGCAAGACAGCCGATGCGATCAGGACTGCAGCCATGGCTTGTACGACTGCTTCCGTATCTCTGCCGAATGCCACAGCCAGCTCTATTGAGCCCCGAGGTAATGTGAGCCAGCTATTCAGCGTACCTAGTCCATATCCCATCGTCAGCGCGATACATATGCACAGCGAGAAACGTATGGGAGCGCGCTTTACAACCAGATCCACCAGGAAATAAAGACCAGCCCCAGTTCCAACAGCTGATGCAACGGCTAGCATCATATCTGTCGGAATCACCCAAGCAAGGAAACCTACACTCAGCAGGAAAAGCGGAATATCCAAAAAATACCGACGACGAGGCAGGTCCACGGGAACAATTCTCATCGGCGCAACCCGCGAAGGCGTTTGCCATGGGAGGCCCGTTATTGGACTGGATGCATTCATCAACGCGTATAGATCAGGATGCCGGCCGTAATCTGGATTGCGGCCTCAATTCCCCGATAAGTAAATGTCTTGGTGGTGCTGGATGGAACAAAAATGATATCTCCGTCATTCAGCTTTAAGTCAGCTTGGGAGCCGTAAGCAATGTGCTTCAGATCCAGGTCGACTTCTTCACGTCCCTCAGTGGTTTTACGAATAAGCTTCGTCTTGCTCAGGGCCGCAGTCTTGTCCCAGCCGCCGGCAAGAGAAAGAGACTGCATCACCGAGATTGGCGTATTGTTATCGATCAGAAAACCACCTGCTTTGATCACATCACCGATCACATAAACCACGCCGGCTTTCGCCACAACGACCGTGTCACCGGGGAGAATCACAGGGTTCTCCTGGGAATGCATCGTTTCCGGTCCAGACTGCAGAGGCACGGTTACGGGATGTTGCGGGTCATCGCGATGCACAATGGAGACAGACTTGCCCGCCGTAGTCGACACACCACCCGCAACTGACAGCATATCCAGTAGTCGGCGCGTACCCAGCGTGGGATAAACCCCCGGAGTTCTCACTTCGCCCATCACAGTCGCGCCCTGCGATGCATATTCAGCGATAAAAATCGTGACGTGCGGTTCAATGATCAGACGTCGCGACCGCAGCTGTTCCTCGATCAGGTGCGCAGCATCAAGCGTGTTGAGGCCGGAAACCTTGACTTTGCCCAGCACCGGAAGGTTGATCTCCCCATCCTGGCTGACGCGAACTGACGTCGTTAATTCCGGAGTGTCGAATACGACGACGTTCAGCAAATCGCCAGCGCCTATGGCGATGTTTGTAGGCTGGGCGGCCTGCTCCTGCGGCGCAGTCGATTGTCCCATCATCGCGCTGCAAAAGATTCCGTAGATAAACAAAAGTAAAAACAGCCCAGCACAAGGTAGCGTCGGTCTATTTTTCACCATTGTTCACTCCGTAGCCAGCCCCATATCCCTTGTAGCCATAGTCATAGCGCTTTGAATAGGTGTAGTAATTCTCAAGTCGCAGGTCGACATCATTAACGACAGTACCGAGCAGTCTCGCATTGACACGACGCAATTGGCTGGTCACTTTCGACAACGCCTTCTTGCGCGTGATTCCTGAGCGGACAAGAATAAACGCTGCATCGACATGCGGAGCCAGGCTCAGCGTGTCAGCCACAGCCAAGATCGGCGAGGTGTCGAGAATCACATGGTCATATTCCAGCCGCCATTGCAAAAGCAGGTCTTCCATGCTGCGCGACGCCAGCATCTCTCCCGGATTAGGTGCAATGGGACCGCGGGAGAGCAATGTTAGATTCGGCACATCGGACAATGGCTGCTCATATGCTTCATTTCCCGACTCACGCGAGAGCAGCGTAGACAGGCCAAACCGGTTTGAGGTCTTGAACTTCAGATGCAGAGTTCCCTTGCGAAGATCGGTATCTACCAACAGCACCCGCGCCGAACGCCGCGCAAATGAAATAGCCAGGTTCGCAGCACAAGTGGATTTCCCCTCTGCCGCGAAACTGCTGGTAAGCAGGATGAGCCGAGGTTCCCGATCTACAGCTGACAGTAGCAAGGAAGAGCGCAATGTCCGGAAGCCCTCCGCTACGACCGACTGCGGCTCAGTGTAGGAGATCAGGTCAGGCGAAACCTTTGAGAGGCGCTCCTTTTCAAGAGCGACTCCATCCGATGTGGCAGAACTGCCCTTCTTGAGTGCTTCAAAGTGTGGAATAACGGCCAATGCTGGAAGACCAGAAACCACCTCGGAATCATCAGAAGTGCGGATGGTGTCATCGAGCGACTCGAGCAGGAGCGCCGCGATTGCTCCCAGCAGCAGGCCGCCAATCAATCCAAGCAGCATGTCCCGCGACTTCCGGGGGCTGATGGGAAGCGACGGCTCAGCCGCCCGGTCAATCACGTCAATGTTGTTGGAATTCAGGCCTGCAGTGATTCCTGCCTCTTTGAGCTTCGTCTGCAGAGCGTCATACAGGTCCGAAGCAGATTCCGCGCCATGTTTCAGGATGTCAAACTCTGCCGCTGACTCGCTGGTACGGTAAGCCTCCTGCTTGATCTGGTTCAAACGCGACTGCAACAGGTTCTCTGTCTGTACAGAGGCGTTGTACTCCTCCTGAAACCGGCTAGTGAGATTATTGATTTCCGTATCGATACTCGACTGAACAGCCGCCAACTGCTTCTCGGCCTCTTTGACCTTCGGCCAGTCCGGACCAAACTTCGCCTTCAATTGAGCATCCTGAACCATCAACTGGCTCTGCTGCTCGCGCAGCGAGGGCAGGGTAGTGCCCGGCGCTACAGAAACCAGCAACTCCGGGTTTCGCGTCTGCGCCAGCTTATATCGGGCCTCTTTCACAATTCTGTCGGCCTGGGCCTCTGCCAACTGCTGGCTCACCGTCCGCAAATTTTCGCCGACCAGCGTGTCACCATCAGACGTTATACCGACCAGGTTGTTTTCCTTCTGATACTTCGATACTGCCTGCTGTGAATCCTCAACCTGCTTCTTGAGTGCGCTCAACTGCTGCGAAAGCCAGTTGGATACGCGATTCGTTCCCTCATACCGCGCGCGCAGATCGCGCTCCATGTATGCGTCTACAATCGCATTGGCAATGGTGGTCGCCAGCTTCGGATCAGGATTGCGGAACCTCACCTGAGCGATATCGGTTCCAGGCAGCATCACTATCTTCAAATTGCCCGTGAACATGCCGATCAATGCCTGTCGCTGCCCCGGCGACAGATGGCCATTATAAGGAGACGCTTTGAATACGTCAGAGAACGGCCGCCTGTGATACAGATCCAGAGTGTTGATCACATCCAGAACGACCGATTGGCTCCGCATAATCTCGACCTGAGTCTGCAGGCGCTCTGAGGACGCATCCTCCCCTCCAAGCTTTTGCTCAATCAGGTCATTGATTCCAATATTGGTGGACCTGTTCAGGTCGATGTCCACCTGCGCTGTCGCCTCATAAAGCGGCACAGACATGAATGCGTACTTCGCCCCAATCAGGAGCCCAAAAAGAATACAGCCAAGGATGACCCATTTCCATTTGATGAAAATCTTGCGGACTTCGCCCGGAGTCAAGACAGACGGTTCAATTGGACCACCACCACCCGCAGGAGTCAGAGGCAGTTCTTGTCTCTGCGGTGTTATTGCTTGCCCTTGCATTCCTGGTTAAGCTCCTTCATTGACCTGCTTATCTGACTACCGTTCTCAGCCAGCGAAAGCAATCCATGCAGTGCAGGAAATTCTCCGGTGGTCCCTGGACTTTTCTACACTACTTTCAACTTCTAGAACCCGCTCCCGGAACTCTTCCTTAAAATTTCAGCTGGCTTTTGCGAAGCGAATGAATGGTTTGATGCATCGTTTATGGTCAGTGTGGTGTGCTGTTGATGCGACCTAAAGGGATATTCTTTCAGACGTTGCATAGTAAGGCCCTCCCGGGAAGATCGAACGTGATTCAATTCCCCTATCCTCCGACAAGGCTCACCCAGCTGCACGTTGCTGCCGGAAATCCCGAACCATCACACACTTAAGATAGCTAAGGGTTTGTGGACGGTCAACGGAAGAACCGCCGATCAGTTCCAACTATGTAACTAAAAATAAGCCGGAGGCTGCTCGCCTCCGGCTCAATAATCTTTCTTTTATAGCTTATTGTCCGTGTGGATAATCCACCCGTACCGCAAGAATCTCGTACGGATGAATTGGAACCGTCAGATGCCCGCCCGCAACCGTCAGGCCTGATCCCTGAGGCTGCTCCAGCAGATTCGTCTCTGTAGCCGCAGTCGCGCCCTCAGGCAGGCTGACTTCAACATCCGCCTGCTTCCCTGCCCACTCATACATATGCAGGACCAGCGCGTTGCTGTCTTCCGCCTTCTTCATGGCCGTAAGAACCACATTCTCCGGCTTCACAGTAACGAAGGAGTGCTCCAGAGGCAGAGCTCCGGCATGCGCCTCCACCTGCAGACCCTTCAGCTTGTAGTTGTATTCGTAACCGTGACGGACCGTTAAAGCCTGTTTCCAGTCTCCGGCATGCGGATACAGCGCGAAGCTGAAATGCTGATGCCCGCGGTCTGCCACCGGATCAGGCCATGTTGGCGAGCGCAGCAGCGTCAGCCGCAGCACATTGCCTGCGTCGTCATAGCCATATTTTGAGTTGTTGATGACGCTGAAACCGTGTTGACCGTCGCCAAGATCGGCCCAGCGCAGTGCCGGAACTTCAAACTGCGCCTTGTCCCAGCTGTTATTGCGCGTCGTCGGGCGCTCGATGCTCCCGTACGGAATTTCGTACGTCGCCTTGTCGCTCGTCGCCGCCAGCGGGAAGGCCGACTTCAGCAGAATGTGATCTTCATGCCAGTCAATGTCGTTGACGATATTCACTTCATCGGAATTCGCCGCAAGCTGAATCTCCTGCACGAACTTCGACTGTTGCCAGTGACGCGTCACGCGAATGGATGCGCGCGCCGGCCCCTTTTCTACCAGTTCAACCGAATCAGCTTCCGTCAGCTTCGTCGGCGGAACATCCAGCGTGCCCGGATCGATGTTCCACGCATCGTAATCTTTCGGAGTGTCCTTGAACGCCTGCAGCTCATTACCGCATGCGCCCTGAGCCAGCGTCTCGAAGTTTGCCTTCTTGTCGAAGATGCTGGTGATGCAGCCGTTCGTCTTGTCCACTGTGACGCGCACAAGTGAGTTCTCGAGCGTAAGCCCATTCGCCTTCAGGTCGCTCGTGAAAAGCTTCTCGCCGGCAACCGCGTGCAGCACTTCGTAGCCCATCGAAGGCACATGCTTCGCCTCGACAAACAACTTGTAGCTATTGGTCTTCTTGTCGCTCGAAACAACAAGCGAAGGCAGCGCCTGTCCCTTTGCATCCAGAACAGAGATACCGTTCGGAGCAGCGCCAGGCATCTGCACCGAAACTTCAAACCATCCTGAACGATCCCACGCCAGCGGATTGAAGACCAGCACTGGAACTTCGCCAGCGGCCTTCGTGTTGATCCGCGCAGCAATTGTCTTCAGAGACTCCTGCGAGATCTTGTCCGTTTCGAGATGGGTCTTATCGAACTGCTCCTGCGCTTCCTTATAGATGATCCCGATGCCCGACCCAGCCGCGAGGTCATGGAAATCGTTAAACGTAATCGTCCTCCATGCATCGGTCAACTGATCGTTGGGATACTTCTTGCCATCGAGCCACGCGAGCGAAGCATACTTCTCGGCATTCAGGGCCCACTCTTCGCTGTTGCGCATATTGGCCTTGTGCTGAGCCTGCGTCGTCATCACGCCGCGGTGATATTCAAAATACAGCTCGCTTTTCCACGTCGGAATCGCGACCTGTCCCGCAGCAGGAGTTGACGGCGGCGTATAGCCATTCATGATCTTGAAGTAGTCCCACTCCGGAGAGTTCGAAGCCAACTGCTTCTCGACCGAGGTGAAGTAGCTCTGCGCCGTGCCGAATTTGTAATTGGGAATGATCTTGTTCGGCTGTGCCCAGTGTGCTCCTTCATCCAAAATGGTACGCGTCGGACCACCGCCGTGGTCGCCCACGCCATAAAGGTCCATCATCTCCGTCAGCCCCGGAGACTGCTTCCGTGCCGTCGCCAGATCGGCCGACAAACGCACCGGGTTGAGGTTACCGTTTGCATAGTCATGCGGGAAATATGTCAGCACCTTGCTGCCATCCGGCGACTCCCACCAGAAGAGCTTGAACGGAAGCTGGTTGGTGTCGTTCCACGTCATCTTCTGCGTCACGAAATAGTCGATGCCCGTCTTCTTGTAAATCTGCGGTGTCTGCCAGTTGTATCCGAAAGAATCCGGGTTCCAGCCGATGCGCACATCAACACCGTATTCCTTCTGGTAGAAACGCTTGCCCAGCAGAATCGAGCGCGCCTGCGATTCGCCGTCCGGCATGTTCAGGTCTGGCTCGACCCACATGCCGCCCACAATCTCCCAGCGGCCTTCCTTGATGCGCTTCTTGATCTCGTCATTGATATCCGGATATTCCGTCGCCATCCAGTAGTTGTACGCTGCAGCCGACTGCGTGTAGGTATAGTCCGGATATTCATACATCATCTGCAGCGCAGTGGAGAACGTCCGCTTCACCGTATCGATCGTTTCTTCCCACGGCCACAGCCAGGCCGCATCAATGTGCGAGTTACCGGTCAGATGAAACGTTCCCTGCTGCAGCAATGGCTTCAGCGTTTCCAGTGTCGTAGTGGCTTCCTTGAGCGAAGCATCGAACTTTTTCTGGTTCGCAGAGTCAAGCGCCTTCAGATCGACTGCATTGACTGACTTTTCGAGCGTCGCTTCATCTGCCTGAGGATTCTTCGAAAGGGTCGGAATCAGCAACTCGGCAGAGAGGAATTCGCGGTACAGATCAATAGGGCCAGGACGGCTCTCAGGAAAATCAATCTTGAACTCTGCATCGTGGAAACTTTTCTGGTCCACAGTGTGCAGCAGTTTTACCGCAACCAGCACCTTCTCACCCGGCTTCGCGTCATCGAAAAGGACAATCGGTTCCAAGTCATCGCCCAGCGCTACGCGCCTGCCGTTGAAGTAGATAATCTGCGGCATCGGGCCATTCGCAGAGGCCAAAAAACGGAACCAGATGCGCGCTCCCGTCAGGTCGTAGCCGTGAAAGGTCTTCGGAACTTCAACCCAACGCCGGTACCATGCCGCTTCTCCGGAGGACTTGGCACCCGGCTTCACCGTCTCCCAGCTTGCATCGTCCAGGCTGGTGCTCTCCCCATGGGAAAGGTCCCCGGCATGGAATTTCCATTCACCTGCGTCTAGATGGTTCAGCTCCCCGAGCCTCTGAATGACGGCCTGCGACTCAGCGGGCATGGATTTCGTAATCTGCGCGACCTGCCGCCCATTCTGAGCCCATACACATGACGAACAAAGCAAGGCAGTCAACGCCACCCTACGACCGATTCCAATCACCTGCATCTCCTCACTCAATACATAATTCCGCGCAATTTTCCCTGCTCCCTGGCCTTGGAAAATGAACGGGTAGAGTCTGGTGGATTATATCGTTAACAGGCCATGTGTGGAAACGTTCCCATTATGTTGCCTGGCCATCGTTGAAGTCCATCAGAAGTTCACTGCTTCTCTAAACTACTCCCATGCGGAAAGTGGTCATTACCGGTCAGCCTCCGGTCCAGGTCCTCGACGTCACAGGCCTGCTCGAGGTCTTTTCGAATGCGCCGAACTATGATGTTCAGCCTGCGGTTCCTGGCCCCGAGCGGATACTGCAAACGGACGTGGACTCGTTCTCGGAGCCGCAACTCCCGTCGATGCGATTCGTGGCCCTATCGACACTCTGATGGTTGCGGGAGGGTCGGAGCCGAAAGCGGCAGTATGATCCGGACTTCCCTGAGCGCCGTGCCCTGATAAACTCAGCAATGATGTTCCGCCCATCATTGTTTCCTGCACTACTGGTCCTCTGCTGCTCTTCCCTTTCTCTTGCACAAGGGACACGACTCTGGACGCAGCAACGATTCGAGGAGTTAGAAAAAGGCACGCCCAAAGGCGTCGCCATTCGCAGTGACGGTATCCTCGAACCCGGTCCGGATAGCCGCCAGATTGCCAACACGCCCTCTACTTATGTCTGGTCGATTGCCGCCGATACCGCTGGCAATGCCTATGCCGCCACCGGTTCGCCCGCTTCGGTGCTGCGTATCGCACCCGATGGCAAAAGCACGAAGCTTTTCTCTACCAAAGATCTCTCCGTGCAGGCCGTGGCCGTGGCCAAAGACGGCACGGTATACGCAGGCACCCTGCCCTCCGGCAAGGTTTACAAGCTGCCCGCCGGAGCCACCGACCTCGATGAAACCAAGGCCACGGTCGTCTTCGATCCGGCGCAAACCGAAGAAAAACCGAAGTACATCTGGGACATCGTCCTCAACAGCGCAGGCCATCTGTACATCGCTACCGGAGGCCCGGCCGCCATCTATCGCATCGATGCCGCAAACAGCGGCGCGAAACCCGAGCTCTTCTTCAAGAGCGATGAGCAGCACATCCGCACCATCGCCTTTGATAAAGCTGGAAACCTGATCGCCGGTTCCGACGGCAGCGGCCTGATCTATCGCATCGACCACAGCGGCAAGGGCTACGTCTTATTCGACGCGCCCAAGCATGAAATTACCGCCCTCGCCGTCGCCGACAACGGGACCATCTACGCAGCCGGCGTCGGCGGCAAAGGACAAACCACGCTCCCGCCGCTTCCGGTACAAGGTACACCTTCTGTATCCGCGACAATTACAATTGTGCAGCCGGGATCAGTACAAGCCTTCAATGGCAATACCGTGATCCCCGACGGCTCCGAAGTCTACGCGCTTCCTCCGCAATCTGCACCGCACAAAATCTGGTCCGGCCACGACGACATCGTCTACGGGCTCCACTGGACACGCGAAGGACTGCTAGCCGCCACCGGCAATCGCGGACGTCTCTATCGCATCCAGGACAACGGTGACTTCGCCGACATTGCTCATCTCGAATCAACACAGGCCGTAGGCTTTGCCGATTCTACTCAAGGGCTCTACGTAGGCACAGCGAATACTGGAAAGATTTATCTCCTGAGCCACACCCCGGCTGCCGAGAGCACCTATCTCAGCGACGTCTTCGATGCCGGAGCCTTCTCCCAATGGGGCCGCGCCGAAGTTGATTCGAAGTCCGCAAGCTACGAGCTCTACGCGCGTTCCGGAAATATCGAAAATCCGGAACGCGCCTGGAGCGACTGGAAGAAGGTCACTCCGAACAACGGCCCGCTCGGCCTTGAACAGGCGCGCTTTATCCAATGGAAGGCGGTGCTGCATCCCGGTTCAACCATCGGCTCCGTCGGCATCAACTACCTGCCTGTGAATATGGCTCCGGCTGTGGACGACATCGTGGTCGTGCCCGGAGTCCGCGCCAGTGCTCCGCCACAGCAGGCGCAGCCGTCCCAGCCCATTACTATCAACTTCAGCTCCTCGCCGAACCAGGGACTGCAATTCAACTCGGAGCCCGGACGCGAACCGCTCCCGGGAGTAAAAGACAAATCCGCCATCACCGCACGCTGGGTTGCGCATGATGACAATGGCGATGACCTCGTATACACGCTCTACTATCGCGGCGACAGCGAAACCAACTGGCAGCCGCTCAAGGAAAAGCTCACCGATCGCTTCTACACCTTCGACGCAACCAGTCTGCCTGATGGAGCCTATCGCCTCAAGGTCGTAGCCAGCGATGCGCCGTCTCATAACCCCGGCGAAGCGCTCACAACAGAAAAAATCAGCGACCGCTTCATTATCGATACCGCGCCGCCTTCACTCACCCCCATCGAGGCACGCCTCGTGAGTGGGAAGATCCATGCCGTGCTGACGGCAACCGATACCGCATCACCGATCGCGCATGCCGAGTACTCCATCGATGCAGGTCCGTGGCAATATATTGAGCCTGTGGGCAAACTCTCTGATTCCCTCACGGAGCATTACGACTTTGACGCGCAGATCACGCCACGCCAGCCTGGAATGCCCGCGCCAGCAGATTCATCCGAGCACCTGATCACCGTGCGCGTTTACGACCGCTACGACAACATAGCGACAGCAAAGGCAATCGTCCGGTGAGATTTGAGTTCTTCGTTGCCGCGCGCTACCTGCGGGCAAAACGCCGCCAGGCAGTCATCGGAGTCATCACCGCCATCTCCGTTGCCGGAGTCGCCGTCGGAGTCGCAGCGCTGATCATTGCGCTCGCCATCACTAATGGCATGAGCCGCGACCTGCGCGAGCGCCTGCTAAGCTCCACTGCGCATGTGTCGCTGATGCGCATACAGAGCGATGGCATCAGAAACTGGCGCTCGTTGACAGACAGGCTTCGCAAGCTTCCGCATGTGACTGCGGCCGCGCCCGGCCTCTACGAGCCGGTTCTCATTTCGCGTGGCGCGCTCTCCGGAGGAGCGGAAATCAAAGGCGTCATCCCTGAAGAAGAGCGCACCGTCAGCGATCTGTTGTCGAGCATCACCAAAGGAAGCTTAGCGCCTCTCTCGCAATCTGCCGATGCAAGTGCTCCGGACGATGCAAACCGTGCAACCCCGCCCATTGTGGTGGGACACGATCTCGCCGAATCGCTGAACGCAAAAGTGGGCGATGCCGTAATGGTCACAAGTCCGCAGGGTGAATTGACCCCCTACGGCCTTGTTCCCAAATACCAGCGCTTTCAAATCGCCGGCATCTTCCACTCCGGCTTTTACCAGTACGACTCAAGCTTCGCCTTCGTCCGTCTCACTGATGCGCAGCGACTCTTCGGCGAACCCGATGTTGTCTCCGTCATCTCTTTCAAGGTCGATGATCTCTACCACGCGGACCGCATCGGCAAAGACATTGAAGCAGCTGCCGGCCCCGGCTTTGAGACCACCAACTGGATGGAACAGAACCGCGAGCTCTTCCGCGCTCTGAAGCTTGAGCAGGTTGTCACCTTCATCGTCATCGGCCTCATCGTCTGCGTCGCCGCGCTCAACATTCTCATCGCCCTCACCATGATGGTCATGGAGAAAACCAGGGACATCGCCGTACTCATGTCCATCGGCGTCCGGCCGGAGCAGATACGCCGCATCTTCCTCATGCAGGGATTTCTCATCAGCGTCATCGGCACCGCCATCGGCCTCGTCCTCGGATACGTCCTCGCCTGGGCCGGCGGCCACTATCGCTTCATTCATTTGTCCGCCGACGTCTACTCCATCGATTATCTTCCCTTCGCGCCGCGCATCCGCGACGGTGTCATCGTGATGCTTGTATCGCTAGGGGTTTCTCTGCTGGCAACACTCTACCCATCCACATCTGCCGCACGAGTGCTCCCCGCCGAGGCCCTGCGCTACGAATAAGCAGAGCAACCTGAAGCGTCTTCCTGGCCTCGTATAAGCGGATGCCCGTATGTTTTGACGAGACAGGCAGGAACTTCAGCCCAAATGCCATAGCAGCGTGTTTGCTGGTCTGGCTGCTGATTACACAATCGCTTCCCTGCTCCGGATACTCCGTCCTCACACATCAGCAGATCATCGATCTCGCCTGGGGATCATCCATCAAGCCGCTGCTGCTTGCACGCTATCCCAGTACCACAGATGCGCAGCTGCGTGAGGCACAAGCATACGCATATGGTGGAAGCGCCATCCAGGATGCGGGCTACTATCCCTTCGGGCATGCCTTCTTCAGCAATCTGACGCATTACATCCGCACGGGCGACTTTGTCACCAGCCTCATGCGTAATTCTCAGAACGTGAATGAGCTGGCCTTCGCCCTCGGGGCTCTCTCGCATTATGTCGGCGATAGCATCGGACATCACGATGCCGTGAATCCATCCACCGCAATAGCTTTTCCCAGGCTCGCCCTGCAATATGGGCATTCCATTACCTACGATGAAAGCCCGCACGGCCATGTCCGGACGGAATTTGCCTTTGACATAGATCAGTTAACAAAGAAAAATTTCGCTCCATCTGAGTACCTCGCGCACATCGGCCTCAAAGTCTCCCTGGGCCTCATGGAGAAGGCATTCTTTGAAACATATGGCCTGCATTTGAGTGATGTCCTCGGGAACAAGCGGCAACGCGCGGTCATCCTCTCCTATCGCCGCTCCGTGCGCAGTTTTCTCCCTGCGTTTGCTCACGCTGAGGCCGTGCTGCATGAGCACGATTTCCCGCCGGACTCGGATACCGAACCATTTCTGGATCTGGATGGGCGGATCAAGCAGGCTGACTATCAGAAAGGCTGGCAGAACACGCGCAAACGACCGGGCTTTCGAACACATCTGCTGGCATTCGTCGTGTTTCTGATTCCAAAAATCGGGCCCGCTGCTAACCTGGCAATCAAGATTCCCACGCCGGAAACGAAAACGAAATATGTTACCAGCATCAACCAGACTCTTGATGTTTATGAAAAAATGCTCGACGATCTCCGTGCTAACCCCAGTCAACCTCCCGAGGCTGCTCTAAGCCTCGATAACCGCGACCTGGACACTGGCTATATAGTCCAGCCAGGAGGATACCCTCTGACCGACAAAACATATGCTGAATTGCTGATGCGCATTACGAAAAACTCTGGCCAACCCACGCCGGCCGGATTGAAGCATGACATTCTCGCCTATTACGCCGATCCCGGGGCGCCGATAGCTACAAAAAGAAATCCCAGAGCGTGGAAGCGTGCACAGGACGCATTGTCCGTGCTAGCCACCATGCAGGTGGTTCCTGTCAAGTAGCAATTTCGCTCATTTGCGTAAACAGTAAACGATGCTTTCACTACCCGTCGATTGACCTTGCTATGATGGTCACTGAGACTGCAAGTCCCTTGTTTTGCAGGAGAAACCAAGGTGGCTGACCAAGCCCGGTTGAGTTCGGTAGACGTTGTTAAAGGTGTAGCCATCATTCTGGTAGTGCTGGGCCATGTGCTGCAGGGCGCGGCTCATAGAAATCTGTTGTCAGGCTCCACATACAACTTCACCGAACGCTTCATTTATAGCTTCCACATGCCCGCATTTTTCTTTGTCGCGGGTTTGTTTGTTGAGCAGAGCATCGTCAAGCGAGGCTGGCGCAGGTTTATCGCCGACAAGTTTCGGACTGTCTTATATCCCTACCTTCTATGGGCCTTCATTATGCTGGCGCTCACGCCCCTGATCGGCCGCTTTCAAGCTGCGGCGCCTCCAAAGGCTGGCGCTTATCTGCTTGGAATCTTGATAGGCGATGACAGTTGGTTTCTCTTCACGTTCTTCTTCGTCCTGATGCTGGCTTTGCTTACTCGCAGAATTTCTCTCTACCTGCGCTTTGTATTGGCGGTTCTGCTGTCTCTGTTCTGGCCTTCAATTGGCCATCACGGAATCGACGGCATTATGACGGAATTTGTTTTTCTGGTCGCGGGGCAGATTGTAGGACAGAAGATAGCCCGAATCGATTCCACGGACTTCGGGCCAAGCCTCTTGCTGATGACTGCCTCCTTCAGCGCAATTGTCGCCACAATCATCGCAGCTGACTCCAAGGTAGACACCGCGCTTCAGTTCGGCTTCATCCCTCTCGGACTGGCAGGAACCACCGGCCTCTTCTTTCTTGCCCGCGTCATCAAAGACACCTTTCTGGCGAATGCTTTGGCATGGATCGGCGAGGCCTCCATCGGAATCTTCCTTCTGCATCCCTATTTCCAGGGAATATCGCGGCTCGCCATTACAAAAACACTCGGCCAATCCCATCTTTATCCACAGATTCTTGTGCCCACCGTAATTGCGACACTGCTACCGGCATTTCTTTACCATCTGCGGAAGCAATGGCGCATTGCCTTCCTGTTTGAGCTGCCCAAAGCCGATCGCAGCTCCTCCACAGCCCGCGTGAATCCTGCGGAAGCACCCGCTTCCCTTTCCAAATAAGCTGAGCTATTCTGCACGTTCTAAAACTGGGCGCTGACCCGCTAGAAAACTATGTGGTCCGGCTGGAAATGTTTGGCCTATCAACTGTAACCATTTTCATAAAGGGGCCATGACGCAATGCTTCCTGTTGAATCTAAGTAATACAGGAGCGCAAAAACGTTAGAGGGGACGCTTCCTTTTTGGTGTCTAACAATGATAGAGGTAGATATGGGAACTCCCTCCGCCAGTTCGCAGGTTTTGCCGGACAGTACAGCCTATTCAGGTCTGAGTCCGCTGACCGCCTCCGTGCATCCATTAGTAAAGGCAGAAAACCTGCGCAAGGAATACGCAACCGGGCGCAGGCGGCTGGTGTTATTTGATGGTTTGAGCTTTGAAATCGCACAAGGAGAGCTCCTGGCCATTGTGGGCCAGTCCGGAGCAGGAAAAAGCACACTTTTGCACATCCTTGGTGCTCTTGATACTCCCACAAGCGGTGACGTATACTGCGCCTCAATTCCATTGCGAAATTTATCACCCAAACAGGCCGCATCTTTCCGTAATCGGGAAATCGGCTATGTATGGCAGTTTCATTACCTTCTGCCCGAGTTCACCGCCCTTGAGAATGTGGCCATGCCGCTTCTGGCGCGCGGCCAGTCCAAAGCCGAGGCTTTTGAAAGCGCCATGGTCTGGCTGCAGGAGGTAGAACTTGCAGATCGCGCTGACCACCGCGCTGGAGAGCTTTCCGGTGGTGAGCAACAGCGCGTCTCGCTCGCGCGGGCACTAGTAACGCAACCCAGATTACTGCTGGCGGACGAGCCGACCGGCGATCTCGACAGCCACACCGCGGACAGCGTTTTTTCCTTGCTCGAGCGGTTGCATGAAAGCGAACATCTAACTTCGGTTCTCGTCACGCACAATTTGACACTGGCGCGGCGATGTAACCGGATTTTGCGGCTGGAAAAAGGCCGCATGGAGGAACTGTCTCCGCAGGAACTATAAACAGGCGGAGAATAGAAGCAAGAGCGGCAGTCCCGGCAACGGGCTGACGTACAAGTGGTCTGGAGGCGATAGCATCCTGACCAAAGGCCGTCTTCACTGGGCCAGTTTCAATGGTGAAAGCGGCGAGAAGGGCCGAAGGCCTTGCACCTTGCGAAGAAGTCTTCTTTAAGAAGGGCACCGATAACCGGACTTCGACAGGTTGCAATAAGCCTTCAAAGGGGAACTATGTTCGAACGTTATACAGAAAAAGCACGTCGCGTCATCTTTTTTGCACGATATGAGGCCAGCCAGTTCGGCTCCCCATATATTGAGACCGAGCACCTGCTGCTGGGCCTGTTGCGTGAGGATAAGGCGCTGACCAATCGCTTTCTCCGCTCGCACGCCTCCGTTGAATCCATTCGCAAGCAGATCGAGGGTCACACCACGATCCGCGAGAAAGTCTCCACATCCGTCGATCTCCCCTTGTCCAATGAGTGCAAGCGCGTGCTGGCCTACGCCGCTGAGGAGGCCGAGCGCCTCTCGCACAAGCACATCGGGACAGAACACCTTCTCCTCGGCCTTTTGCGCGAAGAAAAATGCTTCGCCGCCGAGATTCTCCACGAGCGCGGCCTCAAGCTCATCGCCATCCGCGAAGAGCTGGCGCGCGCCACGCAGGAAAAGGCTCCGGCCCAGCAGCGCAACCGCGAGTCGAGCCTGCTGGCCGAGTTCTCCCGCGACCTCACCCAGGCCGCCATGGACACGCAGCTCGATCCTCTCGTCGGCCGCGATGCGGAGCTTGAGCGCGTCGTGCAGATCCTCTGCCGCCGCACCAAGAACAACCCGGTGCTCATCGGCGAGCCCGGAGTGGGAAAGACTGCTATCGTCGAAGGCCTGGCGCAGCGCATCGCTGACGGCGATGTGCCCAGCTTCCTGGCTGACAAGCGCGTTCTCGCTCTCGACCTCTCGCTCATCGTCGCCGGAACCAAGTACCGCGGCCAGTTTGAAGAGCGCCTCAAGACCATCATGAAAGAGCTGATGGAAAACCAGAACTGCATCATCTTCATCGATGAGCTGCACACCCTGGTCGGCGCCGGCTCTGCCGAAGGCTCGCTCGACGCCGCCAACATCCTCAAGCCCGCTCTCTCGCGCGGCGAGATTCAGTGCATCGGCGCAACCACGCCCGCTGAATACCGCAAGTCCATCGAGAAAGACCGCTCGCTTGAGCGCCGCTTCCAGGCTGTGAAAGTCCCGCCGCCGAATGAGGAAGACGCGGTCAAGATCATCATGGGCATCAAGGACCGCTACGAGAAGTTCCACGCGGTCAGCTACACCGATGACTCGATCCAGTTCGCCGTCTCCCATTCGAACCGCTACATCCCCGACCGCTTCCTTCCCGACAAGGCCATCGACCTCATCGACGAAGCCGGCGCACGGGTCAAGCTGCGGCAGACTTCCCTGCCCGACGAAATCACCGAAGTCCACAAGCGCATCAAGTTCATCGTGCACCGTATGGACTCGGCCATCGCCAACCACGAATTCGAGAAGGCGCGCTTTTACTCTGACGAAGAGCGCAAGGAGCGCGAGAACCTGCGCGGCCTGCGTGACAAGTACCATCTCGATGACTCCGCCGCCGGCATCGTAGGCCGCGAAGATATCGAAGAGGTCGTCAGCCGCTGGACCGGCGTTCCCGTCACCTCCATCAAGGAAGAAGAGACGCAAAAGCTGTTGCGCGTTGAAGAAGAGCTGCACAAGCGCGTCATCTCGCAGGACAAGGCCATCTCGGCCCTGGCCCGCGCCATCCGTCGCTCGCGTGCCGGACTCAAATCACCGCATCGGCCGATTGGCTCCTTCCTCTTCCTCGGACCAACCGGAGTCGGCAAGACGGAAATGGCGCGCACCCTCGCCCAGTTCCTCTTCGGCTCGGAGAAGGCGCTGATCCGCTTCGATATGTCGGAGTTCATGGAAAAGCATTCCGTCTCGAAGCTGATCGGTTCACCTCCGGGATACGTCGGTTACGAGGAGGGCGGCCAACTCACCGAGCGCGTCAAGCGTTCGCCATACTCGGTCGTTCTGCTGGACGAGATCGAAAAGGCGCATCCGGATGTCTTCAATATCCTGCTGCAAGTCTTTGAAGACGGCCAGCTCACCGACGGTCTCGGCAATACGGTCGACTTCAAGAACACCATCATCATCATGACCTCGAACATCGGCGCGCGCCACCTGCAGCGCAAGCAGGGACTCGGCTTCCAGAGCGAGCGCGAAGAGTTGGTCGCCGAAAAGGTCGAAGAGCTTGTCCGCAACGAGGTCAAGCGCACCTTCAACCCCGAATTCCTGAACCGTCTGGACGAGCTCATCATCTTCCAGTCACTCTCGGACGCCGACCTGATCCAGATTCTCGAACTGCTGGTCCAGCAGCTCAACACAAACCTGGCGCAGAAGGCCATCACCATTTCCGTCCTCGAAGACGCCAAGAAGTGGATTCTCGAGAAGACGCTGGTCGACCGCACCTACGGAGCCCGCCCGTTGCGCCGCGCCCTGCAGCGTTACGTCGAAGACCCGCTTTCCGAGGCCCTCATCGCCGGACACATCACCGATCGCCCTGCCTTCCTCGAGGTCTACCTCGAAAACAACCAGCTCTTCTACCGCCCCGTCGGGAAGGAAGGCGAGCTCAACAAAACCGAAGGTGCGCTGCTCTACAGCAACTAGCCTGTGGCCCATTGCACCACCCAGCGCCCCCGCCCATAAGCGGGGGCTTGCTGTTTTCACTTTCCTTTTCATTTCATGTGATAATGCCGCCATTCCGATACAGGGAGCACCAACTTGCCTGAGCAATCAAAAACCATCGCTGACGATCCCTTCCACGGCCGGCGCCCAACCAGTCACGAACAGATGACGGGACAGCCCTGGGATGCGTCGTACCATCGCGACAGCCCTGCGCCCTGGGATATCGGCCACCCGCAGCCGGCAATCGCGCGTCTGGCATCCGCAGGGGGATTCGCCGGAACAGTGCTCGATGCGGGTTGCGGAACCGGAGAGCACGCTCTTCTCATTGCCTCGCAAGGATTACCTGTTCTGGGCATTGATGTGGCTGAGACGGCGTTGGTAATGGCCCGAAAGAAGGCCCACGACCGTGGAATCGAGGTTGAGTTCGCTGAAGCGGACGCCTTCCATTTGAATCGCTTAGGACGCAGGTTTGAAACGGTGCTCGACTGCGGCCTCTTCCACACCTTTAACGGCGACGAGCGGCCAGAATACGTGGCGAGCCTGGCATCGGTGGCCAAACACGATGGAACTCTGTATGTGCTGTGCTTCAGTGACGATGCTCCCGATACCGGCCCGCACCCTATCAGTCAGGAAGAATTGAGAGCGATGTTCAACCCCGGTACTGGCTGGAATATCACCGCTATCAAACCAGATCGGATTCAGACAACATTCCACGAAAACGGCGCACCGGCTTGGTTAGCGACCATCAAACGGATCTAGCCTGCAGTGAGTGCAATCCATATAAACCCAGGACATATGACATTTGCATGACAAATAGGTGACAACCGCTCCACGAGCGCACCGCTACGCTGGGGTGTGACTGCTCGGGCAAATCATCAGATTGTTTCTTTGTTGGAATATGCGGTTCTTTGTCTGTCTGCGTGGTTCTTCTGCATGCACACGCTGCCTCATACCTGGAAAACACTGAATACCGACTTTCCTAACTACTACACCGCGGCGCGACTCGCGCACGAGGGTTACGACACGTCGCGAATGTATGAGTGGACCTGGATTGAGCGCGAAAAGGACCACCGCGCTCTCGATGTCCCCGTGATTGGACTGCTGCCGATCACCCCGTTCTCAACCCTGGCTGTGTGGCCGCTCACAGGGCTTGCTCCGTTAACAGCCAAACACATATGGATCATTCTGAATCTTGCCTTCCTCGTTCCCATCGGCTGGATGCTGCAATCTATGACGGGACTGAGCTATCACCGCATTGCGTTGACAATGTTGCTCAGCCTGCCGCTGAAGACCAATCTGTTGTATGGCCAGTTCTACATCCTTCTACTGTTGCTGCTTACTGCAGCGTGCTTCAGCTATCTGCATAAATATCGTGTTCTGGCTGGCGCGCTGGTAGCGGTCGCGGCGGCATGCAAGGTCTTTCCAGCGCTCCTGTTTGTGTTCTTCCTGCAACGCAGGGATTGGCGCGCTCTCCTGTCCGGTGTAATTACCGGCCTTCTCGCTGTTTTCGTCTCTATCGCTGTTTTTGGCCCGAACGCGCACCTTACATGGCTGCACGAAATTCTGCCCTGGGTACTGCGCGGAGAAGGCCTCGGGACCTATGCGATAACACCCGCTTCCATCTCCGGCATCCTGCATTATCTCTTTCTCTCTGAGCCGCAATGGAATCCGCATCCCTGGCATTACTCTCCGCTCTGCTATGCATGGTTGGCCCCTTCGTTGCCAATGCTGGCGCTGGCGCCTGCTATTCTGCTCATTCGCAGGACTGACAACAGCGACAACCGGATCCTTCTGGAGTGGTCGGCATTGTTGACGTCGTCTCTTGCCATCTCAACCATCCCGGCTTCCTACAATTTCGTTCTTATGGTCTTCCCAGTCTGCGTGCTCGCGGCAATATTGCTGCAGCGCAAACAGTACGCATGGCTGGTGGTTCTGATCATTGCCTATCTTGGGATCGGGTTTCCCGTTTCCGCGCCAGGCAGACCATTGGGGCTTGCCGTCCTTCTGCATGTCCCTCGGCTTCTATGCATGATGGGAATGCTTCTTGGGATATACGTACTCTTGTGGCATGACAGTGCAGAAGACGATTCAGCCCGCGATTGGAGCCGCTATGCCTGGGCAGTAACAATGGCAATTTCCGCGGTCCTCAGCATAAGGTCCACTCTTCATGTTGAGCGTGCCATGCGAACGGAGTACCAATACCGCCTGCCCCTGCAGATGCAGGGCTATCTCAACTCAGACCCGCAGCCAGAGGCCGACGGTGTCCGTTACATCGCATTCTCTATCACCGGATACCATCTGATGACAGAAGGGAGCCAGGCAATCTCCGCCGATCCTGCTACAGATGCTCCGTACGACATTCTCTCTTTCACCAGCGGCTTCGGAAATATCCTGATCGAGAAGGCATCGAGCCCACGCTCGCAGATCGTGGATGTGAAGGACCCCTCGCACAGTGTCATCGACGACGCGCGCCAACCGATGCTTTCATCCGATGGCCGGGACCTCGCATTCATACGCGACAATCACGGCCGGGGACAGCTCATGCTCCGCAGAGCATTTCAGGAAACGGCGCTGACACCCCCTCAGTTGAACGTCTACGAAGGGTCGTTTCTTTCCCCAGAAGAGTATGCGTTTTCGGCTGTTGAGAACGGCCGTCCACCACAGATCTATTTGACGGACACAGCTCACACTAACTCACCGGTCACACTCGAAGCTTCGCGCTATCCGGCGCTCTCTCCCGATGGGAGATGGCTGGCCTACAGCCATCTGGATCATGGAGTATGGAACCTATGGATCCGCAAGCAGGCAAACGGCGCAATCCGCAGAATTGCCGATGTTCCATGCAATCAGGTTCAGCCTGCATGGGAAAGCGACTCAAAAACACTACTCTATGGCACAGACTGTGGCCGGAGCGTATGGTTCACCTCCGTTGCCCACCGGCAAGTAATTCCATGAATTCGTGCGAACAGCGCGCCAGGAGATCTCCCAATCTCGTGTCAAGCCCCCGACATCCGTCAAATCCATATAAACTACACAATCCAAAAGGCATACAAACCAAAGAAATTTGGCGTACTATTTCGCTGAATTTGCTATTCTGAAAATAGAGGAAGTATTCAGAAGCAAGCCCGCCAAAAGCGGGCTTTTTGCTTTGTATTTCTGAGCCCTGCGCCCTGAGCGCCGTTCCCTGTGGAAGGTAATACCCAAAACGGACCCCCCCGCTAAACATATGAAAACAATGGAGTAGTGCACAAGCAATAGAAGAATCAATAACATAGCGGGGGGTAATCCCCCCGTAAGTTATTGAAAACAAATAAAGCCACCTGCTACATAGGGGGAGGGGGGTACCCCTCTCAATCCGAAGAGTCTTCATGAACTTCTCAATGTTCGGGCACTCAGCGTTTCAAGGCGCTTCAGAATATCGGCTATGAATAAACGCGGGAGGCCACAATGTGGAAGGGCCCGGCGCTGCCATTCACGCTGTTCGATTCGATCAGCACTTCAAAATGCGGAAGCGAGCCGTCAGGCCTCTTGATCTGATTCAGAAAAGGAAGCAAAACAGCATCGTTGAAGAGGAAGTCGCTTGTCGCCTCAGTACCCTCGATGGAATTCCCCTCGGCGATCAGAATATTTCCGTGTCCGTCCAGATTTGGCAAGAAGGCCAGAACTCCAAGCGCCCGTTGTTTTGGATCAGATCCTGATACGGAATATTCCCCCGCCTCGCCTGCCTGAGGATGACGGTTCACAAAAGTATACATATGGTGCACATTATCGCTGACTCCTACAAAGTTCAGCTGCGGCTCATAAAGCTCGAGCCACGGATTTGCGCCGCGCGATCCGGAAAGAATGATGTTGCCCTGTTTCAGCCCATCCATCTGGATGTCTCGCGCATATTGCAATTCCAGTTTGCCGGTGTTTGCATAAGGCAGATGTTCAAGGTGCTGGAACATCGTCATATCGACAAATGAAGTGTAGCGCCGGTTGGCCACGCTCACCGCTTCCCGGGCTCTGTCCGGGGGAAGTCCCCGTGTCGCCTGGCTGAAGTCGCGGTTCAGATATTCTGCAAGAGTTGTGTCGCGCCCCGTCAGCCGATGCAGCATTACCAGGCCGCTGTCCGCAGCAATAAAAGTGGTCGTCTGCCGGGGTTGAAAAAAATGGCTCCACAATGGATGCGCAACAGTAGCCGCCGCCACACCTCGGTGTGAGCGGTAGAGCATCGTGAGCAAAGCAGCAAGCAGCCCGATCACTGCTAGTCCTAGCAAGACGCATACAAGGAAAAGCGGATTCTTTTGCTTTGCCGCCGTGGAAGAACCTTGTGTCTGCTGTGAAGAGATGAGCGCCGGTTCCGACTGGTCCTGCATTTGCCGCTCAAATCGGACGACATACTCCCCCTTGGGAACATGAATCCGGATCGGCGAAGCATTCTCCGCAGAATACTGATCGAGCTTCTGCCGCAGACGGACCATGTGGGAGCGAACAATCGTATCAACACTGGGATCAAAGCCCGTGCCGCGCTCAAAGACATTGCAGGCAATCGTGTGCTCTGTCAGCAGCTCAGGACGATCACAAAGCGTTTGCTCCGAGAGGTAAAGAAGCAGGCGCGACAGGCGGGGCGACCTGCAGAAATGCAGAGACTCAAGGACATGCTGAACCGCGATCTGGCGCTCGTCTTCAGCCAGACCCTGTGCACCTTGAGGGGGAGTGTCAGTCAACAGCATGACAAAGAATTGATTCGATTATGACTCGGCGCCGATTAAAATTTGATAAACACACTCTGCAGCCACCATCCCACATCTCATTTCTCTTCTGCTATTTACACCAGGATGAAACATTGTGACTTCACCTTGTAACGCCCTCCTGAAACTACTTCTGCACGCACTCACTACCTAGCTTTGTCTTAATCAATCTCGGCCCAGACAAAATTCTCGTCGCTTCATTTCACAATCAGGAGAATTCAGTGATTCGCAGATTCTATGTCCTGCTGTTCATCCTTTCCGCGTTCCCTCTCCCATTTCTTGGTCAGGCAAACGCCGTGGATGCAGCCGTAAACGGCTATGTCACCGACAGCACCAAGCGTGCCATCTCCGGGGCTCATATCACTCTGACCAATGTCGCCACCAGCATCTCGCAGGATGCGACGACCGACTCCAATGGCTACTACCGTTTTCCACTGGTGCCGGTCGGCACCTACCGCTTGGTCACGGTGGCTGAGGGATTCCAGAAGAGCACGCAACAGGGCATTGTGCTCAGCGTCGGGCAGGAGGCCCGCCTCGACACCTCATTGGAAATCGGCAGTACCGAACAGACCGTTCAGGTGGAAGCGGGCGCCGCTGTTCTCGATACCGGAACCTCAACCGTAGGAGCAGTCCTCGATCGCAAAGAGATCGAGAATCTCCCTATCGCCTCCCGTAATGTCTATAACTATCTGTTGCTTGCTCCCGGCGTCATCGGTATTCCCACCAGCACGTTCTCTACCACGCAGTTCACCTTCGGCGGAACCGAGCGCTCGCAGTGGAACCTCGACGGTCTTGATGATACGCAGCATGGCGGCAATCGCCAGATTCGTCTCATCATCGTGACGCCTGAAGCTGTAGCGCAGACCCAGACCTTGACCAATGGATACTCTGCCGAATTCGGACGCGCCGCCGGCGGCCAGATCAACGTCATCATGAAGTCCGGAACCAATGAATTCCACGGCTCGGCACTCGGTCAGTGGCGGCCCAGCGACCTGCAGGCGATTCCTACGCTCTCTACTATCCAACCCGACCGCAGCTGGAATGACGAAGCCTTTACCCTCGGCGGACCGATCATCAAGGACAAGCTCTTCTTCTTCGGGCAATTTGAAAACAACCCGTATACCCTTCCCCAGGCAATTACGATTACCCCCGCCAATGCAGCGGCCCTTGGTTTGCCCAGCGATGAGATCGGCAACGCGCCTTTCGGTGAAACTTATCGGACACTTGTAGGCAAGGTAGACTACACGCTTAACGCAAAGAACAGCGGTTATGTCCGCTTCGCCCGCTTCACCAATCATCAGCCTAACAATACCAGCGGGCTCACCATCATCGATCGTGGCTCCAGCTACATCGATCATCAGAATGGCGGAGGCGTCCAGCTCGCCACCGTAATCTCTGACAATCTTCTCAACGAGTTGCGATTTGGCGTCATCCAGCGCGATACGGGCAACTTCCCTGTCGTCAACAGCTCGCCTGCAGGAAGCGTCCTGATCAACATCAGCAGCGTTGCTAACATCGGGTTCAGCCCACTAACCACCACCACCGGCACTGAACGCAGCACCAGCGTGCTCGACAACCTCACATGGACTCGCGGACGTAATACCTGGAAGTTCGGCGGCGAATTTGACCACGAACTCTTCGCCAATCTCTCAGGAACAGCGCCGACATTCAGCTTCAGCGGACTCGCAGCACAGAATGGCCGCTCCGCCGTCAGCTCGCTCAACCAATATCTCAACACCATTGCCGGGGATATCGACCCCGCGACCGGCCAGCCTTATACCTATACATTTCTCACTTCCTACGGCGGCGATCCCTCCATCCGCATCGCCTTCAACTTCCTCAATTTCTTTGCACAGGATGAGATTCGCTTCACACCCAATCTCAGCATCAATGCCGGCATTCGTTATGAGGCTATTCTCTTCCCCACATTCGACCGCCTCGCACCCTATCCACTTTCGCGCAGCGTGCCGAATGACTATAGCGATGTTGCGCCGCGCTTCGGACTCACATGGTCTCCCGGCAACGACCGCAAGACCGTTGTGCATGCAGCCTATGGCATGTACTATGACGTTCCTGGCCTGAGTACCTTCTACAGCGCCGCTCAGGTGAACGGCCATCGTCTTCTGCAGTATCAGGTGGCAGGCAGCGCGCCAGGAGCGCCCGTCTTCCCCAACGTGCCTCAATTCAGTGGTGGAACGTTCCTGGTCGCGCCTAACATCACCGCTTTTGATCCTGGCTTTCACAATGCCTACCAGCATCAGGCCAACTTGCAGGTACAGCGCGAGCTACCCGATAACTTCCAGCTCACTGTCGGCTACCAGTTTGCCGCTCTGCGCCACGGTCTCTACTACACCGATACCAATCTGACGCCAACCGGCAATGCACTGGCTGATGGCAGACCGGTTTTCGCCGGAACCGCCAAGCGCCCCAATTCGACCTTCGGAGCCATCAATCTACTTCGCTCCGGTGCAACAACAAACTTCAACGGCGGCTTCTCACCCTAGAGAAGCGCATGTCCAACGGCCTTGAATTCACAGTGAACTATATGTATTCTCACGCTCTGGCCGACAACATCGGAGAAGGCGGCAGCGTCAGTGATCCAACTAATATCCACCGTGACTACGGCAATGCCGACAACAACGCTACACACAACCTCGTCATCCAGGGACTCTATCAACCGACGTTCCACTCCCCTTCTCTGCATTGGCTCAATGGATTTGAGTTCTCTTCGATGACCTTCATGAACTCCGGCTACCCGATCAACCCAATTGCTGGCACTGACCTGAACAACGATGGAGTGGTCAACGACCGACCTCTCTTCGTCGGCCGCAACAGCCTGAATGGCTCTGGACTTTCACAAGAAGATGTGCAGTTCAAGCGGTACTTCAATATTGGAGACCGTGTGCACATTGCCGCCTTTATTGAGGCAGAAAATCTGCTGAATACCAACAACCTCAACTGCAACACCACCAGCGGATGCACCGGCACCGTCATCAACACCGTCAACTCCAACGACTTCCTCCGCGAAACCGCAGCACGCACCTCACGCAACGTGCAGACCGGTCTGAGCGTAAAGTTCTAATTTGCAGCATGGAGGCCGGCATCGTCAGCACCGGCTTCCGTGTAATTTCAGTTGTCAGGAGGAATGCGTATTTATGCAGTTACATCTTATGCCGCGATTGTTTTTTGCAGCGGTCATTCTTACTTTGCCACATTGCTCGAATGCCCAGGTCGTTGCAAAGCCTTTGCCTCTACACGATGCTGTGCAGGACAAGAATTTCTACCTCCTCTCTGCCATTCAGTCTGATCCAACAGTCCGTACAGCGCTGACAACTGACAAGGAACTTAGCCAGATAACTGCGGAACGACAGGGTTTTCTCGCGCAATCTCTGAAAACATGCAAAGGCAATGCCGTTTGCACCGTGCGAGGACTTCTCTGGACTGACGAAGAAATCCGCATCGTGTCCTTCGCGCTGTCCCGCCTCTACCATGACAATGCATCCCTGCGTGAGATGGTCGATAAGGAGCTTCTCTCCAGTGGCGCCTATGTGCTCTATGAGAAGCAAAGCGGAGATGCATTGCTCGTCAATGCATGGGAAATCTGCGCTCGCGGCATCAACAATATTCTCTCTGTCTATGGACAGGGCGCGGCCCCGCGTTATCCGTTGATCGACTCCATTTCCTTCGATGTGAACTCCACTGACTTTCAGCAGCACATCACCACACTGGCTACTCAGATATCCACCGAGGCAGCTCCAACTCAACTTTTCTTCGGGCCCTCGCTGAAAGCCGCTCTGCAGTTGCTCGCACTCAATCATCGCGATGAGGCAGGCAGGCATGAGCCAATGGAATCGGGAGCCAATGCCGCCGCTGTGAAAGCGATCTTCTCTGTTCAGTGGAGCAGGTATCCATATTCAGTAATCATCGTTCCCGGCGCCGGACCATCCGATCCGAATACTGCGCTTTCTGAAGCCGGCCGCAAACGCACTGCAGCTGCAGCCGACGCCTATCATGCAGGCAAAGCGCCGTTCATCCTCGTCTCCGGGGGCTACGTGCACCCTTCACAGACACGTTTTTCTGAAGCCATGGAGATGAAGAAAGCCCTGCTGCAGGACTACAACGTGCCCGAATCCGCCATCATCGTCGATCCGCACGCGCGTCACACCACAACCAATATCCGTAACGCTGTGCGCGAAATTTACCGCTACAAGATGCCGATGGACAAGCCTGAACTGGTCATTAGCGACACAGCGCAGATCGGGGCCATCGCAAGCCAGGCTTTTGCCTGGCGCTGCCTCAAGGAGATGGGCTATCTCCCTTACCAGATCGTCAACCAGCCATCAGAGAACAGTGTCGCTATTCTCCCAAAAGTTGAATCACTGCAACAGGACCCTCTCGACCCCCTCGACCCATGACCTGCGCACTCTCCAAGCTGATAATTTACTGTACTCAATACTGCGTTACATCACTCGCGTGATCGCGATTGGCAGTTGTCTTTTTTCTGTCACTGAACATGGCTCCTCACTGACAAGGAATAAAAGAACGCTAGTTGTGTTTCTAGAGCGGATAACTAAGTACGGTTAGTTTCAAGAGAACGATAATTCATCCTCTACTGATCACTTAGTGCCCCTAGATTCTTTTCTTTGGAGCCACTCATGACTCACGACCCACTGAAGACCATTAGCAATTGCGTTCAGAAGTTTATTTGCAACTTCGACTTAGGCGAATATGCAAAGAATGCCTGCCTCAGCCTCGTAATTCCGGTGACAGCACTTTTCTCACTTGCTTCTTCCGCTCAAACAAGCTCTTATGTGCAGACCAACATTGTTTCTGATGGCTCTGTTCCGGCCATGAAGACAGATCCCAACCTTCTGAATCCATGGGGCATCGCTATCGGCAAGGCTTTCTGGATTGACTCTCCCGGAAGCGGGTTCTCGCTCATTGATGATGCACAAGGCAATCAGCAATTTACCGTCGCAGTGCCGCCCGCGGCATCGACATCACCTCATGGACAGCCGACCGGTGTTGCATTCAATAGCGACACAACCAACTTCATGCTTCCAGTCAATGGCCAGTCAGCGCAGTTCATTTTCGCCACACTGGATGGCACGGTGGCTGCATGGAATTCTGCACTTACGGCAGCTGTAACAGTAGCCAACAACTCTGCGGCGAAGGCCGCTTACACCGGCATCGCCATCGATGTGAACCAGACTGGTTCATTCCTTTTGCTTGCCAACCAGGCCAGCGGCGCGATCGATGTATTTGACGGCAAGTTTGCTCCCGCGCAGCTTCCTGGAAATTTCTCTGACTCAACTCTGCCGGCGAATTTTCATGCATTCTCGGTTCACATCATCAACAATCAGGTTTATGTCGGCTATACAGAGATCGATCCGACTACAGGAAAGCGCGTAACAGGCGCCGGCCTGGGCTTTGTAAACATCTTCGACTTGAATGGCAATTTTGTGAAGCGCGCCATCAGCCAGGGCAATTTGAATGCTCCTTGGGGCATCGTGCTTGCACCGGCCGGCTTCGGCAGCTATGGTGGCGATCTTCTGGTAGGCAATTTCGGAGATGGAGTTATCAATGTATTCGATCCCAACAGCTTCGCGCTACTTGGCCAATTGCAGGATGCCCAGGGAAATGTATTGGTCAACAGCGGACTGTGGGATATGGTATTTGGCGCCAAGAATGTCGGCGATCCGAATACCTTATTCTTTGCTGCAGGCGTGAATGCAACCAAAGGCGGACTCTTCGGTACCATTGCTGCCGCTGCACCGCCAGCAGGTAATCCTGACTTTGCCGTACAGTCCACCACCACGACGTTGACGGTACAGAACGGTCAGAGTGGCAACTTCAATATTTCACTTACCGGCTCAAATGGCTTCAGTGGCGCTGTTGCTCTTTCCTGCTCGGGACTTCCGAATGGCGATAGCTGCTCCTTTAACCCCGCCAGCATCAACCTCTCCGGAACTTCGGCAACTACTGTAGCAGTTACGGTCACTACGGCAAAGGCGGTAGCCTCGTCATATGCATTGGGTATGGCTCTGGCCTTTGTTTGCCCGCTAGGACTATTTGCCTTGATGGGCACGCGACGCCCTCCGGTTATATTAGGAGCGTTGGCTGTAGCAGCGGTAGCGCTGATTCCGTTCGGCATGATGGGCTGCTCTTCTTCCAGCCATGATCAGAGCAATCCTCCACCAACCGCGCCTGTAACCACACAGGTGATGGTCAATGCGACATCCGGCAACATTTCACACAGTATTCCTGTTGCTCTTACTGTTAATTAGTCAACCAGTTTTTTGAAACGGAGCGGGTTTCCTCTGCTGACCTGCTCCGTATTTTTTGCTCTGAATTTCAGTACCCTCAATACTCAGTTAAGTTTCTACGGAATAACCTCACAGCCTCATTGTTCTAACGTCGGGAAATTCGCGGATGTCGTATGCGCGAGGCCTGACTGTCTCTATTGGCAGTTATCTGTCATGTCTTTTCAGTCTCAGGCACGACAACAATGAGAACCCTAACATGCCCAGGAGGCTACATGAAGGCGTTTCTGCGTCTTGCCGTGTGCAGTGCAATATCATTTTCTGCAGGTGCTGTTTCCTTTGGACAGCACTATACTCAAACCAACCTAGTTTCCAATACATCTGGAGTGGCTCTCGTCACCGATCCACTGCTGGCCAATCCCTGGGGTCTGTCCCGCGGATCGGGCAGCGCATGGTGGGTATCTGACAGCCTGACCGGAGTCGCCACGCTGTACAACGGTCCAGGAACAAAACAGTCATTGACGGTTACTATTCCGCCTGCTGATCCTTCGAATAAGCAGACCTCATCTGGAACTCCTACAGGCACCATCTTCAACAGCAGCTCAACTGATTTTCTATTAGCGCCGAACACGCCAGCCACTTTTCTGTTTTCAACCATTGATGGTTCCATTGCTGGATGGAACGCGAATGTGGCTCTGGCTCAGGGCACACAGCCGCCCTCTACTCATGCAGTGACGGTAGTGAAAACCACTGATGGTTCAAGTTATACCGGTCTGACCAGCGCATTTATCGACGGCAAACGCTATCTCTATGCTGCTAATTTCACAAAGGGCCGTGTAGATGTTTTTGACAATGCATTTCATCGCATGAAGCTGCACAGAAATCACGATGACTACCGCGACGATTATGGCTTCGATGACGATCGCTTCCATGATGGTGACAGACCTTTTGTTGATGAGCATCTGCCACACGACTATGTCCCTTTTAACGTACAGACCATTGGCAACGATATTGTCATCACCTATGCGCTCCACCAGGAAGGACAACCCTTTGAAACTGATGGTCCCGGCTTTGGCTACGTGGACATTTACTCTTCCAGCGGCAAGTTACTACGTCGTCTTGAGCATGGCGACTGGCTGAATGCTCCTTGGGGTGTGGCGCTGGCTCCGCTGGACTTCGGACGATTCAGCCATCATCTTCTGATCGCGCAATTTGCCGGAGGCGGCAACTCTGAATCAAGCGGCTTCATTGCGGCCTATAATCTGGCCACTGGCAAGTTTGATGGCCTACTGGAAGATGCGAATGGAAAGCCGGTTTCCATCAATGGAATCTGGGCTATCAGTCCAGGCAATGTAAGCCCATCCAACAGTGATCCGAAGGCTACCCCTGCAGCCCAGATATACTTCACTGCTGGGCCCAACAAAGGACAAGGTGGATTGTTTGGTTATCTGACTGCAATTTCTACAGATCTGATAGAAGGCAATGCACAATAAGCTGAACTATAACCTGATAAATAGCCCCATCTCAAGATAACCGGGATGGGGTTATTTAACTTAATAATGGCCCCGCAAACGCGCAAAGGATACAGCAGCAGGGTGGGTATCCCTACTCCGTTCCCGGCATGATCAGGGCAAATGTAGCGAGTTGCCGCAATCAGCGATTCAGAAAAAATGAGATGAGCGCAAAGCTGGCCGCTGCAAAAAACAAAAGGGCTACTTCCCGCGGTTCAAGGATATGCAACGCTGCGTTTAATGGCTTCTTCCAGCTTGGCTCTGGTTTGTTTGACGTGACGGTCTCCAAAGCTTCAGGTACTAGCTTTTGCGGGGCCTCCAGGCTTTGAGCTGTCACTAGCATTTCGTAGCCAGGAATTTCGACTATATCTCCAGATTTTACCCGGGCAGACTTCTGTTCCTTCAGCAGAGCTCCGTTCAACCACGTCCCATTGCTGCTAAGGTCTTCAATGGTCAGCCCGCCATCTATCACTGCGAGCGAAAAATGATGACGGGAAAGTCTATCTCCTTCCAGGAGAACCGGGCTTCCTAGATAGCGGCCAACAGTAATTTTTTCTTCGATGGCCAGATCATAATTGCTGGACTCATTCAAAGCTTTATTTGTAACAGCGAGCCTGACCTGCATATGGAGCCTTTCCGATAAATACATGATTTACGGCAGTCAGCATACTCGATTACACCGCTACTTCTTCTGTGTGAGTAAGGATGCCATCTTTAAAAGATCTTTTGCCAGAGCAGCGGCTGGACCATTTGGACTGATGTCTATTGTCTTCTGAATGCTCTTGCGAGCGCTGGCTATATTCTTTTGCCGGAGTTGTATCTCGGCAAGCTGCGCATATGCTGCAGCACTTGCGCGGTTCAGCTGAAGAGCTCTGCGGCAGTGTGCTTCGGCTTCATCTAACTTTCCTTCATCCATGCACAAGCCTGCGAGGCCCAAATCCGATGCTTCCTCTGCCGGCAGAAGCGCCCGCACACCAAGAAAGATGTCGCGGGCTTCGCGAAATCGTCCAGCGTATCTATAAACACATGCAGCTTCGAGCATCAGCTTCGCTTCATCTGGAGACGGCCACAATCCCTTATCTTTAAGCATGGTTTTATCAACTGCCTATATTCTGGATTACCGACATGAGGGTTGAATGTTTTGATTTCTCAAGATTTGAGGCAAGTTCGACCGCCTGCTGCTGATCATTCGCCTGCTTGGCTATCGCCAGAAGCTGCTGACTATCAGCAAAGTTCTGAGCATTGGCAGCCATGGCGGAAGCCGCAAGATTCTGCTGAAAAGCTGAATCTCCTCCGAAGAGATTGCCCAGAGAACCCAACCCCGGGGCAGATGCGCTTCCGCCTATGAGTCCTCCTAAAGCGCCTCCAAGTCCAGGAGCAAGAAAATTTCCCGCTATTCCTGCGACACCTCCTAGGATTCTTCTGAAGATGCCCGGTTGATGTGGCGTCTGTATCTGCTGTAATTGAGGCTGTTCCACAGGGCCAATGCCACCGAAGAATGCGCCACCATTTGGGTTCAGGAATTGACTCATAGTAATCAGTTATCGGGGAGCTGCCGCTTTTGTTGTTTCTTTTCTTAGTAAGTGCTGCCTACGCTCCTCCAGCTCTTGCAACAATGCGCTTGTGCGTGCATAACCCTCAGAGATCAGCCGGGCCCGGATTCGATCTGCTGCTATACCGCTTGCTGAACGCCCCTGATACTCCTTTTGTTTCTCCGTCAAATAGGCAATTGCCTCTGAGGGGGATGGATCGAAAACCGCTGCCAGTGATGGAAATGTCATCCAATCAGGAAGAGCGCTGGCAACTGCTTCCTGTGCCTGATTCGAGTTGTTTTCTTTTGTCATGTTTATTTCACCCGGTAGATCAGATTAAGTAATAGCTAACTGCTCCTCCTGCTGCTCCGGGGGAGGGCTTAAAGAGATCATTCCGATCGGCTCCACGGCGATTTCAGAAGCGAGCTCGCCATAGCTGAGGGCATAGAGTTGGGGAAAACTCTCGCCCAGCGCAGCTCTCATGAAACGCCGTATCGAGCCATCGACTACCAACACAGGGTTCTGCGTGCGCGAAGGCACATCCCCGATCTGGGCTCGAACCGCTTCCACCAACTGATCGCTTTGATCCTGATCCATTGCAAGAAATGCTCCCGACGGGCCCTCACGAATAGAGTCGCGGATCATATCTTCAAGCGAGGGGTCCAGCTGGTAGACAAGCAGTCGCGGTTTGCCACCGCTTACGCTGAAACAAATGCGTCTTTTCAGAGCCTGTCGCGCGTGTTCGACCAGCGCCGATGTATCGCTGATACCCGTACGCATCCATTCGCTGATAGCCTGTAGAATCGACTTCAGATCCTTGATTGACACCTGTTCGCGAAGAAGCTGCTGGAGTACCTCGGTGAGCTGTTGCAACGAGATCATCTTAGGCACAATTTCGTCCACCAGTGCTGGATAAAACTTGCGGACCTCATTGACCATCCACTGCACTTCCTGCATGGTGATAAAATCCATGGCGTGTGAACGTAGGAATGCTGAAATATGGAGAAGAAGAATCTCGTCAGAGTTCCAGACCCTGGTCTCCAATGCAACTGCGCCTTCCATGTCCTTCCTATTGATCCAAGAGGCAGGCTTATGATCCGCAGGATTAGCTGTCGCTTCCGCATCTATGCCGTGGTCAATCAGAGTTTGCGCCGAAGCATTGACCAGAACACGGTCAGAACGGATACGTCCGCTGGTCACTGGTGTCTCGTTCAGCCAGAAGCGATAGTTATTACCTTCATCAAACGCAAGCCGGACCAAATCCACGCGTAAAGGCGGAAAGACAACACCCAGCTGGTTGTAAAGCAAGTTTCTCAACTTGACCAGCTTGTCAAAAAACTCCTTGCCTTCCTTGTTTTCCATAGAAACAAGAGGCGCCAAATCGCCGCCCACCTCGAAGATGAGAGGGAATGTTCTGACCAGCTCAGGATCTGCTGTTGGAGGCGGCACAACCTGAACTGCACTTTTCTGTTTCTGCGTTTGGGACTGAGCTTTGAGCTGTTTTGCCTTATAGAGGCCATAGGACACTCCGCCGGTCACAACGGTGAGAAGCAGGAACGCGAATTTAGGCATTCCCGGTATGAGCCCCATTATAAGAAGAATAGCTGCTGCTACGCCTATTGCTTTCGGCTGTGCAAGAATCTGGCCGGCAATGTCACTGCCGATATTGCTGTTCTCATCTTCAGAAGCTACGCGCGTTACCACCATACCAGCAGAAATAGAAATCAGGAGTGCCGGAATCTGCGCTACCAGACCATCGCCGATAGTCAAGATTGAGTAGGTTTGAACGGCTTCGCTTGCCGGCATACCGTTCATGGCAACGCCTATGATCAGGCCGCCTACAATATTGATTACTGTAATGATGATGCCGGCCATAGCATCACCTTTTACAAACTTCATGGCGCCATCCATTGCGCCGTAAAATTGCGACTCTTTTGCCAGTGCCTCACGCCGTTTGCGCGCTACTTTGAAATCAATGCTACCAGCGCGCAGATCTGCATCAATGCTCATCTGCTTGCCGGGCATTGCATCAAGAGTGAATCGGGCTGCCACCTCAGCTACACGCTCAGAGCCCTTAGTGATGACGATGAACTGTACCAGGGTGATGATGAGAAAAATGACCGCACCTACTACAAAATTTCCACCTACTACGAATTGACCAAATGCCTTGATGACTTCTCCGGCATCTGCCTGGAGCAGGATCAATCGCGTGGAGGATATCTCCAGGGCCAGACGATAGAGGGTAGTCAACAACAGAATTGTCGGATAGGAGGCAATCTGCGCACCATTCGACACATAAACAGACACCATCAGGATAGTAATGGCGATGGTGATATTAACGGTCAAAAAGATATCGAGCATGAATGTCGGCAAAGGCACAATCATGAGCCCGACTACAAGCGTTATACAGGCGACCAGGATAAGATCGCTGAACCGCGTTAGAACGGCATTGAAATTGCCCATTCTAATTTCTTGCTTAATGCTAGATATTTGTGTCGAAAGATTCGCCAGCATATGCTCACACTTAAGATTGCCAGTAACTGTACTCTGTGATGAACAATAGAATGCCTTGCTGCTTTATAGACAAAATAACTCGCCTGACTTGTGGCGACATTCATCAGGCGAGCTAAAGCACAACGATATTCCGCAGCAGTTACTGCGTTGAGATAGCGCCTAGAACAGCGTTGAATTCTGCCTCTCGCTGCTGTTCCTCTTTTGCGGCTAACGCAATCGCATCCTTTTGCGCATTGCCCTGATCCGTCGCCGCTTGCTGGGCTTCGTTAGCTGCAAAATTCTGGTTATTCGTCTGCACCTGCCCCGCTGCTGAATTAAGTTGGTTCTGAGCGCTCTGGGCAGACTGTCCCTGGGCTTGCCCCTGCGAAGCCAGCGTGCTTCCTTCTGCCTGCCCCTGAATCCCGGCAGATTGAGCTTGTTGCCCGGCTGTAGTAAGCTCATTCACCAAATTGCCGCCGAGCCCACCCAATACGCTACCTAAAATACCTCCCATACTTACCTCCTTTTACTACATTTGGTTTTAACGCTACTGAGACGTTATCGATTACCGGATAGGAAAGTTGCGTGTTAAATGTTCTGCTGGTTAAGATAGGCCGGCTGTGCATGCCTGGCCTTGAGGCGCATTTCCATTCGCTTTACTTGGCTCAAAGCCCCGAGTTGCCTCAGCCGCTCTAGATCCCGTCTGGCTTCAGAACTCAATCCAAGTTGCAGGTATCCTTCTGTCCTTCTCACAAAGGCGTTGATATGCTCTGGCATCATGTCGAGGACAATGGAAGCCTGACGAACTGCTTCTGTGGGATTTCCTAAAGAAAGGTGGAGCGCACTTATTGCGTCCCGATAGTACAGATTGTCGGGATACATCTCGATCAGGCCTTCGAATAGGACAAGAGATTCACTGAAGCGTCCTTCTGTGTGCAACAAGTATGCCCATTCACTTACCCGATAAGCTGAATGCTCGTTCCATCCTGCTGGCACTATGCTCACTGTCCACCGCCTTTTGATGCGAGTGAACGAATCCGGCGCGCTGCCTGGTCATAGCCAGCAAGCATCGACATCATGCGCTCAACTTTAGGAGAAGCCGCCGTGCCTTCACTGTTACGTTGAGCATCTGTTGCCAGGCGCAAGCGGGAATCCGCACTATTTGCAATTGTCCCGTTCGTATATGACATCGGCCGTGGTGGTGGATCGATCCGGTTGGGGCTCGGCAACATCTGATTGAGACCGAGCAGGTCCTGCCACCCAGTGGGCGATGGTATGTCCGTCAAAGGAGGCAGTTGGCTGTACGGCGCATCGCCATAATCCTCCTCGAAGCTTTCAGTATCTGCAATTGCAGTGGTTCCCTGCTCCACACCCGGGATGAGATAGCTTGTATTGAGTTCGTCAATTTTGTTCATTAGTAAGCCTGGAAGCGAGATTCAGAATTTCCGCGACAGTCTCATAGAGCTCTTCAGGGATCTCTTCCTCAAGTTCCAGCGTAAAAAGACTGCGCGCAAGGGTTATATTTCTGATCACCGGCACATTATGTTTTTTCGCGATTTCAATGATCTTCTTGGCCAGGAAGGTTTCGCCTTTCGCAACCACGCGCGGCGCATTCATGCGGTCTTCGTCATACTGTAAGGCCACCGCAATGTGCGTCGGGTTTACGACAACAGCTTTCGCCTTCGGCACCTTCTTGGCGGCGTTCTCCCGCATCAGCGCCATATATTCTGCCCTACGGTGGCTTTTCACATGCGGGTCGCCTTCCTGATTTTTGAACTCCTGTTTGATCTCCTCTTTCGACATCATCATATTTTTCATGAAGAGCCACTTTTGCAAAGCAAAATCGGCTGCTCCAAAGATCAGAAATACGCCGCCAACCTTAAACAGCAAATTGAAGAGCAGCTTTGGCCCGAAGACTGCAATCCGTGTCAAATCCAGACGGCTGGAAACAATAAGATCGCGTAGAGTGGATGAGAGAGTTGAGTATGCAATCCACAAAATGATGATGAATTTGAGTAGGTTCTTTACCAGCTCTAAATAAGTCTTTGGCTTGAAGAGAATATTTTGCAGTCCTGCCACGGGATTGAGCTTGTCGAACTTGGGCGACAGTACTTCGGGAGAAAAAATAAGTCCCTGGATCTGCGCGAAATTAACAGCAATTGCAGCAACTGCAAGCCCCATCAGTAACGGCAGTGAAAGCAGAAGAAACTTAGTCGACGCATTTCCTACACGAGCCAGGAGCGCGTTAGTATCCGCGCTTGCGGCCAACAGCTTCGGACTGAACGAATCAATCATGAATGCCTTCAGCTGATCGACAAGGGTGGCCCCGGTGAAGGACAGCACAGCGGCCGCAGTCAAAAAGAGCACAGACTGCGTAAGGTCAGAACTCTTGGCCACCTGGCCCTTCTTGCGCGCCTCACTGAGCTTTTTCGGTGTCGGTTTCTCTGTTTTATCGTCAGCCATCTACAGCCTGTACAAGTTATCGTGAGGGGTGGCAGATAGGTTGCTAGCTAGTCAGCGTAGGCTTTTTACAATGTGGTCGATTGACGGGATTGTCGATGCAAGAAACTGCTGGAGTCTCTGAAAAAAGAACCCTGCCGAGATAAGGAAAACTGCAAGCCCTATCCAGGACTTCGCAGTGTGTGCATCATTGCTGATATGAATCGATGAAGCGACCTTCTGAAGGCTTCCGAAAGAAATGTCGATCAGAAAGATTGTCAGGACAACCGGCGCACAGAGTTGTGCGCCCACAAGTATGGCTGACGCGCTGATGCGAACAAATTCACTTGCCACTGGAATCAGCCCTGCGGCGAAATGCGGCATCTGAACTGGCGGTATTATCAGGAAACTATCTGCCATGCTTTTCAGGAAGAGAAGATGTCCGCCCAGCAGGAGAAACAAAACGATAGAAGCCTGAATCTGGAGGTTTCCCAGAGCGGAAACATTGCCGGGCAACTGCGGCGCCAGGTATGTGATCTGATTCAATCCTCTCTGCGTGTCGATGATAGTTCCGGCAATCTGGACCCCAAAGAAAATCATCTGCGAGATGAAACCAATCATCATGCCTACGATGAATTCCTTGCCAAGCAGAGCGAAGTACACCAGGGACGAATTGGGAAGCGGACCGCTGAATTTTGCCAGCGTTGGATACAAAACCGTAGCAGTAATTGCTGCCAGACCTACCTTGGCCTGGGTTTGCAGTGTCTGCCCACCCATAAAAGGAGCGAGGCTCAAAGCTGCGATCAGACGCGTAAAAACAAGAAAGAACAGCAGTAGGAATGAATTCACATTGACATGAATTCCTGCGCTTTGCAGAAGATTCTGCAGCGTCGGCAGCAACTCCATCAATGCACCAGCACGATCGAGTTCAGAATAGTCTGCGCAAACTGAACTGCCTGCCTCAGCATCCAGGGGCCGAGGATAGCAATGGACAGAAAGACCGTGATCAGTTTAGGCACATAGCTGAGCGTTTGTTCCTGGATCTGGGTTGTTGCCTGCAGAATGCTGATGACGACTCCTACCAGGAGACTGATCAGCATTGGCCCGGCTGACAGCAGCAGCACCATCATCAGGGCCTCGCGCAGAATTGTGATAATTGCTTCTGTATTCATAAGGACCAATCTCCATTGCAGCTCAAACGTAGCTGAGCACTAGACCGCGGATGATGAGGAACCATCCGTCTACAAGGACAAACAGCAGGAGTTTGAACGGCAATGAAATAACGCTCGGAGAAAGCATGCTCATACCCATCGCGAGCAATATGTTCGCAATCACCATATCGATGATGACGAAAGGAATGAAGATAAGGAATCCGACTTCGAAGGCCTCTTTCAACTGACTCGTCACAAAGGCAGGAATGACGACTTGAAAATCATCCTTGGAAAGTGCTGGAGAGGGTGGCGGTATTGGCACGGCCGCGGCTTGATTCACGGCATTATTCACTGGCGGCGTTGCCTGTGTGCTTGAAACAGGTGCCGTAGCAGCTGCCGGAACTGCTGGTGGATTTGCCATAGCGGGCTTTGCCTGGGCTTTATTGGCTTCCTGGTCGAGCCGCTTCGCGAGCTCAATAAAGAGAATCCTGTCTTCATCATGCGAATGCTTGACCAGAAAGTGCCGAAGCGGTTCCCGTCCCCGACCTATAGCTTCAAACAGACTCTTGACGCTCGACTCGGAAAACATATCCCGGGTTTCCGCAATAGAACCCGCAGCAGCATACATCTGTTTCGCCACCGGCGTCATGATGAAAAAGCTCAATACGAAAGCGATCCCGGTGATGACCTGATTTGGCGGCACTGACTGTGTGCCGAGAGCGTTACGCAAGATAGAAAGCACAACAGATATCTTGACGAACGACGTCAACATAATCAGCACAAACGGTGCCAGGGTAAGTGCACCCAGGACAATCACCATAACGACTGGATTAGGAAGAGAGCTTGCTGTCATAGAGATTTATCCTGTTTCCGCTCTGCAAGGTTCCGCGTGATGCGCTGGAAAGCAGAGTCTCTTGTAGCGCCGCTCTGGGCCTGCGTATCGCTCTCTTCAAAATCTTCTGAATTAAGTGTCGTCATAAAGTGAACTGCATCTCCGGAAGTCGCCAGAAGGACAACAGCCTTACCTGTTTTTACGAGGTAGAGCGTTTTTCTGGGTTCCAACGAATATCTTGCAAATACATGAATCTGGTTCGAAACAGATGCTGCATAACCTGTAACCTTCGGGAGCAAAACTTTAGCTCCAACGAGCGCAAGCAAGCAGATTCCGCCAAGCACAAGCAGAGTCTTGGCATAGTCGAGCCACATGCTCGATGAAGCAGCCGCTTCAAGCATTGCTACACAGAACAGCGACATTTCAGGCCTTCCGCCAGCGCGTAATCTGAACACCGAGACGGTTGTCTATCTCAACCAGATCTCCGGCGCCTAGCACTTTGCCATTCGCCACCAACTGCGCTGTTCCGGTGTTTTCTCCGTCGAGTTCAATAATGCTTCCTTCAGCCAGGCCTTCCAGGTCTTTAAGAGAGATTTCAACCTGGCTTAAAACAACGTGTATACGAACAGGAAGATCACCTAACTCGACCTTTCCCGTCTCTTCCATTTCGTTCTGAGAATTCGTGGTTTCTTCCATACGAACACTCCTTTCAAAGGGTTCCTTAATTTCAAAATGACGCGGACTGTTTTCATTCCGCACAGCGCGCCACCCACGTTCCGGCGTGTGGCCCGCTGTGCTTCTCGGCAGAACGAATTCTGTTTCTGGCGTGTAAAGCAGCGTGTCGCCTGGTTCCATATCTTCGAGATCGCTCGCTGCAAAATTGACGAAACCAACACGAACCATGACCTGCCACCTGAGCTGTTCTTTCATGCTGGTATTTAGTCTGACAGCTGGTGCGTCTTGCAGTCTCCGTAAGCATGTATCCGGAAGAAAAAGCAGAATGCTGCCCTGGGCATGGGCCAAACGCATGGATGCTTCCAATGTAAGGCCAGGCCCGTCATGCATCGTAAAGCGGCTGCTGGGCACAAGAAGGCATTGAAAAGGAAATCGGAGCGTGCGATTTGCCCGCTCAAGAATACTGACCACCACAAACTCAAACAGGCCTGAATCGGCCTCGGCAAATTCCGAGATAGGATCCCTCATCAGGCGCGAAAGAATGGTCTTCAAGAATGGTCGAGCGAGTGCGATCACTGCATTTCCCATGTCGGGATGAATGCGAAACTGGAAGAGGCACAGGTCTGACCCGAGCCCAGAGACAAACTCAGATGCTGCACTAGGGCTGAGGCGGCTAGAATATGTCAGCTTTACTTCGTTATCGCGAGTCCATAATTCCTGCGGATTTACCCGAAGGACATAGGGAAAGATGAGCACCTCATCTCCGCTTGCCAAACGGCGCGCGTGACCAGGTTCGAGTTTTTGGCGATTTACATAGGTGCCGCTCGCGCTTTCAAGGTCCTCGATGTAAAAACCGTCCTCGCGCTCAACAATGCGTGCATGCTGTCGGCTGATCGAGCGCAGTGGAAGCGAAATGTCGTTGTCACTGGTCCTGCCAATCGAGATTTGTTTTTGCTCAAACGCATATTTTTGTGTTTGTTCGCCATGGAGCTCACTGGATTGGGTAATCTCGAGTCTTTGGCCGGACGGCACTTCAAGAAGCTCCTGCAGAGTATCTTCCACCCAGGTCTTCCACAAGGAAACATCCTTGAACAATCTTCCATATGCATTGATGGAAGCCGCCTGGCTTGCTGTGTATCTGCGCAGACTGCGAAAGAGCGCGGGCTTTACCATTGTCTGCGTCAGTTCAGGCGCCAGCATATCCGTTCCTCCGCATCACGGGCACACTATGAGAGGAGACCGTGATGTTCCGAATCTTTACTCCCTTGCCTGTCAATGCTTCCTTAAGCTCTCCAGTATGCTGGCTGAGCAGGTTCGATACATTTTCAGACTGCGTAACGAAATGGATGGCCATTTCCCCATCCTGCTGTCGAATCTGCACCTGCAGACCTTCGAGCGTCTTTGAATCGAAGGTGATGTTGACTCCCTCTGTCTTTCCTCCCTGTTTAACAAGGTCGATCTGCTGCCCTATTTCATTCGCCAGCTTTTCGATTTGAGGAACAGTGCTGGCGCCTGATTGCGCGGTCTTCCCGGCATCTGAGGTCTGCAGCTGAGGAACACGCGAAGAGGCATCATTTGCGCCCAGAAGATTCATAGATTGTGGATCAGCTGCCTCCTGAGAACTCTTCGATTGAGGAGTGCCGGCATCTCCTTTACTACTGCCCTGTTTCTGCTGGTTCTGTTCCTGTTTGCTCTTCATGAGCTGAGAGAAACGATCGGAGGTTTTCCTGTCGTCACTCCGGCGTGTGCCGTTCTGTTTCGTCTCGTTGACTGTCTCTGCAGAAATTCTCATATCCTTGCCCGCCTGCTGAGATGCATGACATTTCCAATCTCGTCCTGCTCCAGCTCTTCCTTATATGCAGCTTCCTGAAGGAAGTGCTTCTCTGCCTTCTGCCTGTACTTCTCAAGAACTTCCACTTCGCGCCGCCGCTCATCGAGTGCTGCCCGTGCTTCCTGAACTGCATCACTCGCCTGATCGACAAAGACCTGCTGGGAAAGCGCTCCCGACTGTGCTGCCTGTACATCAAGCTTCAGTCCAAGCAGGAAGTCACTCTGCTTTGTGAGTGTAGAGCCTGCCTGAATACTTGTGAATCGTTCCGTACGTTTCCGCTGGTAAAGCTTCTCTGCATGCTTCACTTCTTCTTCCAACTCCTTCAGCGTCTGCTGCTCTTCCGCAAACTCTCTTTCGCGCAGTGTCAGCAACTCTTCAGCATGTTGTTTTGCTTCAGTCCGCTGATCGAGAAGCGCCTGAAGGCGAAACTGAAAGGCCGGCATGCTACTCCGTAAACATCGCGCACAGCTTTTCTACAGATTCTGTCCGCGGCATCTTTTCATCTGTGGCCTGCTGTAGAAATCGGTTGATGTCGTCGATCCTCAGGATTGCATCGTCGGTTCGCGGATCTGATCCGGTCTGGTAAGCGCCCAGTGCGATCAGGTCTTTCTGCTTGTTGTAAGTTGCGAGCACTCCACGCATGGCAGAGGCTGCCTTACGATGTTCTTTCGTAGCAACTGCAGTCATGACGCGGCTCACGCTTCCGAGTACATCAATGGCCGGAAAGTGACCGGCTCCCGCCATCTCGCGTGATAAGATGATGTGACCATCGAGGATTGATCGAACTTCATCTGCCACGGGCTCATTCATATCATCACCGGCAACAAGCACCGTATAGAAAGCAGTGATGGAGCCTTTATCAGAGTTCCCTGCCCGCTCTAATAATCTCGGGAGCTCTGCAAATACTGATGGAGTATAGCCGGCACGCGCAGGAGGCTCACCGCAGGCAAGTCCAACTTCACGCTGCGCACGCGCAAAGCGCGTGACCGAGTCCATCATGAGCATGACCTTCTTGCCCTGATTGCGAAAGTACTCGGCAATGGCCGTGCCGACATAACCTGCTTTGAGCCTGACCAACGAAGGCTCATTCGAAGTTGCGCAGACGATAATCGAGCGCTTCAGTCCCTCCGGGCCTAAGTCCTGCTCGAGGAAATCACGAACTTCTCGTCCGCGTTCGCCCACAAGAGTGATCACGTTCACATCAGCTTCCGTGTTGCGGGCGATCATACCGAGCAGCGTACTTTTGCCGACACCTGCTGCTGCAAACAAGCCGATGCGCTGTCCTTCTCCACAGGCGAGCAGCGAATCAATGGCACGTACACCTACTGAAATGGGCTTGTTTACACGATTGCGATGCAGTGGGTCGGGCGCTTCCTGGTACACCGCGTATTCTTCACTGGCGGTGATTGGCCCCTTGAACTCAGCATCCATAGGCTCACCCAGTCCATTGAGCACTCGCCCCAGAAGCTCGTTGCCAACTTTTACACTCAGGTATTTGCCAGTAGGAACCACCTCGCTTTGCGGCCCGATATCCACCAGCGCTCCAAGCGGCATGAGAAGTACGTCGCCATTCTCAAAGCCGACAACTTCCGCCTTTACAGGATGCGGAGAGCGCGGGTTATAGATCAGGCACAGTTCCCCTATCCATGCATCAGGAACAGTGGCTCGAATCAGTAGTCCGACAAGCGCCTTTACACGGCCTTTGACGACAAATAAAGAAGAGCCGTCTATCTCGGACAGATATCTGTCGAGCTCGAAACTAGCTGTTGCTGCCACCAAGCCTCCGCAACAAGGCGTTTTCTATCGACGCCAACTGTGTGTCGATCTGAGCATCGATGATGCCCAGATCACTTTCCACGATGCATCCACCAACTGCAATGGAAGGGTTTCCAATCACAACGAGCTCTCCTACTTCAGCGCTCAACATCTTCAGAGCTCCTGCTTTTTCGCGCAGTGCAGCTTCATCGGAAGGATTCACCTTGATGGTGACTCTTCTTTCACTGCGTACAGACCGAAGCGCTTCTTTTACAGTCTCAAGAACAATGCCTGCATCTTGCTCTACGCTGCGGGCTATGATTTTTCTGGCGACAGCAACCGCCAGCTTTACAAGTTCAGCTTCATGCATGGCGAGAAACTCTTCCCGCTGCTTCCAGGCACTCGCAAGAGCATCGTTCCATTGGTCCAGCCCAGCCGCATAGCCCTGCGCTCTGCTCTCTTTCAGAACCTTTTCTTTTTCTAGCTGGGCCTCCTCAAACAGGCGCTCGGCCTGCCCTCTGGCTTTCGCCAGAATGTCCCCAGCCTCGAGAGATGCCTCATGCACCTCTTTCGTGATTCTGGACACCGCAGGCGTGCCGTTATTTGCATGAACCTTGATGACGTTAGCGCTCATCGGACTCTTTCTTTAAAACGGCCTAGTCAGCCAGGTATATAGTTTTGGCGAGATGCGCTCGACCTGTAGGCCGGTCCGCTTCCTAGCGCTCTCTCGTTGGCGGTCGAGCTGATCTTCTCGAAGAGTTCTGAATTGCTTACGAATCTCTTCCGCAGACATCTTTTTGGCCTTCTCTACAATGGACTGCACATCCGAACGGCGCTCTTCCGATAGCAGCGACATCAGATCGCTCCTTGCTTCGCCTCCGCGCAGAAGCAAAATATATGCAAATGCAGATGCACTCATAAACTACTTACGCCTTAACTATCTCGGATGAGCTAGCTTGTGCTTTTGCGAGCTGCTTCTCAAGCGCCTTGATTTTGAATTTCCTCTGTTGACTGAGTGAGAGTACCAACAGGGCGGCGAGACCTGCTGCTCCTGCCAATCCGACAGCTGCGATCTCAATCCAGGCGGTTACTGAAAGCGGACCAAATATCTCTGTTGGGATCGGCTTGATCTCAACTCTCTTGAATACAACTGCTACATTCGCAGATGTAAGGCCCTCAATACTTTTAGCTATTAAGGCTTGAACTTCTATCTCTTTCAAGGGCGGTTGGTCACCACGAAACTGTATCAAGGCAGATGCGGTCGGTGGAGCCTGTTCACTCTTGTCTATCAGCGGCGTGTTATCAGGTAGAACCACTTGCACTCGCGCGTCTACTACTCCGGGAATTGAATCCAGTGTGCGCATCAATTCTCCATTCAGGCCAGAAAGCAGACGCGCCTTTTCCTCCGATGCAGTAGGAATCATGCCGGAATTTGCAAATACGTCATCCAGCCCCTTTACTTTTTCGCGAGGAAGGCCGTTCTCGCTGAGAATTTTCCACGCCCTGATCAGGGTGTCGTTCTGACCACGCACATTCACCACCCACGCAGCAGAGTCTTTCTTCTGCGTGGGATCAAGCTCCGTTGTCGCATTAATCCCGTTCTCCCGCAGGAGCACTACGATCTGCTGTGCATCGTTCTCGGTTAAACCTGTTTCCAGTTGCCGAGTACAGCCAGTAAGAGACATCAGCAGTACCGCCATTAAAGAGCTACAGTAAAATGCTTTTTTCATTTGCCTTTCCAATTACACCTGTGTTTGCAGAAGAGTTTTCACTCCGCTCGCAGCCTGGCCAACCATCTTTGAGAGCACACCGATGTTTTCATTCATGCTGTATACCTGCTGCTGCAAAGACAGCCATTGCTGCGGACTGGCATTCGGCGGCAAGGTCTTTGCGGCCGCATCAAGCCGGGTGTACTGGTGCTCGATGCTTGTTAATCTGTTTTGAATACCCTGCATCGAATTCATTCCCGGAGTCGCTTCAATACGCTCTTTCAACTGGGCCAAGTGGTGCTGGCTTGCTGTGAGATTCTGGTGCACGCGATCTGGCACAGGCATGGCGGCATTCTGTGTACGATCTACAGCTTGAGCACCATTGCTTGCAGCGGTAGAGTTTGACGGAGACACTGACATGTCTGGCGACGATGCCTTGCCAGAGGCGTCTTTTAACTGGCTGCTGATTTTGTCGAACCTTGAGGGGCCGCTTTTTGTTGGCTGGCCACCGGCATCCGGTTCTTGAGAATCAGGCAGCGTTGTCGTCAGCTTATTGACTACAGGGTCCATGATCGCCTCAGTTATCGGTTATTCAGAACAAAGAGTTGCTTGCAGAGGAATGGTTCGTGCTCTGCCGCGAGAGGAAGGTAGCCGTTTTTGATCGGATGACATTTGAGGCTCCTGCAAAATCTTGCGGACCATAGCAAGAGCCTGCGCATGAATACGCGAAACCCATGACTTTGACAGATTCAGCTGCTTGCCAATGCTGACAAGTGAAAGGTCCTCATAGTAATGCGCGCGCAGCACAAACCGATGGCGATTCGGCAACTGGAGAATTGCCTCTTGTATGGCTGCGGATTCTTCATTCTTTATGACATGGGCTGCCGGCGACTCCGTCACAGCCGACACAGGCTCTGTATACGTGCTATCCAGAGAAACAAAATAAGCAGCGCCTTCCAGAGGAGAGGAGCTATCTTCAGTCTCTTTCCATGGGGCGCGAGTTTCCTGAAGCGGTGTTTCTTCCAAGAATTCCTCAGCCAAGGAAGTATCGGGCGCGCATTTCAGATGAGAAGCGTGCCATGACTTGCGTACTTCATCGAAAATTGCGCCGCGTATCCTGTAATATGCGAAGGTCGCGAAAGATGCGCTCCTTGTTGGATCATAGCTGCGGGCTGCCTGTACAAGACCGAACTCAGCAGCTCGTTCCAGATCAGCGCGTGTGATATTTGGAGGGTACTTGCCCATAAGTTCAGCGGCTATGGCATGTGCGTATCCAAGATGGCTTTCGATTAACTCATTCATTGTTCAAGTCCCGATCCTTTTCTGCTATTTGGTGACTGCTGGGCCCGAGCGGAATTGGCCCGCTCAGCTCCTCCTTGTCTTAAAACCTGCTGTATACCTGAATGTCTGTGATTCACACGCAGCAGTACTCGCAGAATACTGCGCATTGAGCTCACAAGCCCGCCCCAATAGTTATCAGCTTTCTGGGCGACAGATGTTCTTTGCGACATATACGGATCGTCACTGCCTTGCAACATCGAAAGATCGCTGATCATCATCGTTGCCTGCGAGGCACCACCAATTGTGTTGGCAACCCAATGAAAATCCGTGATTCTCTTCGAAGGTTCTTTTGCCATCATTCCCTCGATGACATTGGACAATACTGAGGGGAATCCATTGATCAGCTTGCTGAGCGGCTTCGCGTGCTTTGTCTTGTCAGCATGCCAGGCGAGCCAGCCAAATTTGCCCTGCACGACCACATCCAAGAACTGCCGTTCAAAAAGATCGACTCCAAGAAACATCTCATAGAACACGAACCCGAGAATGTAACTGTCGAGCAGGCCGCTCTCGACCTGGCCGGTAGTATCCTCAACCATCTCCGGAGCGGAATACTTCGAGGAACTAAGTACGACAGTCATTCCTGAATCTGGTCGAGCCAGAGTAGAAAGCTCAACAGTGCCGTCGTCCCTAAGAAAAATATTTCGAGGATCCAGGTTGCACCGCTGCCCCTTGTTTGTGCGATGCACTTCTTCTACGGCCACAATTACACTCAGGAAAGTAGAAAGCATCGGCTCGGTAGGGGCTGGTTTGGATGAGAGAAGGCGGTTAAGAGTGTTTCCACCTTGGCGTTGCTCCGAGTATGCCCGATCCTTGTATGTTGAACCGATGCGACTCGCCATTCGTCCCCCTAAAGCAATTGCTAACTCGACCGCGACAGGCATGCGGTGGCTCTCACTAGTAACAATGCAAAGAGAGCAACTTTATTCCAGAACAACACGACAACTTACTCTTACGACTAAGATGGATTCCTAAGAGGGGGAATAAATACAAAAGGCCCGCCTAAGACTTGGCAGGCCTCCAGCGATAAGAATGATTCGAGTCAGCGAATACGCAATAGCAGGCAGGTGACATTGTCTTCTGCTCCGCCTCCGTGAGCAATTGCAATCAGACTGCGACATGCTTCATCAAGATCGGAATGCGCGTAAATCTCCATCGCGAGTTTGTCTGCATCTGCGTAACGGGTCAGACCATCTGTTGTCAGCAGTACCGTGTCTTCCGGTTCAAGATTGATGGAGAAAAAATCGGGTTTCACGTGCGCATCCACTCCTATCGCACGGGTAATGATCTGCTGTAGCCGCGCAGATGTGATCCCGCTCGCGCCAGCCATTCCTCTCCGCATCTGCTCTGCGGCATAAGAATGGTCTTCAGTAATCTGCACACAGTCCTCATCTCTCAGAAAATATGCGCGGCTATCGCCAACATTACCGATAAGGAGTTTGTCGTGCAGGATGCATGCCGCTACCAAAGTGGTCCCCATACCGCGCAGTTTGCGATCCTGTTGCGCCAGATTCCACACTGCTTCGTTTGCACTGGCGATAGCAGAGTATAGCCGCTCTTCCGAGTCCATCTCGCGTGAGCACAACTCTTTATATGTCCGCAGGGTAAGTTCAACAGCCGTGCTACTGGCAACTTCTCCAGCAGCCACTCCTCCCATGCCATCGCATACGACAAAGATGTTGGCGTCTGGGTCGTAGCCGAAGCTGTCCTCATTGTTTGCACGGCGGCGCCCAATATCCGAGAGAACCGCTACATCTATTTGCAACTCGGTCATCATTCCCATCACTTTATTTCTCTGGTGATCGATCATTACTAATTGCCTATTTGCATCCACTGCGTAAAGACTTTTGGAGACAGAGCTGACTCTATAGGGATGTAGTGAAGTTGTTTGGCGAGCATGAACTGAGCCCGCGCTTGCTGGCGCAACATATCAACCTGAGGCTGGTTTTGGGCAGAGGTCAACAGAGCCTGCATCAGCAGTGAAGCCCCCAGGTAGAAATGCGCAGCACCGGCATACTGCTTTTCTTCGCCCTGCAGATACGCACTGAAGGCATCGTTTGCACGCAAAAAGTGCGACGCATAGAAATCTACGATCCCCTCTTTCAGATTGTCGTCCATCGCTTTTGAATCTTCCTGTGCCTGTCCAGGCTGCTGCTTGCCGGTAACAGAAACCGACTGCGCAGTATTGGACATCTCATTGTGGTGTGCCGCATCAAGTGAATTCCTAGCTTTGACCACGTGGTTTGCTTTTGCCGGCTGCTGTGTCAGTTTGCTTTGCATCGCTGACTGCTGCTGCGCCTTAGCTGCTTCGATTCGAGCTTCCGCGGCCTTCACCTCTCGCAAACGCTCCACCGGATTGCCGGGGCCGTTCTGCTGGATCACTGCAGCGAACTGATATTTCTGTTCAGCCCCTTTGAGGTCACCGACACGAAACATGGCATCAGCCTGCTTCATATTGTCGCGATAAATACTAATGTTGGTCAGCAACTGGTTTGTGGCAGACTGAATTGCTGGCGCATGGACAAGTTTCGCCTGCGCCTCCGCCATGTCGAAATCTCCATGAAAATAGGCGGCACGAGCTGTATTGAAGGCGGCTAGACTTGAAGGATCAACAGGAGTCCCGCCATGAATACCAATCTGCGCCTGTCGTATAAGCTCCTGTGCTTCAGCCCTGTTTGGCCCAAAGGTGATTTTCTGCAGGTCCCGCAATGCTCCCGGATAATCTTTACGTTGTAATTCCGTGCGGCCCATTGCTAGGTCCGCCTGGAATTGTGCGAACATTTTGGATAGATTGTCCTTCGCCTGATCGCATTTCTTCCTGTATTTTTTTTGATCAAGGTCAGCAGCTTGGCAAAGATAATTGACTTCGGTCTGCAGATCGTTAGAGGCTTTCGCACTGTTTGCGAAATCTCGCAGTTGATCTGCACTTTTGCCTGCCTCCTGCCCTTGGGCCAACAGTGTTGCCGCTGCTAAAAATAATGCTGCACTCCATTTCACACTCATGGTTGCCTTCCCTTCAGCACCTGTGCCGTATCAGGCACTCCCATATCGGCGGCACAGAGGTGCTCGTTTGCAGACACATTGCACTCCACTGTTTGCTGCTTGTTATCCGTGCCAGCAAAGGTAACTTTGTAGACTCCACTATTTACTCCCTCAAGGCGTAATGGTGTGGTCTGATCTCCCTCTGGCAGAGCAATGTTCTTGCCCACCTGGTCCTGAATACTGACAATTTTTGCCCAGGGTGAAGCATTTATTTCTATGTCAGTCGGCGCACCTGCAGACGCTAGGTCGTGAGACTTTGGTGCTGGCGGAGATACAGTGATCGTATTCTGAGGAGACGATGTTTCATGCTGCCAATAAAATAACCCTGCAATTCCAAGCGCTGCGATGACTGCTATAGAACCCGCTGCATACCATTTCACTTTGCTACGCTTGTCCGGCGAACTGACCTTTGCACTCTGCGCAGCCATACATTCTTGCTGTAACTGCTGCCACTCGCTACGAACCTGTGCCCTTGCGAAGGGTAGTGCGGATTCAGCGTCTCTCAATGCCCGGTCGGCTTTTTTAGCGGAATGGCTCCTCAGTTGGCGTTGCGCGACTTGTATTGCATCACGCACTATCTTAGTTGCTCTCTGCTCGCGCCTTGATTCGCATGTTTGTTTGGCGGTAAAAACTGCGCTCTCGCCATGCTGTTTGGCCAAATCCTCTAAAGGACGCATGCAGCTGTCCAGCCTGCCTGCCGCTATTGCCTTGTCGCACGCAGTTACAGCCTTGTCGACAGCGGCACGAATCTCCATGGGCTGACGCTCTGCTGCAGCTTTTGCTTTTGCCGCCTCTTCTTCCTCTTTTGCACGAGCGTCCTTTGCCTGCTCCTGTAGCGCAGGCGTTACTTTGCGGGGCAGTACTTGAAATACCTCGGTAAACTTTGCCGTTGACTCAGATTGCCCATTGTCCTGGCCCTGATTTTGTGACGGCTTTTCAAGCAACATTGCCGCTTCAGCAACACTGTTAGCTGGCACGCTCTGCTCGAGACTAGCTGGTACCTGCACGAATGGAACAGTTTTCAGTAGCTCTTGCGTGTCTTGCAGTTCTTCGTTGGACTGCGTCTTTTTACGGAAAGCAGCCGCTGCTTCATCACGTTGAGGACGATTCGCGCTCTTCTGAATGTCTTTTAAATGATCCAGTAGTCTCGTCCGGAATTGAATCAGTGTATCGCTGTCTGGGGCTTCTTTGAGTCCTTGCTCGATCACCTGCAAAGCCTGCTCGGGATGATCCACAAATAGCTGCTGCGCTTCTAGGACAGCCTTCCGTACAGTCTCCTGGATACCCGCTTCTCTCTTCTGTTCTTCAATTTGCGATTTGAGTCCCAGCAACGACTGGTCTCCAGGAAGAATTTCGAGCGCACGCGTGACGTGATCATCGGCTGAAGCAAAATCTTCGCGATCGAGGGCCTCCCTGACATTTGAACCGGCCTGTTCTCTTAGATTCTTTTGGCGTTCTTCCTTCTGCCGAGCAGTTACCGAAAACAGCAATTCCTGCACTTCCTGACGATCTGGGTCGATTTCCACCGCTTCGCGCAAACGCGAGATTGCTTCCGTATATCGTTGCTTACTGTTATCTACGCGCGCTTCGTGCACTAACTCTTCCACGCGCAATTGTTGTTGCCTGCGTTTCGCCTCCCGTAGCAAATCGGAGTACGCATTTCGTAATTCCGTATTGCGTTCGTCGATCTGCAAGGCCTGATCCAGGCAATCCTGCGCTTTTGTCAGATCACCAAGGTTGCGGGCCTCGTCGGCCTGCTTCCACAGCGCAAGGACTTGCTGCTGCTGTATTTTCTGCGTTTGCGCGTATTTCAGCCGCTCATCCAGATGGAATGTGTCCTCCGCATCCAATTTTTGAGCTTTTTCCAGAAGAGTGACGGCCTCGTTCCATCGACGACCATTAGCAGCATCCTGGGCCTGCTCTACGATCTGGCGTAGCTGCTCGCTACGATGCATGTCTGTCAACCGATCTTGCACATTCCCCAATAATGTCTTTGTCTCAGAGTTACCCGGGTCGATCCGTTGCACCTGCATGAGCACAGTGCGCGCGCTAGCATATTGATTTTCATCTGTGAGCCGTTGAGCCGTTTCAAGTAATGCTCCTACACGATCGTGCTTCAGACCTTCTGCTAATGCCCGGAGATCAATGGCCATTTCCTCCGCAGTTGCGTAACGCATTTCAACTTGTTTCGCCAGGGCTTTGTCGAACACACGGTTCACCCCGTCGGGCAGGTCTTGAATATGCTCTTCCAGAGGAACAAACGGCTCGTGGATCACGCGGTACAAGGACGATATATCGCCGCCCTTAAAAGGCAGCTCGCCCGTGAGCATCTCATATAAAATCACGCCTACAGACCAGATATCAGCCCTTCCATCGCTGGCCTCGCCTTTGAGGCGCTCAGGCGAAATGTAGTGGAAGGTGCCGAGGAGCGTGTTTGTTTTGGTTAGCTGCCGGGTTTGATCGGCAAGACGGGCAATGCCGAAATCCACAATCGTGACGCGCCCATCCGGACGCACCAGAATATTGGCAGGCTTAATATCTCGGTGAAGAACTCCGTGCTCATGAGCATGACCGAGGCCTGCACAAAGTTGCTCAACTATGGAGATTGCTTCCAGCAATGGCAGGCGCTTTCGCAGGCGCAGCATATGCTCAAGCGAGTCGCCTTCGACAAATTCCATTGCAATGAATGGATTCCCTTCATGCTCCCCGACTTCGTACACGGTGACGATATTTGGGTGACTCAGGATTCCAGACTTTGCTTCAATATAGAAACGTTCCCGCAGCTCAGGAGTGACTTCAGTGAGGGTCTTGATCGCTACGCGTCTCCCGATCAACCGATCTTCTCCCTGGTACACCACGCCCATGCCACCGCGCCCGATCTCACCGGTGACACGGTATCTTCCGATCTTCTCTATCTCACTGGTTGACACTTTTGCCGTCATACAAGACTTCCCCTCTGCTGCTCATGACGTGGCTCGGTAATTCGCTATGGCTTATAGCCGATCGTTTTCAATAACACCACCGAATGGACTTTATTCCATCCGTTCAGGCACAGCGAGAGCCTCTTCTGAGTAATCCGTACAGTAAGCATTTGGGGTGGTTTCAGGTGGAGCGAATAAATCCCGTGTTATCTATGCTCTATTTATTTACCTATCTCCACAGCGACAATCGGCCGTCACGTGCGTGACGCTTAATCGTCACAAAAAATCAACGGGAGAAAGACGGAGGCTTCATACTTTGAATCTCTTCTCTTTCGTATCTTGAAACTGTTATGTACGCAGGTTTTTAATATTTCGGCTCTTTGAGAAACCTTTGGACGGAAGGATGACCACAGACTGTCCAGAGTCCTATATGCAGTTGTGGTAACACACACCTGCGTGGTCCCTTGAAATAACTTCTACCCGGGCCCCTAAAATTTCTCAACGAGAGTGAACTAACATGTCGCAGAAGTACGATGGACAGGATGAGACAGACACCCTGGATATCGAATATGTAGATAGCCTGTATAGCTATGCATTGATTTTGACCCGTAACCGTGCAGCGGCAGAAGACCTGGTTCAGGAAACCTATGTTCGTGCCATACCGGCAGCAAAAGGGCTCCGAGCGGGCAGCAATATCAAGGCATGGCTGTTCACCATTCTGAGGAATCTCTGGCTCAACGAGTTGAGAAGAATGCGGCGCAGTCCTCAAGCATATGAGATCAGGGCAGACAGCGACACTGTGCATTGCATCCCGGAGCCGTCCAGGAACTCCCACGATCTGTATGTGGGCAAGTTGGAAGCGGAGCAGGTGCGAGCAGCCATTCAACAATTGCCTGAAAAGTTTCGCGAGATCATTCTGCTAAGGGAATATGAAGATCTGTCGTATGAGGAAATTGCGGATATGCTGAATTGCCCAGTCGGAACTGTGATGTCTCGATTGGGCCGGGCACGAGCAAAGCTGCGTACATTACTCGTGGAAGATAGCAGCAACCTGTTTTGCCTGGAACATGAGGTAGAAAATGAAGGATTGCGACGATAGTCTGCAGGCCATTGCTGATTGCGGGCGAGTAACTATATATATGCTGGAACCCTATTGCGGCAGCCGCATTTTCGTGAGGAGTGCAGTAAACCTAGGATCGTGGTGCAGGGTCTTCAATAAGGGATCGATCTTGAGATCGGTCAAGCCGCCATCGCGTTGACTGTAGGCGTGCTCCAGCCACTCAAACGATTTGTCCGGTTCACCGCGAAAAGCATACACCTGGGCGATCTGAAAGGCTGACTCACCTCCATACTTTGCAATAAGGAGGTTCAATGCAGCATCAGAATCCTGTTCACGCCCGAGCGCATGATAAACCAATGCTTGCCCTGTGAGTTTTCCCCACTCGTTTGATTCCTTGTCTATTTCTGCGAGCGCCTCCTGCGGCTTGCCTTGTGCAATGAAGATTTTTCCTAACGCGACATGAGCCAGAGAAACCTGCGGATTCAGGTCCAGGGCTTCTTGCAATCTGGCTCTAGCTTCATCGTACCGGTCAGCTACATACAACAGGTGTCCCAACCCTAAATGGAAGTCGGGACGAAGAGGATCCAGTGCAATCGCTTGTTCATACAACTTAATGGCCTCGTCCAGATTACCCAACTCCCTCGACAGATATGAACGTAAATGGAAGATCTCGGCACTGCCGGGTTCCAGATCAGCCGCTTTCATAAGCGAGGTATTGGCTGCGCCCCAATCCCAGTCGTAGTCGTTCTGAGTTCTTGCCAAAGCCAGATAGCCTGAAGCCGAGGCTGGATCGAGTTCAATCGCACGTTCTGCATCGTCGCGGGCTTTGCGGGAGCCTTCTGTGATATCGATCAGACTGAACCCGGCCATCCTGTTCTGTATCGCCGCGCGCAGAGCCCAGGCCGGTGCGTACTTTTCATCGAGCACGATTGACTGATCTGCGTAAGCAAGCGCTTTGCTGAGTCCGTCCTTGCTGTATCCCTGGCCAAGCAGATAATTCGCTTGCAGATAAGCTTGATATGCTTTTGGATCGGACGTAGGCAAAGTTGAAGTAACAGGTTGACCGTGGCTCCCAAGTAATTTGACCCGCAACGCCTGGGTCGCAGACCGGGCGATCTCGTCCTGTATCGCGAAAATATCGTTGATCTCCCGATCGTATGTCTGCGACCAGAGCTGAAAGCCATCGTCTGCCTTGATCAGCTCTGCGGTGATACGCACATGGTTACCATCGCGACGCACACTTCCCTCAAGAACATTGGCAACACCGAGCTTCTGCCCAACGGTGCGCAGGTCTTCATTCCTGCCTTTGAACTGAAAGGCCGAAGAACGGCCAACTACCTTGAGACCTGAAACTTTGGCGAGGTCGTTAATCAATTCCTCGGAAAGCCCATCAGAAAAATACTCCTGGTCTTTGCGAGCGCTCATATCTACAAAGGGCAGAACAGCGATGGACGTGTTGTTCAATGCTGAAAGATTCAGCCCATTCCTTGCCGCCCGAAAGTGCCTAACCAAAGCCGCTGCCATCACTACTGTCAGCATTGGTATTAAAGCAAGCCACAACCAATGTTTCCCCGATGAAGGCTTCGCTTCTAAATGAATAGTAGCAACGTGAACTGCTTCTTCCGGTGTTTTAGATATGCTCGGATTAGGCAGCTCGACCACATCTTCATCTGTTACGGGAGCAACGAACCGGTATCCCCGCTTAGGCAAAGTTTCAACAAACACTGGGCTCTCAGGTCGATCGCCCAAAGCTTTTCGAATTTCCAGAATATATTTTCTGAGAACCTCGGGATTGACGTAGGTCTCCGGCCATAATGCTTCGAGGATTTCGTCTTGCGTTACAAGCTGTCCCGCATGCTCGATCAGATACGTAAGCACATCAAAGGATTTTGGCGCCAGAGGTACCCGCTCCCCATCGCGCCACAGAATGTGGTTTGTCGCATCCAGACGGAACGCTTTGAATGATTTCATCCGATAGACCTGCTCTTACTTTTGCACTGGGCGTCCGGAAGGCAACCACTATATTTGCTGTCATCTCGCGATTGCAGCATTTGCAACTACTGAGCACGTCATCACAGGTGTGATTGTGCACGTCATGAAAATTTAACAAGGGACCTAGAGTTCACTATACGCGAAAATCGACATGTCCGAAGCAACAGATTAGCCTGCAGCTCCATTGCTTCAACTGCTATGCAATAAGGTTTGCGCCTTGTTGCACGGCAGCAATACTTCAATTCACAATGGAAGCTTCACACCCAGAATCTGTACTCGCTCAATCACTGGAGATGCGTCAAGCAGATGCGGAGCCTGCGCCATAAGAGCCTGGGCGATGGGCCCATCGAGATGCTTCTGCCGCCCCGTCTCATCGGCGAATGCATCGAATATAGCAAATGTGGTTTCACTGATTCTCAGCGCGAACCACAGCGGTGTAGTCGCCTCCTGGTTGGCTAGTTGGAGTCCCTGCGCAAGGAATTCGGCAACCTCATTTTCTTTACCGGGCTTTGCTTCCAAGCGGACAAATAGACCAAGTGCAAGCATTTCAAATCTCCTTTGAGCCTGAATGGCTAATCTGAGACTAGATCTTGACACTTCCATAGACAAGAATGGCTCGGCGCAAGTTTCAGCTCATGGCAAAGAGGAACTATAAAACAAATAAGTTGCAGTATAGGGAACCCGCAATTCCCTGCCCTCGCTGCAAGCTTCCTGAGGAGCATTTCCACCATGCGTCTCTGTGCGCTGAACAAAATCTACCCTCTCCAACTTTCCGGTAGCGCGTATAGACTGAAGCAATAACCAGGGAACAGAAGCCAGGTCCGATGAAGCTCGTTTGCCCACCGCATTTGCGTGCACCTGGCTGCCATCGTGAAGCTCCCAGGTGGGACCTGCGTAATGCCTGCCGATCAAATGCCCCTGTTCGTCAAACAGTCTGGCATCTGGCGCCTGTAGCGTCCACTTTTGACTGATGCAGTCGTAGATTTGGACTCCTTCTCCGATTGCTTTCAACACAAGTGAAGAGTTTGCAGGCACGTCAATCGAATCTTTCATGCTCTGAGCAGATATACTGGGTATCGAACAGAACCTGGTCAATATAAAAGCAAAGAACAGAATACTTCGAATATTGTAGAGGAATCTTCTCTTCCTGCTTAGTCGTGGTATTTGATCAGAGGTGAACAATTCGCCCCCAGTATGATGATTTACCAGATATCTGTCGTCTTGAACCAGTTCGGTTGCGTTGAAACGCATATTTGACATCTGGTCGGCTCTCCTATGAACAGAACAAGCAGACAGCTCATTTATTCCACATGGATTTACAGGAGAGTAAAGCTCATGGCTGCAAACACCCTGCCTTTGCTGTGAGTGCTGCATTAAAACACGATGAAATGCTTCAGTCCGCTAAGGTCGGCGAGAATGAATATAGAATATGAAGTCGAGTCAACAGCCTCTTTCGTTATCTAAAAAAGAAAATGTCTCTGGCCGTGCTCTCCGCGCATCCGGATAGATACACTAAGCTCACGACAACAACTAGGGCTTTAGTAAAAACACAGAAATATGAAATTTATTCCCGAAATATCTGCAGAGAAATCTAAGAAATGAGAAGCACTGAAGACCGTAACTATCCGGCCTGATGCTGCACCATTCCGTTAATGGCCATCATCCAAATATGTGAATACTCCCTCGGGTTGTCATCTGAAGTGATCGATTTTCAAATACACGAAGACAGGTTGTGCAAGAAATCTCACCCACTCCGGAACTCTGAAAACGATCCCTCGACAATCTTCACAAAACAAGGTTCCTGCTGCTGGAGGAGAGGATGAGCGCTCATTCGCAGCTCGCTGTGAATTTGAGCGAGTACCTGGACGGTCTCTACAGCTACGCTTTGATGCTCAGCCGAAATACCGCTCAGGCGGAAGACATGGTGCAGGAAACGTGTCTGCGCGCTCTTCGTGCGATGGATAAACTCCGTCCGGACAGCAATGAAAAGAGCTGGCTGTTTACGATCCTGCGCAATATCTGGCTCAACTATCTCCGGCAATCGCGGACGGCGCCTGCAATGGTCGAGCTTGATCTGGACGAGAACCGAGCCGTAGATCCAGCAAAAGATCCTCACGCGGCCTACATCAGCAGCGTCGAAACCGAACAGGTGCGCGCTGCCATCCAGCAACTTCCCGTCGAATACCGTGAGATCATCATCCTGCGCGAGTACGAAGAGCTTTCTTATCAAGAGATTGCTGCAATTCTGGAATGTCCTATTGGAACAGTTATGTCGCGGCTGGCAAGAGCGCGCTCCAGAATCCGGGAGTTACTTCTTGCCCCGGCACCAGTTCATTCAGAACGCAAAGGCACCAGCGATGCCGAGGAAACGATAGCATAAGATGGAACGATAAACTGGACGAGAGGAGCGTCGCAGGCTGAAAAATTCACTAATTTTCTTGAAGACAGGAATATTTCCCTGCCCCGCGTGTTTTGTCATAGGCGACACAGCTTTAACACCTCTTCCATGGCCAAGAAGAGGGGAGGATGCCGAATGAGCTCCTGTGACGAGTATCGTGTCAAGACTTTACTTTTCCTGGATAACGACCTGCACGGGCAAGAGCTAGAAGAATTTCTCGCTCATCTTGAAACTTGCGCGGATTGCCGCGAGCACGTAGAGGCGGAAGAATCACTATCACGCCTTATGCGCCGCTCCCGACCACTGTATTCAGCCCCGGATGCGCTGCGCGCTCGTGTGTCCGCAGCCATGGAGCAGACTGACAAAAAAGTCCGTCCAGACTCTTACAAGCATCTGTCGCAAATACTGCAAAGGGCCTTCGCCATTCCTGCACGCAGAATGCTTGCGCCGGCAGCCCTGGTCCTCCTCGTCGCACTGTTTATCGCATTTACCCCGAATGTCGTGCGCCAGGCGCGCGCCACAAGCTACGTGGAAACTGCTGTCGCAACACACCGCAGTTATGTAGATGGCGAACTTCCTCTTCAATTGCAAACAAGCTCGTCGGAAGAGGCGACGGCATGGTTTGCGGATAAGGTTCCCTTCCCGTTCCGCCTTCCCAATGCTCAGACTGTTCCCGGCAGCACGCCCATGTACCAGTTGACCGGCGCAGGCCTGGTGCATTACCGCGGAAATCCGGTCGCTCTTGTCACCTACGAGAAACAGAATGAAAAAATCAGCCTTTTGGTTGCGTCCAGTAATTCTGCCGTAGTAGCTGGCGGAGATGAAATTCACTCCGGCCCCCTGACCTTTCACTATCGTGTGCAGGATCGCTTCAGAGTTATCACCTGGACCACTCACGGTCTCTCGTATGCCATGGTGTTCTCCGGTACAGGCTCGGCTCAGCAATCCTGCTTGGTTTGCCATCAGAACATGGCCGACCATCGTAATTTCGGGTCAGGCCAGTAATCAGAAATCTGGATCAGAGCTCTTTGGCTGGACAATGCTTGTAACAAATCCGTAGGGTGTCGGCTATCCATCACGAATTCATCAGAGGAGAGATGGCTCAGGATTCTCTCTTTTTATCAAGAGCCATCTCACAAATAAGAACAACATACTAGCAGCCCATATCGGTTAGTAGGTGATGCGCAATGAGAACTCCAGTACTCGCGGAGTTCCAGTGCCGACAAGTCCTGCGGAATTGACGGTAGATGTAATGGCGCCGAAGCTCGCCGGAACGGTGAGAGTACGCGTGCCTGATTTTGTCGTGACGCTCAAAGAGGAAGACGGCTGGCCATACTGGGCACGATTGAAGAGATTGAATGCCTCTGCCCGAAAAAGCACGCTGTTGCGTTCTGTGATGTGAAAGTTCTTCTCGACCGCAGAGTCATTCTGCCACAGAGGCGGTCCGGTTAGGAGATTACGGCCAGCATTGCCCCAAGTGCCCACAGCTGGCAGAGAGAACGCAGCTGGATTGATCCAATGCGAAATACCGCGGCTGCCAAGGTAAAGCGGAACTCCCGAAACTCGGTTGGGCCTCTGGTCCACGTTATTGCCATCAGACAGTTCAGTGCTGCTGCGGCTGACGGTCACATTGACAGGAAAGCCAGCGCGAGCGCTTAACAAGGATGTCACAGACCATCCTCCTGCAAGAAGGTCCGTGGCAGTTCCGCCGTTAAAGTAGCGGCGGCCGCGACCGAACGGTAGATCATAGACCGCACTCACAGTTCCGCTGTGACGTGAGTCGAAATCGCTGCTGGCGTAATCACAACGGAAACACGCTATATTCTGAGCAGAATCGGCATCGCCCGCGCCCACTGAACCATCGTCCAGAGCATGAGAGTACATATAGTTTCCAGCAAGGAAGAAGCCACGGTGGAAGCGTCGGTTTACGCTCGCGATGAATGCAGTGAAATTGGACATGCCCTGGTTATATTTCGTATCGATCTGGCTTGGATACTGCGGAAGCGGACGGGTATTCGTCGCCGGATCAATCAGGTTTGTGTATCCTCGCCGAAAGAGATGGACGCCATGCGATCCCAGATAAGTTGCAGTGAAGACGGTTTGCCCGGGAAGAGCCTGCTGAACGGAAGCAGTCCATTGCTCTACATAGGAATCAGAATGATGACGCGCCATGGAGCGCGGCGTGAGCGCAAAACCGGTAGAAGGAGTCAGTTCGGGAGGTACAGGATAGGAATATTGCACCGTCGTCCCATCCGACTGAACACCACTGGTCAGTAGGGTCGAAGGTTCCGTGTTGACTACGGGGCTATCTTCATCGCCAAGCTGCACCTCGCCATGATAGACGCCGAATCCCGCGCGAAAGACCGTGTTGCCATTCATCGATTCCGGCGCATAAGCTACTGACGCGCGTGGATCGAAGCTCAGATAGTTCGGATGATAGAAAGAAGCTCCCATTCCGCAGTATCCGCCGCAATCAGCAATATCGAAGGGGTTCTCGTTGTCGTGAACCTCAGTAAATGGAGAGAAATAGTTATAACGGAGGCCATAGTTCAAGGTAAGGTTTGGCGATACCTTCCATTCATCCTGTACGTATCCTGCAATGTGCACCTTGTGCATGCCCTTGTCAGGAAGCGCCGCTGTTGTCTGAAAAGTGTTGAGCTGATTCGCAAGAAAGGCTGATTCATTGAGGTAAGTCGCAGTGCCGTCAACTGAGTTCTGCTCATTAAACCATGGTAGTTTGACCTCAGCTCCAAACTTCAGCGTGTGATATCCCTTCGTCCAGGTAACTGTGTCGTTCAGCGATTCCGATTGTCCTACCTGCTCCTTGGTATAGTTTTCTGAAAGTGACGTAAAGCCTGTAATAGAGAAGTTGAAAGGGAGGCCGGTTTCCTGCGACTGGATGAACGTATTGCGGTTGAAACCTATCTGAACCTCATTGATGACACGTGGGTTGAAGATATGGGTCTCCTCTATCACAAGGTTCTGTACACGCGAGTTTACGGTGCTTCCTTGTGCAAGAGCATTAAGCGCGCTGGTCGAGGCTCCATCGTCGATGTTGTAACGCACATATGCGGAATCTGCATCAGAGAAGCGATGATCAACACGGACAGTACCTGCATTTTCCTGGTTCGGACTTGGGACCAGGCCCGTGAATGAGTACGCATTTAAATCGGCCGTAGGTGCCTGCCCTTGAGGATAAGCATTCACGATGAAGGCCAACGCGGGCTGTTGAGCCGCCACTTGAGCTCGGAACGAGGGGCTGGGAACAAATCCTGTCTGCGGCACTCCGCCTAACTGCTGCCGAAAGCCTTCATAGTTGGCAAAGAAAAAGGTGCGGTCCTTAATAATCGGCCCACCAAGGCCGGCTCCGAACTGATTGAGCTGGAATACGGGAGCCTTGTTGGCATGCTTGATGGGCCCGCTTGCATCGAAATAGCTGTTGCGGAGATAGTCGAACACACTGCCATGAAATGCATTGGTGCCAGTCTTCGAGATCAGGCTGACCTGTCCACCTGCAGAGCCGCCTGTGTCTGCTGTGTAGGCTGCGGAGTCAACTTTGAATTCTGCAACTGCTTCGGTGGAAAACTGTAGCCTAAGTGCAGATTTCAGAGAAGCATGGAAGACACCGCTCGCATCGACTCCATCAAGCCGAAAATTGTTGTCATCTGTCCCATTTCCTGAGAAGCGGATGGATGACTGCGCACCGGAGCCGGAATCGACGGCGCCAGGCGCTAGAAGCTCCAGGTTGGTGATGTTGCGGCCATTGAGGGGAATCTTTGAAACCTGGACGGACTGGATCGTTCCACCAAATGTTGCGTTGCTTTTATCGAGTTGTGCGCCTCCTCGATCCGGCTCGACACCGATTGTCTGCGTTACTTCTCCCAATTCAAGTTTCGCGTTCACTGTACGAACGTCGCCAGAGTGCAGATCAAGATCAGCGATACGAAGATCTCTGAAGTTATCGTGACTGAACACAATGATGAAACGCCCAATCGGAAGTGAAGAAACAACAAACTGTCCGTGATCGTTTGTAGTAACGATTCGGATCTGGTTTGTCCCCTCCTGCGTCACTGTAACCCTGACGTCAGCGATCGCTGCGCTTGATGGATCTGTGACAGTTCCATTGATCTCGGTTCGATCAATTTGCGCAAAAGCGAAGGCCTGGAAGAACATCAGGAAAGACAGGAATGCATATTGCGTCAATGATTTCATTTTTGTGAATCTCCGAAGTTTGAAGTGCAGCGGTTCATTGATAATCCGCTGCGCGCAATGCAGGTTGCGCGGCAGCGGATCGTATGGCTACGCGAATCTCTTACCGGCTCATTCACCGACAGCAGTGGCAAAGAGAGAGGACAGGCTGGGAATCTTTCTTGATACTTCCTCGCGTATGGCGGCTGCTTTGTGAGCAGCGTCTTCTTCGCTCGCCGCATCCGTGCAAGCAATCTCCATGACAAGGATTCCGATCCTCCGGCCTGCTGCATCGAACATGGGCATCTTCATGTTGTAAAATTCGCCATCGGCGATCCTGGGACCATAAATTCCGCCATTCTTTACGGCGGCGAAATCACCCTCTGAGGTATGGATACCGATACGAGTAGCATTGCCGTTGGCAACGATGACCATATCCTGACTGCCAGGGGGAATAACGTGGAGCCCCATCTTGCGCAGCAGTGGATGAGCGGAGAGCGTTTCAAGCACTATCTTTTCGGCGGCAGGCGCATTGACGGGCAGTTTCGTTTCAGCCGGTTTGACCTTTGCTTCTGGCGTGTTGACCGGCTCATAAGCGAGGATGCGTGCGTTCTGTTCTCCACTTGGTGGAATAGCTACAAAGAGCCGGTTCCACTCAGGCACCAATTTCGCTGTGCGGCCATTTTCTCCAGTAGAAACGCTTCCCAGCAATATGTAGTGGTTGAGGTCCGTCTGCTCAAATACGTTTATGGCGCCATTGGCGGCTGCATAGATCCGCTTGGTTCCCGCATCGTAGATAAGATCATCGATTCCATCAGCGATAGGCAACGCTTGCAGTTCCTTGCCGGTATTGCTATCAAGGACGACTATCTGGCCGCTTCTGCAGCCTACAAATAAGCGCTGCCGCTGCTCGTCGAGCGCCATCGCTACATTCTTTTTCCCAAGTGTGATGGGCCACCTGGCAATAACGGCATTCTTGAAGCGATCGATTACTACTACTTGATTCATTGCCGTGTTATTCAAGTAGGTACGAGGGCGATAATTGTCGAGCGCCATCGCCTCAAGCGTGTCTCCCTCGATCTTAATGTCCCCAAGTTTTGAGTTGTTCTCTGTATCGATGGCGCTCAACATCGAATACTTCTGGCCAACCTCGCCGCCGCCGTTGTCAATGTAAAGATAGTGTCGTGAAATATCGTAGCCGATCGAATCCGCGTCTTTAAGCAGTGGAATACGGGTCGTCTGACCATAGGTCTCACCATCAAAAACCTTGACCGAGCCGTCGGCGCCGTCGGTAATATACAGTCGGTCCGTATCTGCGCGATAGAGAACAGCATGAGGACGCAGAATGTCCTGGATCTCATGAACAAGTTTTCCGCTATCGGCGTCAAAGACCAGCACCGCCTTGTAATCTTCTGCGGTAGTGAAGAGACGGTGCCTCTTGAGATCGACTTCGAAATGATCAAACTTGCTTTTAATCTCTGAGGAGAGATCATAGGTCTGCACAAGCTTGAGAGGTTTCTGGTTAGGAGAAGAAGCCTGGATTCCGTTCTCGCAACGACCTGAGAACGCGTGAAGAAAGATAGCGCAGGCCAGCACAGGAATGAGTGAATGAATTGAGACTTTCAAGCGCTTTTATGCTCACTCTCTAATGGAAGTAAACAAAGAGTACGAGCGGCTTTATGCGCTTATCGTGACGATGGAATCAATTTCAGAAAAATCGCAATTCAGAAAACATTCAGGTTTGTAATCTAGTGTTGACTACTGCTCCACGCAATCCATTCACGTACCTAGAATTTGATTCTGCCGGTAAATTGCAATCTTCTGGCCGGCAGTGCGGCAGTGGGTTGGCCAAAAAACGATGACTGCACATTGCCGACGTATGACATATAGTTTGTCTGGTTGGTGATGTTGAACGCATCGACCGCAAGCGAAAAGGCGGGCATTTTGTCCTTATGCGATAGTAGTTCGTGACTCCATCGGAGATCGAGTTGAACGGTTCCGCCGCTCTCCAGACTGTTTCTGTTCACGCCCGCCGGCCGCGCGTTCAGGATACCTGTGTTGAATGTATCGTTGCCGGAGGTCTCCGTGTAAGGAGTGCCGGAATACAGCTTGGCGACAATTCCAAGATTCAGCCAATGATCTTCATTGAACGTTCCAAGCAGATTCAGGCGATGCCGCTGATCAAAATCGGCGCGGCTGTACTCTCCTTCGAGTGAATATTGATTCGCCGGGAACCACGCAATGCCACCGGTATTATTGTTTGTGCGGCTGAGTGTATACTGTGTGATCCCTGAGAACCAGCGACCAGCTTTGCCGTTCAGCGTTAGCTCTAGTGCATTGCCGATCTGCCTGCCCTCAGATTCCATCTGCCGCACGACACCGAGATTCGAGTTGGGCCGTCCTTGATAAAAAGGCGGCAAAGGCGCATTGATGTCTCGGGAGCGAAACAACGCGATACCAACCGTTCCGCGATAGGTAACGGCCGTCGTCAAACCTTTCATTAACTGCCGTTCAACGCCTGCACTGTAATTCGTGATGTAAGGGACGCGAGCGCCAGCCGCTTCACGCACCAGATTGGTTGGCAGAGTATCTGGATTCATGCCTGGCGGATACGGATCAGGATAACCCGGGTTAAGCAGAGTGAAGGCGCGAAGAACCACTCCGTTATAGCGCTTCAGGTCGGCCATTGGCGACGCGCCGGAGCGATCGTAGAAGAGCCCGACGCCGGTGCGCAGAACTGTCTTATGGTCTGCGGTTGAATAAGCAATCGAGAAGCGCGGAGCAAAATCGTGAAATGATTTGAAATAGGTCTGCCAGTCATAACGAAGACCAATGGACGCCTGAAGGTTCGGACGAAGCTGGATCTGATCCTGAATGAAGATGCCAATCTCATTCATCCAGAAAACAGCGCGGCCTGACCCAGCCTGCTGGGTGAAGGAATAGGGTGAATTAGCCTCAAAGTCAGTAAGGCTTGAAAAATTGAAGGTGCCGACTCTATTCGCACGATCTTCCCATGCCCGGCGGCTCAGATTTGGAGTGTTGATGCCGAACTTTACGTAGTGGCGCGTGTGATTCCAGCTGACAATATCGTTGATCTTAAGATTGTTCTCCGTATTCAGCAGATCAGCCTGAGCGCCGCCGCCGGTAAAGGAGCCATCTACAACTGTCTTCTGTGCGGCAAGGACGCTGCGTGTGGGGTTGTGGTCTTTCTCAAAGAAGAGCTGGAGCTGGTTCAGTAGTGTGGGCGATATGACGACTCGGTCGTTAAAGATGACATCGTCTTCACGAGCCTGAGCATTGACGCCACTCCGCGGAAGGATAAGCCCACCTACACCAAGATTTCTGGAGATCGTATCGATAACGTTGTATTGCAGTGAAACCCGATGTGTTGCAGAAAAGTCATGTGATACGCGCGCTGCAAATTCCGTGTCATGAACCGGCGTGGGAACGTTTGAAGTGATCAGGCCGGTTGGCGTTTGCGCGTGAACCACGGATTGCAGATTATCTTCCTGGCGTGTACCTGAAAGCAGAAAAGTTGTTTTGTCGTCAAAGCGCAGCGGACCTGTAATAGAGCCTTCATAGATACGTTTCTGCTCGAAAGGCTTCGTCAGGGCAAAGTAGTTCTTCGCATCGAAGACAGAGTCTCGGAAAGTAAAGTTAAGCGTGCCGTGAAGCTGCGGCGAGCCCGGCTTGGTGATAATCTCAATCCTGCCCTTGCCCGGCCGATTGGTTTCAACGCTGTAAGGATCATTATTGATATGCACTTCAGCGATGGCAGAGGCAGAAACGCCGGTACCCTTCATCTCAACGCCATCAACAATAATCGAAACACCGCTGGTAGCAACTCCTGTCTGATCGAGAAATGGTGTGAGCGTTGCAACATAGTTCTGATCGAAGACTGGAACCTTCTCAAGCATCGGCGCGGCAGTCATGACCTGGTCTCGATTGGCGGAAGAGTCGATCGTGACCTGATTCGTATCGGGAGCAACGGTCACATCCTGTGCAACGACAAGAGGCGTAAGTTGAATGCGCAACTCATGTATTCCCGGGCGAATGGAGAGAGGCGCAAGATAGCGCTCAAATCCATACTTGGAAGGAACCTCGATTTGATACTCTCCGGGAGCAACGCGCGAAAAATGAAAATGACCTTCAGAATCGGCGGTCGCGCTGGCCTGATCTGCGGCTCCGTGCGACACCCTCAACAATACATCGACAGACGAAACCGCGGCGCCATCAGGATCAACAACCGTGCCTGTTACATTCGCCTGAGCGAAAAGATAGCAGCAATTCAAAAAGAGAAGCACGCCAGCAAACCACCGCGCTCCATAATGAACTAAACAATTCATGAGCTATGAATAACCCGAGCTACCTGAATTTCTTCTGAGGGTCTGCAACTCTTGATGCTAGTGGACCGGTTGTGATTTGAGGCCTGCCTGTGGAACGTCTGCTCTGGGAAAAGCCACTCTAAAGCTGGCGCCTTCGCCGATGGCGCTTTCGACACGAATTGTTCCGCCATGAAGGTGGATCAGGCTTTTTGCAATAGACAGGCCAAGTCCCGAGCCTCCATCGCGAGGTGTGCGCGCCAGGTCAACGCGGAAGAACCTCTCGAAGATGCGTTCCTGATCAACCTGAGAAATCCCGATGCCTGTATCTCGAACTCTAAACCCGCAGGATTCGGAACTGACCCAGGTCGTGATCCCTACTCTACCGCCCGGCGCGGTATACCGCACCGCATTGTCGATCAGAATCATGAGAACTCTTTCGATCATGTTTTGGTTTCCAAGCAAGGGAACAATCTGATCGTCGAAATCATATTCGAGCGAGAGGTTACGCATAGAGGCCAAAGCTCTAGCTCGATCGAGAGTTACGCGCGCTACCTCATTCAACTCGAGCAACTCCATCGAAATCGCATCTTCGTCATCGCTCCGGGCGAGGGTGAGAAGATCACCGATCAGGTGAGTCATATAAGTGCTTTCAGCGAGAATGTCCGACAGCCCCTGTTCAACTCTTGAGTCAGTCTGAGGTCCCATAAGCAAAAGCTCGGCATTGGAGCGTATCAGTGCCACGGGCGTTCTCAATTCGTGAGATGCGTCGGCAGTGAACTGCGCAATGCGTTCATACGATGTTGCGATGCGGTCAAGCATGTGGTTAATCGTGTCAGAGAGGCGATCGAGCTCGTCATGTGTTCCCAGCAGTGGAAGCCTACGCGAAAGATTTCTCGCATCGATCACATTAGTAGTTTGCGTAATCTGATGGATTGGCGAGAGTGCGCGCCCGCTCATCCAGTAGCCGGCAAGCGCTGCCAACAGTCCAGCGACGGGAGCGCTCAGGATAAGTATCCAGGTGAGCCCCATGGTCAGCTTCTGATACTCGGTTTGATCTACAGCCACTTGAATGAGAAAAGTGTACGGTCCAACTGCAGCGAACCTGCTGATCGAGCGGTATGACCGGCCGCGGATGACAAGATTTTCTTTGCGAAGCTCATTTGCTAAAGGGATTACCGCTGTAACTACAGCCATGGCATCAGGTTGATAGACCAGCGAACCATCCGGATAATTGACACGGAACATTTTTCCGCGAGGCAAGAGTGCCGAATGCTCTCGCAACTCTTCGTTCAAGTTGTTCATCTGATGGATGTCAAGCTTGTGCCGGAGAAATGTAGCAACGCCATCGATTCCGGACGTAAGTTCTTGATCCGCCACCTTGCGCAGCCCCCAGGACGCGCCGAGCAGGATGCCAACCCCAACCACCATGAGAATGGCAGCCACTAATGCTGCATACCAGATGGTCAAGCGTGTCCTGATCGACAGGGTCACAGTTCACCTTCAGCGGTGAGCTTGTATCCGAAGCCACGCACCGTATGGATCAGCCTTGTGTCAAATCCGCCATCGACCTTCGAACGAAGCTGCTTCATAAAAGCATCCAGTGTGTTGTTCTCGACGGTGCGCTCGTATCCCCAGACAGCGTTGATAATCGTATCCCGCCGCAGAACAACACGCGGGTTCCTCATGAGGTATTCAAGCAACAGGAACTCGGTGCGGGTAAGATGGATTGGCTTGCCAGAGCGAGAGGCGGCGTGCGTGAGAGGATCCAACTCCAGGTCGGCTATACTGTAGCGCAACGACGTTGATGTGGTTGTTCTCCGTCCAAGAGCTCGCAGGCGGGCAAACAGTTCCTCGAATGCGAACGGCTTGGTCAGGTAGTCATCTACACCGCTGTCTAATCCGCGAACAACGTCGCTGGTTGCATCTCTGGCGGTAAGCATAATAATCGGCGTAGATATTTTGGAGCTTCGCAAAGACCTAGCAACTCCAAAACCATCCAGCCGCGGCAACATGGCGTCCAGAATAATGCACTCGAACTGATGATTGAGGGCAATATCGAGTCCTTCGGCTCCATCAGACGCAAACACGACTCTATGCGACATCTTCTCCAGCGCATCACGCAAAAGAATCGACATCTTGGGGTCGTCTTCGACAATTAAAATCCGCATGGGCAGCCTGGAGTCATCGCTATGTTTATCCGCGGCACCTGAGTTTTTCGTGAAGACTGCCAGGAACCCGCACCATCGGCGCCTTACTGGAATCAAACCAGGCGCCAGCTCATTTCGCCTGTATCGTGAACTCGTCGCGGAGTTGCCATGAAGGAGAATCTGCATTCACATCGGCTAACCTGTACATGCTGGCATGCAATGTATTTCCATTCAGAACGAACTTGACATAGTGATAGTTGGGGAAATCATTGCTCTGGTAGAGGTCCTCCGGTGCGCGATCGACGGGGACAGGAGAGGCACCGCCGCCACCCGAGACTAGATAGGTCACATCACCCCTTAGGAACCTTTCATAATTGTGGATATGCCCAGCGCTCACAATGATCTTTGCGCGCATTTGAGGGGCAACACTTTCCAGAAAATCACGCAGCGCGATCTCGTTTGGGCGAGGATTGTGGCTGACGTTAACCCTGGTCTGAAAGTCTGCAACAGGAGGATGATGAAGGCTGATGAAGACAAACTTGGTATCTTTAGGTAACCCCTTTAATTGCCCATCGAGCCATTTCTGCTGGTTGCTCCCGGGAAACAGTGACGTATCACTGTCGAGTGCGATCGTATAGACCTGCTTGCCCAGCTGCACAGAATACCAACGTCGGTCTTTCATCTCAGGAAACGCAGCCCACCAGTGATCTAAGGCCTGTTGCGGATCCCCATGGAATTCATGATTTCCCAAGGCCGGGTAGACATGGATCTGCCCATCCCGCCAGGGCTGCGATTCGGTTTTATACACCTCATAGTCATTGACGTTGTCACCGCTGTAAGGAACGTCCCCATTCAGCAATACAGCATCAGGCTTTTCAGCGGCGATCTTCTCCACCAGCCAGCGCCGCGCCTTCGGGCTCGTAACCTTGGTATTTGTCGGATCGGTAAAGCGCTGATCGCCGTAAACAATCACGGTGGCTGTTTTACCCACATTCGACACGTGGAAGCTGGGACCGCTCTTGCTGATGAGATTTGATGTAGGCAGATCTTCCGGCTTCAGCTTCTTTACCGTGTTATCTTCTTGAGCAGCAAGTGACAATATAGTTCCGACGACCAACACTCCGCAGAGAATGATGCTTTTATGTTTCGACATAAATAATGCAGGCTCCAGTGTTATGTGATCAGTTCGTTTTGATCGCTGCAGGAAGCTATAACATCACCACAGCAATCGGGAAGAAGATTCCGAAAAGTACAAGCGCATAAGCAATCCGCCGATCTCCGCCATAGAGCAGCGACATGATAATGCCAAGTAGCGTAGTCGCCACAAGCGCAAAAGACATGACAAAGACAAATAACTGCAAGAAGAACTTTGATCTTGGCGCCTTCAGGCTTTTCTGGCTTTCCTCGAGATCAGACACCGTCTTTTGCCCCTTAGGAGCAGGAAGAGCAAGCGTCTGCTTCTTGTGGATCTGTGCAATCTTCAGAATCCAGTGAGCCGGTATATAGCTGCTGCCGCGAGACGCCTGATGCCAGCCAAATACCTGGAGTGCTCCGCTAAAAGCAAAGAAAAGGATTGCAGGAGCAAAAAAGAGTCCAAGATATCGATGAGCTGACCTGACTGTTCGGATGATTGAGTTACGCTGCATTCTTTTAAATACCTTTTCTGCGATCTCGCTTCACGCAAGACATTCAATACCGCGCTGCATGAGAATCGATGATGCAGCCCGGTATTGAACTGGATCAGAAATCCACCTTCAGGCTGAACTGCAGCTCTCGTGGAGTTCCAGTGCCAGTGGCGTTCGTACTGTATGATTCGGTGATCACACCATAGCTATTGGGGTTTGGAGAGTAATCGGGAGCGCCCGGCGTTCCTGTAGGTGGCGCCCAGCTGGTTCCAGGCTGTCCATATTGCGCCCGGTTCAGAATGTTGAATGCTTCAGCACGAAAATTCACGCCTACGCGCTCTGTGATTGCAAAGCGCTTGCTAAGGGCGGGGTCAATCTGCCAGACACCTGGAGCACGCACTGCATTGCGTCCTAGGTTTCCCCACGTTCCCGATGCCGGTGTCGTAAACGCTGCCGGGTTGAGCCAGTTTTCCGGTGTTTTGTGGTCGGCATAGAGTGGTATGTGAGGTATCCGGTCAGGACGTTGCCCTTTATTGATCTGGTCGGGAAGCGCACTCGCCGGACGGCTCATGGTGACATTGAGTGGTAGACCACTGCGTGCAGAAGCAATGCCACTCAGCTGCCAACCGCCAATAAAGAGATCCGCAATGCGAGAGGCGTTGCCCATGAATGTGCGCCCGCGGCCAAATGGAAGCTGATAGATGGTACTGGCTGTAAAATAGGAGCGCATATCCTGGTCGCTGGGTCCACGTTCGCAAGAAATGCAGTTTGAGTTCTGCGGCGTATCTGCTTCGCCGCCGCCAATTCCACCATCATTGATCGAGTGCGACCACTGATAGTTCGCAGATAGCATCCATCCCGTCGAGAAGCTCCGCTGGATGCTGGTTTGCAGAGCATGCGTATACGCGTCATTGGAACTGTTCTGGTAGCCCATGGTAGAAAACCCGGCATACGGGCGCTTTCCTGTATTTGGATCAATGCCGTTCAAAGTGATGCTTGAGAAAATATGTGTTCCACGTGTTCCAAAATATGCAGCCTGGAAAATCGTCTGCTTCACAATTTCCTGCTGAACGGAAAGTGTCCATTCATAAATCGAGGTGATTTTACGGTGGATGGAAGCAGCTGCCGGTGAATTGCTGTGTGTTGCAACACCCAAGTCTGGAGGAACCGGGTAGCCGAAGCCAGGCGCTTGCGTCTGGTTCAATGTGTATTTCGTAGCAAGGTTGCCAATGGGCTGGCCAAGGCCGCCGAACTGACCGAAGCCGTCATAGATTCCGAATCCGGATCGCACTGCCAACCTCCCATTAAAGACAGCAGGAGCCCAGATGATGCCGATGCGAGGAGAAAATAAAAGATTGCTTTGGTAATACCACGGCGTAGATGAAGAGCAAATCACACCCGGACAATTGATAGGATCGGCATTAATACCACGGCCTAGAACTTCATGGTCAACACCGAAATTTTCATAACGCAGTCCAAGATTAAGATTGAGCGTGGAGCCAAGCTTGAACTGATCCATGACATACCCGAAATATTCGGTCAACCGCTGGCCGGTTACAGGCACAGCGCCCGCATAACTATCCGAGTCAATTAGGTTCTGAAGAAATGTATCTGTACTGTTGTATTCAATGGTCTCATCTGGAGTATTTGGCGAAGCTTTGTTCTCCTGCACGCGGCGAACTGTAATGCCTGCCTTGATTGTGTGTTTGCCGCGCAAGAAAGTCGCGTCATCCATACCGGTGAAGGAGTTATCGTTTCTAATGGACCCACTAGGAGAATCGATGGTGCCAAATGGTGCGATCTGCAATGCAAACGGGAATGGAGTATTTTGCCCCTGAGAAAATTCGGCCCGGTTAAAACCATACCTCGCATCGTTAAAGAATGTTGGAGAAAAAACATTCTGCACACCAATCGTCGCGTTGGGCGTATTGAGATTGTTGAAGGCCGTCGATGGATTGAAGTTGTCAGGAGAGGTCTCCGTATAGTGATCTGTATTGAAACGGACAAATGTGCTCATACGGTCGTTGATATGGTAGTCCGCGCGTATAAGGCCCGAATCCTCATGCGTAACATCCGGCCCGCTTCCAAACCATCTGGCGCTGATGTTATCGATTGGCACCTGACCAACAGGATATGCATTTATGAGCGGAATCAGAACTGGCTGCTGTTGGGCAACCAGCGCACGAAAAGCCAAGCTGGGAACTTGCCCGCTGAGAGCCGTATTCAGGTTCTGCCTGAGTGCTTCATAGTTAGCAAAGAAGAATAGCTTCTTCTTAATGATGGGACCTCCAATGTTAGCGCCGAAGTTATTCAGACGAAGCGCTGGAGGTGCCCCCTGGAAGTTCCATGGAGCCGCATCGAATACGTTATTGCGAAGAAATTCCCAAGCTGCGCCATGATACATATCGCCGCCGGTCTTGGACACAACTTCGATCTGGCCGCCGACAGTGCCTCCCTGATCCGCGCTGTATGCAACACCATTCGCTCGAAATTCAGCAATGGCCTCGGTGGATACCTGCAGGTGTAGATCAACCTTCTGGTACTGGTGGTTGACTCCGGAATTGTCGACACCATCGAGATGCCAGTTGTTGTCTTCATCGGATAATCCAGCAAATCGAACATCCTGCTGTGTTCCCGTCCCTGAATCAATTGCCCCTGGCACTAACGAAACCAGTCCTACAAAACTTCGTCCATTAAGCGGCAGATCCTGCGCCTGCTTGCCATGGACAACGCCACCAATTTCTACTGAGGATTTCGATAGCCCCGCATCGGCAACTTCAACCTGAACATTGCCTCCTGCAACTGATAACGCTGCATCCATGGTGCGAATCTGGCCTACGTCTAGGACAACGTCATCGAAACGAAACGGCGTAAAACCCGCCGCTTCGATCGTGACCTGGTATCCTCCGGTTGAAAGTGAAGTTACCGTATATACCCCAGCGTCGTTGGTTTTACTCAATCGCTCAAGTCCCGTTGCAGTGGACCTGACCGTGACATTCGCCCCAACCACTCTTTTTCCTGACGGATCGGTAACCGTGCCCGTGATTGTGCCGCGATCAGTTTGGGCAAGCACAGGCAACGCAGAAAGCAGGAGAAACAAAAATAGCCTCTTCATGACAATCCCTCTTTCCGGTCTGAACCAACAGTTATCAGGGCTGGTACAGAGCAGCTTTGCTCGAAATCTGAGCCTGCAACTCATCGCGAATTGCAACGCCAATCTTCAGTGCCTGCTCTTCATTGCTTGCCTTCGAGAACGGAACTTCCATAACTACAAAACCTCCGCCCAGGTCTCCTCCATGCGCATCCGTCATGGGAATTAGCAAGTCAAAAATCTGGTCTTTCTCGACGCGAACCGCCGTCGGCTTGCCTGTCGCCAGCTTTTCCAAGTCTTTCGCAGATGACTTCTTTCCATTCTTGGAACGGGTGATGTTGGCGATGATGACGTTGTCAGTTTCCCCCGGAGGCACGGCATGAATTCCCAGTTTGACAATGTCGTCATGGTGCGCCTTGACCTTGTCGACAAGATCCTGAGCAAAGGGAGCATTCACATGCATATAGGTGGATGGATCCTGAGCCGGAGCTTTTGCCTTCTGTGCCTGCACTATGCAAGGCGCAAAGTTAAGGAACAGCGAGCACGCGAGAACAGTTCTTACGATATGTTTGGACACTTCGGAATTCCCTTCTGGAGTCAAGACGGCTATAGAAACGCCGGATTAGAGGTGCTTTTGAAGATCAACAGTGCTGCATCATCGATCTGAGTCTTGGGGTGAATAATATAGAGTTGCTTTACTTCCGGAACATAGAGCGAAGCTTTGCGGCCATTCCTCAGAATCTGCGCGAAGCCTGAGTGACGCTTTGTCGATGTAACGTAAGGTTCCATTTCTGCTAAAAATCCCGCTCTGCATACAACTGATGGCTGCTCCACTTCAGTGCAATAAAAGCTGGGCTCTGATCATCTGTGATAGCGGTGGCGGTAGAACCAGTCAAACGAATGAACCTTAGTTGAGCCTTAGAAAACCAGACTTGTCATGCAAGATTCACAATTCTTCAGCGAAATTTTCATATTCTGGAGTTCAGATAACCCTCTATGAATGTTCTTGTAATCGAAGACGACAAACGTATTGCAAATATCCTGCGCATGGGCCTGCTTGAAGATGGGCATCAGGTTGAACTGTCTTATCGCGGCGACGAAGGCCGCGACCTTGTAGCAAGCGGGGATTTCGATGTGGTTGTGCTCGATGTAATGCTGCCCGGGCTCGACGGTTTCAGCATTCTGAAACATGCCCGTACGGGAAAACGTTCTGTTCCGATCCTCATGCTTACGGCGAAGGACTCCATGATGGATGTCGTCCATGGACTTGATCTCGGCGCGGATGATTACCTCACCAAGCCCTTTCAATTGGAGGTTTTCCTCGCGCGCGTGCGCGCAGTAGGACGGCGCGGGCATATCCCACAACTACCTCGCCTGGCTGTGGGCGATCTGGCTATCAACCGGAGCAGCCGAACCGCTTTTCACGGAGAAGAACAGATTGAGCTCACCAAAAAAGAGTATGTAATCCTGGAGTTGCTGATGCGGCGCGTCAACCAACTAGTGACACGCGAACAGATCATTAATGCAGGGTGGGGATATGATGCCGACGTACGGGACAATACTCTCGACTTCTACATGCATAGCCTGCGGCAGAAGATCAACCGGACGGACAAGCCAAGTGTGATCCGGACCATACGATCTCTTGGATATTTACTGGAACATTCTGAATGAAATTTTCTATCCGGTCTTTGCGCGTCCGTATGACGCTGCTATATATCTTTCTTACGCTTACTTCGATGGTGTGTCTGGGTTTCTTTTCCTACTGGTACCTCGGACGTATGCTCTCCAGTTCCAGGCAGCAAACCATGATAAGGCGCGAGGAGCGCATTGTCGCTTTCATCAATAAATGGCCAAAGCATGACACATCCCTCAGTCTTATCGAAAAGTTGCGCCAACTAAGCATTGCCATCGCTGAAACAGATACGGTTCAGGTCTATGACCTGAACGGAAAACTTATTTATTCTTCTCCCGCCCCTGACATTTACAAAGTTTCCTGGCCGGGCAGCGATTGCATTCAACCCTGCTATGACATGGTTAAAAAAGGGCCCCATGTCATTCGAACGCTCAACCATGTAGTCATGCTGGATGGACAGCAGGTGCGGCTTTCGATCGCTGGTACAACTGATGAACATTTCGACCTACTGCGAAAAATTAGAAACTCTTATCTTATCTCCTGTCCACTGCTGCTGCTTGCATCCGTAGCTGGGGGTTTCATTTTGAGTCATCGTGCGCTGAAGCCTGTACACCGCATTACTAACGAGGCGCGCACCATTGGTATTCAGGATCTAAAACATCGTCTGCCGGTTCCAAATACTGGAGATGAACTTCAGTTGCTGGCCGAGACATGGAATGATCTTCTGGCCCGTCTGGAAATCGCGGTGAATCGCCTCACGCAGTTTACGAGCGATATCTCTCATGATCTGCGCACCACCGTTACGGTCATGCTTACGACTGCGGAATTCGCTCTCAGAAGAAACCGAGCTGAAAAAGATTATCGCGAAGCCCTGAATACTATTGCCGACGAGTGCCATACAACTTCGCGGCTTCTGGATGATCTTCTCGCCGCATCTCGAGCGGACATCGTGCAGAGAAACATTGAATGGGAACCGGTCAATCTTGAGGCAATCACTTTTGAAGCTTGCGATCACATACGTGCAAAGGCAGAGACCAAGCATCAAATACTCAATTCCCGTCTTTGCAGTAACGCATGGATACGAGGCGACGTTTCTCTACTCCGCCGCATGCTCAATATCCTGCTCGATAATGCAATCAAGTACACGCACGAAAGCGGAACTATCCTAGTCAGCCTGGAGAAAGCAGGAAATCAATTTGAGCTTAAGGTCAGTGATACGGGTATTGGAATTCCACCTGACTCGCTGTCGATGATATTTGATCGCTTTTATAGAGTAGATAAATCGCGTAGTCAGGAAGATGGAAGCGGACTAGGGTTGTCGATTGCAAAATGGATTATCGAATCTCATAATTCGACAATTCAGGTGGCTTCAGCCATAGGGATTGGCACTACTTTTACCATTTCTATACCTGAAAATACGAGCGTATTTTCACCAGGGATTCAGACTCAAAAGGCAGTTGCAGTCTAATTTGAATGCTGACCTCAGCATTTTGGGTCACACAAAATCAGACGCAGAGAAACATAGTCCAGAGCGCCTAAAAGCAAGATTTTATTAGAATGAGTAAACGATACAGAGCAGATCTCTCGGAATCGTTGTCTCCACACTAGGGCTTGTAACCATTTCTGGCTTATGAAGCTTTATGCTCGTTGAGCGACTGCGTCAAGCACATCAAGCAAACCGAGTATTGCGCAGAAGAAAGCTTATATCCTTGGCAGCGAAGCTTGTGCGGGTATGCGAGGAGGATCAACAATTGCTATCAATACACTGATCATAATAACCCCCCACAATGGAAGAGACAGATCAAACGGCTCAGTATCAGCCAATCCGCGTATAAGAATAAAGGTTAGGAAACTGAAAAAAAATGCTTTCTGGGGGCTCGAAGCAAGCTTACGGATTTGAAGATAGATACTGCCGTAAATGCCTATGAACATAATGACTCCACTTACGCCATAGGCATAGAATTGTTGCAGTAGCTCATTATGGGCATGGCGTGCTTCAAACTGATCCGGCCCAAATGGCGGAATCACTTTCCAAACAGAGTGAAAGCCGTGACCGAACCATGGCTGCTCGATAGCTTCTGACAAGATATAGGCCCATATGCCGAGGCGACCAGTCAGGGTTTCAGACTGGTTACCTGCATTGGTATAAACCTCATAATAGGATGAGAGCAGACCCCAGAAGATACCGACAATCAGAATCGCCGCCAGAGCCAGGACAACCTTCGCTTTGCGACTCATAGTCCTGTCACGCATAAGTAGAAAGGATTCGCCAATGAGAAATGCGATGATCGAAGTTTTGCTGAGACTGCGAAGCAATGTGACTGCTAACAGAAGCACCGCCGCACCCCACTTTTCCGCTTTCTCGCGCATGAGATATTGTGCAAAGTAAATGGCAAATGCGCAGAGATAGCCGATCTGGTTCGGTCCTAAAAGTTCTTCATCCCCCAGACGCAGGTCGGATTGTGCAGGCAGCAACCAAGCGATGATCGCAACTGCGCATGCGCCCCACACGTAACCTTTCATGATGGAAGCTGCAGTTTCCTTGACTGAACCTGCGCGAAGCAACAATACGACGATCGCAATGTCGGCAGCCATCGCACACCAAAAAGAAACCGCCGCAGAGAGCGATGCTGTGCTGCTCCAAAGGAGACTGCAGGCTGTGAAACCAAGAAAAATGAACGCCCAACGGACCGGTGGCAACCGCAGCATCTGCTTCAATGGACAGCTGACTTCTCCCAAATAAAAACATGCAACAACAACCAGAAGTAGGATATTCAGAACAAGACTCATCTCAATGCCGGTCTGTGGCTCTGTTCCAAGAATACGCACAGAGAGAAGCATGATGAAGGTTCGAAAAGAGAAGAAAAAACCCACAATGACAGGCAGCTCAAATCCGGATTGCGTGACGAAATAACTAACCTCGAAATCGCGAGTACTTGAAGACATATTTTTGCCGATTTCAGTGCGTGGATATCTCTTGGTTTTTGTCGATGCGATGGAAGGTCATAGTCCTACCCACCTTACAGGCTTACAACAATGCCAGTTGTCATATGATAGTTAGTCAATTGTCATCATTTTGTCGCGTGCCAATAGTTTGCAGGTACCATGCAAACTTTGCATGACGTGAATGCAGCACAGGATGTGATATAGCTGGCACACCCGGCGATTCGGCCAGTAGTGTAGTTCGGCGTCGCTTCTTGGGCTCCTAGCTGTTCCACTCTCACGTCGAATACACAACAATGCAATGACAATCCCCTAACTATGGTCTGACAACTCGTCCATGGAGAGTGCGTATTGTCATAAGAATAAAAACTGCGCGACCAGTAGATGACACACATGCAACGGAGTTGGCGCCTGACTTTATGTACAGACTGGATATCAGTGCCGTTCGTACGACCTACAACAAAGAGAGGTGCGCTCGTGAAGCCGCCCTGCTACTCTTTTGCGATCCATTACCGGAACGATGCATACGGTTGGCAATGCTTTCACACAGGGAGTGGCAGAGATTGTTGCATTGGCTGGATGTCAGCGGCCTGGCTCTTTATTTCCTTGATCGAATCTCCGAGTTAAAGCTGCACAGTATGCTTCCGCCAACCATGCTGGTTCGTTTACAGCAAAATCTGATTGATAATTCCGAACGAATGCACGGCATGATAGAAGAATCGGCTGCGATCCATCAGGCATTTCAGGCTGCTGGCATCTTTTACGCAACACTGAAAGGGTTTTCGCTCTGGCCATCATCCTTGCTGAAACTAGAGCTTCGCTCACAGCTAGACCTGGATTTTCTTGTAGCTGAAAAAGACATGACAGAGGCACGGCGGATCCTCGAAAACAGAGGGTATCATCTGCACGCCGCAAGCGGTAAAAGCTGGGAGTTTAAGATTAGTGGGTGGCCCACCGCCTCACTTAAGAACATGTACAAACCCACACCTTACCGGTGTGTGGAATTACATATTGAGGATAATGGCCCACGCCACACTTCACAACTCATTCGCACAGAAAGGCGCACGATTCATGGCATCCATATGCCGGTGTTCGCTCCTGTCGATTTACTTCTAGGTCAGGCAATGCATTTGTTTAAGCATGTGAGCAGCGATTTCGTTCGCGCAGCTCACCTTATCGAATTCCGCCGTCACGTGCTTGCCCGATCTGATGAAGCTGACTTCTGGACGGAGCTGGAACAGGCTACGGCAGAGAATCGGCGAGCGTCATTTGCACTCGGCGTAGTCACATCATTGATCACCCACCTGACAGGTGATTTCGCACCTAAAGAGCTTACCAGTTGGACCGTCGATACTCTTCCATCGTTTGTCCGGCTCTGGGTGGAGCTGTACGGAGCCCGTGTGATCTTTGCGAATTTTCCTGGCAACAAGCTCCATTTGTTGCTGCAAAAGGAACTTGAATCAACAGGAATTCCTACGAAGCGGTCACGTTTACGAGCACTGCTTCCGACTAGCCTGCCACCTGCGATAGTGAAAGCGTCTGCGCGGGAAAGTCTATCTGAACGCATTGGCCGCTATTACGGACAGATATGTTTTATTTTTTTTCGCCTGCGCTTTCATACCAAAGAGGGGCTCTGTTACCTGTTGGAGACATTTCGCTGGAGAAAATATAAAGCTGCGCTGGAAGATTCGGGTTCTTTGTCTCTCCATGACTCACTTGTATAGAAAAACGATCTGATTTGCAGCAGTCTCTGCAACTCCAACAAGGGAATGACAATTCGCTGACGAATCTATGACACGCTTCGCGCACTAGTTTTTTAGGTTCATAAACAAGGGACAAAGCGAACCATGCAGCAACTATATGCGTCATTCGATGTGGTCAACAATGTTTACAAGCGAAATTTCTATTCGCTTACGGTCTTGGCAACAATTTGCTGCTTGCTCGCACTTATCTTCTTATCGCCAAACGCTAAAGCGCAGGAATCTCCCTCCTCTTCTCAGACACAGCCCTCGGGAAATGATTCCAACACGGCAATTCAAACATCGACAAGCAACGACACAAGCCTGAACAATCATGGCTCCAATGCATCTAATGACAATCCCCCGATGCATTCGGTCGCTCTTTCCGCAGACCAGATTATTCAGATCCTGCAGCGGAACCCTGATCTTATGGTGGAGCTGAAATCGCAAGTCGCAGATCGTCTTCGAGAGCAAGGGACTGAAATCAGCGCTAACGACATTTCTGACCAGATGCTTTATGACCAGATAGCATCAAACGCCAGCCTGCGTGCCAACATCACAACCTTTCTGCGATCACGCGGATATGTAACCGATGAAGATCTCCAGACTGCACGTTTAGGCATCGGGAGTGACAGCACAAACGATGCCTTGTCTTCCGATCAGCACGCGTTGTCGCAAACAGCAGAAATGGATGCGGAAGGACTCACCGCAAACGGCGACTTACATACTGGGCAAACGATGGCCGATGAGAATGGTCTTGCTCATCCAGCAAACCGTCAGATGACGGATACCCTCACTGGTAAAACTCCTGGAGAGAAACAGCGCGGCAATGAGCAAGTGAATGCATCAACCGATCCGCCAAAAGTACTTAGGCAAGTGACTCCCTACAACCTGCAATCGATGCGAGATCTTTACACGCAGGTCACGGATCGCATGATGACTTTAAAACGATTTGGTTCTGATGTTTTTGAAAATCATAATCGCTCGGCCGCTATGCTTGGCACAGCAGACCGTGGCAATTCGCTTGATGTAGCGTTAGGACCGGACTATGTTGTTGGCCCCGGAGACTCACTCACAATCAGCCTGTGGGGTGGCATTACTCAAAGCTTTACTCGCATCATTGATCGTGAAGGCCGCGTGTTTCTACCCGAAGCAGGTTCACTCCAGGTTGCTGGGCTCTCACTCGAACGCGTGCAAAACCTGGTCAATACGGCACTCAAGCAACAGTTCCGCAATGCCCAGGTTTCCGTCACGGTTTCGCGCCTGCATTCAGTACGTGTTTATGTCGTCGGAGACGTCCAGCGTCCGGGTGGGTATGACATCAGCGCACTTGCAACTCCGGTAAGTGCGCTTTATGCCTCTGGTGGCCCTACGGCAGTTGGCTCGCTGCGAATGCTACGCCACTATCGTGGCCAGCAGCTGGTCGAAGAAATCGACCTCTACGATTTCCTGCTTCATGGAATACGTAACGGAAGTGCACGCTTCGAAAGCGGCGATACTTTGCTAGTACCTCCCGCAGGCCCACAGGTTGCTGTTTTCGGAGCGGTCAAACGTCCGGCCATTTATGAGCTTAAAGCTGGTGGAACAACGCTAAATAAGATGATCAGCGATGCCGGCGGTTTTACCCCTGCAGCTTCACTTAGCCACATCACCATTGAACGTATCGACGCCAACCGTCAACGCGAGACAGTAACGCTTGACATGACAGGCAATCAAGGCCTGGAAGCAGAGCGCGCCGCCGTTTCGAAATTTCAAGTGCAGGATGGAGACCGCATCCACGTGCTGCCAGTACTGCCCTACAGCCAGCGCGCCATCTACCTCACAGGCCATGTTGTGCGTCCAGGCCGTCTGCCTTACACGGACGGAATGCATCTTAGCGACGTGCTTCGCAGTTATCAGGACCTGCTGCCTGAACCCGCTGCTCGTGGCGAGATTATCCGCCTCATTGCACCCGACCTCCATGCAGAAACAATCAACTTCAACGTTCCTGACCTGCTCATTGGAAATACAAATGTCGACCTTCAACCTTTCGACACCATTCGCATCTTTGGCCGATATGAAGCCGACGCTCCGAAGGTTACGATTCGCGGCGAGGTGCTGCGGCCGGGTACTTATCCACTTTCAAAGGGCATGACGGCAGCGCAACTTGTGCGAGCAGCTGGCGGCTTCAAGCGCGATGCACTACTGGAAAATGCCGACATTACTAGTTATGAAGTCATTAACGGTAACCGGATAGCAGCGAGCCTGTCCAGTGTGCGCATTGGTGTTGCTGTCGACAAAAAAGATGTTAGTGCTGATGTCATACTCAAGCCGGGTGATCTCCTCACGGTCTACCAAATTACCGGATGGAGTGATATTGGCCAGTCAATCACGATTGAGGGCCAGGTCAAGTTCCCTGGAAGCTATGGCTTTCAGGAAGGCGAACGCCTTAGCTCTGTCCTGCGTAGAGCAGGTGGTTTTCTGCCGACAGCGTATACCACCGGGGCAATATTGGTCCGCGAGCAGGTGCGCGAACTTGAGCAGAAGAGCCGCGACGAACTTATCCGCCAGATAGAAACAAACTCCACCGCAGCACGGCTTTCTCCCAACATAGGCGCCAGCGATACGACAACAACACTGCAACTTATCAAGGCACAGCAAGAACAGGCTTTGGCAGATCTGAAGAGCCATCCACCCGTTGGGCGTATGGTGATTCACATCACTGCCGACATTGACAGCTGGGCCAATACGCCAGCCGATATTGAACTGCGTCGCGGCGATGTACTGACAATTCCCAAGCGACCCGGCTTTGTGCTCGTGACAGGACAGGTCTATAACGCGACTGCGCTGGCATTTACACCAGGCAAAAACGCAGGCTGGTACCTCTCGCGTGCTGGAGGAACAAATTCGGCTGCAAACCGGAGGGAGATATTCATCATTCGTGCTAACGGTTCGGTGATTGGCCATCGCTCCGGAGGGTTCTTTGATGGCGATGTCCTCGCAACCAAACTTGATCCAGGCGATGTCGTGGTGGTGCCCCAGAAAATTATTGGCTCATCGCTTCTCTGGCGAAATCTGCTGACGACTGCGCAGCTTGCTTCGTCGATCGCTATCACCGCGGCAGTGGCGGCCCTGTAATCGAGAAAATGATGCACACCACGATTTTTACCGATGAGCGCGTCGCGCAGACGGCAGTGAGTGGGCAACCTAGTTGGGCCATCCGCGCCAAAATTCTCTGGAAACACCGCAGAATACTCTCGCGCGTGACGGCGTTTTCATTGATTGGAAGTCTGTGCATCGCATTTGTCATTCCGAAGCAATACAAGTCAGTAACACGCATCATGCCGCCGGATCAACAGGCCGGCTCCGGGGCAATGATGCTCGCGGCCCTGGCGTCGCGCGCAGGAGGGCTTGGAGGATTAGGCGCTCTTGCAGGAAGTCTGCTGGGTGGCCGCACCACAACTGCACTCTTTATCAGCCTGCTGCGAAGCGGCACAGTCAGTGGTCATCTCATTGACCGATTTAATTTGCAGCATGTGTATCACAAGCGCTACAGGATTGATACAGCCAAGCGCCTCGCCCACCTTACAACCATTACGGACGACAAAAAAAGCGGCGTTATCACGATTGAAGTAGAAGACACCAGCCCCGTGCGAGCTCGTGATCTGGCTCAGGGATATCTCGATGAATTAAACAGGCTTGTCACACAGACCAGCACGTCGTCTGCCCACCGCGAACGCGTCTTTATTGAACAACATCTCCAATCTGTCAAGAACGATCTCGAACATGCGCAGCTTGAGTTGAGCGAGTTCTCAAGCAAGAGCAACGCCATTGACATCAAAGAGCAAACTCGCGCAATGGTTGATGCAGGCGCGCGTCTCCAGGGAGAATTGCTCGTCGAACAATCCGGACTTCAATCGCTGCGCCAGATTTATGGCGATGGCAATGTGCGTGTGCGTGAGACAGAAGCGCGCATTGCGTCATTGCAACACGAGCTGAATAAAATGGCCGGCTCATCCACTTCTCTTGAACTGGAAACCGACGAACAGAACAACGAGCCTCCGAATTTGGCCGGTAAAGGCGAACTCTATCCTCCCTTGCGGCAGATTCCAAGACTCGCAGTTCCCTATGCCGATCTTTATCGTCGCGTCAGGGTTCAGGAAACCGTTTTTGAGCTTCTTACGCAGCAATACGAAATGGCACGTATTGACGAAGCAAAGGACATTCCTATTGTCAGCGTCATTGATCCTCCAGGCATTCCTGAAAAAAAATCCTTTCCTCCACGATTGTTGCTGGCTCTTTTACTCACCGCTACTTGTATGACAGGCACGTCAGTAGTGATCCTCCTGCGTGAGCGCTGGTCAATGCTCAACATGGACGACCCGCGCAAATCACTTGCAGTCGAAATATTTTCCGTTCTACAGACTCGAGTCCATTCCATTTTCAGATTCCGGCGAGGTACAGCATGAAGAAACATCTGGCAAATGCTGCCTACGGCATCCTGGACTATGCAATTTATCCACTCGGAATGCTGTTGGCCGCGCCGATCGTATTGCATAAACTTGGCGCTTCTGAATATGGCATATGGACTGTCGCTACTGCAGTTGTCAGTATCGGAGGCATTCTCGCCTCAGGCTTCTGCGATGCAAATATTCAGCGCGTCGCGCGTCTTCGCGGCAGCGGCGAAACCGGCGCCATGGTACACACGGTTCGCAGCATGCTGGGCATCAACCTCGTGCTTGGATTCACGCTCGCGCTCGTGGCATGGCTGGCTGCGCCATATGCCGCAGGGCACATCTCACTTCATCACACAGCACAAATGTGGGAGTGCCTCATCTGTCTCAGGATCGCGAGTGTATTGATCCTGGTACGCGCGATCGAGAGCGTCACCGTCAGCACGCAGCGCGCCTTTGAAGAGTATCGCGGAAATGTGCAAATCAATACATCAGTCCGCGTGCTCACGCTAGCTTCGGCGGCGCTGCTCGCTCTCTCCGGACGAGGGACTGTAAGCATTCTGACAGCTACTGCTGTTTTCCTGACTATTGGCACATTTCTACAGTTCTGCCAGCTTCGCAAATTTCTCGGAGAGATTCCTATAAGGCCTGCATTCCGACCTCATGAAACGCGGGCATTGCTGCGGTTTGGTATTTTCAGCTGGCTGCAGGCGCTGGGCGGCGTCATCTTTAATCATCTGGACCGCGTGCTGCTCGGCATATCTCTTGGGGCGTCTGCCGTCGCTCCCTATGTTCTGTGCGTGCAGTTTTCACAGCCTCTTTCTGGGCTGACGGCTTCAGGGCTTCAATTCCTGTTCCCTCACCTCTCCAAGCGCATGGGAACAGCCGACGATGCAAGTTTGAAGCAGACATTGTTGAAGGCATTCGTTTGCAACCTGCTGCTTGTTCTTTGTGGCGCAAGCTTACTGCTCCTCTTTGGTGACCGTCTGATCCAGATATGGGCAGGCGCCGCAGTAGCGCACCGAGCGACCACCATCCTTCCTTTTGTCGTGATAGGAACATCACTGGTCGGACTGAGCGTCACTGGAACTTATGCCCTGTTGGCGTTTGGCATGTTTCGAACGCTGGCCTGCTTCAACCTTTCTAATAAGGTCGTCATGTTGCTGCTGATGATGTACCTGTTGCGCCATCACGGCCTTGAGGGATTGGCGTTTGCCCGCGTCAGCTATGGAACGCTCGCGCTACTGCCGTATATACCGCTTCTACGAAAACTGGGAATCGGTACTCGGGAACAGGGCCCGAGCTCATCTATCGCAATGCCGTATGAGGTAAGCGGAGGACCTGATCTATGAAAGTCCTTATTTCTGCTGTAGCGTTCTCCACTGAAATGTCCGGAGTGCAGCGCCATGCTTTTAACGTAGTGCGATGCCTTCTTACGCGATCGGAGATTTCAGAGATACACCTGGTGGTTGCTCCGTGGCAATACCACCTCATGAAGTGCTCTGAGCTCGATCGGGACAGCCGATTCAACGTTCACATAGCCACGATGAATAAGAACGCGATCGGCCGGAATCTCTGGCATTACCGGCAACTGCCTTATCTGGCTACTGATCTGCGTGTTGATCTGGTGCATCTTTCATATCCGGTTCCGGTCGATGCAACCGCGCTATCGTGTCCAGTTATTGTGAGCCTGCATGATTTATATCCTTACGAGATCCCACGAAATTTTGGATTTCCGCAGATCATTTTCAACCGTTTGATCCTGCAACAATGCCTACGCAGTGTCAATGCGATTGCCTGTGTTTCCGATACGACCATTCACAGGCTCGAGCAATACACGTCACCTGCCGTGCGCCGTAAGGCAGTCCGTATCTACAACTGCATCGAGGCTCCCGCTTTTAATAATTTGAGCTGCCCCATTCCCGGATGGCGTGAAGAGCCTTTTCTTCTTTGTGTCGCACAGCACCGCCGGAACAAGAATATCCCCTTGCTGCTTCAGGCCTTCCGGCGACTTCTGCTCAATCAAAAAATTGATGAAAAGACGCAACTGGTCATCATCGGCATTGAAGGTCCGGAGAGCCGTCGCATCAGGCAGCTCGTTTTCAACGGCGGTCTTGCACAAAAGGTGCATTTTTTCGAAGGGCTGTCGGAGCCTGAGCTCCAGTGGTGCTACACGCGATGCGAGGCGCTCGTTGCGCCCTCCCGAACTGAAGGATTTGGTCTGCCTGTTGCCGAAGGGCTCATGGCAGGCTGCCGTGTCGTCTGTTCCGATATTTCAGCATTCCGAGAAGTGGGTAATGATCACTGCTACTTTGTGCAGTTAGGTAGAAATGCTGAGATGACACTGGCAGAATCCATTGTCACAGCTCTTCAGTCTCTTGTTAAACAACCAGTCTCTCTTCCGCAATTCTCTCCCAGCGTCATTGCCGAACAGTACATCGGTCTTTATCGCAGACTTATGACGCATGCTTCTGGCATACAACATGCCAGGCTCTCTTCTTTCCAGACAGCTGCAACAGAAAGGCGTCCTTGATGAGGCCAACCAGCCATCGTCCTGTAGCCAATGTCCTCGGCATCGATGTTGATGCTATCGACATGGAGCGCGCACTCAAGCATATCTCTGCAGTATTGCACAGCGGACGTAAGGGATATATCTGCGTTGCCGGTGTTCATGGAGTGATGGAAGCTCAACATTCTGAAGAGGTATTCCAGGCCTATGCGCGTTCAGAAATGACCGTACCTGACGGTATGCCGCTGGTTTGGGTTGGACGCATGCAAGGGCATACCGCGATGCAGCGCGTCACTGGCCCGGACCTGATGCGCGAAGTTTTCCGCCGTAAAGAATTCGCCAATCTTACCCACTATCTCTATGGTGGACGTCCAGGTATCGTGGGCGAGCTACGGGACAAGCTAAAGGAGCAATTCCCATGGGCGAGGATTATCGGCACATATACGCCACCCTTCCGCGATCTCTTAAGTACCGAGCAAGATCAATTTACTGCTGAGATCCGCAAGTTGAAACCTGACATTATTTGGATCGGTATTAGTTGCCCCAGACAGGAGGTATTCATGGCACGCCATCTCTCAAAACTTGAGACGAAGTTGATGTTTGGTGTCGGCGCCGCCTTTGATTACCACACCGGACACATCCGCGATTGCGCCGAATGGGTCAAGAGTGCTGGCATGCAATGGCTGCATAGACTGTTGCAGGATCCACGCCGCTTATGGCGCCGCTATCTCCGCGTTAACCCTGCATTTCTCTGGCGAATTGCATGGCAGCTTTGCGGATTACGGCAATATCCCATGAGGCGGGGAACGAGTACTTCAGAGGCACGGCATTTTCCAGGATTGCCACCTACGCCATACATAAAGTCGAGCATGGCCCGTACCATCGTTAGCAATCGAGATGGATGTATGGAAGGTTACGTTTCAGAACCATACCCTTAGGTATTCTGCAACATGGCGGTGGCCGCATTATGATGCGTCCATTCGGATAGCAAGTCAAGTCTACCGGTAGCGGGAGAAGGAAAGCGGTAAATCGGCATTTCTTAGTAGGCTGCTCCAGGTTACGGTATCCGGCATCCCGCAAGCTAGACGAGGGACTTAAGACATTAAGAACCCCGATCGCTTTTTTGCTTCTGAGATTCCGGCGCCACTTTCTGGCCTCATCGAAGCTCCTGGTAATACAAAGATTGCCTTTCGGAATATCTTTTCGGTCTCGAGCGATGATATAAGACGATTCGATGACATTCTTCGAAAGCCTTCTTCTGCTTTTACTCGTCGCCATCATTCTCCTGCAACTGGCACGTCGTTTGTCATTGCCATATCCTGTAATGCTCGCCGGAGCAGGTGTTGTCGTCGCACTCGTTCCCGGTACGCCAACGATCTCGATTGAGCCTTCAACCTATCTGGCTCTTTTTATCGCCCCTGCTGTTCTGGATGCCGCATACGATTTTCCACCCGGAGCAACCCGGCGCTTTCTGGCGCCACTTATTGCATACGCTGTTGTGGCTGTTGTTCTCACTGCAGGCGTTGTCGCCTGGATCGCCCGCGTTCAACTGGGACTGCCACTTGCTGCGGGTATTGCATTGGGAGCCATTGTGGCTCCTCCGGATGCCGCCGCTGCAGCAGCTATATTAAGGAGATTCCGCCTCCCGCGGAGAACAGGCGCAGTGTTGAAAGGGGAAAGCCTCTTTAATGATGCCACCGCCCTGCTCCTGTTTAACGGTGCGCTGATTGTTCTTGGACGAGGAGGGCTCACTCTCCCAGTCGGTTTACGTCTTGCCTTCGCCCCGCCAGGAGGCCTTCTGCTGGGCATTGTATGTGCCCATGTCGTCATCCGCATCAATCGACTCGTAAGACATACATTGGGAGGCAATCTCCTTCAATTTGTGATCGCGTATCTCTTATGGGTCACCGCGGATCATCTCCACCTCTCTGCCGTGCTTTGTGTGATCGGCTTCGCGATGACAATTGCACGTAATACAGATTCAGCCGACTTCGACGCGCGGATGCGTGTTCAGTCTTACGCAGTATGGAGTTCTGTCGTTTTTACCTTGAATGTATTCGCATTCCTCCTGATGGGCATGCAGGCAAGATCGATCTTGATGAGGACGCAGGGAGCTCACCTGCGCCAATCTCTGGTTTTCGCAGGACTAATAGTCTTAGCGGTCATATGTGTTCGTCTGATGGCTGTTTTTGTTTTCACGCATCTGGAATCCTGGTGGAAAGCTTTCAAGCGAAGGCCTTCATCTGTGACTTCTGGTCAGGCATTCTTTGTTGGTTGGTGCGGCATGCGGGGTTTCGTTACCATGGCTGGCGCTTTTGCCCTGCCAGCTTCGTTCCCTCATCGTGACGCGGTAGTTCTGGCTGCCTTTTCCGTTGTTCTAGGTACCCTTGTGCTTCAGGGGCTCACGCTGGCTCCCATCGTCAGACTCTTAGGCTTAGATCGGACGAATGAGGCGGCAGACGAACTTGCATCTGCTCGCATTGCCCTGGCTCGCGTCGCCCTGGAGAGCATTGCGGACGAGACTGGACCAGAAGCAGAGAATTTGAGGTACCGGCTTCTTCTTAAATTGCAGCTGTGCATTGAATGCACGGATATCTTCCCGCTAGAGCGGCTTCGCGGCCTGGGATTGACTGCCATCCAGGCAGAGCGTACAGCATTAGAAGATTTTCGTAATAAAGATCAGATTGGTCCCGAAGCCTATCTGGACCTACAGGAGCAACTCGATTGGAATGAACTGACTTTAGTCCGAGATCCGGAACGGCAAATTGAGGAGATTTAGATGCTGAAGTCATTTTCCTTTTCACCAGGGCGGCGTCATGGGAGATGATCTTAGCGCGGTAAAAGAAATGGTGCCAGTCACGAGCAAAATGCCTGACACCAAATTAAGTCCGCTATCCACCAACTTATTTTGCAGGTTGTTTGGACTTCCTGATGGCGGCCCACCTTTTCTTAGTGGCTTCGGAGATCCTTTTTCGAGCAGCGGCGGAAAGTACTCGCTTCTTAGCCGATTTGGCTGACACAGAAGCAGGAGTCGGGCGCGTTCCAACAGGTTGAGCATTGGGCAGTCCAGCTAGAAGTGAATCCCGTATTTTGGTAATACGGTCGATCTCTTTATTCAACTCAGCCACTGCGGCTTCTATACTCATTCATTCCTCCATGGCATTGCTGTGGTAAGTTACAAGTCCATTACAGGCTTACAACCATATTCAGTTTCTGATATTAAATGAGTCAATCAGACGCTAAAATAACCCGTGCGCAAAATCTTTCTTATTGTTCTCATTCTTGTAGTTCTCTTGCCTGCCGTTTTTCTCGCTACGCATTCAAAGACACCTGTTATTGACGTACCAACTCCCGTCACGATCCTGGGACAGGAGACTCCGATCACCATACACGTACACGATCAGCGCGGAATTCGAAGACTGGAAGCATTCCTCGAACAGAATAATGTTCGTTATCTAGTCTGGAAGATGAACCAACCCTCGCATCTGGCGGAGAGCACTTGGAACTTTACCGCCGGGGTCAAATCTACGCCGCAGCTCAAAGACGGGAAAGCCAGGTTGATCATTGAAGCCACATCGGATGACTTGCTCCGAAAGACTGGGCGTTGGGAACGTGAAGTTACGGTGGCGACAAAACCACCGGTTGTCAATGCCGATTCTGACCAGCACTATCTTTATCTAGGCATGGCTGATCTTGCCACCTTAAACATCTCTGGAACTTGGACCGAGGCAGGTATCCGTATCGGCGATCAGACCTTTCGCGCGTGGCCTATGCCTAATGGCAAGCCCGGCTACTTTTCACTCTTCGCATTTGCCTGGAACATGCCGCCGAATACCACTCCGATGGCTTACGCATCAAACGGCACTGGAAATGATGTAACCAGCCCTCTCGTCATACAGTTCCCTCAAAAAGAACAACCGAAGTACACTGTTCATGATTTGCAGATCACTGACGCCTTTATTCAGAAGGTGGTCAATGAACTCGATCCAAACGGTTCAGGTGATCCAGTAGCGCGCTTTGTCAGGATTAACAATGAAATGCGGCGCGCTAACAACAAGACACTCTTTGATCTCCGTCTCAAGACTACCGATAAGTTCCTATGGTCGCAGCCCTTTGCGCGGCAATCTCATGCACAGTCAGAGGCTACTTTTGCCGATTTGCGGAATTACATCTACCAGGGAAAGAAGATCGACCAGCAGGTCCATCTCGGTTATGACCTCGCAGTTACCCAGCACGTCGGTGTCGAGGCTTCCAATGATGGCCGCGTTGTCTATGCAGCACCCCTTGGCATCTATGGCAACTGCATCGTGGTCGATCATGGTTATGGTCTGCAAACCCTCTATGGCCATCTGAGTCGCATCGATGTGCATGAAGACGACACGGTGAAACGAGGCCAGGTGATGGGCATCAGTGGCCAAACAGGAATGGCTGGAGGCGACCATATTCACTTCGGCATGCTACTTGATGGTGTCCAGATCGACCCAAAAGAGTGGTGGGATTCTCATTGGATCAAGGATCACATTGCAAAGCGTGTAGATCTGCTGGGATTTCACGACTGAACTAGCATATATCACTGGCAAGGTATCAAGGGGTGATTGGCCTTTTAAAGAGTCGAAGCATACGCTTATCCAGGTCAAGCAAGCAGGATGGAGTTCAGCGGCGACTCCATGCTGCCTGCGCCCGTGTCCACAAATGGCGATGAAAAAGCTGATTTCTCCTGCTCATCGCTGACAAATCGAAGTTTTACCAGACAAGCCGAAGATATCCTCATCGTCCTCCTTAACGACTCAGAGTTCCACCAACGCTTTGCAACAGTAATGCAGTGTCAGCACGTCGTTAAATATTGATCGTTAACGATGATATGAGTCGCTCTCATGGAAAGCAGCGATCAAGAATCAAGGTGCCGCACACCGCATTTTTGACCAACAAGTTCGAGACCAAGTGCGCAGGCTATTCCTAATGGGAAGTGATCTCCCCTATGTCGGAATATTAATCATGAGTCCCCGTTTAGTGTTCTGTTGTAAGGATATCCGCAATGCACCTGGCAAAGTCATCTGGCACCGAGGGAGACAGTTTCTTCACCCAGCGCACAATGTCCTGTTTTTCTGAAGGTGTTGCATAGCCACCCCAGACATCATGGAATGTCAGGCCGGTCTTTTCCTTAGAGTAAAAGAATATGCCCTGCTCCATGTCTTTGGGTGTAGCCCAAATAGCAGTCCAATTTCCAAGTGTAAGTGCCTTATCTATTTGGATCTGGGTTGGCGACTGCCACTTCGTCAGATTGCTGGAAATAGAGCGCGCGTACATCTTCTTTTGCGTGGTTGCCAATACCGTGGATGCGCTTGCACAAGGATCAGCACCGAATGCCGGAATCGAACACATCAACAGAACTAAAGCAACAGTTGTTCGCACGGTGTCTCTTCATCGATTCTGATTACATCTTTTGTGCCCATAATATCAAATAAAGAGCTTTCGACAAGAATAAGCATCCCGGTAGGAGCAGTTTACAGCCAGGCGGCATGCTTCTCATTGCCTGAGTCATCGCGTTCGACGTCATTTTCATCATGAGCATGTTGTCTGACATTCCTGAGTTTGCTGGATGAGAATACCTGGCCGCCCACGCCGCCAGCACTGCTCGCACCTCGCCAATCTGACGCTGCTCGTTGGCACAGTTCTCGAGGTTGTGAAATGTCGTCTTCTTACTCGTTGCAAAGACGGCAGCGCATAGATTCGTCGGGGCCTTGTTAAAATATGCGGTTGCAAACCAGGCATTCTTTCAATGTGATCCAGCGCCGCTGCCACAAGAGAGTCGGTCGCTTCGAAGTTCTTTAGATCGGTTTGATCGATAGTTACAAAGAATTGATTGTCAGGTGTGGGAAGCGATAAGAGTTAGCCGCCCAAGTCGCGATCTGCACAAGAAATGGAATCCTCACAATTCACGAATAATTCTAGTTCTGGGGATTATGCGGAAGCTGACTCAGGAAAATTCTGGCAAGAATACCCCAGCAGACTGACTTAGAAATACCATTCGAAAATTGCTGTTGCACCGAACTTTAGAGGCGGGCTTGACTTTCTTCCGGTATATGATATTTCTTCTAGCAATGAAGCTGACATTTCAATGCGCATTCTCTACACAGCGTCGTGTCGGCACGCGTGCCTTTACTCGATGTCGTTCCTGACATACGGATCCTCCCAAGAAAACTGAATTCATGACCCCTTGTTCTCTGTATCAGCTTCATTGCCGGGATACAGATACTCGGTTACGGGCTTACCTAGATCGCGCTTTCAAGTAGCTCCGGTTATTGAATTCGTATTTTTTCGATCTCAAGACAGCAATCCTGACTGGCCATAAGCCGGTTTGTGTCGCGCATTTTCCTGAAAGTGCTTCGGCTGTCCACTAACTTTGGAGCGGTAGAAGGGTTAGATACGCATGAAAAAGTTGTTTCTTCTTTCTGTCTTTATTGCACAGCTGGCATCCGCAGCTCCCGCCAGTCACATCACTTCTCCGGAAGAAGCTTTCGGATTCAAGCCGGGCACAGACCGCAAGCTGGCTGACTGGAAGCAGCTGACGGCGTACTTCGAAAAGCTCGCATCTGAATCGGACCGTGTTCGCTACGCAGAGGTCGGCAAGACAACTGAGGGCCGTCCGTTTGTCGCAGTAACGATTTCCGATCCGGAGAATCTCGCTCATATCGAACGCTATCAGGAAATCCAGAAAAAGCTTGCAGATCCGCGCACTACGACTCCCGAGGAAGCAAAGCAGCTGATCGCGGAGGGAAAGACAGTTTTAGTTGTTACCTGCAACATTCATTCCACTGAAATTGCCAGCTCGCAGAGCGCAACGGAATTTGCCTACCATCTGGCAACAGGCGATTCCCCCGAAATTCGTTCCATCCTGCACAACGTAATCATCGTGCTCGTGCCGTCGCTCAATCCCGATGGCCAGCAGCTCGTCGTCGACTGGTACAAGAAATACCTTGGCACTCCCTATGAAGGAAGCAGCCCAGTTGTATTGTGGCATCACTACGTGGGCCATGACGACAACCGTGACTGGAGCTCGTTCACGCAGGTGGAAACACGTCTCGCGGTTGAGAAAGTCATCAATCCATGGCATCCGCAAATCCTCTACGACATCCACCAGATGGGATCGAACGGGCCACGCATCTATCTGCCTCCCTGGGTTGATCCCATCGATCCCAATGTCGATCCGCTTCTGGTGGAGTCGATGAATGCTCTGGGAACGAATACCGCTCTTGAGATTGCGCAGACCGGCAAGCAGGGCGTGCTGATTCACGGCGTGTATGATTTCTGGTCGCCGCTGCGCGACTACATTGCTCTGCATAACGGGCTCCGCGTCCTGACGGAATCGGCAAGCGTCAATATCGCCTCGCCCATCAACATTCCATTCGAGAAGCTGGATCGCGGCATCGGCTATGACGCAAAGATGGCCGCATGGAACTTCCCTGATCCATGGAGAGGTGGCCTCTGGCGGCTGAGCGACATTGTCGACTACCAGATTGACGCGTTCTTTTCCATAGCAAACAATGCCGCAACCTATCGCGAACGCTATCTGAAGAACTTCTATCAGATTGGCCTGCACGCGGTGAATCCGCAGTCCGGGCCTTATGCTTACGTAATTCCGGCCGAGCAGACGGATCAGGCGACAACTGCAAGGCTCATCAACATACTCCGCATTGGCGCCGTCGAGGTAGAGAAAGCAGATGCTGACTTCGACGCTGACGGTCAACACTACGGGCGCGGCAGCTACATTGTGCGCTTGGCGCAGCCCTATGGAAACTTTGCCAAAACGCTGCTTGAAATCCAGCATTATCCGAACATTGCGCAGTATCCCGGCGGCCCATTGCAGCGGCCCTACGACGTCACCGCACAGACGCTTCCCTTGCTGTTCGGTGTAAAGGCCGTCGAAGTTCAAAACAAATTCACCGTAGCCGCAAGCGAAGTGAATGACGCTGCACCCGCGGCAGGACATTTTGAAAAAGCCTCCGGCGGACATGGTTACCTGATCGCCGATAACACAAACAGCGGCCTCTATGCCCTGTTCGCACTGTTAAAGGACAACGTCGAGGCCTGGCGTCTGACAGGAAACGGTGTTGATCCGGGAACGATTTATATTCCGCAGCAGAAAGGCATTGACGCGAAACTCGCTGTAGTTGCCGCAAAGTTCCCCATCGATATCCGCCCTTCGTCCACACCGGTTCAGGGCAATGCTCTGCGGGTGCACCTGCCGCGGATCGGCCTCTATCAGAGCTGGATTGCTTCAATGGATGAAGGCTGGACGCGCTGGATCTTAGACCAGAACGGTATTCCCTACACCAGAGTCGTCGACGCGGATGTCCGCAAAGGCAACCTGAATCAGCGCTTCGATGTAATCATCCTGCCAGACAACGCGCCGCGCGCCATCACAAGCGGGCGGGCGGCATTTGGCGGCGAATCTGCAGGCGGTCCGGAAGTTCCGCCGGAATTTCGCGGCGGACTTGGCGAGGATGGGCAGGCTAGCCTGAAGGCATTCACTGAGGCCGGAGGGACAATCGTCACGTTGAACCGCGCCTCTGAAATTTATGCGAACAAAGATTCCGGCGATCTGACCAATGTTCTCGAAGGAGTCAGCAACAAGGACTTCTACATCCCGGGATCTATCCTTCAGATTTCCGTGGACACTACCGATCCGATTGGCTTTGGTTCGACGCCTACCGTTCCTGTCTTCTTTGAGCAGGGGCCGACTTTCAAAGTCACCGGCAACGCACGCTCCATTGCTTCTTATTCAAGCGACAATCCGCTGCTGAGCGGCTGGATCCTGGGCGGCAAATATCTCAACGGCGCATCGGCAATCGCGGAAGAGCCCGCTGGCAAAGGTCGCATCATTCTCTTTGGCTTCCGGCCTCAGTATCGCGCGCAGTCTGAAGTCACATACAAACTGTTCTTTAACGCGCTGCTCTACTCTTCCTCCACACCGGAAGCAATCGGCGCAGCCTCCACACACTCGGCCCGAAAGAAACTCTCCTCGGAGTCAGCTCATGGCCAGTAAACACTTGCAAACCACGACGTACTACGCGCAGGAATTGCCTCTTCGCACTACCGCAATGCTCTTTTCGTGTTGTTGTTGCCGCTCTTCTAACTGAGTTCAGCGGACGGCTATCCCATTTGCCGCATTCGGACTCAGACCCCTCCTCACAATCGGACAACCAACTAACAGGATTGCTCCCTCGCAGGAGTGCCCCTGCCGCTCTTACACGAACGATTTCAGGAGTCGCGACAATGACAAGACAAAATATCTATCTGTGGATTCGCCGCAGCGCGGCACTTGCTCCACTTCTCCTCAGTTTTCTGGTTTTTGCTCAGACATCGGCTGACGGCAGCATTTATGGTCACGTCACAGACAATACCGGGGCCGCGCTCACAGGCGTGCAGATTGTCGCCCACAGCCCCGCAGTCGGAGGCACCTTCAAAGCGGTCACCGATGACCAGGGAAATTACCGCCTGATCGAGTTGCCGCCATCGAACGACTACACGCTGGAAGCTGAGAACTCAGGCTTCCAGAAATTTGTCCGCGTCGGGCTCATCGTGCGCGCAGGACTCAACGTGACCGTGGATATTTCTCTCAACGTTGGTTCGCAGGCGCAGACTGTGCAGGTTTCGGGCGATGCCCCTTTGATCGACACGCAGAGCTCGGAGCAGGCGGTGAATCTAAGCGGCGAGCTGCTGCGCAATATCCCCATCACTGGCCGCCACGACTGGTCAGACTCGCTGCAGGTCACGCCCGGCATCATCAGCGCATCGAGCGACGCCGAAGGCGGGCAGACATATTTTCTGCGCGGCTCGGAAAATGAAAACCACGCAGTATTGCTGGACGGCATGGACATCGGCAGCTTCGAGCAGAACTGGCCGTCGAACAGCATCAGCATCGCCAACGAGTCGCTCGGAGATATTCAGATCAAGACCGGAGCGAACGATGCCTCATCGCCCGCTGCAATGGGCATGGTCATCAACCTTGCGAGCCCGGTAGGCAGCGATCAGTTTCACGGCTCCGTCCTCTATCTCATCGGCCCGGCAACGCTCAATGCAAACAATGTCTCCGGCGGCAACGCCGCAGCCTCGGCATCGGAGCAGCCTGATTTTTCTATCGGTGGCCCTATCAAGAGGCAGCGGGCCTGGTTCTTCTTCTCCGGCCGCTACATTCATCGCGATGATGGAATCAGCCAGACAAGCGCGCAGACGGATTATCTGCGGCAGATCGATCCAGGCTTTCAGCCATTTCCCAATGAGTCGCGCGGGTTTGTCTTCCTCGGAAATGCCTCCGTACAGCTTTCGCCGCGTCACCGGCTCATGGGCATCGCCCAGTATGACAGCCGCAAGCAGGATGCCAATTACCAGTGGTACACAACGGACATTGCGAAGAATCAATATGGCGGCGGCGCGTATGGCCTTCGCCTGATCTCGCAGTGGAGTCCACAGCTTTTGACTCGCTTTCTTATCTCGTACAACAACAAAGGAGCAAACAGCAGCCTGGGAGCTATCGGAGGCGTCGGGAACAAACCGGAAGAAGATATATATGCAACCTCTACCGCATCTGCGGGCAAGCTACTCGGTCAGGGCGCTTCACTCGCAACTCTGAACAACCTGTCCTCTGTATCGTTGAATCCGGCGCAGAAACTTACGCTTACAGGCGATCTCACCTACTACATTCCCAGGGCATGGGGCACGCACGAACTGGATGCAGGCTTTTATCTGGAACCGCACGAGCGCGATAAAAATACCACATATTATGCCAATGGCGGCGGCATCGTTCAGGAAGACGCAGCCCTCAACAATCCGAGTGACGCTACGCAGGGCTACACAATTTTTCATACGCAGTCGGTGAACGGCACCCAGAGCTTCCTGGCCAGCTACATCGGCGCCAACGATTACGCCTGGTATATCCAGGACCGCTGGCGGCCCATTCCCCGGCTGTCCATTACCGCAGGGCTGCGTCCCGACTGGATTTCAGGGCGTGACTTGGAGTTCAAAGTCACAACCCAGCACTCATGGAACTATGCGCCCCGCATTGGCGGCGCCTACGTTCTGACCGCAAATCAGAAGAACGTCGTCCGTGCCAGCTGGTCGAAGATTACCGATATTACAAATGCGAGCTATCTCGGGACCGCAGCAACTAGCACTGTAACTACGACAGATACGTATTACAATCCGAATGGCTCAGTCTTCGGGCAAATTGTCACTCCGGGAAGCACATCCAGCTTCCTCGGCAAGACTTTCGATCCGCACCGCCACCAGGGTTATGTGCAGGAATGGATTGTTGGCTACCGGACGCAGCTTCCGGGAGAAGTCGTGGTCGACGCCAGCTACATCCACCGCGACTACAAGGATCGTCCTGCCGAGTACGATACCAACCAGATTTACAGCACCACTTCCAGCGGAACAGTCTGGGGCGGCCTGGTAAACCCCGCGCTCAATAACACCTACTATGTCACCAACAATAAGTGGAACTGGTTTGTCTATCAGGGCATCGAGGTAACGGTTACGAAACAGGCGCGCAATCTCCAGTTGCTCAGCACCTACTCTTACTCTCCCGATCATCTGGCCGGCACATGGCAGCCATATGATCCCGCCGCAATTCTGGAGCCAACTAAGTTTGCCAACAATGCAGGTATAGGCTCGGTGCGCGGATATGTCACGAACGATTACACCGGCGACACGCGCAACCGAATGTGGCAGCGTCACCAGTGGCGGACCGGTATCAACTGGCAGGCGCCCTGGAAGCTGCGCGTGTCGAATACGTTCACCGCGCAATCGGGCACTCCCGGCGGTCCGGTCATCATTACTCTGCCCAGTTACAACGGTCAGTATGGGCCGGCAACCATGAAAACTGATGGCCGTACAGTTTCGAATCCACTGGCCACCACATACCGTTTCCAGAATGCGAATCGCGGTGAAGGACAGATCTGGTGCCCCTGGCTGATCCAATGGAATACGCTTGTAGGCCGCGTATTCAATCTCACCGATCGTCAATCGGTGGAGGCTGACGCGAATCTCTACAATCTCACAAACCGCGGCGCGGGCCAGCAGTTCGTCAACGGTAACAATGCCTCATCCCAGACCTTCGGCGAGTTGCAGAACATACAGCTTCCGCGATCGGCGCAGTTTACCGTGCGCTATCGTTTTTAAGGAGAAATGAAGATGAAGACCGCTTTTGTGCGCCATTCGGTATCGGGTCTTTTTCTCGCAACGGCGATTTGGAGCAGCGCCGCTACGGTCAATGCCCCGGCAAAACTTACGCTGGAAGATCTGGCCGACGCAAGCGGTCTGACATCTGTCGATCTCTCGCCCGATGGGCACGAGTTCGCGCTCGCACATGGGGGACAGATTGCTCTTGTTTCTTCCGAAGGAGGCTGGCCCGCTCAGTTGACGACAACGCCGGGCGGCAAGCAAGGAATCAAATGGTCGCCCGACGGGCGGTCGATCGCTTTCGTCAGTGAAGGCGCGATATGGACCGTGCCTGTTGCCGGAGGCCAGCCGCAGCGGTTGACCGAGGGCCGCCACGGCGCCGGTGATCCACGCACTGCAACCGATCGCAGTCCACTGTGGTCGCCGAATGGCAAATGGATTCTCTTCGAGACAGGCCGCCGCGGCAATGCTGATCTTGGCGTCGTCAGCGAAGACGGCCTTTCCACCAGCCTTCTTACTACCTCCCCGGCGGATGAAGAAAATGCTTCATGGTCGCCCGACGGCACGCGCATCGCCTACGTCGAACGCTCGCCCGAGCATTTCAGCGGACGCCTGCTTGTGGCGGAATTCGATTCCGCGGCCGGCCGGCTCAAAGGCGAGCCCAAAGTGATCTACACTGCGCAGGAAGACCGCGGAGGAGGCTGGTCCATCCGCCGTCCTGAATGGTCTCCCGATGGCAAATCGCTGGCCGTCATTTTGCAGAACACCGGCTGGGACAAGATTTATCTCATTCCGGCGAACGGCGGCGATCCTCATCCGGTAACAACAGGCGACTCCGAAGACGAGAGCCCTGTGTTTTCTCCTGACGGAAAGTACCTGGCCTTCGCTTCCAATCGAAACAAGCTGGAAGAGCGGCACATCTGGATTGTTTCCGTGGATGGAAGTCATCCTCGTGAAGTGGCCTCTGTATCGGCCGGCACTGAAGGCGAACCCATCTGGTCGCCGGATGGACATCGCATTTATTTCCTGCACAACTCATCCTTCGAGCCATCGAGTCTTGCCGTTGCCTCACTCAACGGCAATGCCGCTCATCTTCTGCTTCGCACGCAGCCCATCAGCTTTGCGAATACAGGTCTCGCGCAGCCCGAGGTCGTTCATTACAAGAGCAAGGACGGCCTGGACATTGCCGCCATCCTCTACAAGCCGCTGCATTACGTCGCGGGCAAGCAATATCCCGCAGTGCTCTGGATCCATGGCGGCCCTGAAGGTCAGGACACTCTGGGATGGGACCCATGGGCGCTCTACCTGGCGCAGAACGGCTACGTCGTTCTGACTCCCAATTACCGCGGCAGCAGCGGCTACGGAGAGAAGTTCCGCAACCTGAATGTCGAAGACAGCGGCGGCGGTGAAGTCGATGATGTAGCTCTCGGCGCTGAATACCTGGTCTCACTGGGGTTCGCCGATAAAGAACGGATCGGCATCGGCGGCGGAAGCCACGGCGGCACGATGGTGGCGTATGAAGTTACAAAACAGCCGCATGTGTTTCATGCCGCCATCGAACTCTACGGCGTGGTTGACCGCGCATCCTTCATCGAGCGCACCAACCGCCCATCGGCAATTCGCTGGACGGAAAAAATGGGAGGCGATCCTAAAAAGAAACCGGAAGTATATCGTAAAGCAAATATCCTGCCCGATGTTCCCAGAGTCACCGCTCCCCTGCTGATCATGCACGGCGAAGATGATCCACAGGTCCCGCCCTATGAGTCGCAGCTGTTTACGGCAGCGCTCAAAAAGGCCGGCAAGCCATATCTGTACTTCACCTACCCCAAAGAGCTGCACGGATTTTCGCAGCGCGATCACCGTCTCGACGCGTGGCGCAAACAAATCGCATTTCTGAACCTGTATCTGAAGCATGAGGCCGGACGCAGCATTACCTCAACGCAGGACATAGTGCTCGACGAATCAAAAATAGAGTAGCGCGAATTCCACCCACGACTGCCGGCAGCATACGATACAAATCAGACATGATCACGAGAGGGATGCCGTCGACGGAAATCTCCTGCTTATGAACAGTCGGTTTGAGACCAGCGGGCAGTGTTCATTGGAGCTGATTCGACGCTAAGTTTCCCGATTCTTCCCAGTTCATCTGGTTCTCTCTCTTCCGTCCATAGCAGGAAGAGGCTCCAAACGCATCAGCAGGCAATATTTCATTTATGGAAACGTTTCCAATAAAAAATCCAGAAATATGTAGATTCGCCGGCTGATATTTATACGGTTGCACTCTGCAACCCCTCAGTTCTGAAGGAAAAATCACAAGTACACTGTTCTGCCAGTTATAAAACTTATTTGGCAAGTTAATTGCTGAACGATAAACATCCATTCATTCATTTCTGTATTTTTTATCCATCAGTTCAACTTCAATTCACTTTTTCTTTTGCTTTAGGAGATCTCTCAGAGAATGCGTGCTTTTGTATATAGAGTTTTGTTGTTAGCCATGCTTGCCGCGTCTCCATCGCTTTTGCATGCACAGGCAGTAGCAACCGTCACAGGCGTCGTTACGGATACATCAGGAGCGGTGGTTCCAGGCGTGCACGTAGTGTTGTCCAATCCCACAACAGGCGTGCAATACACGGCAGACACGAATTCTGAGGGTTCCTATCGCATCTCGCCTGTTGCTCCAGGCCCGGGCTATCGGCTGGTATTCACGCAATCAGGCTTCTCTCCTTTCCAGGTAGATAACATCTACGTCAATGTTGCGAACGTCCGCACCCAGAACGCAAAGCTCAAGCCGGGGCAAAACGTAGAAATCACCGTGAATGCCGCAGGCCAGGAGGTTACGCTCAACACGGAAGATGCCTCAATCGGCAACAATCTCGAGGTCTCCAAGCTGAATGACCTGCCTATTCAGAACCGCTCGTCACCCTCAGTACTGTTCACTCTGCAACCGGGTGTCACTCTCAGCGGCGCGACCAGCGGTGCGCGAACCGATCAGACGAACGCCACGCTCGATGGTCTGGATGTCAATGACTTCGGAACGGGAAACTTCCAGTCAATTGTTGCCAACGCTCCAGTGGACTCCGTGCAGGAGTTCCGCGGCACCACTGGCGGCTTTACGTCCAGCAGCGGCCCTGGCGGCGGCGGACAGTTTCAGATGGTGACCAAGAGCGGCTCCAACCAGTGGCACGGCAATCTGAACGAGTACCATCGCGACAACTCAACTGTCGCCAACGACTGGTTCAATAACCTGGCAGACGTCCGCTCGCCCAAATTGGTGCGTAATCAGTTCGGCGGTGCAGTGGGTGGCCCTATTAAGCACGATCGCCTCTTTTTCTTCTTTGACTACAACAACTCGCGGATTTCACAGAGCACGGCGGTGACCCGCACGGTGCCATTGCCTTCATTCACTTCCGGCAATGTCTCCTACATCAACAACAACGCAGGCTGCACAGGTGGAAGCCGCCAGAACACCACATCAAATTGCATCAGCACATATACGCCGGCGCAGGTGCAGCAGCTGGACCCCGCAGGAATTGGCGAGAGCCCGGCGGTTCTCGCGCTGCTCAAGCAATATCCGGCGCCGAATGACCTGACACATGGAGACGGCGTGAATACTGGCGGATTCCGGTTCAACTCGCCTCAGCCGGACATGGCCACAAATTATGTCGGCAGACTCGATTACAACCTGAGCGACACCATTCACCTGTGGGGACGCGGCACCGTTGCGCGCGAGAACCAATACAATTCAGCCTCGCAGTTTCCAGGGCAACCGCCTGCAAGCCAGTTCGTCGACCGCAGCTATGCCTACGTCATCGGCATGGACTGGCAAATCAGCAAAAACAAGACGAACCAGGTCTCCTATGGCACGAACGTACAGGACTGGAGCTTCCCGAGGCCCAGCAATCCCTGGGGCCTGACTCAGGTATCTATGGGCGGAGGCTTCGATAGCTACTACTCAAGCCCATCCAATGCACAGGCACGCCGTATTCCCATCCCGCAGGTGCAGGACAACTTCAACTGGCAGATCGGCAACCACAACCTTACCATCGGCGGCACCTTCAAGTGGATTACCCAGATGAGCTCCACCACTCTGGCCTATGACACCTACAACATCGGCTTGAACTTTACCGTCCAGGCGTTGAATGGCAGCCTGCGCCCGAAGAATATCTTGTCAACTAGCTCAACAGCTCAGTCCACCTGGGACAATGCCTTTACAGATATCCTGGGCCGCGTCGGCGGCGTCAGCGGTACCTTCAACTACAATGCCCAGGGTCAGCCTCAGCCCCAGGGCACTGCGCAGGTTCTCAACTACCGCTACTACCAGCCACAGGTATACGTCGCCGATACCTGGAAGGTCACTCCGCGTTTCACTCTTTCCTATGGTCTGAGCTATCAGTACTTCTCCGTGCCGTATGAAACACACGGACTGGAGACAGTGCAGACCACCACATTAGACAGCTATATCAAAGCCCGCGTCGCGCAAAGCTCCGCCGGCGCCAGCGGCAACGATGCAGTTCCCTTCCTGACCTACGTGCTGGGCGGCCCTGTGAACCATGGCCCGGGACTCTATCATTCAGACTTCAAGAACTTCGGCCCCCATGTGGGATTTGCGTGGAACCCGGGATTCGATCCGGCAACGGTCTTCAGCGGCAGCTTCGCTACCGTCTATGACCGCACCATCGTCAGCGCTGTCCAGTATCAGCAGACCCAATTCTCTTACCTCTTCCAGCAGCCGCTCTCCGAGCAGTTCGGTTCAGGTACAGATCCGGCAGGAGCGCTCAGGACCGATGCCCGTTATGATGCGCCTCCGGCCGTCGTTCCTCCCAGCACGCCAAAGCCTCCGTTTACCCCATACGTCACAGACGGTGTTCCTACCGGACTGCAAAGCGGCGCTGCATTCAATGAAATGATTGACCCGACGCTGAAGACGCCGTATTCGCTGATGTTCACCTTCGGCATGCAGCACGCGTTTTCCAACTCAACGCAGCTCAGGATCGACTACGTTGGCCGTCTCGGACGCCGGCTGCTGGCACAGGCCGACTCAGAGCAGCTGATTGACTTCCCCGACCGGGCCTCCGGACAGATGATGGCGCAGGCTGTCGGCAACCTGACTAGAGCGTTGCGCACAGGGCTTGATCCAGTCAACAACCCGGGTAGCGTGCCCGTGCAGCCCTGGTTTGAGAACCAGCTACCTGCAGGATATGGAGCCAGTCAGGGCTTCCCAAGCAACACTGCGTGGGTAGCCAATAACTATCAGACCCTGCTCACACGTGGTGATTTCGCCGATACGATTCAGGGGCTCTCAAGCCTGCTGCAGCCGAACGTTGGCATGGCGGCTCAGTTTTCGGAGAACACCATGTACACCAACAAAGGCTTCTCCTCCTATCATGGCCTGCTTGTGACCTTGCAGAGGAACCTGTCGCACGGACTGCAGTTCACCGCCAACTACACCTGGTCGCACTCCATAGACAACGTATCGGCAACAGCGAATACGGTAGCCTATGGCGGCTATGGCTTCATCTGCGATGTACTGCGTCCGCGTAGCTGCCGTGGTAACTCCGACTTCGATACGGCCCATTACTTCAACAGCACCTTTACCTACTCGCTTCCCTTCGGACGTGGACGCACCTTTGGCGGCAATATGCCTCTGGGTCTGGACGAGATCCTGGGCGGATGGGATGTCAGCGGTATCCCCATCTGGCACAGTGGCCAGGCATTCACCCCGGTAACCAGCGCGTTCGTTGCAGGCTATGCCAACAACGCACCGGCCATCTTCAATGGCGATAACGGAGCAATACAGCGTAAGGCGCACAAGACAAACGGGATCATGAATCTCTTCAAAGACCCGGATGCTGCTGTCAATGCCTTCCAGGGACCGATCGGCTTCGAGATTGGTAGCCGCAATATCCTGCGCGGACCGCTGTACTTCAATATGGACGCCGGTCTTGCGAAGACCTTCAAAGTCGTCCCCGAGTGGGGACTGATTCTGAAGCTAAGAGGCGATGCATTCAATGTGCTGAACCATCCTAACTTTGAGACGCCCACCAACACTGGCGGCTTCAATGACATCACACAGCCAAGCAATTTTGGTCAGCTGACCAAAATGATCACCGGAAATAGCGACACTGCATGGGCTCCGCGCGTTTTGCAGCTCTCACTGCGCATGGAGTTCTAAACGAAACCTAGAGACCGTTTGACTTACAAAAAAAAGGGCGAATTTCCTGATGGGATTTCGCCCTCAAAATTCGCAGCCTTGTGATCTTTGGCAGCCAAGTTTCTGATAAATTTCATTACCATTCGTGATCCGCAATCCGGGATGTCAGCTGCATTGAATTGCCTTAAAGTCAAGCACTTATCCAGGCTAAGCCTTCTTTCCTAGTGGCAGTCTCTCACTTTGTGTGGTGATGGTCTGCCTAAGATACTCGTTCTTTTCGAGTATGTAGGCTACTAGGTGCTGAAGCCGAACTATCTGTTCTTGCGGTGATGCGCTGTATTCGAATTTGTAGTTGATATCTTCAGTCAGCGCGGAAATGATCCGTTCTTGAGCCACAGCTTCCTCCTCACGCGGTTGTCCATTTCAAATGCTGAGCGACACCGCAGTCGTCTCAAGCTCATTTAGTCCCGTTAGGGTTTGTGGCCATTCCTTAAGAAAATTGGGAAGTTCTACACTGAATCTTATCTAAAGCATTATCTTGGCGGGGGCATTCTGGATGAACTCGATCGTTACCCCGTCAGGCCCACGCAAGTAGATAAGACGCATTCCGTCCCGGTCACCGCCTTCGACAGTCTGTGGTTCCGCAACTGGGAACCAGCGAGCCTCGGCTACGCGGGCAAGTGCGGCATCCATATTGTCGACGTAAAGACAAACATGAACTGATCCCACGTCACAGGAGCGAGGCTTGAACGTCTGGCGATCACCTGGCGCCTGATATTCGAGCAATTCAATTCGATGGCCATAGCCCTCGACCATCGCAATCGACATTGCAGCGCCATCAACACCCACCAGCTTCTCGATAAATGGACTATTCTCGAAGTTCCATGCATAGAGATGCTGGAATCCAAGAATCTTCACCCAAAAATCGAGCGCGTCCTTGAGCGAGGGTACCGTTATGCCGGTATGCTCAACTTTGGAGATGGCGACTGGTGATTTCGAGGTCCTGGTATTGGGTGCTGGATGGGCATACTTCGCTTCATGGCCAGAGACGGCTAAAGATTTTGCTGGATTATCCCAAACCAAATTAACTATGCCCGTGCTATCTATCGCGGGTGAAAAAGGAAGCGCAGCGATCCTTGGCCCTCAGATGAAGCGCGTAGCAACGGATGTCAAGGTGATCGATTTGAAGGATACCGGCCATTGGCTCATGGAAGAGCGACCCAAAGAAACAATGGATGCCCTTATTGCATTTCTGTGATGCCTGCGAAGGCGTCTGCTACATTTTCTGATCGGACCTGACAAAGAAAAGGAGCTTGGTTGGATCATTAGCGGGAAACGCGCGTTATCAATCCTCGAAACACACCATCAATCCATCGAAGACAATTTACATCTGTCCTCTCATCAGTAGTTTACTGATAAGTAGCTGGCCGGCCGCTTTTAATAGGTTTCGAACTTATATCATCTATATTATAGATTACAAATAACTTATATGATATTGGCTGCCCCCCAGGGATTCGAACCCCGATATGCTGATCCAGAGTCAGCTGTCCTACCATTGAACGAGGGGGCAGTGCTTAGGCGCTGTGGATGCACGCTTAGAAGTGCTGCTAATTCATAGTAAAAGCTGCAGCAGCTTCGGTCAACTTCTGATGGGTGTCGGGCGGGCTTCAAGTAAGGAGTCTCGTCATGTATGCAGTGCCCCACATAGAGGTCTACTCTTCCCGCAAAACTTCCAAGGGTTTCTGGCCCAGAATTCTGAAGCTTGCAATCCATCCCGTGATCACGGCAAGAACAACGGTTGCTATCACTGTAATTGCGCTGGAAACATATTCGATGCGGTAGGGGACTTCCATTTTATGGAGCAGCATGGCTGACAGAAGATTGGCGAAGATCACTCCTACAATGCCAGCAAACAGTCCCAACAAAGCAAATTCTATGCTGAAAACGCTGGCAATCCGGTTACGCGTGGCCCCTAATGTCTTGAGGACTACCACCTCGCGAATTCGTCTGAACCGGGTGCTGGCAACGCTTGACGCCAAAATCACTGCTCCAGAGAGAATTGAGAATCCTGCCAGAAAACGGATGACCAACGTGATCTGATGAATGACTCCTTGCACAGTTTCGAGAATGTCCGCAATGTTGATGACCGTCACCGTTGGATAAGTAGCAAACAATGCCCGCTCCATGGATGCAATCTGTTGTGACTGGATGTGCACGGTCGCATACCAGACTACGGGTAATCCCTGCAGTGTTCCGGATGGCAAGATAAATTCGCTGCGGGCGAAGACATGCTCTCCTTCTGCTTTGTAGGTCAGGGTAACGTGCGAGTGAATCTCCTTTTCTCCGGAAAGGAAGACGACCTCGGAACCGGGATGCAGGTTCAGCCTGCGGGCAACACGGTCGACAACGGCAAGACTATCGGCATCGCTCTTCCGCCACCATTTGCCCTGTACGATCTTCACTCCATCCGGCACTGCATCTGCCCATGTCACCGGAACGGAAGACAGCATACGTGGCGGATAGTTTTTCAATTTAAGCTTGGCGGTGTCCATTCCATCAACAGAAATAATGCGCGCTGTAACGATTGGAATAGATTCGAACTTCCCCTGTACGCCTGGCTGATGCGCAAGCAGGTCCTTCACCCCCTGCAGTTCATCCTGAGCAATGTCGATGAGAAAGATATTCGGAGCACCGGTGGTGGCATCGGAATTCATGCGGTTGACAATGGCATGCTGCATCAGAAATACACTCAGGATGAGCATCACACCCGTGCCCAGCGCAGCCAGTACGGCTGCAGACTGATTTCCTGGGCGGTACAGATTGGCAAGGCCATGCCGTAGCGTTGAGTTCAGATGCAGCCGCGTCTTATTAAGAAACGCTCGAAGAGTCCGCAGCGTGAATGCCGCCAATACAAGCACGAAGACAAGGATCCCGCAAAGCGCCGCGGTGAACCACTTTCCTACCAGCATGGAGTCAGCCAGTGCAGCAGCTATGCCTCCCAGGGCAAGCAGGACAACGACAACGGAAGTCCACTGTACTCTGTTTTCGCTGAGTCTCTTCCACCAGCTCTGTTTCTCGGCATCGCCTTCGACTGTTTTTCGCAAGACGACATTCGGCCTGACCTTGCGCACGTCAAGTAATGGTGGAAGGCAGAACAATAGCGTGGTCAGTATTCCCGTGCCAAATGCTGCGGAGACAGAACGAATCGGCAAGCGTAGCGGCGGCTGGAGCGGCAATAGTTTTCCAAACAACATGGGCAAAGCCCACTCAACACCAATGCCCAGAGCGATTCCGAGGACAGAGCCAGCAACTCCGAGCAATAGCGTCTGCAACAGATAAATGCGCAGAATATCTGACGAGCGAGCGCCGATTGATTTCATGATGGCGAGGATATCGATGCGCTGCTGCAAGTGGGCGCGCATGGCCATGGCCACTCCTATCGCTCCAAGCACCATGGCAACCAGGCAGATAAGGCTTAAAAGGCCAGTCGCACGGTCGAGGCCTTCTGAGATCGCAGGGCTCGTCTCGCGAAAATCAGAAATCTGCGCATCAGGAAGAATCTTTTCCAGCTCTGCACGCGCACTTGCAACATTGATGCTCTGCGGATTGAGCCGAAAAAGATAGCGCTCTGTCGCGCGACTTCCCTCCTGCAACAATCCAGTCTTATTAACTGCAGTGCGGGTCATCATCACGCGCGGCCCCATGCCGACACCAGCAGTCAGGCGGTCGGGCTCCTTTTCGATCACTGCAGCAATGCGGAAATATTGCCCGCCGATCTTCAGCTGGTCTCCAACATTCGCGTGCAGACGCACCAGAAGATTGTCATCGACTACGACGGTTGAGTCTGTTAGTGCGGTGGGCAAGTCCCCGGCAGGATTCAGAATGATCTTTCCATAGAATGGATATTTTTCCGGATCAACGATCTTCAATGACACCAACAACGGCACTGGATCGCCCTGCCGCGAGGCCATCGAGACAGTCTCTGTTACCCATGTGCGCTCAATATCTTTTGATGTCGCAAGAGCATTCAGCTTTACGGTTTCTTGAGGGTCGGCGATGCGAAACATGCGCGCTGACAAATCAGCCGACATGATGCTGCGCGCCTGGTCGAGCATTGTCTTCACAAACGATTCGCTGAAACCGCGAACGCCGGTGAGCGCGGCCACACCAATAGCAACAGATAGGATGACAAAGACAAATTTCGCTTGCGAAGCATGCAGCTCGCGCCATGCAATCTTTGCCGCGGTGCTCCAACCTAAAGCAGGTTTCTGTTCTGCTGCCATCTCACGCCTGCTTTCCAATTTCATCCGAAACAATGCGGCCGTCTTTCATTACAATACGGCGGTCGGCGCGGTCGGCAATCTGCTTATCGTGCGTCACTAGCACCAGTGTCGTCTTCGCCTCGCGCTGGCGGTTGGTAAGCAGATCGAGCACATGCTGTCCGTTGTTTGAATCAAGGTTGCCGGTTGGCTCATCGGCCAGCACAATCGGCGGCTCCAGCACGAAAGCCCGCGCAAGGGCCACGCGCTGTTGTTCTCCACCGGAGAGCTGGACAGGATAATGCTGCAGGCGATCCGCCAGGCCGACAGTTTCAAGCAGACCAATAGCGCGGTGCTTTCCGTCCCCACCGTTTGCGTTCAACTCATACGGGAGCAGAACATTTTCAAGCGCCGTCAAAGTCGGAATCAGCTGATACGACTGAAAGACAAAACCGATCTTTTTGCCGCGTACCTGTGCGAGTTCATCCTCCGGCAGCCGGCTGATTTCAGTTCCATCAACAAGCACCTCACCTTCTGTCGGAGCATCCAGTCCTGCCATCAGTCCCAACAGCGTGCTTTTCCCGCTGCCCGAGGCGCCCATGATGGCAATGAATTGCCCGCGTGGCACAGTCAGATCAATTCCTTTTAATATGTCGACCGCGCGGGCGCCATTGCGGATCGATTTTTTCAGCCCGCGAACTTCAATCATTCCCAACTCCAGTTCTGCATACAATGAAGATGTGACACGACGGCATATTTTCCTCTTATTTCTTACGCTTTGCCTCACATCTGCGTTCCCGCACAACCTGATTCCTCAGACGAAAAATTCAAGCAGTTCCCCGTTTATCGTCTGCTTTGGAAATTCGCTGACTGCAGGACACAGTGTTGAACCCGGCCACACCTATCCAGACTACCTGCAGAAGCTGCTCAACGAACGCGGCTACTCTTACCATATCGTCAACCAGGGCGTCAGCGGCAATACATCCAAAGACGGAGTGGACCGACTAAAAGACGTGCTGGCCTTGCATCCGAAAATTGTGGTCCTGGAGTTCGGCGGCAACGACGGACTGCGAGGATTGCCTCTCACCGTCACAAAGCAGAACATTGACCAGATGCTTGCTGCATTGCAGAAAAATGGAATCAAAGTTGTGCTTGCAGGCATCACTCTTCCACCAAATTATGGGCAGGACTACATTCAGCAGTTCAATGCACTCTATGCATCGCTCGCGAAGAAATATAAGGTGCCGCTGATTCCCTTTTTTCTCAAAAACGTGTACGGAGTGCCCGGCTCCATGCAAGATGACGGTATTCATCCCACAGCGCAGGGCTGCAAACAAGTGGCTGCAAATGTATTTGAAATGCTCAAGCCACTGTTGAGAAAGTAAATTTTTGTTAAGGCACTACCCCAGCACGACCATAGGCTGAAAGAGCGTTCCGGCAATTCGCTTTCCGACTGCAATCAAATCTCGCTGACCTTCAAATATCTTCACCAGCGGAGCATGCGAAAACTCCGGAAGGTTCACTGCCGCTCCATTGCGCAGCCGGCCAGCTGAAAATGCATCGGCGGTCACAGCAGGCAGTTCCAGCAAAAGCGTGCGTGGATGTGGCATCTTTTGGACTAACGAATCTGCAACAACCCGGGCTTCTACTTCTTCGAGTGGAATTGCATCCTCAATCAAAAATGGCCCCGCCGCTATACGCCGCAGGCTTGCAAGATGCGCACCGCAACTAAGCGCCATACCTAATTCATGAGCCACACTGCGGACGTATCCGCCTGCAGAAGTCGTCATCACAAATGAAGCAGTATCATTTTCAATCGAAGTAATCTCAAATTTCTGAATCGTGATGTGAGCGGGCTTCAGCTTTGGAGTCTCGCCGGACCGCGCTACCTGATAGGCACGCTTGCCATCTACTTTTTTTGCCGAGAATGGCGGCGGCATCTGTTCCATCTCTCCGTAAAACCGCGTTGCCGCACTGCGCACCTGATCAAGCGCGAGTGCAATGGGAGCGGCTTCACCGATAACCTGACCATCAGCATCGTAAGTATCGGTCGCGAAGCCGAAGCGGATCGTTCCTGTATATGTTTTTTCGAGAGAGACGAAAAACTGCGCCAGCCGCGTGTACTTTCCCAGCAGTAGCGGCAGCACTCCAGTCGCCATGGGATCAAGCGTGCCCAGGTGCCCGATCGAGCGCTCCTGAGTAGCGCGACGCACGCGGGCTACGACGTCGTGCGAGGTCATTCCGGAAGGTTTGTCAACGATCAGCAGCCCATTCACTCTGACTACTATAGCTGCATTTCAGAAACCGTTTGCCGTGCGCTCGCGAACCAGGGCCAGGAACTCATTGCGCGTGTTCTGCTTCTGAAAAACTCCCAGCATCGCCGAAGTTACCGTCGAAGAGTGCTGTTTTTCGACGCCGCGCATCATCATGCATAGATGCCGCGCCTCAACCACTACACCGACACCCTGCGGCTCAATGGCGTCCTGGATTGCGTCAGCGATCTGCCGCGTCATGCGCTCCTGCACCTGCAGACGGCGGGCAAATACCTCAACCAGGCGTGGAATCTTGCTCAGCCCGATGACCTTGCCGTTGGGAATATAGGCAACATGCACTTTACCGAAGAACGGCAGCATGTGGTGCTCACAGAGCGAGAACATCTCAATATCCTTGACGATGACCATCTCATCGTAGTCGACATCAAACAGCGCCCCGCGCAGGATTTCCGTCGGGTTCTCGCGATAGCCCTTAGTCAGGAACGCCAGTGACTTCTCTACGCGCTCCGGAGTGCGTTCGAGTCCGTCGCGCGTCGGGTCTTCATCAAACCTGCGAATGATCTCGCGGTACATATCCTGTGTTGATACGTTTTCCAGGCCTGTCGTCATGGCTTTGCGCACAATTGCTGGTCTCGGCATCTTCGTTCTCTTTTCTAACCCGTCCATCGCTCAGCGCCCCGCCGCAAAGCGTCTGTCTACCGGATATTCGAATGAATTGTTGCTCGTCTCTTCCACCCGGACACGCACCACTTCCGCCTTATCAAATGCGGCTTTCAGCAGACGATACACCTCAACACATAGATTCTCCGTCGTTGGTACACGATCCTGAAAAAGCGGGTCCAGGTTCAGATTCGTATGGTCGAAGCGGCTGACGACCTCTTTCTGAACGCAGGCATCCAGATCAACAAGATCGCAGACCATACCTGTATCTTCAGCCACCCGCCCACCGACCGTAACTTCGATCACATAATTATGGCCGTGTCCGTAAGGATTGTTGCACTTGCCATAGACAGCACGGTTCTTCTCTGCGCTGAATGAATCCGTGTGCAGGCGATGCGAAGCACTCATGCGGTATCTGCGCGAGAAATAGGCTCTCATGGCTCACCGTAGTAGTCGGCAAAGAGATCGGGCAGCTCGTAGACTCGCACGTGATACAGCTTTGCTCCGGGAATTTTTCCCTCAAGCCGTTTCCATACGGCAATTGCAATGTTCTCTGTTGTCGGGATCGTCTTTAGAAACTCCGGCACTTCCTTGTTCAAATGCCGGTGGTCGTAGACACTCACGACCTCGCGCTCCATTACATCTTTGAGGTCTTTCAGATCGACCACAAATCCAGACGCCGTATCCACATCGCCGGCCACCGTCACTTCCAGCGTGTAGTTGTGCCCATGTCCATTTCTGTTAGCGCACTTGCCAAAGATGCGCTCGTTCTCTTCCTGCGGCCACGCATCGTTCCAGTAATAATGCGATGCGGAAAATTCAGCTTTCCTTGTAAGCAAAATCATTGTTTTTAGCTTCTACTGAATGGATTCAGTACCATCCTCAAACGTTTCAGCGGCTTCCGCCCGCGTATTCCCGTCCTTTCCAGACTACGCGTTTTGTTACCGTATGGTCGAACCAGCTTCGCCACAGCAGCCAGATAAACAACGGCAGGCCGAAGACGCTGAGCAGGCAGTCGCTGAAAGGAAAATTTGACTTCATCACCCGTCGATAGAAGCGCCACAGAGTCCGCGCCCAGACCAGCAAAATCAGCAACCGTGCGGTGATCCATGGCATGGTCAAGCTTACCGGCCAGCGGAAATACCATGCCAGCACTGGTAATCCTGCCAACAGCAAAACATCGAGCACCTTCCACGCTGCTGTTGTCAAAGTATTACTGAAGAGCAGAGCCAGGTTCTTGGTCCAGCCTTCACACATCTGCCCAAAGCTGCGATACATACGCGTGCTTAGCGCATCAGGAGCATAGCGGAAGCGCAGCCCCAGCTTGCGCCGCTTCACCAGATAAGCCAGCTCCACATCTTCAAGCACGGACTGCGCTACCGCCTCATGGCCGCCGATCTTGAAGTAAGCATCACGATCCACCAACAGAAACTGCCCATTCGCCGCAGCCAGCCGCGATTCCGGATCAGAAACCTTCGCCGACGGATATGCCAACGCGAGTTCGCTGAAGACCAGCGGCATCAGCGCGCGCTGCCAGAAACCCGACACAATCTGCCCGGGTGAATAGGAAAGCATTGCTACCGTATGCTTCTCAGCTTCATGTAAGGCTCGACGCAGGTCGCCCGGCTCATGCACGGTGTCGGCATCGGTGAACAACAGCCACTCACCCTGCGCCTGTTTGGCTGCTGTCCACGCAGCGTTGACTTTTCCCGTCCATCCTTTAGGAGGCGCCGGAGCGCTCAACACCGTCACACTGGAGAAACCGGAAGCGATTTCCCGTGTGCGGTCGGTTGAGCCGTCGTCGATGACGAACAATTCCCAGTCCCGGCCTAGCTTCCAGTCTTCGTCCGACTGGGAGACCAGCGATTCAAGGCACGCGCCCAGGTTGTCCTCTTCATTTCTCGCCGGAATAATGACGCTTAGTTCCAAATACACTCCATCATGTTCCAGACCGTATTATAGAAACGTGCGGCAGATGCGAAAATTGATGGCGGTCGTGCTGGCGCCGCTGCTCATTGCTTTTACTGGATGCGACCGTGGCTCACATCCTACTCAGGTAGCCACTCGGGCTCCCGGTTTCACGATCACAGATGATCAGAAAACCATCAGCCTCAGCGATTACCACGGTAAAGTCGTCGTGCTTAACTTCTGGGCTTCGTGGTGCGCGCCGTGTGTTGAGGAGCTGCCGTCGCTCATCAACCTGCAGAAACAGATGCCGCAGATTGTCGTTCTGGGCGTGGACTTCAACGATGATGTGGACTCCTATCGCCAGTTCCTTACCGACCATCACGTCAACCTGCTCACAATCCACGACGAGTCTCAGGTCAGCAATCTCGCGTTTGGAACAAAACGTCCGCCGGAAACCTATGTCATCGATGGCAATGGCATGATCCGCCGTAAATTCATCGGCCCACAGGACTGGACCAACCCCGAAATCATGAACTACCTCAGGAACCTGTAGTTGTTCAATTCCCTGCTATCATTGGGTTATGACAACGGTTGAAGTCCTCTTTCGCTATGAACAGCACCCCACGGAAGCTGCTATGTACGCGCTCGGCAACATGGGCGAGGTTTATGGCATTCGCCGCATTCAGCTGAAAGAAGAAGAGAAGACCGTTCGTGTCGAGTACGATGCCACGAGACTGAACAAGGCCGTTGTCGAACAGCTGCTTCGCCGGGCGGGAATCAACATCACTGAAGAAGTCTCTCTCATCCCACCGCCGCCACCTCCTCCTATGGAAGCGGAAGCTGCGCCGGCACCAACGAAGTAGCTACTCCGGATTTTCGACTGTTAACAGATTTGCATCACGCGACAAGAGCCACCTTCCATCTAGCTGTTTACGAAATACACTAAGCGTATATCCGGTGCGTTTCATTGGTACTCCGCCTCCGTGGGGAACCATCGAAACCCGAAGATGGTTCCGCGTGTACGCCACGTCGCCGGCTACCTGAATCTCTTCCAGTTCCGTGCGACCTTCCGTGCGCACATGCTCCATTCCCGCTCTGGAAGCTTCGGCAAAAACCTCTTTGCCAAATGGAGGCCTTCCCGGAACTAGAAACACTGCGTCTTCCGCAATCAACCCCAGCACAGTCTCGAGATCACCGGCCATTAATGCCTGCATCCACTTTGCAATAAGATCGCGAATTGCCTGCTCATCTGTAGGCATGTATCAATGCTCCTCCAAGAGACCACTACATAAGTGCTTTTATCAGCATATTCTGAGACAAAACAGCGGCAGCGCTGCCTGTTTCTGCAGCCAGCATTACACGATGGTAAAACGTTCCAGCGTCCCAGATCACGCGCCGGGCAAGGCTCTTCATTCCGTGAACCACTGGCTTGTCTTCATAGCAGCTGACTTTACTGAAGCCGACCGTGCGGAAAAGCTGTCTGGCAGACGTCGGGGTAAACGCCTGTTCATGCGTCAAATCGCCATAGCGGATTCGCATGCCGTACAGTCCCTCAGCATTGGGTACATGGGCAATACACATGCTGTCGTGCTTCAGCACGCGATGGATCTGGTCCAGTGTATGAAACAATTCATCTCTGGTCAGATGCTCCAGAACATCCATCACCAGGACCACATCCACACTGCCATCCCCTTCTTCGGCGAGCAGTTGCTCCAGCCCCCCCTGACGCGCCTGGGAAATTCCTAGCTGGTGCGCCAGTTCCACCTGTTCCGCCGAGATGTCGATTCCGCAGATGTTCTTATAGCCTGCCCGCGACAAGAAATACAGAAACGTCCCATGCCCACATCCCAGATCAAGGATTCTCGCGCTTCGGTCACGAGGAAGGTGCTTTTCGATAATGGCGCTAAGAAAAGCCTTCCGCGGACGAAACATCTCCTCCGCAGTTCCCTTCACTTCACTCCCGGCCTGCTCACTGGAGATGTAAGAGTCGTAAAGTCGGGATTTCCATGATGTACCAATACTGCTCGACATTTGCTTCACTCCCCTAGAAATATCTGCTTCTGCCGCTCCAGCATGCAGGCGCGTAAATATGCAAAACCTTTCAGGTCAATGTAATAGAAAAGCAAATGTTTTGCATTTTGGCTCGTGGTAGGTCCATCATGGCTTATTGCGTCATCATCGATAAATTGATATCTTAGAAAGAGTTCGCAGTCACCTTCTCTTGCGCGCCCATAGCTCAGTTGGATAGAGCGATTGACTACGAATCAATAGGTCGGAGGTTCGAATCCTTCTGGGCGCGCCATAAAATCCAACAATTGAATCGAAGCTCAAAAGTCGCTGACTTTACAGCCCCTATCCATTAACTGTGTGATGATCCTGTCGTTGTGATGAAGGAGTTCACCCTTAACGGCTGCCCATCGTGAGCATTTCCATAAGACGGGTCGATGATGCCTCCTGACAGGGAATCCTGTTGAGAAGCCATGTCCCCGACACGATTCCTGATCAAATTTAGAGCTTGGGTCCATGATGAATACATGGGTTTCTTTCCGCCTATAGGGTTGACCTCGCGGACCGTTGGGACCACTGAGATTGAGGAAAGAGCATTGACGAAGGAGAGATAGCTATTGCAAAAATATCTTTTGATCGCACTTGGAGGTTCACTTGGATCAATCGTCCGTTTCTGGGTCGGCTCAGCGGTCGCCAGCCGCCTGGGGACTAAATTCCCTTACTGAACGTTCGTGATCAATATCACCGCCTGCAGCATTTTTTATTGCAGCCTCGTATGTACTGTTGAGTTTTATTCTGGGATTGATCGGCGTCTAGTGCGGCGTTCTGCTTGCGAGGGCGCGCCATGAGAACGCGAGAAGGCTAAGAATTGACAATTCCCTGAAAGGGGCTGGTGGCCCTCTCCGATGTTGAAATCATCAAGTATGCCTATCACGCAGTCGAGATTGAATCATGAAAGGGGCAATTCCTGGAGTGAGTACTGTTCCGAAATCCAGCAGCCCCCGCTTAAGGGGGCTGCTTTTTCGAGACTATGATTTCGGCGTCAGCCTTACAAACGACTTGCTGAACTGCTCCCAGTCCGAGAGCAACCAATTTGCGCGTGTGCTGCCGGTCTTCTCGGCGTGCAACGCAATCAGTTCGCGAATACTCTCCTGTGCCTCGGCATCAAGCGCGCTGTAAGGTTCGGCTGTGAGGAAGTCCGGGTGGTAGCGCTCTTCGCTGAGAAACTTGCCATCCTCATCAAAAACCCACGCCAAACCTCCTGTCATGCCTGCGCCGAAATTGATACCCGTGCTGCCCAAGATGGCCACCTGGCCACCGGTCATGTACTCGCAGCCGTGGTCACCCACGCCTTCGACAACAGCCAGCGCTCCAGAGTTACGGACGGCAAAGCGCTCGCCCGCGCGGCCCGCGGCAAAGAGCGTGCCGCTGGTGGCGCCATAAAGAGCCACATTGCCCAGGATCACGTGCCGGTCACTTTCGAGCGCAGCGCGGCCCTGTCCACGAAGAATGACCTCGCCACCACAAAGCCCCTTGCCAACAAAGTCGTTGGCCAGCCCCTCGAGCGTCAGCGTCATTCCTGGAACAGCAAAAGCGCCGAATGACTGACCAGCAACTCCACGCAGTCTGAACGTGACGGGCGCCTTGGGAGCGACTCCATAATCCTGCAGAAGGGCAAGTTCTCCAGCGAGACGCGCGCCCAGCGTGCGGTTCTCATTGGTGACGCTCGATTCGAGCTCGAACGGCGTGCCTGCTTTGTACGCGGCAACAGCCGGCTCAACCCAGGCGTCGTCAAGCTGCGGATGCTCTTCCGGCCGCAGGTTGCGCTCGCCATGCCACCGCGTCACCCCGTTTGCAGGAGCAGCCAGCAGCGGCTTCAGATCAAGACCGCCATTGTACCGTACCTGATCAAGCAGATCGGTGCGGCCTACGGCAGCTTCAAGAGATGGCAGCCCCAGTTTGGCAAGCAGTGCCTGGATATCACGCCCCAATTCTTCAAAGAACTTCACCAGATGCTCCGGCCGTCCACGGAACTTCGCCCGCAGATCAGGCCGCTGCGTCGCAATGCCAGTCGGACACGTGTTGAGATGACATTGCCGCGCCATGTCACAACCGAGAGCAACAAGCACCGCAGTGCCGAAGGCAAACTCGTCTGCGCCGAGCATCGCGGCATACAGAACATCTTTCGCCGTGCGCAGTCCACCGTCAGTGCGCAAACGAACGCGCCCACGGAGGCCAGTCTCGATGAGCACCTGCTGTGCTTCAGCAAGTCCAAGCTCCCACGGATTGCCCGCGTACTTGATGCTTGAAAGAGGCGAAGCACCCGTGCCGCCGTTATGTCCGGCAATAACAATGTAATCGGCATACGCCTTGGCAACACCTGCTGCAACAGTACCTACGCCAAGTTCGGAGACAAGCTTCACACCAATTGCAGCCTTGGGGTTCACACGTCTCAGATCATGGATCAGTTGCGCGAGGTCTTCAATCGAGTAGATATCATGATGCGGCGGCGGACTGATGAGCTGAATCCCTGGCTGCGCATGACGCAGGCGCGCAATCAGCTCTGTGACCTTGTGTCCCGGGAGCTGTCCGCCTTCGCCCGGCTTCGAACCTTGCGCAATCTTGATCTCAATCTCTTCGGCGTTCATCAGGTACTCCGCTGTGACGCCGAAGCGCCCCGACGCGACCTGCTTGATCTTGTTGTTCAGCAGATGCGCAGGAACGTTCGTGCCATTCAGCGGCAGCTCGCCGTATGGATCGTAGACGGCGCGGTCTTCCCCGCCCTCACCTGTATTGGAGCGCCCGCCCAGCATGTTCATCGCGGCGGTGATGGTCTGATGCGCCTCAGGACTCAGAGAGCCAAGCGACATGGCGCTCGCAATAAACCGCTTGTAATAGTTCGAAGAAGGCTCAACCTGCTCAAAAAGCAGCGGCGCGCCTGCAGGACGAAACTCCAGCAGATCGCGGAGTACCGCCGGCTCTTTCTCGACCGCAATACTGGCAAAAGCCGCCCATGCCTGCCCCGGCTCGGCAACTGCTGCAGCGCTGCGTGCCGTGCCCACAACTGTCTGCAGCAGACGCACTGTCTGCGGCTGCCAGGAATGCGGTTCGGCCTTGTCTGCCTTGCGGAAGCGCACCCAGCCGTAGTCGGGCAGGTCTTTCACAGCAGTAGCAGTGCCGCCCTGCCCTTCTCCGGAAGCAGCATCTTCGTTAAAGCTTGCCAGCCATTGGCCGCGGATGGTGCTTTCAAGCGCCGCGAAGCCAACGCCGCCCAGAGGAGCAGGCGTGCCAAAGAAGCACTTGTCGATCACTTCTTCATTGAGGCCGATCGAATCGAAGAGGTGCGCGCTGCGGTAACTGTCCACCACAGAGATACCCATCTTCGACATGATCTTCGCCAGGCCAAGGTCAAAGGCATGCAGCAGGTTCGCTTCACCCTTTTCGGCGTTGGTCGAACGCGCAGTCTCTAGAGCGAGCCACGGACAGACAGCTCCAGCGCCCATGCCAAGCAGCACTGCGCCATGATGCAGATCGCGGCAGTCGCCGGCTTCAACAGCAAGGCCCACGCGCGTGCGCTCTCCGGCGCGGATGAGCGCGTGATGCACAGCGCCTGTCGCGAGCGCCATCGGGATGGGAATAGTCTGCTGACCGCATGTGCGGTCGGTCAGCAGCAGAATTGCAGCGCCTCCGCGCACCAGATCGATAGCTTTGGCGCAAAGATCGTCAAGCGCGGTCACCAGAGTGCATGCCGGATTGAAAACGCAATCAAGCACGGCAAGCGGCAGCTCATCCGCCAGGCCATGCTGGCGCGTGCGCAATGCTTCACTCTGCCCCAGCGACAGAAATGGCGACGACAGAGAAAGTCCAGGCAGAGGCGTCTTCTTACTCAGAAGATCAGGCCACGGACCCAGACGCGTGTGCAGTTGTACGACAACGGCTTCACGCAGTGAATCAATTGGCGGATTCGTCACCTGCGCAAAACGCTGGCGGAAGTAGGCATACACAGGCCGCGGCGTGCGTGCCAGCGGAGCCAGCGGTGTATCATCGCCCATCGACCAGACGGCATCTTTGCCATCGGCAACCATCGGCTGCAGGATCATCTTCACGTCTTCGCGCGTGTAGCCGAAGCCATGCTGCAGGCGTGCGAAGTCGGCGGCTTCACGCGTTGCGACCGGCGTGTTCGGATCAAGCGTAGTTTCTTCAAGAAGATTTTCGTACTGCGGCGCAGCGTTATCGAAAATCCGCAGCAGCTCATCGTTCTCATACAGCTTCTGCTTTTCGATGTCCGCGACCAGCATCTCACCCGGGCCAAGGCGTCCGCTATGAACCACCTTTTCAGGATCGAGATCCACAAGACCGGCTTCCGAGCCAACCACTACAAGGTCATCCGTAACGAAGAATCGACAAGGACGCAGGCCGTTGCGGTCAAGCGCAGCGCCAACGAAACGGCCGTCGGTGAAGGAAATTGCAGCAGGGCCGTCCCATGGCTCCATGCAGTCTTCGTTGTAGGCAAAAAACGCCGAGTTCCCTTTTTCCTCTGCGGGAGGAAGCAGCAAACGCACCGACTCCGCAACCGTACGCCCATTGTGTGCCAGCAATTCCAGCATTTCATCCAGGCTGGTCGAATCCGAACCATCGGGGGTGAAAAGAGGCTTCAGTTCTTCCGGCAGAGTGGCAGCGCGAGCATCCATGCGAGCGCGGTTTCCCCACACGGTATTGATTTCGCCGTTATGCGCCAGCATGCGGAACGGCTGCGCACGGTCCCATGAAGGCGCAACGTTGGTCGCATATCTCTGGTGGAAGACAGCAAACGGTGTGATGAATCCCGGATCGGCAAGATCAGGGAAGAACTCAGGCAGCAGGCGTCCGGCGCACATGCTCTTGTAGATCATCGTCGTCGACGAGAGCGAACAGACGTATCCCGGCGCTCCGCTGCGCTCAAACTGCTTGCGCGCAAGATAGAGGCGGCGGTCAAGCTGGTCATCACTGCTGGAGGTAATGAGCACATGCCGGATCACAGGCATGGTGGACAGGGCAATTTCACCGAGGACTTCAGGACGGGTAGGAACCTCACGCCAGGCAAGGATGCTACAGTTCTGTGCGGCGAGCGCCAACTCCAGTTCCGAGCGAAACTCCGCCACATCCTGGGGAAAGAACACCACGCCGACCGCGAAGGGCGCGTCAGGCAGCAGCGAAACACCGGCTGATTCAAGCAGCAGTTCCCGCGGAATGCCGGTCGAAATGCCGATACCGTCGCTCGATTTTCCGTCAGCGGCCACAGCGCCGCGATGCGCCAGGCGTGCAAGCGCGGTCAAAGCCTTCTCGATAATATCGTGCGAAGGATTGTGGTTGAGGGTCGCAATAAAGCCCACCCCACAGGATTCGTGCTCAAAGCGCGGATCAATTAAAGAAGGACGGGCTGAGGCCTGAGAGACACCCTGGCGCTCCGGCGTAGCCGGCGAATCAAAATTATTTATGTAGCCCATAGCTCACTATACGACCCTTTCTTCCGGCAACGGCCAGAAAATTTCATGGAAATTCAATGAATCGCTGGTCGACAAATTAGTCCTGTAGTTTTCTTTATTGGAGAGAAAAAAATCTTTTATAAAGAAGGTTGACAACAGCGATATGTATATTTATACAATTGAATTGTATTTTTATGCAAATGGAGGAGCGGCCACCGGCTGCGTTTTTTCAGTTTGAGCAAGACGGAAAGACACAACGCAATTCGGGAACTCGTGGCTAACGCAGTGATTTCCAACCAGGAAGAGCTGCGCCGCAAGCTTGTCCGCCGCGGCTTTGACGTGACACAGGCGACAGTCTCGCGCGATATTCACGAATTGCACCTCTATAAGGGGCCGAACGGCTATGCCCTGCCCAATGGCAACGGCAATGGCCGCGTAGAAGATGACAGCAGTTTGCCGTCTATTTACGAAGTTTTGAGAAGCTTTGGGTTGAAGGTGAATCAGGCGCAGAACCAGCTTGTTCTGATCACCGCAAGCGGCGCCGCGCAGCCTGTGGCACTCGCCGTTGACCACGAAGACTGGTCAGAGGTAGTCGGCACGCTGGCCGGCGACGATACGGTTCTGATTATTTGCCCCGACCAGAAACGCGCTTCACAGCTGCGCACGCGCCTGGAAGAGATGATTGGTTGACGATGCAGAAGAAAATACAAACCGCAGTGATGGGAGTGACGGGCTACGCCGGCATGGAGCTGGCGCGCCTTCTGCTGCATCATCCCCGGCTGAAAAACACGCCGCCCATCTTTCTCGGACGCTCCGAGGCAGCGCACGGCGCTGTTGCGCTCACTGAGCTGCATCCTCAGTTGATGGACAACAACGGCTCGCAGGCGCTGAAGGTCGAGCCCTTTTCCTGGGAGCTGCTGAAAGACCGCGGCGTCGATGTGCTTTTCCTCGCGACTCCGCACGAGCAGTCGCGCGAATGGGCGCCCGAAGCTCTCAAGCATGGTCTGCGCGTCATCGACTTGAGCGGAGCATGGCGGCTCGCGCATTCTGAGAACCGCGCTGTCTACAAATTTGCTGACGAGGGTGCCGACGCTGCTGTGAAAGTCCAGGCTGAAAGCGTGTACGGCATGCCGGAACTGCACCGCAATGAAATCAAGCATGCGGATCTTGTCGCCAATCCCGGATGCTATGCGACATCCATCATCCTCGCGCTCAAGCCGCTTGTGGCCACGGGCTGGGTCGATCTCGATCGTGGCATTGTGAGCGATTCCAAGTCCGGCGTCTCCGGCGCGGGCAAGACGCCGTCAGCAAAGACGCACTTCATGTACGCGGCAGACAACCTCTCCGCATACGGAGTCTTCAGCCATCGCCATACGGGTGAGCTTCTGGAACAGCTTGAGATTGCGCCGGAGCAGATCGTCTTCACGCCGCATCTGCTGCCGATTCCCCGCGGCATTCTCTCGACCACCTACGTTGCGTTCAAAGAGAAGAAGGCGCCGGAGAAAGTGGAGGCCTGCTACCGCAGCTTCTACAAGGACAGTCCTCTGGTTCGTGTCTTCCCTGCCGGCCAGCTTCCGCAGATTCAGTATTCCGTGCGCACCAACTATTGCGACATAGGGTTTCAACTTGCCGCTGACGGGCGACGATGCATCATCGTCTCCTGCCTGGACAACCTGCTCAAAGGCGCCGCCGGACAGGCGGTGCAAAACATGAACGTGATGTATGGATGGAACGAAGCGGAGGGGTTGGCATGAAGTTCGTTGTGAAACTCGGCGGCGCTGCCCTCGAAAACCCTGCATTGAGAGAAAGCTGCGCGAAGGCCATCGCAGAGCTGGTAAAGGACGGCAACCAGGTCACGCTGGTACATGGCGGCGGCGTGCAGCTGACAAAAACGTTGCAGCAGCTCGGCAAGCAGAGCGAGTTCATCTCCGGCCTGCGGGTCACGGATGCGGAAACGCGCGATGCGGCCTTGATGGTCCTGAGCGGGCGTGTGAATAAATCGCTCGTTGCCTCTCTGGGCGCGCACGGCCAGTCTGCCGTCGGGCTCTGCGGCGGAGATGGCCTGGTCTTCCGCGCGCGCAAGAAGCGCATGGCTCCTGATCTTGGCTTTGTCGGCGAGATCGTCGCCTCCGACCCGCGCTGGCTTGAGGCCATCTGGAAGATGGGCGCCGTGCCCGTCATATCGAGCCTCGCGCTTGGCTTTGACGGCGAGTACTACAACATCAATGCCGACGAGATGGCGTCTGCCTGCGCTGCCGCATGCAAGGCCGACGCGCTGGTCTTCCTCACCGATGTTCCCGGCGTGAAAGACGCGAACGGCGACGTCATGCGCTGGCTCACCGTCGATCAGATTGCCAGGCTCGCCAAAGACGCAGTTATCAGCGGCGGCATGCTGCCCAAGCTGAGTGCCTGTCGCGAAGCATTGCTGCAGGGCGTGAAGCGCGTGCGCATTCTGCCCGCGGAAGCCGCTGCCCTGCTGCCCGACCTGTGCAGCACGCGCATCAACCACGGCACCGAAGTGATGGTTGCATAGGAGATTTATTCACGATGAAACTGGATGCAATTCGCGCAGCCGAAGCAAAGCTGCTGCTTTCTACCTATGAGCGTAATCCGATCCTCTTCGTCAGCGGAGAGGGCGTTCATCTTATCGACGAAAACGGCGGCCGTTACCTCGATCTGCTGAGCGGCATCGGCGTCAACGCGCTCGGATATGGCCATCCTGCAATCGTCGACACCATCGCCGGGCAGAGCAGGAAGCTGATCCATACCTCAAACCTCTTCTTCCATGAAGGCCAGGCAGAGCTCGCTCTGCGCCTCACAGAAAGAAGCGGAATGGATCGCGCCTTCTTCTCGAACAGCGGAACGGAAGCCATTGAAGCCGCGCTCAAACTTGCCCGCGCTTATTCAGGAGCAAAACGTAGCGAAGGCAAGCAGCTCAGCACAAAAATTCTCGCGCTCGAAAACAGCTTCCACGGACGCACCATGGGCGCTGTTGCAGCCACGCATAAGGAAAAGTACCGCGCTCCGTTCGCTCCCGTGATGCCGGGCGTGGAGTTCGTCCGCTTCAACGACATTGAACACCTGAAGGCGAAATTCTCTAATGAGTTCTGCGCTGTGCTGCTTGAAGCGATTCAGGGTGAAGGCGGCATCCGCCCGGTCTCGCAGGAGTTCCTGCAGGCCGCTCGCGAACTGACCCAATCCACCGGAGCTTTGCTCATCATTGATGAAATCCAAGCCGGCCTGGGCCGCACAGGAAAGTGGTTCGCCTATCAGCACTACGGCATCGAGCCCGACGTGGTCACCCTCGCCAAGCCCATTGCCGGCGGCCTGCCGCTGGGCGCAATGCTCTGTACGGAAGAAGCAGCGCAGGCGATTCATCCCGGCATGCACGGCACAACCTTCGGCGGCGGCCCGCTGGCCTGCGCCGTTGCCATCGCCGTCATCGACGCAATCGAGAAAGAGCATCTTCTCGACCATATCAATGAAACAGGCAGCTACTTCATTGAGAAGCTCAAAGCCCTAAGGCAGAAGCACAGCACTATCACGGAAATTCGCGGCCTCGGCCTGATGCTTGCCATCGAGCTTGAATCGGCCGACCTGGCAAAGACAGTCCTGGCGGAAATGATGAAGCGCCGCATCCTGATCAACCGCACCAGCGAGACAGTGCTGCGCTTCCTGCCGCCCTACACTCTCGAAAAGCAGCATGTGGACGAAGCCATCGCTGCTCTCGACGCAATCTTAACCGAGCACGGACCAGCCTATGCTGGCGAGCAGGCTCGCACCCAAGGAGGAACCAAAATTGGCTAGCAAAACACTCGCGGTTCTCGAACAGGAAGCTGGCCTGAGCGAATCGCTCGCCGGACGCGACCTGTGCTCCATCGCCGACCTCACGCCCGCCGAAGTCTCCGCAATTCTGGGGCTCGCGCACGACGTGAAGGCCAACCCGGGCAACTACCGCCACGCGCTCGACGCGAAGCAGATGGTCATGTTCTTTGAGAAATCATCGCTGCGCACGCGCCTGACCTTTGAGACTGCGATCAACACCACGGGCGGCAATGCCATCTTTGTCGACCAGACGCAGTCGCCGCTCGGTGAGCGCGAATCGCTTGCCGACATGGCGCGCAACCTCGAGCGCTGGGTCTCTGTGATCGTGCTGCGCACCTACGCGCACGAGACCATCACCGAGATGGCGCAATACGCGAGCGTTCCCATCATCAATGCGCTGAGCGACCTCGAGCATCCCTGCCAGGCGCTGGCTGACTTCATGACGCTCGAAGAGCGCTTCGGCACGGTGAAGGACCTGAAGTTCACCTACGTCGGCGACGGCAACAACGTTTGCCATTCGCTCATGCTGCTTGCGGCCCAGCTCGGCGCGCATTGCACTGTGGGTACTCCGAAGAACTACGCGCCCAAGGCGGACATCGTCGCCCAGGCGCGCGCCATCGGGAACGTGACCGGAAGCAACATCACCATCATCAATGATCCGGTTGCCGCGGTCACCGGGGCAGACGCGATCTACACCGACGTCTGCACCAGCATGGGCTTTGAGCATGAGGCGACCAAGCGCGCGCCCATTTTCAAGCCCTATCAGGTGAATGAAACCATGATGGGTCACGCCGCTCCTCATGCCGTGTTCATGCACTGCCTGCCCGCGCACCGCAACGCTGAAGTGACCGATGCGGTGCTCGATGGGCCGCAATCAGTAGTCTTTGATCAGGCGGAAAATCGCATGCACGCGCAGAAGGCATTGATGCTTCTGTTGCTCGGCGGGGCAAAACCGGCGAAGTAAATTCGTCTCCCACTCTTTACGCCAAATGGTGGGAGGCCCCATGCTGGCCGAATATCACAACAATCGAAGAAATCCGAGGTTTGCATTAAATGTCTGTCATTCTTGAAAGTCTGCCGGTTGGGCAGAAAGTCGGTATCGCTTTTTCCGGCGGCCTTGACACCAGCGCTGCGCTTCACTGGATGAAGCAGAAAGGTGCGGCGCCCTACGCCTACACCGCTAATCTCGGTCAGCCGGACGAAACCGATTACGAAGCCATCCCCCGCAAGGCCCTTGAGTACGGCGCGGAGAATGCGCGGCTCATCGATTGCCGTGGACCGCTGGTTCGCGAAGGCATTGCCGCACTGCAGTCCGGAGCCTTCCACATCTCGACTGCGGGCATCACCTACTTCAACACCACGCCTCTTGGACGCGCCGTTACCGGCACCATGCTGGTCACAGCCATGAAAGAAGATGGCGTCAACATCTGGGGCGACGGCTCGACCTTCAAGGGCAACGACATCGAGCGCTTCTATCGCTACGGGCTGCTCGTCAATCCCGATCTGCAGGTCTATAAGCCCTGGCTCGACCCGCTCTTCATTGATGAGCTTGGCGGCCGCGCCGAGATGTCTGCCTTCCTGCAGAAGTCCGGCTTCGGCTACAAGATGTCCGCTGAGAAGGCCTACTCGACTGACTCCAACCTTCTCGGCGCCACGCACGAAGCCAAGGACCTCGAACAGCTTTCGAGTAGCATCCGCATCGTCGAGCCCATCATGGGAGTGGCCTTCTGGCGTGACAATGTGGATGTAAAGCGCGAAGAGGTGACGATCCGCTTCGAACAGGGCTTCCCCGTAGCACTGAACGGTAAGGCATTCTCCAACCCGGTCGAGCTGCTGCTCGAAGCCAACCGCATCGGCGGACGTCACGGCCTGGGCATGAGTGATCAGATAGAAAACCGCATTATCGAAGCCAAGAGCCGCGGCATTTATGAAGCTCCGGGCATGGCCCTGCTCTTCATCGCCTATGAGCGCCTTATCACCGGCATTCACAACGAGGACACCATCGAGCAGTATCGCGAAAACGGTCGCAAGCTGGGCCGCCTGCTCTATCAGGGACGCTGGTTCGACCCCCAGGCCATCATGCTGCGCGAGTCCGCACAGCGCTGGGTGGCGAGCGCCATCACCGGAGAGGTCACGCTCGAGCTGCGCCGCGGCAACGACTATTCGATTCTGAATACCGAGTCGCCCAACCTCACCTTTGCGCCCGAACGCCTCAGCATGGAGAAGACCGAGTCGGCCTTTTCACCGCGCGACCGGATCGGCCAACTCACAATGCGCAATCTCGACATCACCGACACTCGCGCCAAGCTGATGACATACGCACAGACCGGCCTCATCACACTGAGCCACGGCTCGGAGATGCCGCAACTGAACAGCGGGACAAAAAATGGGAGCACAACGAAAGGCGAAGAGAACTGATGAGCGAACAGCACGCCAAGATGTGGTCTGGCCGCTTCCGCGAGCCGCTCGACCCTGTTTTTGATCATTGGCAACGCTCATTCCGCTTTGACCGGCAGCTGCTAGGAGACGAAGTAGCTGCCAGCAAGGCGCATGCGCTTGCTCTGCGCGCTGCCGGAGTACTGTCAGATGCCGAACATGAAAAAATCATTGAAGGGCTGGATGGCATTCTGGACCGTTTCGTTTCGCAGACACATCGGATTGACGAAACACCGAAGAAGCCTGAACCCCTCGGCTCCGATGCGGAAGACATCCATCACTTCGTCGAGATGAAACTCGTCAAAGCGATCGGCGATCTCGGCCTCAAATTGCATACAGGCCGCAGTCGCAATGAACAGATTGCAACCGACCTGCGCTTATACATTCGCTTTCGCATCGACATGTTGCTTGTGCACGTTGCCGCATGGGCACAGCAGCTCGTCGAAAAAGCCCAAGCGATGGGCGATGCCGTTATGCCTTCGTACACGCATCTCCAGCGCGCCGAACCCGTGCTGGTCGCGCACTGGCTGCTGGCATATGTCGAGATGCTGTTGCGCGATGCCTCGCGTCTTGAGGATTGCGCGAAGCGGCTGAACTACTGCCCGCTCGGCTCCGGCCCCATTGCCGGAGCAACGCTCGCGCTCGACCGCACCATCGCGGCAAAGGAGCTTGCCTTCATCGCTCCCACCGCCAACAGCATGGACGCAACCAGCGACCGCGACTTCGTGCTCGAATACCTGAACGCGCTCACGCTGCTCGCATTGCACGCAAGCCGCTTTGCTGAAGAGCTCACGCTCTTCTCGACCGCGGAATTCGGCTTCGTCGATCTGCCCGAGGCCTTCTCGACCGGATCGAGCGCAATGCCCCAGAAGAAAAACCCTGACTTGACCGAGCTCGTCCGCGCGAAAGTCGGCCGCGTCAACGGAGCGGCGCAGGCCGTCACGCTGCTGCTTAAGGGCCTTCCGCTGGCCTACAACAAAGACCTGCAGGAGACACAGGAGCCGGTCTTTGCCGCAACCAGCGCCATGCATCTCACGGTCTATCTGCTGGCGAAGTTCGCCGCTGCGCTCAACTTCCGTACTGATCGCATGCGCGCCGCCTGCGAGACCGGCTTCATGAACGCGATGGCCGCCGCAACCTATCTCGTGCACAAGGGAGTTCCCTTCCGCAAGGCGCATGAGAAGATCGGCAATGCCGTCCGCTACTGCCTCGACAAAGGCTGCGAGTTAAACAATCTTACGCTCGATGAGCTGAAGCAATTCGGCCCGGAGTTCGAGCAGGACTTCTTCGCCGCCGTCACGCTTGAAGCCACGCTCGACTGCCACGACGTGATCGGCGGAACAGCGCGGCACCGCGTCCGCGAAGCTTTGAAGGACGCGGAGGAGCGTGTGCAGAAGCTCATCAAGACCTACGGCACAGTCGATCTAGGCAACCAGGAGGCAGTCCATGCTGGTGCGTAAGGCGCGCCTTCAGGACGCAACAAACATCTACGAGCTGGTCAACAGCCTCTCCGGCGACGGCACACTGCTGCGCCGCGCCTTTGCCGAGATATGCGAGAACGTTCGCGACTTCACCGTCGCCGAGAGCGACTCCGGAGTCTTCCTCGGATGCGGGGCGCTGCACCTATACGGGCCGCATCTTGCCGAGGTGCGTTCCATCGTCGTGCGGCCTGAAGCCAAAGGCCAGGGCGCGGGCGCGAAGCTTCTGAGTGCACTGCTTGAAGAGGCTGAAGACAACGGCGTGGGCTGCGTCTGCCTCTTCACGCGCATCCCTGACTTCTTCTTCCGCTATGGATTCCGCGTCGTCGAAGACCGCGCGGCCCTGCCCGACAAGGTTTTCAAGGACTGCCAGAACTGCCCGCGTCTCTATCGCTGCGATGAAGTGGCCATGGCGCGCGGACAGGTGCCCAAGGTCTCGATTCTCGGGCCTCGAATTGAAGCCGAGCAACTCGTCCGCCTTACGGGATAAATTCCTTTCCTTCCCCTCCATGCGATAGACTCAACTTGCGTTCACGTCATGCATTGGAAGCTTGCACTTGCGATCGGCTCCTGCGCGCTGCTTGGCCTGCGCCATGGCTTTGATTACGATCATCTCGCGGCCATCTCCGACATCACTGCTGTGCAGCGCACACGCTGGGAAGGGATCCGCCTCGGCATCGTCTATGCTCTCGGACACGCCTTCACAGTGCTTACCCTCGGAGCATTTGTCGTCCTGCTGCACGTCTCCCTGCCTGCGCATCTCGATGCATGGGCAGAGCGCCTCGTCGGCCTCACTCTGATCGTGCTTGGCCTGCTGGTGGTCGCGAACCTGGTGCGACAGCCGCAGCATTCTCATTCCCACCAGGCGATGCAGAGCCGCTGGGTGCTGCTCATCAACGCCGTGAGACATCTTGCCTGGCGTGTGCGCCGAGTTTTTCAGAGTGATGCGCCGCGCCCCGAGCCTTATGCCTGGAACTATTCGAGTGGCTCCATCTTTTTGATTGGCGTCCTGCATGGCTTAGGTGCTGAAACACCTACCCAACTGATGCTCTTTTTATTGGCAGCCAGCCTTGGAGGCACCGCTCTCGGCCTGCTGGGACTTTTTGCCTTTGGACTGGGACTGGTGGCCATGAACGCCCTGATGACGATGGCGCTGAGCGGAATCTTCGGGACAGGCCGATTGCATCCACAGTTCTATCGCATCGTGGCGGCTGCCGGAGCGGTCTACAGTCTGGTGATTGGTTTTGTCTTTCTTCTCGGAGCCTCGGAGCGGCTTCCATCGATCAGCGGATAGATCAGTGAAGCGAACCGAAAGCTGCCGCCCCCGGTTCGCTCCTCAGTGAATCAGGAAGTATGATGCGGTGAAACGCGGTTCAGAATCCCGAGCAGGCGGGCTGCTGCTGCCGGGGCTTTGACCTTCCCTTCGCGAACGATTTGCGTTGCGGTCAGGTCCTGTCCATAGATGCTCTTATTGGCATCGCCATCGGAGCGCAGCGTGGAGCCCGCCAGAGAGATGCCGGCAAAAACGCCGCGATTGCGTGACCACGAAAGCATCTGCGCCTTGAGCACGACGTCCGTTTCGGCAGTACCAGCGCGTCCCACCGGACCGGCTGCAACAGAAGCATCCGCGCCCAGCTTCACTTTGCTCGACATAACGGAGTTTGCCCCGCCCTCATTCATCACCAGGATCACGAAATCCGTTGCCTGGCCCCCGATCTGAAAGCCGATGCTCAGGCCTTCGAGCGCGAACATAGCCGGAGCGCTCCAGGGCCCGGTGAAATTCACGCCTTTACGGCAGGTAATGACGCCTCGTCCATAGCTTCCGCCAACGACGAAGGCTGCCTTCTTCACAGAAGGAAAGACGATGACGCATTCGGACTTATCGAGCAGGTCCTGGGGGATGCCCTTGTCCGGCGTCTGCAAAATCTCTCTCAGAACCTGGCCAGATTGCTGAATGCGCGTTTGTTCGGTGGACTGCGCAAAAACCGGCAGAGCGAGACAGATGCCTGCGGTTACCGCGAGTACTCTTTTCATTTTCTCCTCCTTACGGCTGATACTGCGATGCACTGCGTTGTTCTGTTTCTGCCTGCGTGGGAAACAGTAGCACGATCTGTGAGATGCGAACAACTTGCTGTGCCGTAAAGCGGGTTAATCGGAGGGGGAGAATCTTCCTTTGGGACTGGAACTCGCCCGGCCCGGGATGAGCAACGAGCTGCTTGCCAAGTCTAAAAAACAGGGGTACCCCCCTCCCCCCTATGTAGTGCTGGTTTTATTTGTTCTCAATGACTTACGGGGGAATCACCCCCTGCTATCTTATTGATTCTTCTATTGCTTGTGCACTACTACTGTGTTTTCAGATATTTAGAGGGGGGTCTATTTCAGGCATCATTAAACAGGGCACAGCGCTCAGGGCACAGAAATTAAGAACGCCCGCTTTCTGCGGACCTCTGTTTAAATTCTCCCTCTATTTTCAGAATACCAAGTTCAGCGAAATAATATGCCAAATTTCTCATTCTACAAACTACTTGTTTTCTGTGGTTTACAAATAATTTTGCGATCCGGGACTTGACATACTCACCTGTGCCGATCATCCCAAAGAGACGCCCAACGCCGACAAGACCGCAGAGGTATGAGCTCTTCTTCTCCATTCAGCCGTTTCTTATTCCGCCCTTAATGTGTCGGCGGCCTGGATGCGGCTGATACGGAGGGTGGGCAGGAAGCTGGCGGCTGCGGCGATGACTGCCAATAGAAACAGTACTGCCACAAATGTGACAGGATCATAACTCTTCACTCCATAGATGTAGCCTGCAAGCATACGCAGAACCACGAAGGAGGCGGCGATGCCGATACAGAGTCCAGCGCCTGCAGCGATCAGTCCTGAAGAGCCTATATGCAGCATGGCCTGCCTGATCGTCGAACCCAGTGCAATGCGGATGCCAATCTCACGCGTGCGCTGGATGACGAGGTTTGAAACAAGGGAATAAATTCCAATGGCAGAAAGCGCCAAGGCCAGCCCAGCGAGCACTGTAAGCAAAAGTACCTGAATGCGCTGCTGCTGGAGCTGTTCATTAAGAACCTGCTGCATGGAATAAAAGCCGGAGAACGGCAGGTCCGGATCGGCATTTGCCAGCGCCTGTTGCATTGCTTCGGTGAGCCCTTCGACAGGCCCACGCGTGCGCACAATCCACGAAGGCTGCACAAAGGTATGGATCAGCGGCAGAGCTTTTCCTGAAACCTGTGCCGCAGGAATATAGAAGATTGGCTCTGTATCGATAGGCGCATTCCGGCTCACATTGGACTGGTCCTGCACGTCACCAACAATGCCGATGATCACGCAAACGTTGCCTCCCATCTTGAAATGCCTTCCGATGGGCGACGGGTCGTTGTAGTAACGCTTCCCGAACGACGGATTGACGACCGCTACCGATTGTGAAGTAGCTGTATCGCCTTCCGAGAAGGCACGTCCGGCAAGGATCGGCATGCGCAGCACGGAGAAATAATCAGGCGTCACGTAGGCCAAGCTGCTGGCATAATCCGTACCGGCCATCTTTCCATCAGCAATCACGATCTCGTCGTTCAGGAAAGTTTCATAAGGTGCGCTGAGGCCGACGGCAGCGCTCTCCACACCAGGAATCTGCCGGATGGCCGCAACACTCTTTTTCAGCAGCAACTGAAAGGCTGCCGCATCGTGATAGCGGACATCATCGAGCGAAACCTTCGCCATCATGACATTCGACGGATCGAAGCCGGGTGGCAGCGTCTCCAGATGCACCAGCGTACGCACCAGAAGACCGGCAGCAGCCAGAAGAATGACGGCGAGCGCCACTTCCGCTCCAATCAGCCACTGGCGCAGGCGGCCTGAACCGCCGGCAACTGCCTTGCCTCCGGCGGCAATCGAGGAACGCAGATCGACCCGCCGCGTCTGCAGCGCCGGCAGAGCACCGAAGAGCAGGCTTGTGATAAGAGAAGTCCCAAAGGTAAAGGCAAGCACGCGCGCATCGAGATGAAAACCGCCGATGGGAACCATTTCCTTCGACAGAAAATGAGGCAGCCCGTTGAGGACGAGCCCTGCCAGCGCCAGCCCTGCTCCCGCGCCAATCAGCGCAAGCACCAGGTTTTCCAGCCAGAGCTGGCGGAGAATCACTGAACGCGTAGCGCCCAGCGCGAGCCGCGTGGCAATTTCCGGAGTGCGCCGCGAAATGCGGACCAGCGCAAGTCCGGCAAGGTTCGCGCAGGCAATGAGCAGAATGAAACTGACGGCCAGCATAAGCGCGGAGACTTCATCGCGCATACCTTCGGCAAGATCAAGCTGCAACGAGCGCGCATAAAACCATGCATGTCCGTGATATTTGTTCTCAATCTCAGAAAACCTGGACAGGCGGACACGACCGAGCTGCGTATTGGCCTGCTCCCAGGTTGCTCCCGAGTTGAGCCGCGCAATGATCTCACAGTTCTGCCCTCCACACTCGCCGGCAGAATCTGAAGGATGCAAAGGCGTGAAGAGATCGGCTGTCGTCGGAGTCACTGCGTTTTGCGGCAGAATGCCGACGACGGTATAAGGCTCGCCTTTGAGCTGGATGGATTTCCCGATGATGCCGTGATCGGAGCGAAAAGCCGACTGCCACAGCCCATAGCTGAGCACGGCAACCGCAGGACCATGCGTCCGATCTTCATCCTCGGTGAAGCTCCGCCCGAGGAAGAGCGGGATGCCAAGGACATTGAAGTAGTGCGCCGAGACGCGACCGTTATGCACATAGCGAACAGCACCGCCGGCAGCCTGAGAGGCTTTCAGGTTGACGCCGTTACTGCCGCCACTCGATGCAAAAGTGACAGCGCTGACATTGTCCTTCAGCGCTTCCCATGCGGAGGTGGTCAGGTTGTTCTGTTCTGACATGCCTTCGCCCTGCTCCGTGTGCAGCATGATCGCTGCGATGCGCTCGGGCTGCGGATAGGGCAGGCGGCGAAGGATGAAGCCATCAACCATGCTGAAGACAGCAGTATTCACGCCGATTCCGAGTGCAAGGGTCAGGATGACAGCGAGGCTGAATCCTGGGCTCTTGTGCAACTGGCGGCAGGCAAAGCGGAGATCATTCCAAAGCATGCGGCTCCTATTGTTTTTTCGGTTGTGATTGAGCGGGATCTTCCGGCCACTGATGCGTCACTTTGCCCTCAGCATCGAGAAACTGCATCGTGGGGGTTCCATTGGCAGCTACGCGCAGCAGAATACGGGTATGGCCTTCGGGATCGCAGAGGCGCAGTTGGGAAGACTTATCCGGTCCGCGCTCCAGCCTCGCACGCGCTGGCAATCCGATCGGATACCTCGCTCGAAAAGCTGCTCTGGCTTTCTCTTTCTCAGGACCGTCCGGCATGGCGTGTATGGAAGCAAAAAGCTCCGTCACTTCCGGCGTTTCCAATGTATCAGTAGCGTTATCGTTGATCTCATAAGCTGTACCGCGCTCGTCGCCATCCTGAAATGTAGTCAAGGACATGGTCTGGTCCTGCTCATACTCATCAAAACTGAGGTGTCCGTAGGAGTGCAGTTTCCCATCCGGCGTTCGTTCGCCGCCGAAAACCATGCCGCCGTTCTCAGTTCCCTCATCGTTCATAAAGAGCATGCCGGCACTTGAGCGGTCAGCACGGGTGAACTCCTTGCCTTTGAAAAACCCTCCAGGGAACTCGGCCTTATCGGAGATCACCAGCCGCGTCGTGCCATCCGGCTCAACAACATTCATGCGATGCACGGTGATCTGATCGAATTCGACGGGATGTGTGTCTTTCTTTTCCGCGCCGGACACGCGCACCAGTTTGAGATTCATGGCGGTTGTCACGACAAAGACGATGGTGAGCACAGCGGAATAGGCGGCAAGAAAACGCGGATGCGAGAAGAACCTCGCCATGATCGGGATCTCCTTAGCAAAGATGTACGCTGAACGGCTTAGTTCAGTTCGCACATTTTACTGGAAGGAGCAAACTTCATGTAATCCTTTTACAACCACCGAGCAGATTACTGGACAACAAGGAGATCATGCCAACAATATTTTAAGGATAGATTTCCATCTCGTACTGCGGCGCCAGGTTTGTGAGCCTGTCGAAGACCTGAGGATCGTCATGTTTCGGGGCCTGGTTCGCGGAACCGGGCTGTCCTACATCCGCCCAGAACCGCTCAATCCCACCCGGCGAAAAAATGACGAGGAGCTTGCCGGGGACAGCGCCTACATTCTTGTAGGTGTGCGGCACTCCCTTGGGGATGCGGAGGAAGTCGCCATCGGCAGCATCCACGATGCGGTCGCCCATAATGACCGAAAACGCGCCCTCAACAATATAGAGGCACTCTTCTTCGCGCCGCTGGATGTGTGCCGGGGGACCATTGCCGGGAAACGACTGAATCTCCATGACGGAGTACGCGCCTCCGGTCTGGTCGGCGGCGGTCTTAATGGCGTAGAAGTCTCCCATCAGCCAGAAACAACGGCTTCCCTGTCCTGTTTCAAGGACCGTAGTTCCAGGGTCTAGGAGAAGATTCTTGTCCATGGCAGAGTCATCCGTACGACTGGTGATGACCGATTTTAGCCTGATTCAGGCATGTTTGAGCGGTGAAATTCACAACAAATGAGAGGCTATCTCATCCCATTCTGATTCAAGAGACGATTTGCTATGCGGTTTTGCTGCACGGCGATACCAGTACCCGGCATTCCATGAATCGCCCTCTTTCCGGTGCAGATAGGCGTGCACCCAGGCAGCATCCGGCGACTCAATCTCCTGCGCTATCTCATGGGCACGGTTCCAGTCGCCTTTGGCATCCCACCAGAGAGCCTCGAGCAGAGGCAGCAGGTTCGCAGGCGGAGCGTCGAGTGAAAGCGATGCGCGCAGTTCGTCGGAGGTCATTGTAGGCAGAGAATCCAAATCCGAGACAAAACTGCTTTAATAGTAACGCGCAGCCCGCATTGCGAGGAGACTCGATGACCACCAGCTTCGACTCGATCATCATTGGCGCCGGCCAGGCCGGCCCATCGCTTGCCGGACGTCTTACCCAAGCCGGCCAACGCGTCGCCATGATTGAGCGCAAACTTTTTGGCGGAACCTGCGTCAATACCGGCTGCATCCCTACCAAGACGCTGGTCGCCAGCGCCTATGCAGCACACATGGCTCGCCGCGCGAGCGATTTCGGCGTGCATATCGAAGGCGTGGTCGGTGTCGATATGAAGGCAGTCAAAGCTCGCAAGGATGCGGTATCCGCACGGTCGCGCACCGGTGTCGAAAACTGGCTGCGCGGAATGAAGAATTGCACCGTCTATGAGGGGCATGCCCGTCTGCTCTCAAATCGTGAGGTGCAGGTCCGCGATGAAGTACTGACGACAGAGGCTATCTATCTCAATGTTGGCGGCCGTGCGGTTGTGCCCTACTTTCCAGGGGTGGACGAAATTCCTTACCTGACGAATTCGAGCATGATGAATGTCGACTTCGCGCCGCGCCATCTGGTGGTTGTCGGCGGCAGCTATGTTGGCCTTGAGTTTGCGCAGATCTACCGCCGCTTCGGCAGCGAAGTCACTGTTGTGGAAAAAGGCGACCGGCTGGTACGGCATGAGGACGAGGATGTTTCAGCAACCATCAAGGAGATTCTTGAAGCCGAAGGCATTCATATCCGTCTGAACGCTGAATGCATTGCCTTCCAGAAACACGGCGACGATGCATGTGTTCACGTCGACTGTACTGTCGGAACCCCGGAGGTCGTTGGGTCGCACGTGCTGCTCGCCGTAGGCCGCGAGCCGAATACCGGCGATCTTGGCCTTGAAAAGGCTGGAGTCGCTGTCGATGAGCACGGATACATCAAGGTAGACGACAAACTGCGCACAAGTGCCCCGAACATCTGGGCTATGGGAGACTGTAATGGAAAAGGCGCTTTCACACATACTTCATACAACGACTTTGAGATTGTCTCCGCCAATCTTCTTGATGGCGATTCCCGCAAGGTGAGCGACAGAATTCCCTGTCATGCGCTGTATATCGATCCGCCTCTGGGGCGCGCCGGCATGACCGAGGCCGATGTGCGCAAATCCGGAAGGCCCGCCCTGATGGGGACACGCGCCATGACGCGAGTCGGGAGGGCGATTGAAAAAGGAGAAACCCTGGGCTTCATGAAAATACTTGTTGATGCTGAAACAAAAAAGATCCTCGGAGCATCGATTCTGGGGACAGGCGGCGATGAAGCTATCCACTGCATTCTGGATGTAATGTATTCCCAGAAACCCTACACGATGCTGCAGCGCGCCATGCACATCCATCCCACCGTTTCTGAACTCATCCCGACGGTCTTAGGTGATCTGCAGCCGTTGAAATAAAAAGTTATTTGGCTAAATATTCGCATGCCAGAGGCGGGCTATGTAATGTACTATGTTTGCCGCTGGCGATAAGCAGTATTTCGCGGCACTTTCCGAGCAGGGTTTCGATAGAAATCAGTTCTAGATGACGCAGGACTAATCCGTAACTATTTCTGTTACAGATCTACGGATGTGTCCGCACTTGCTGTTGGAGTCGAGTCGCACAGCAGGTTATTCCATACAAATAGACCTTACTTAACAGGCAAAAGCCCGTCACTGGAACGCACTGCGGTGGTAACGATACCAGCTCCAGCCCCGCCTATCTGTGCCGATGTCGCGTAAGTAGTGCAAACCGAAACCTTTCGTCAAGCATGCTTTCCTGGAGGCCGGCATGAACTCTCTCAAGCGCAAGCTGTCTTTTCTGCGTTGTCAGAAAGCCCTCTGCCTTTGCGCAGTGGCGCTCGTCTACATCATCTTTTCCCCCGCGGCATTCGCGCAGAATGACGTCGGCTCGATCGTCGGGTTTATTACAGACCAGTCCGGAGCTGTAGTGCCCAATGCAAAAATCACCATCACCAATGAGGGTACAAGCGAAGCGCGCATCGTTACGTCAGATGCGCAGGGACGCTATACCGTCCCCAACCTCTCGCCAGCCGTCTACACCATGACCGCCGAAGGAGCCGGATTCCAGAAGTTTGTCAGCACCCATAACAGACTGTCCTCGAACACAACCATCGACATTGATGCCAAGCTCACCGTCGGACAAGAAACCCAGACCATCCAGGTATCCGATACGGCGGCGGTTCTGCAGACGCAGTCCGGATCGGTGCAGAGCGAAGTCACTGGAACCCAGGTGCAGAAGCAGGAGCTGAATGGTCGCAACCCTATCTATATGGCACAGTTGCTCCCCGGCGTGAACAGCAACAGCACCATGGGCGACTTCAACTATTCCTTCAACAGCGGCGACACCTTCCGCATCAACGGTGCGCGCACGCAGGACACACAATATACTCTCGATGGAGCTCCCGCGACCCGCACGCGTAATGACGGCGAGATCATCGCCGGCTCAAATGTCGATGCGGTGCAGGAAATCCAGGTGCTCACCGCCGATTACTCCGCGGAATACGGCAGCGCTTCCGGCGCGCAGATTCGCATCGTCACCAAGAGCGGCACCACAGATTTTCACGGCGATCTGTATGAGTACCTGCGCAATTCAGCCATGAACGCCAACACCTGGTCGCGCAATCTCAACCCGGCAACGCAGTTTCCTTCTCCATTTGTCTACAATAATTTCGGCTTTGCTGTTGGCGGTCCTATGTGGATTCCCAAGGTCCCCTTCATGGAAAGCTGGAGAAACAAATTCTTTTTCTTCGTGAACGAGGACTGGGTTCGCTACCGTTTCAGCGACACGCAGAACCAGGCCGTGCCCACGAATCTCATGCGCCAGGGAAATTTCAGCGAGCTGCTGGGTCCCAATCCCTGGTATCCCACCGGCACCGTAATCTACGATCCCACAACATGCCCTACCGCAGGCGCTGCCAGTTGCGTGCCTTATCCCAACAATGTCATTCCTCAGAGCCAATGGAGCCAGAATGGAATGGCAATCATCAACAGCTTTCCCGCGCCGACTCCCGGTTTTTTGAATGGCACGAGTAACTGGGCCGCTTCCGCTCCTCATCCGATCAACCAGCGCAAAGGACAGATCAATGCTGATTTTCTGATTACTCCAACCCAGCATCTCGAATACCGGCGCGCGGACAACTCCTATAACGAATCCGCGCCCTTCAATCAGAACAATCCTCTCGTTCCTCTCCTGTGGCAGAGGCCAAACCAGACCAACGCCGTGGGCTGGACATGGACGATCAGCCCGACCATGATCAACGAAGCGCGATTCAGCGTCAGCATCGATGATGTCTACATCGGCATCAACCCCGCGGGCGCAGGCTACAATCGCGGAGCCTTCGGCATCAACTTTCCTTATATTCTTCCCGGACAAAAAGCCGCAGAGGACAAGATTCCGACTGTGAGTCTCCCGACATTCCTGAGCCTCTCCGGCGGTCCGTATCCGTCACACTCTTCCGGCATTATCTATGCAGGATCTGACAGCTTCACGAAGGTATGGGGCAATCATACGCTCAAGGTCGGATTCTTCTTTAACTATGCCGGCGAAAACGACAACGATCAGATCAACGTGGACACGGTTGCAAACGGAGCAAGCAACCAGAACGGAAGCTTCACCTTTACCGACAGCAGGACGGGACTGGGTGCAACTTCCGGTGTAGGACTTGCCAATCTTGCGCTGGGACTGGCCGACAGCTACACCGAAATCGGCCCGAAAGCCTACACTGTATGGCGCGGTAAGATGTTCGAATACTTCGCGCAGGACAATTGGCAGGTTAACCCGAAGCTGCATCTCGATTACGGCCTCCGCATCACCAACACAGTTCCGGCGCATGCCCTTTGGGGCAACGCGACCTACTTCGATCCGGCTTCCTATGATCCGACCCAGGCACCGACGATCGATCCCTCGACGGGCAACGTCATACTGGGCACGGGCAATCCGTACAACGGCATTGTGATTCCGGGCTTCAGCAGCTTCCCGAGCTCGGCCACGCAGAACAACCGCGTGCCTGCTGCGAACCCCGCGAACAATGCCTGTGCCGGACAGCCCTGCACTGGCTTATTTGCCCCCGACCTGCCGAAGGGTTATGTAAGCTCCACCACGGTCGTGCAGCCTCGCCTCGGCATTGCCTACCAGGTCACGCCTACGATGGTCGTCCGTGCCGGCGGAGGAGAATTTGTAACCAACAAAGGGATCATCGACAACATCTTCCCCGGCGGCAACTCGCCATTCCAGCCGACAGTGACGGTCAACAACGTGTCAGTGGATAATCCGGGCGCAGGCCTCAACACAACTGTAGAAGCGCCCATCATTATCACCACCATGAACAGGCACATTAAACCTCCAGTAAGATGGAACTGGAACCTTTCTGTCCAGCAGGAGGTTCAGCCGCTGCACTCTGTATTTCAGCTCGCCTATGTCGGCGCGCACGGCTCGCACAACTGGAATGTTATCGACATCAACCAGCCGGCAGTCGGCGCGTTGCTGGCTAATCCAGGCGTCAGCGTGAACTACCTCCGGCCGTATAAAGGCTTCGGATTTATCCAGCAGGAACAGAGCGGCGTAAACTCTTCCTACCATGCTCTGCAGGCTTCGTGGAGCAGCCGCTTTGGCGACGGCTCAACGCTCGGCATTGCCTACACCTTCTCCAAGAGCATGGATAACAGCTCAAACTACCGCGACATCGTTCCCGACAGCTACAACCTGAGCAATCTGTGGGGACCATCGGAGTATGACATCCGCAATGTTCTCATCATCAACTACCTCTACGCTCTTCCCTTCTTCAAGGGGCAGCATAATCTGACGGGAACCCTGCTCGGCGGCTGGGAGCTTAGCGGCAACACCCAGTTCCAGAGCGGCCAGCCCTGCGGAATCGGAACCAATAACGACTTCGCCGGAGTAGGCGAGTTCGGGAGCTTCGGTTGCGGCACAGAGGGCCAGTTCTGGGTAATGAACGGAACCCCGAAACATATCGGCGGTTTCGCCGGGCCGGCCGGCAACGGCTCGAAGTGGTTCTCGATTACGAATGGTGCGGGAAATCCAATCTTCACACAACCCGCCTCAGGAACTTTCAACCTTCAGCATGGAGTGCGCAACAATATCTATCAACCGGGCCTGCAGAACTGGAACCTTGCGCTGATCAAGAGCTTCCCGTTCTATAAGGAGAATGCTTTAGAGTTCCGCGCTGAAGCCTACAACTTCATCAACCATCCCAACCTGTCCACTCCGCAGCTGACTCCAACTTCGTCTCAATTTGGCGAAGTTACCAGCAAAACCACCAGCAACCCCCGCACCCTCCAGGTCGGGTTGCATTACCGCTTCTAGCTGTTCTGATGTAAAGGCAGAATCTCAGCGGCGCTCGATGCTCTCGGGCCCCGCTGAGAGTTTCCGCTTCGCTCGACCGAAAGAGTGTATTGCCGTGCCGCCGCCTGACGTGGTGCAATCGCATTCATGAGCGAGATCGGGAAAGTTGAATTTGTTTTTCTGCTGCTGCTCTTCTTCGTTGTGGTCTTCGGAGTGCTCGCGCGCAGACTGAAGACGCCGTATCCCATCATCATGGTTATCGGTGGGCTGGTTCTCAGTTTCATACCACAGGTCCCCGACATCACGCTCAACCCCGACCTGATCTTCGTCGTCATACTCCCGCCGCTTCTCTATTCTTCGGCATGGGAGACTTCCTGGCGGGACTTTCGCTACAACATCACCAGCATTTCATTGCTCGCCTTCGGCCTGGTGGCATTTACGGTTATCGGCGTTGCTTTCGCAGCCCCTCGCGTCTTTCCCGGCTTTGATTGGCGCCTCGGCCTCGTGCTGGGAGCGATTGTCGCCCCAACAGATGCTATTGCCGCAACTTCCATCGCCCGGCGCATCGGGCTGCCCGGCCGCATCGTGGACATTCTTGAAGGCGAGAGCCTCATCAACGACGCCACCGGCCTGCTGGCCCTTGAGTTCGCGCTTGGGATTCTGGTTCACAAGCGCATCCCCACCGTTTCCACCGGTCTCCTGACGCTGCTCTGGCTTACAGCCGGGGGCGTCGCTATTGGGCTGGTCATCGCCTGGATTGTCTACAAATTTGAGCGCAGGATCGACGACGGTCCGGTGGAAGTTGCGCTGAGTATCATTACGCCTTACGTGGCCTACCTGGCTGCACAGACGGCGCATGCCTCCGGCGTACTCGCAGTAGTGAGCTGCGGATTGTTTCTCACAAGACGCGCAACCCATCTGTTCTCACCTTCGGTTCGCATGGGGACATGGTCTGTATGGCAATCGTTGACCTTCATCCTGAACGGACTGGTGTTCGTACTTATCGGGCTTGAATTCTCTGCGATTCGCGCTTCGATTCGCGGATACGACCTCTGGGTAGTCATCCAGTATGGCGCAGTCTTCAGTATCCTGCTCATCCTGCTGCGGCTTGTATGGGTCTTTCCCGGCGCGCGTCTGGCTTACCTGATCCGCAGGCAGGTCCAGCACCAGAGGGAGAGACGCCCAAAGCTCTCCCAGACTTTTGTTGTCGGTTGGACCGGAATGCGCGGAGTAGTCTCTCTCGCAGCTGCTCTCTCTCTCCCCACTCAGCTGATGGATGGCTCACCCTTCCCGCAGCGAAACATGATTCTGACTCTGACTTTCTGCGTCATCCTGGTGACGCTGGTGCTCCAAGGACTCACGCTACCGCCTCTTATCCGCGTTCTCGGTCTCGCCGGAGAAGCAGGCCCCAACTGCGAAGAGCTGGAAGCACGCCGCATCCTTGCCCGTGCCGCTGTGTCACACCTCGAAGGCGCAAAAGAGCGGGACAACGGCGAATCCGCTGATGTGTATGAAGACCTGACTCACCATTACCGCCAGCGACTGGCGAGCCTTGAAGCAGGCGAGAACACCTCAGAGGCCGACGACCACGCGCGCCATCTTGAAATCTCTCTGGAGACATTGCGCATTGAACGTGAGACTGCAATCCGGCTGCGCAATGAAGGCCGCATCAACGATAGCGTGCTACGCCGCATCGAACGTGAGCTGGATCTGAGCGAATCGCACCTCGCCCAGAGTGGTGAATAAGCTTCTGCTCCTGGCGTTCTGAGCACACTTCCATAGCAACAAAACTTTCTCTACAGCGATAACTCCTGAGTTGGCTTATTTGCTACAACGAACTAACTGAAGGAGTGACTTTAGTTTATGGGTACTGTTGGTGGAAGCCTGCCTCACCTGACCATCCCCGATAACAATGATGCAATCTCTCAGATTCACGGCTCTCCGGCAGAGGAAGACGATGAAGGCTCAGATGCCGCCACTATCCGGCAGGGAGATATAACTCCCCAAGCTCAAAGTCCTATTGATGGTTTCGGCGATTCCATCCCCAGCAGCCCGACAGCTTCTGGATCACACCTCACGTCGCTGAGCGACCTGGCCGCCAACCATCCTCCAACCTCGGAGGCCGAGGTCGCAAATGCCGTCAACTCAAATCAGCACCGTGATGTAACGCTCTGGCGCGGAACCTCAGCCGAGAGTGCTGAAGGCATCCGGAGCCATGGCACGGCGGGTGGCGTAGAAGGTCGTAACGAGAATACTGCCGCCCCGACAGAACATGAGGCTCTAACTCAGGTTGCTGGAGGTTCACTTCCTGCCAACCAGCGAGCAGCAAAGAAGCCTACGGAATATACAACAAGCCCTGGAACAGCGAAGAGTTTTGGTGGTGCGAACCAAATTGTCGCTGTTCAGGTCAACACGCGATATCTGACCAAGGGAAGCGGCGATGGAGAAAATGGATGGACTATCCATAACGAGGCTCCAGTCAAGTACCTGGGCGCGGCAGAAGGCGAACGTGCCGGAGAAGGTTCACATTCCGGGTCACTCCCGGATGCGGGCTGACACACACAACTTGTTCCCCCTAAAAAGTGCAAAACAAAAGACCGGAGCCGATCTCTCAGCTCCGGCCTTTTTTGTTGAGTACTACTGACCGATTCCGTAAGGATGCGAATGCGGGTTGTGATCATGGCCGTGGTCATGATCACCGTGGAAGTCGAACAGGCCGAAGAGATCATCGATGGCCGGGCCATTGAGCGGCACATACGGATTCTCAGACCGGGCAACCGGGTTCGGGAAGTTGTCACGGCTGCGGCGCGTGACAGGTTCCAGGCCCCAGTTTTTCTCGATGAACTTCAGGATCGATACATGGTCGGAGTATTCGTGCGAAATGTGTCCGGCCCTGGTGTACGGAGAAACGACGATCAGCGGAATACGCGTGCCGTCACCGAAGTAGTCGAGCGGCTGCACGTAGCCCGAATCATAGTAGCCGCCGCCTTCGTCGAAGGTGATGAAGATAGCGGTATCTTTCCAGAGTTTCGGGTTTGCCTTCACTGCATCGACGATCTTCTTGGTGAAGCCTTCAAAGAGGTCGAGCTTCGAAGAAGCCGGGTGGCCGTCGACCAAGCCGCTCGGTTTGACCACGGAAACCGCCGGCAGCGTACCGTTGGCGATGTCCTGATAGAGGTTTGCCGTGTCCTGGATATGCGCCGTGCGGATAGACGCATTGGCCATGATCGAGGTGTCGTACTGGAAGGGATTGCAGATGGTGCAGTACTCATCGGTCTTCGCACCGATCGCGTTGAAGTTGAGCTGATAAGGATCGGGAACGTAATTGTTCCACTGGTCGCCATAGTATTTCCAGGAGACACGTTTTTCCAGCAGCTCGTCGCCGATGCTGCGGACTGAAGACGGCGGAATAACGAACACCGTGTTGTTGGCATTCGTATCGGTGAAAGCATTGTTACCGTTACCGAAATATCCCGGGTTGTAGTTGTTCAGCAGATAGTAGTGGCCGGCTTCGCAGTTCGACTTGATCGACCGCGGCAGCGAGTGCAGATATTTCACGATCGTTGCCACGCCCGGCTGCGAGATGTCCGAGCAGTTGGTGTAAGAACCGCCACCAAAGGACGGTGAGCCGAAGGAACCGCCGCCGTATCCATCTTCCATGTACCAGTTATTGGTGCCGGTAGCAGGATTCGGGTTCTCTACTTCGTCGACAACACCGGCATTCGCCGTGCCCGTCGCAACTTGCTGGTTGTGAGGCGGGGCTGCAGCATGGCCTTTGCCGTCACTGAACCAGATCATGTCGCCATGGCCGAACATGATGTGATTCGCTCCGGTGCCGCCATTTACTGACTGATGGAAGTTATCGCTCATCGCGTACTCATCAGCAAGCTGCTTGAAGTAAGGAGCATCGCCCTTCTGCACGTTGTAGAAGCCCATGGCAGTCGACCCTTCGCCGGTGGTAACAGCATCCGCTGAATACTCCGTGCTGAAGTTTGCAGGCTGCTTGATGCCGTTGGCCCCGGCACCAACGGTCGTTTCTACCCACGGGAACAGCTTGGCATCGCAACCGGACAGGTTATCGATCGTAGCCCTTTCCGCGCTGCAGTCCAGCTGCTGCCACATCTGGTAGAAGCGATGCACCGGGCTGGCCGAATACGCGTTGTAGTTGAAGGTGTCGCCGTTCGTTAACTGGAATGGCCCTGAAGGAAGATTGTTCACGTTCTTGATGCGCGCGTCGGGAGTGGCAGCAGTCTGGCCGGTTCCGCCGCTCACAAGATACTGATAGTAGTTCTCGGGAAGACCGTTCTCCGACTGTTTCGCCAGAGTAAGGCTGTCACCCTGCACAAAAGAATCCGTCGGGCCGCCAACAAGGGGAGCAGGGAGTACGGCGCCGGGAAAATCGGACTTGGATGGGCTCAACAGGAATGCATCGGGCGCTTCATCAGAAGCCGCTTTCTGTTCGGCTTTGGAAAAATTCGGGCCCGGTGTTCCGTCAGCGTTCACAATACCTTCGGAAAGGAGGTTCCAGACTTTTTCGCCTCTCTTGGGAACATAGGTTGCGAAAACGTGATCGAAGCTACGGTTTTCGCCAATAATTACAATCACATGCTTGATAGGTGTAGCTGTCTCATTGTCACGGCGGGATGATGCGGCTTGCGACTGCGCATCGACAATGGTGGTGCCGATTGCGAACTGAAAGACAGCCGCTGAGATCACACCCGTTCGCATTGTTTTCAATGCCGTGGATGCGATTTGCTTTGCATTCATTACTACCTCCTATGTTGAAGCCGTCCAGCATCAACCTGATGAGCATACGGCGGCAAAACTTGAGGGAAGGTGTCCGTACAGTGAATGCAGTATTAAATATTTGTTACACCGATTTACTACTCTTCTATCAGCGTCGAGATGGAATTTATTGCCGGTAGTTCTTACTTGTTCCGGAACTTATTACATTCTGAGCGGACGAATTTCCCGTCTTGTCTGCCGTTGCTGCTGCCTGCGGCACAACCTGAATGGTCCCCATCATGCCCTTGTCTTCGTGCTCAAGCAGATGGCAGTGATACGGAAATGTGCCCACAATGTTGGGATCACGAAAGTCCATTCGCACGCGAATGCTCGGATAGGTCAGCAGGCGCCCATCGCGGTATGGCACGTTGACCGTATCGCGGACGAAATCCTCATGGACCGGCCTGCCCAGATAATCCACCAGCAGAAAATGCAACTGATGAATATGGAAGGCATGGAGTTCCTGCGATCTGTTTTCGATGATCCAGTCCTCCACCGTTCCCTGCTGCACAACAATATTAGGAACAGTCGAGTTCATGTCGAACATCTTCGGCTCCTGCCCCTCGACAGTCAGGTAAAATTCGACAGCGCTTGTCGGATCGTTAGGATCGGCCAGCTTCTCTGAAAAATAGAGGTGCCGCACGCGCACCGGAGCCACGTTTCCCAGCCATGGCTTCCCCGGTGGAGGCAGCGGCTCCGGCGAACTCTCCAGCTTCATGCGGGGCTCCGGAGCATCCGTACTGGTAACGATCTTCGCCAGCGCCCGGTTCGGATCATTCTCTCCGCCCGGCCCTGTATCCACAGTTCGAGTCACAAGTAGACCCGTCTCGCCATTCGCCGGGGCCTGCACAATAAACTCAACGCGCGCCCCTGGCGGAATTCCGAGGTGCGGCTGCGGATTCGCCGCTTCCCTGGACGCCTGTGAATATTCATTCATCGGCACGCCGTCCATAGCGACAAGTCCCAGCTGCTGTGGAACACGGTTGTAGAGGACCGCAAGATTTAAATACGTAATCGCCGATGCGTTCAGCACTCTCCACAGCTGCCGCTCTCCCGGCTTCATCCGGATCGTCGCAGGAGGATAATCCGGGTATGGCACCGGAACATAATTAATGGACAGGTCTTTCGCCGGCTTGCCAAAACCAGTGCCTGTATTTGCCGCATCTCCGTCGCGGTCCACCATGAATTTCGGTACAACAGGCTCTGATTTGGACGGCGGCGCATTTGGATTCATCAGGTCTTCGTCGCGAATGATGAAGACGCGCTCCGGCAATCCCGCCAGTTCCTTGTTCGCGCGCTCAATCCCTTCAACAATCAGCGCGGCAGACGCGCCGCCCAGCACCTGCTGCTTGCTGAATCCATGAATGTGCGGATGGTACCAGTAAAGGCCCGGTGGCTCGTCTTTAGGAACACGAAAGCGATACTCAAACGAGGCATCTCCCGGCTGAATCGATGTCTTCAGAACATCGTCCTGATGGCACGTCGGCGGGATCGTCATTCCATGAAAATGCAGATTGGTGGAGACCAGGCTCATCATTCCGCTCGTGCAGCTGTTCCCTGCCTTGGACATGTGTGCATGCGCCGCCTCCGCACTGCCGTCGAAGTCTGTCATCGCATTCTTCAGATGAATGACCACGAGATCGCCGGGATGCACGCGCAGGTTGGGCGATTCCTCTCCTTTGTCATCGGTAAAGCAGTAGCGCGTGCGGCCATCGCTCTCTTTCACATTTTCAGCAACCAGGTTGACTTCGAGCGTTCCGTCTTTGCTATGCAGATCAGGTGGTTCGCTGACGACACTGCCGATCTGTGGCCGCGCACATACTTCGCCTTTCAGAAGATGAGGCCACAAGACAACAGACACGATAGTGAGGACTATGAGGACACTGTTCGTAAATCGGAGAGCTCGCTGAAAACTACGACCGGCGGGTAACTTCATCACAATTCCGTGAATTATGGTTTCAACTGTTTCCGCCGCTCGCATTAAAGCGCGATGAAATACGCAGACATCCTTTTTGAAGCACAGCGTTCCTGTTTCTCAGGGAATAAGTCTGCTGCGCACGTGTTTCTTAAAGTAGAGAACCCAGGATGTTCGTGTGTTCTCAATGGAGGTAATCGCTTATGTTCCCTGCAGTCATTATGGAAGAGCCACCAACCGTGCGTTGTTCAGAGATATTTGCAGACTGGTTTTCACGCTACCTCGGACTGCTTCACTTCACCGCATCCAGAGTGCTCGGCGATTCTGAAGAAGTTGAATTGGCAGTCTGGAACTGCTGGCTCGCAGCATCCCGCAACCCACAGCGTTTTGAACACGAGGGCGAGCACCGCAGCTGGTTGATCAGGCTTCTTATCGACAGCGCTCTCGAAATCCGCCACCGCTGAAACGCACGCTTAAGGAGTTCTTGTGTCTGCGAAACCAGAAATCTTCAATGTCATGGGAGTGCTTCTCGAATTTCTCGCCTCCCCCGATGCCATCCACGACGAGATGTGCCTGATCCGCGGCACGATGCCGCCTGGAGTCGTGGTCCCTCTGCATAGCCACGAGGAGCCAGAACTTCTTTACCTTCTTGAAGGCTCACTCGATTTCTTCCGCCTGAATGAAGGATCTGGTGAATGGACGACGGCACATGCGGGAGATACCGTCGTCATACCCGGTGGCATCAAACATGCTCTTCGCAACTCTTCGTTTCAACCAAACATCTCGACATTAATTACTAAACCGAAGCTATATGAATTTTTCCAGGAACTTGCACGGCCATTCGATCAGAATCAGCAGCCGGCTCCTCCTACACAGGAAGAAGTAGAAGCATTTATGGCAGCGACCGCAAAATATGGGTACTGGCTCGCTTCGCCGGAAGAGAACTCCGCCATCGGTATTGTCCTGTAATCAACCGAGAAATTTATTGTGGTTGATAAGGCTTCACGGATAAGCGCTTTGTTTGTTCCTTGCGCGCGTTCTCGGCATCAGCCAGCTTTACAGCGATGTCCAGTTCTTTTTCAGATTCTTCTTTTCGCCCCAATTTGGCCAGAGTCAGACCGTGATAATACCGTGCGGTCTGTAACTCGGGAGCTTTTTGAATCGCTTTCTTGAAGTCCTGCTCCGCTTCCTCATACTGCTTTGTGTTGTAGGCCAGAATCCCGAGGCCAGTCCATGCTCCGGCATGACCGGGGTCATGCTCTGTTGTCTGTATGTAAAACTGCTTTGCTCCTGCCGTATCTCCGGCATTACGGGCCATCTCTCCCAGACGGTAGTAGGACTCTGACTGGCGCGGAGACAAAGCGATTGATTCCTGAAACTCGGCGCGCGCATCGTCTGTCCGCTCGATCATCTGCAGGAGCAGACCGTACCCATAATGAGCCGAGGCATCATCGGGACGCTGGGCAAGATAGACCTTCCACGCTTCCTCCGAGGCCTGTATCTGATTCAGCTCCATTTTGGCGCGAGCGAGAGCATAAAGCGTCTTCGCATCTCCGGGACGAAGCTGCCGAGCCTTCGTCAGGGCGGCATCGGCATCGTGATAGAGATTCATTGCCTCTTCCTGAATGCCAATATCCGCCAGAAGCTCGGGATTGTCCGGTATCCAGTAATTTGCCCGCAGAAGGAATGCCAGCGCTAATTCATTCCTGCCTGCGCGTCGCGCGGAAAGCGCCTCGCTAACGGCCGTTTCTATCTCGCCCTGGGTTGCTGCGCGATCGCCAGGATGCTGTTTCAACACCTGCTCATATGCATCCATCCTGATACTCTGTGGGCTTGCGGAGTCATCATTTTGCTCTGCAAAAACAAATCCGCTGACAGACACAGCCATAAGAGATAATGCGCACATTTTCCAGCGTATTGTTCTGTGCCCGATCACCGCGCTTCTAGCATATTATGGGTGCGTGAAGCTTCGCCGCTCGTATATCTGTGCTCTTTCCTGCCTCTGTATTCCACCTGGGACCAGCCTCTTGTTTGCGCTTACTCCAGCTTCTCCTGCTCAGGAATCGCAGGCAGTTCAATACCTGCGCGCAGGCACTCAGGCAATGCACGAAGGCAAAGCTGCAGATGCAGAAATGGCGTTCCGCAAAGCCGTGGCCGTTGCGCCTCAGCTCACAGATGCCCATCTTGATTTAGGCCTTGCGTTACTGCGCGAAGGCAAATCGGAGGAAGCAGCACTGGCGCTCCATAAAGCCATTGAACTTGATCCTGCCGCACCGGGAGCATATCTCTTTCTTGGAATCGCAGAGTACCAGAGCAACCATCTCGATGACGCGCGCACGGCGCTAAAACAGGAAATTGCGCAGAACCCTAAAAGCACCGAAGCTCTCACGTGGCAGGGCATCGTTGAGCTGGCTGCGCACAATCCTGATGCTGCCACAGCGCCTCTGGATGAAGCAGCCAGATTAGCTCCGGATGACATGGATGTTCTTGACTATCGAGCCCGCGCTCATAGCCTGGTCGCGAATGACATTTATGCACGCATGCGTGAACTTGATCCCGATTCATGGCACGTGCATCGCGCCCTGGGGCAAGCGCTTGCCGATATGGGCAATCCCCAGGGAGCAATCAAGGAGTACCAGGCCGCAATTGCGAAGCAGCCTGGAAATGCTGACCTGTATGAAGCGCTTGGTGCTGAGCTGCAGAAGATGAGTCAGTTTGATCAGGCAGTGCAGGCATACAAATCCGAATTGAAGCTGAGCCCGGATAATCCGGTCGCGCTCTACAATCTTGGCAGGATTGATGTGGAGCACGAGCATCCTGCTGAAGGCGTCGCGCTTCTGCAAAAAGCAGTGCCACTGCTGCAGCAGCCCGCTCCGGGGTTCTTCTATCTTGGCTTAGGAATGGAGAAACTGGGCCGCGATCAGGAAGCCGTAGCCTGGCTCGAAAAAAGTCTCCGCGCCGAACCATCCGACTTCATCAAGCAGGGCGCTTACTACCGGCTGGTGCAGCTCTATCAGCGCCTGCACAGACCCGACGATGCCGCGCATGCTCTTGCTGAATTGAAAAAGCTAAAATCGGCGGAAACCACCACGGCACAGGATCCTAAGTGAACCATCGCCTTTTGACAATTGTTGGACTTCTACTCATAAGCATCAGCGCTCCGGCTGCAGAAGCTCAAAATACTCTTTACGTGCAGGGCAGGGCTGCTTTTGACACACAACAGTGGGAAAAGGCAGCAACACTGATGACACAGACAGAAGCAGAAGCACCCGGCTCGACCGACGCTCTCTTCTTCGCAGGAAAAGCGTTTCTGCACCTGAATCGTTTGTCTGAAGCCGACAAATCTCTGACAGCTTTCGTTGCGAAGCATCCCGACACTGCCGACGCGCTCTATACGCTTGGTCTTGTGCAGCAAAGGGAAAACCGACCGCGCGAATCGCTGATGACCTTTACACGCGCAGCGAAACTGCGAACACCAACGTCAGAAGAACTCCGTATTGTCGGACTCGACTATGTGTTGCTCAATGACTATCCTGACGCAATTCGCTGGCTGGAAAAAGCCGTGCAATTTGACTCTAAAAATGCGGAGGCCTGGTATTCCCTGGGCCGCTGCTATTACACGCAGAACCGTTTTCAGGATGCCGAGCAGGCATTCCAGAAAGCTCTTGTGCTGAATCCGAAATACGTAAAGGCCAGTGAGAATCTTGGCCTGGCCTATAGCGCTGAAAATCGACCAGCAGACGCTGACCAGAGTTTCCAACAGTCCATCGTTCTGGCGCGCGGCACAGCGGACACAGATGAATGGCCTTATCTGAACTATGGAAGTTTTCTGCTTGACCAACAGCGCGCCCAGGACGCGATTCCACTGCTGGAGCGGGCAGCAACCATCAATCCTGAATGTGCTGCATGCCATGAAAAGTTGGGCCGCGCCTTGAGCGCCACGGGTAAATTGCAAGAAGGTATTGCCCAGTTGGAAAAGGCAGTTACGCTGAACCCGAAGGATGCCCGCCTGCACTATGAACTTGGTCTTGCCTGTCACAAGGCCGGCATGGAAGACCGTGCAAAGGAAGAGATGGCGCTGAGCAAAACGCTATACGGCACCAAAGCCGCAGAAGAGCCGCAATAAAGCGGAATAAAAAGAGCCCATCGGTGAGAACACCGATGGGCTTGGGAGGCACATCATAATGTTGGATTGGCTTCCTAAGCCTATCCTCATTTGTCAGAAGTTGATTCTCCCGGTGATCTGAACGTTGCGCGGAAGCTGCACAGTACCAGTGGGAACGCCAAACAAGTTATCATTCGGCGCTAAATCTGGAATAGAGAAAGTATGACGGTTAAAGGCATTCAACAGTTCAAATTTGAGTTGGAACACCACATTTTCACGAATGGGTGTGTTCTTGAGAATGCTGAAGTCTTCGTTGTAATACGCAGGTGTGCGCACTTCCCCAGTAACACGAGGCATATTGCCCAAACCAAATGCACCATAAGCTCCGCGATTTCTTTGATCATTCTGGTCATAGAAAGCAGGGCGTGGATCAACAACAACGACAGTTCCATCAGAGTCGGTTCTGGCAGCGTTCGTAGTTGAAAGATGAAATAGTGTGTTTACTTCTGGATCAGCAGACGTTGCGCCTATGGGATTGATATGTCCATTATGGTAGGCCGGACTTTTTAAGTCTGACCCAGGCACACGATCAAAACGAATAGAGTTCTGGAAGCCGGGGATTCCCGTAGCGCAACAGAAGGAAAGCGGTTGACCAGACATATATCTCTGAACACTTCCCAACTGCCATCCGCCCGCGACATAGCTCGCGAATCCATGATTCAGCCATGTTTTGCCTTTGCCGAATGGCAGCTCATAGAGCCAGCTCACAACAACTGTATGTGGAATATCCTGTGCGCTGATTGATTTCTCTGCATGCAGGTTGTTTACATTTTGCACCTGGGCCACACCCACGCCATTGTTCGGCAGCAGGCTATCGGAATTTGTGATTGATTTCGCCCATGTATAGGAGGCCAACAGATTCACACCGTTACGGAAGCGACGCTCCAGCGAGACCAGCATGGCTTCATAACTGGACATACCGACATTCTGCAGGCAGCAGCCTGTGTCAATATAGTCATACTGCGGGAAGGGACGAAGAGCGCGCTGCACCTGCGCCCCATTCCATAACTCATTGAAGCCGGCGAATGGCTCTGCCACTCCCACCGTGTTCCCCACGACCTGATCATTCAGGTGGTTGCCGAGCGCGAAATACTTCTGATCGATATTGTTGATGTTCTGAATATTTGAGTGCAGATTCTGCGCCTTGTTTCCTATATAGCCCACACTCAGGATCAGGTCCTTGGCGACTTCCTGCTGCAACTGCAGTGTCCATTCGCTTATCATTGCTGGGCGGCCATATTGCTTTTCTATGTAGGAGCCGCTCACAGGCTGCCCATTGAAGATGCCCGGATCAAGGTTCGGCGGCTGCGCAAACTGCGGATATCCTGAATCAAGAGCAAACGACGGATCGAATCCATTATTGGGAAAGCTGGGATTTGCTCTGTAACCGGTATTCATGCTCCCGCCAAAATCGGAATACTGCAACGGACCATAGATAATGCCTGCGCCGCCACGAAGGACAGTCTTCCCGTTGAACTGCGGCGGAGTGTATGCGAATCCAACCCGTGGAGCAATGTCCTTGTACCAGGTATCAGCCCATGCTGAATTACAACCATTGCAGTTGGTCGCAAAAACAAGAGCCCCAGGAACATTGAACTCAGGATCGTTAGCTGTCGGACTGAAATTGGAAGTGAAGTCCTTGGCCTCATGGCGCGGCATATCAACATCCCAGCGCACGCCCAGGTTTAGCGTCAGGTCTTTGGTCACCTTGAAATCATCCTGTGCAAAGATGCCGTAGTACCACGAAGTCCAGCGGGACGCATGCGGAATAATGCTCTGGCTGCCACCGCAGGCAAGACCGAGCATCTGGCTGGCAAGACCATATCCGTCGGTACTGTCGGATGTCGATGCTGTCTGGTTTGCGCAAAAATTCACTACTGGACTGTTGCCATTAATAGGAGAATACTGCTGCCAGCGAAGATCGACTCCAAAGGCAAGGCTGTGTCGACCCTTTTGCCACGCGATGCTTTCATTCAGACGTAGACCGTTGTCAATGTTGTCATCATTCTGTCCTGGATTGCCTAAATTGACAGTCTCCCCACTCGCACCTATGACTGGATGAAACGGATCAGTGTTTGTGACCTGTGGGAAGTTCTGGGATATCGCATTGCCAAGCCCCAGTTGCTCTGACCAGTTCACACCGGCAAAGAGTGCCTGAGCATAGTTGATACTATTGCTGCGATTCGAACCGAAATTGAAGTGATTGAGCAGATATGGGGTAAAGGAGTAATCCCAGCCGAAGCGGCCAAAGTGCGTTATAAAATCCTGCTTCCACGTCACGGGGTCGACAGGATCCGGAAGATCGGGAGATCCACCAGTCGTCAGGTTGTTCTCACGCGTACTGTACGAACCCCAAAGCTTACTCTTGTCTGAAAGGTTGTAGTCGATGCGGACGGTATACGTCGTGTTGTTGAAAGGAACGTTCCCTGGAAATGCAAAGTTATTGAACGTCTGGCTGTTGGTGGGCAGCGGATAATACTTCAGCAGATTGAGGGCCACCGGGCTGAAGCGGCTTGAGTCAATCTTGTTCCCAGGGAACTGATCGCGGCACGTAACAGGGCCGTTTGATGTGGATACAGTCCGCTCTGTCTGTGGGTCGAAGATTTCTCCTTGATACACCGGGGCGTTGCCCTGGCAAGGGTTTGTTCCTACTGGAGCAAGATCAGTGCGGTAAACCAGGGGATCAGAAAAATCGCCATTTCGCATAGCGACGGTCGGAACAGTAGAAGTAGTAGTCGACCCCAGCGTGTATTTAAGCTGTTCCCAGGAGAAGAAGAAGAAGAGCTTGTCCCTGCCGTTAAAGAGTTTCGGAATCCAGACCGGTCCACCGAGTGAGCCGCCGTAGTCGTTCTTCTTGTCCTGCCCTCTGGCATACTGCTTTCTGCAGGCTGGCGTATCGTTATCACCGGTGCAATAGAAAGCTCTGTTTCCGTTGTTAAACCAGGTATTCGCATCCAGGTCTTCGTTGCGGAAGATGTCGAAGGCAGTGCCGTGAAAACTATTTGTGCCGCTCTTGGTTACAAAATTTTCAATACCGCCTGTGGTGCGTCCATATTCGGCAGGAGGCAATGCCGTCGTGATCTTGAATTCCTGCAGCGCTTCCACTGATGGCGCTTCTTCATCGAAGGACGATCCATTTTCGCTGCGCTGCTGGCTCGCGCCATCGATCAGCACTTCGTTGCCATAGTTCTGACCGCCGGCGATCTTGGATAAGAAGATTCCGTTATTGCTGTTTGCCGTGCCCGGACCTGTTGTACCTGGAAGCAGAAATTGAAATGCTTCTGGAGAGCGCAAAGCTCCGACACCGCCCAGCGCCAGCGGCAACTCGACGATCTGTTTATCGGAGACAACGCCGCCTACGTCCGACGATTCTGTCTGGATTGTCGGTGCATTGGCACTCACAGTCACAACTTCGGTCGTGCCGCCAGCCTGCAAAGTCACATCGAGTGCCGTGATCTGCTGGATTTGCACCAGAACGCCAGTCAAGACCGAGTTCTTGAATCCAGTTGCAGACACAGTGATGTCGTAGCTTCCCAAGGGGAGTTCGGGAAAGCGATAGGATCCCCCGGAAGTCGAAACTACCGTCGATACATCGCCTGTCTTCTCATTTTTCGCCTGGATCGTCGCCCCTGGAACGACGGCCCCCGATGAATCCGTGACTGTGCCGGCAAGTCCCCCGCGTACGGTCTGAGCCAAGGCGGTACCACATGCGATTGCGCATGCGCACAGGCAAATCTGCGCCGCGAGCCTCCACATGCTCTTCTGCATCTCTTTTCTCCTGAAACACACCAAGTGCAAAACAATTTTGCGTAAGCGCTTCCATAAGAGAGCTGGATCTCCCCCTATCAAATGCACTCGCGCTTCTTATTTAGCCAGAATCCCCACTCCATTTATCCATGGAAGCGATTACATTAAACCTATTCTTGATATAGAACTGAGGCAAGAGTTGTCAATGACTTTTTATTGTTACAACTTTAATTACTTGATTCGTTCAGTCCTATAGAAGCCCTCGTGGGAGGTGCTGATTATCCCCTGTCCATGTGGGAATCGGTTAGACTTCCGGACACAAGCTCATGCAATTGACCATGAAAAACCGGTCACACTTTCGCGCAGTTTTATTACTGGCAGCTGGAATCATAGCCATCTTCGGATGCAGACAATCCAGTCTCCGTATTGCGGTAGTCCCGCGAACGACAGCGCTCACCATCTGGGAAGCCGTGCATGCCGGAGCGGAGTTTGCAGCGGCATCCTCAGGAGCACAGGTGTACTGGAATGCTCCAACCAGTGAAGATGATATTCAGCAGCAGGCAGCCTTGGTGGACCGTATCATCGATGATCACTACCAGGGGTTGATCGTCGCTCCGGATCAGCCTCTCGCCCTGATGGCTCCCGTACAGCGGGCAGTCAGCAAAGGATTGCACACGGTAGTGATCGCTTCCCCGCTGCCCATCCCTTCGCAGCAGAACCTTGCCTATATCGTGAATGACGATGAAGCCAGCGGACGCATGGCTGCCATGCGCATCGGCCAGATTCTTGAAGGCAAAGGCCGCGTGGCAGTGCTCGGAGTCAATCCCGAATCCCTGAGCGACCTGACCATTCTCCATGCTTTCGAGACAACTTTAGAAAAACACTTCCCTGGGATTCTGATTGAAGACAGACGCACGGGAACGCACAACCGAGTGGAGGCACAGCAGATTGCCGACGAGGTGCTGACCACGCATCATGACCTGAATGCGGTTTTTGCCCTGTCAGCCATTGCAAGCTACGGAGCAATTGCTGCATTGCAATCCAGAGGGCTGACGAGCCACGTCAAATTAGTGGGATTTGAACAAAGCGTGGAGCTTGGAAATCAGGTACGCTCACAAACGATAGACGCTCTGGTTGCAGAAGACACCTACCAGATGGGCTACCGCGCCCTTGCCCTGCTTGCCGCAAATCGCAACAGGGCTCTGCCCGCACAGGAAATACGACTACAACCGACTCTTCTTACCCGCGAGAATATTGACTCTCCCCAGGCGCAGCGTCTGATCAATCGTGATTGGGGGCGCAAGCCTTGACTCGCATTATGATCCTGGTCTGCCTGGGCGTGCTTGTTCTAGCCGCCATCGCCTTCTATCTGCGCAGCCCCTGGCGTGGCCTTCCCTATCAGGACTCATTCACCGCAGGCAAAGCTGACGAGTGGACTCCTTACTCCGGGAATTGGAGCATCGTGAACGACACAATCCAGAATGATTCCAATGATCGTGGAGCAAAATTTATCAGCGGCTCACCCTACTGGAAAAACTATTCCGTAGAAGCGGATATACAGCTCCTGGGATACGGAGGTGATGCAGGAATCATGATTCGCTCGAGCGATATCGAGCACGGTGTGGATTCCTACAATGGCTACTACGCAGGCCTGCGTTCCTCGGATCAAGCCCTCGTGCTTGGCCGCGCAGAACACGGATGGATTGAGTTCCCACCCGTGAAAATGCCGGGCGGTGTGGAACCGGGCAAGTGGTATCACCTGAAAGCGGGAGCTTATGAATGCAACATTAGTGCTTCCGCGTCCGAGATCGGCACAAGCAACTCGGCAACAACAGCTGCCCGAGATCCACACTGCTTCCTGTCAGGAAAGATAGGGTTGCGCTCCATGGCGGCGGGCGGCATCTGGCGCAACATCCGCGTAGAACGGTTGTCGGGCGAGGATGCATCGCTGCTCGCCGCCGCGAAACCTCCGTCTCAAACCGCCGTCTATCCGACGAACCAGGGAAATCCCCTGCTAACGTCTGCTCCCTTGTTGGAAAGCCTGCCTGCAGTGGGACCTGTGCACGCCATTCAAACTCTCCGGCTGTTTTCCACTACGCGCCCATCCCAGGTAACGGTTCGTGGTTCCGTCATTTCTACCGATCCGTTGTATGTTGAGGATTCGAGCGGGGGAACACGTGTGGAGCTGAAGTCCAGGCTGCCTTTGCGCGTGGGCGATGAAGTGGAGATTGAAGGCGATGTCTACCCTCATGGCCTGACTACAACCATTCGCAATGCAACAGCACGTCCGCTGGGAGGTTCCGCTCCGCGTCCGCCTCTATCGGTTACTGCCGATCAGGCTGCTACCGGAGCGTATCATGCCATGTTTATTGAAGTGGAAGGTACTCTCCGGGGGGAAACGACAGCACCTGACGGGTTGATGGCCCTGGAACTGCGAGACGGCCAGCAGACATTCCGCGCACTCGCCAGTTCATCAACCACCGCCGTATCTTTCAAAAAGCTTGAGAAGAACAGCCTGCTACGCCTGCGTGGAATCTGCCTTGTGGACGCGGCTTATACGCAGAACACCGTTCCATTTGCAGTGCTGATAAGCTCGGCAGAAGATATCAAGGTGCTGGTAGGCCCTCCCTGGTGGAGCACGGAGCACCTGATCGGCCTTGCCGTCACGATGCTCGTTTTAGGATTCACCGTGCACTTCCTCTATAGCCGCGCAGAAGAATGGCGGCTGCGTGCGGTCATCGACGAACGTGAGCGGCTTGCCCATGAAATTCATGACACGCTCGCACAAAGTTTTGCCGGAATTGGCTTCCAGCTGCGCGCCATTCGCAATCGTATTGTGAAGAGCAAGACTCCCCTCGACCATGCTTCACTGCTTGAGGAGTTGAATCGCGCCAGCGACCTGGTTCGCCACAGCCATGATGAAGCAAGACGCAGCATTACGACATTGCGCCCGGACGCTACCGAAGCCGGCGGCCTGGTCGCTGCACTCGAACAGATTGCGCGCCAGATGATCGGGCGCGCGCCGGTAGAGATTGAGACCTCCGTCGAAGGAGAAGTCCGCCCTATTCCTTTGCGCATTCTGGATTCCCTGTTCCGCATCGGCCAGGAGTCTATTGCAAATGCCATGCAACATGGCCATCCCAGCCTACTGGCGATCCGCGCTATCTATTCGCCCTCTGCCATTACGATGGTGATCGAAGACAATGGAATCGGCTTTGTTCCCAAACCTGATGACAGCGGTTTTGGGCTCACAGGCATACGGCGCCGGGTGGAAAGCATCCAGGGAACTCTGGAAATCCAAACTGCTCCAGCAAGCGGCACGCGAATTACTGTAAAGGCTCCCGTTCTTTTAAAGCGATTCAAATTCTGGCCACTCGCTTATGATGATGAGGAGCGGGAATTTCATAACCATGTCTCGTGAAACAAAAGATCAGATCCGTATTCTGATCGCAGATGACCACCCGGTGGTACGTGCCGGACTGGCAAGTATGCTGGCGACATACCCTGATCTGGAAGTCGTCGGCAGCGTTTCGGACGGCAATCAGGCAATTACTACACTTGTGCGGCATCCGGCAGATATCCTGCTGCTTGATCTTCGCATGCCGGCGCTGAACGGCATTGAAACTCTCAATGCGCTCAAGCAGCTCAAATCGCCGCCGCGGGTTATCGTGCTCACGAGCTACGAAAGCGATGAGGATATTTATCAGGCCATCCGAGCCGGGGCGCAGGGCTATCTTTTAAAGGCATCGTCAGAAGACGAGATGATCGATGCCATCCATGCAGTTCATGCGGGCGAAAAGTATTTTCCGCAGCACATTGCCACGCGCTTTGCCGATAGCGTCCCCCGCGCACATCTCGATGCGCAGCAGGCCGAAATTCTCGATCACATTGCCGAGGGAATGACAGATACTCAGGTCGCAGAAAAGCTCGGCCTTAGTGTCTCCGAGCTATGGAGCCAGCTCAACACCATTATTGAGGCTCTGGATGCGCTGGAAGGGGCCAGTACCCGCAAAACATCACGGAAGCGTGCAACGATTTCGGACATCGCGCGCAAAGCCGGTGTATCCATGGCAACCGTATCTCGCGTGCTTCACAACACTGGCAACCATACGGAAGAAACTCGCCGGGCCGTGATGAAAGTGGTGCGCGAATACGATTTTCAATTAAACGATAATGCAGCTTCCCTCGCGATGATGCGCAACACATCATCGCAAAGCTGATTCGCCAACCTTGCGCTTTTCAATTTATATTGGTTTCGCTTCACCCCTAATCCCTGGAAGGATATCCAGACAGATGATGCGGATCATTTGTGCAGTGTTTATCGCCCTGGTTAATGTAAGCGCTTCCAGCTATGCCGGCGCTCAAATCACTGTCAACCAGCCGATTCCTTCAACCGTGACAATTCAGGTCGATGCGTCGAAGCCTGCGGGTAACGAAATTCCACGCACTATTTTCGGAAGCTTCTTGGAGCCGATCGGCAATTCCACCTACAACGGCCTCTGGGCTGAAATTTTGCAGAATCCAAGCCTCGAATCAGGATTGTGGAGCGCGGGCAATGTCGAACGGATGCTGCACGAGGAACCAGCTCTCGCCCAGGCCTCGCAATTAGGGCTGCCCCTGCCCTGGGAGCCGCTCAACCCGAACCAGGGAAACCGCTATGAGCCTCTCTATGGCAATGCAGCGAATTCCTGGCAATCGCTTGTCATCATGGGCATCCCGGACGAACCGACTGGTATCCGGCAGAAGGTATATCTGCCAGTCCACCGCACGCTCGACTACAAAGGCAGCCTCTATGCGCGTCATCTCAGCGGGCTCTCCGGCCTCACGGTCTCACTTCGCCTCCGCCATGGCAGCGAGGTACTGGCATCGGCTCACATCGACACTGCTTCCGGTTCCTGGACAAAATACTCTTTCGCATTGCATCTGCCGGATGGAAAGCTGCACCGTCTCGATCCGGCTGATTTTGTCGTCGAAGTCAATGGAGACGAACGCGTTGAAGTAGACCAACTCTCTCTCATGCCCGCCGATGCTCACGATGGACTTGATCCGGACGAAGTTGCTATGGCAAAAGCCATGGAGACGCCTCTCGTCCGCTTCGGAGGAAATTTCACCTCCGGATACCACTGGAAAGACGGAATTGGTCCGCAGGACAAGCGCGTCAGTATGTTGAATCTCTCCTGGGGCATTCCCGAGTACAACACCTTCGGCACAGATGAATTCCTTCGCTTCTGCAGCTTGATCGGTGCAGAGCCGCAGTTCGCTCTCAATCTAGGCACTGGCACTCCGGATGAGTCCGCAGAATGGGCTCGCTACATCTACGAGCACTGGCACAAGCACAATGGACTGACATGGGAGTTGGGCAATGAGCTTTGGGGCAACTGGAATGCCGGCTACCCCACCCTCGATCAGCTGGCCGCGCGTACGCTTGCCTTCAGCCGGGCCATTCGCGGCGTTGATCCGGATGCAGAGCTGATTGCAACAGGTGCCGATCCGGATGGATTCACAAAATGGAACGCGGCGCAGTTGAGCAATCCCGCAAATACGTTCGACTATCTCTCGACTCACTTTGTCGTAACGAACTCCGACACACAGATGCCGCGCGCAAGTGCTGACTTTGTTGCTCAGGCAGCTTTTGCTTTGCCCATCGGCCTTGAAGAGAAGCTGAAATCCATGCAGGCACAGATCGATCAGACTCCGGCATTTGCGAACAAAGCCCACATTGCCTTTACAGAATGGCTCTTCATCGGGCACCGTCCCGGAGCGCCGACCTTCACCAGCATGGGCGGCGCCATCGACACCGCCGGTTTCTTCAACATTCTGATGAGAAACAGCTCGATCGTGCCTATCTCCGATATGACCGGCATCATGGAATTTGCCGGAATCTGGAAGAAGCGCAGCCAAGTGTATGCCGCACCCGGCTACTACGTCTTCCGGATGTACTCTTCAGCTCACGCCTCACGCCCTGTCACTGTCGACGCGAAGTCCGGCAGCTATTCTGTCCAGCATGGCGTAGGCAGGCTGCCCGACATCGCCAATGTTCCCTACCTCGACGTTGTCGCAGCGCTCAATAAAAAAGGCGACACGCTTACTTTATTCTGCGTGAACCGAAGCCTGGAGACAGATATCTCCACGAGCATTCGAATTGCCGGCTTCGCCGCAGCCGATGATGTAGCCGTCCAGATGCTGCATGCAAGCAGCCTCGATGACGCGAATGACGAAGACGATCCGGAGCGGGTAATCCCCGTAAAAAGAGAAGAGCATCTTGCGAAACATGCTTTGGAACATGTCTTCCCTCACGAGAGCGTAACCACCATTACCTTTCACCACAACCGTTAGAAATAACATGGCGCCAGGCAAAATCAATTTTTTATAGACGATGTAAGCGCTTCCACCTATCATCGAAGTGTCTTCCCTGGAGGCTTGCTTGTCCTTGTTGCGTCGACTTCTTTTGCTTCTCGCAGGTGTTCTTTGCCTGTCGCCGCTCTATGCACAGAAATGGTCTGAGGAAAAAGCCAATATCTGGTATGCACAGCAGCCATGGTTCGTCGGCAGCAACTTTATTCCGGCCGATGCTATTAACCAGCTCGAGATGTGGCAGGCAAATACATTCGATGCGCAGGAGATCGACAAGGAACTAGGCTGGGCGGAAAAGATCGGTATGAGCACCATGCGTGTCTTTCTGCACGATCTGCTCTGGCAGCAGGACGCCGCAGGTTTCCGCCAGCGAGTCGACACATTTCTTACAATTGCCGACAAGCATCACATCAGGCCTGTTCTTGTGCTTTTCGATTCCTGCTGGGACCCGAATCCAGCGCTTGGCCCCCAGCATCCTCCCATTCCCGGCGTGCATAATTCCGGCTGGGTGCAAAGCCCCGGGGAAAAAGCGCTTCAAGATAAATCACAATATCCGCGCCTGAAGTCCTATGTTCAGGGAATCATCAGCGCATTTGCCAACGACAACAGAATTCTGGCCTGGGACTTATGGAATGAGCCGAGCAACGACAACCATAGCTCCTATGGAAGGGACGATCCCAGGAACAAGGCACAGCTGGTGCAGGCCCTGCTGCCGCAGGTTTTTAAATGGGCGCGTGACGAACACCCCATTCAGCCCTTGACGAGCGGCGTATGGACCGGAGACTGGTCTTCTCGCGACAAGATGGACGCCATCACCCGTATTCAGATCGATGAGTCCGATGTCATCTCATTTCACAACTACGGCTGGCCCGAGGAATTCGAGCAGCACATACAGTGGCTGCGCCAGTTCCACCGCCCGCTCATCTGTACCGAGTACATGGCGCGCGGCGCCGGCAGCACGTTCGATACGATTCTCCCCATTGCAAAGAAATACCGTGTTGCAGCCATCAACTGGGGATTTGTTGCCGGCAAGACGCAGACCTATCTCCCCTGGGACTCCTGGCAGCATCCTTATGTGGTCAGCCAGCCTACAGTCTGGTTCCACGACATCTTTCATGAAGACGGAACTCCCTACCGCCAGCGCGAGGTTGACCTGATCCACGAACTCACCAGTTTGCCCCTTTCATCTTCGGCAGCGCAGCCATGATCCAGGAAGAAAACCCGCAGTGGGTGAGTGTTCGCCTGGATGCTATTCTCCGGGAATCTTATTTCGATATCGAATCATCTCATAAAGTAATATGCCTGTAGTGCGAGGAAAAATAAAAGATAGCACCACAGGACCCAAGCTCTGGGTTGTGCTGGCGCGCGCTTACGATGCGCTGGCCTCTTACGTAGAACAGATCGTCGCCAAAGAAGGGCTGGGCCTCAGCGATTTTATGGTGCTGGAGGCCTTACTGCATAAAGGCAGCATGACGATTTCCGAAATTGGAGAAAAAGTTCTTCTTGCTGCCCCATCCATGACATCTGCGATCGACCGGCTGGAAAAACTGGAATGCGTGGTTCGAAAGAACTCAAAAGAAGACCGGCGAATTCGCCTTGTAGAGCTTACGCCCAAGGGCCGCAGGTTTATTTCGGAGCTGTATAAACGTCATGCGCAATCTCTCGAGCTGGTCGCTGACGTTCTGGACCAGACGGAGAAGGACCAGTTGCGGGAATCGCTGAAGAAGATCGGACTGGCAGCCACCGCTCATCTTGAAAATCATAAAAAGCTGAATTAGAAGCGTTTAGCAATCAAGACATAAGAGCTGCTGCAAAGTCAGGCGTCGAATTTGAATCTTTTACTTCGATATCGAATCATTTGTCAGTGAAGGAGATTACGCTATGCCCCAACCTATCGCAGGGCTTCACCACGTGACAGCAATTGCATCCGATCCACAGCGCAATCTGGATTTCTACACCCAGGTTCTCGGCCTGCGGTTTGTGAAGAGGACGGTCAACTTCGACGATCCCGGCACATACCACTTTTACTTTGGCGATGATGCCGGATCGCCCGGAACTATCATGACTTTCTTTCCGTGGCCCTACGCCACCCGCGGCCGCGCCGGTGCAGGCGAAACTACGCGGACAGCATTCAGCGTGCCACTGCCTTCCCTCCCCTACTGGCGTGAACGTTTGAAGACAAAAGGCGTTCTTTTTGAAGAAACCGGTAAGCGCTTTGATGAAGAGGTGCTTACACTTCAGGACCCGGACGGCATGGCCATTGAGATTGTCGGTCACCAGGACACAGCGGCGGCTCTCGCTCCCCGCACCTCGGATGTTCCGGCTGAACATGCAATTCGCGGCTTCTTTGGCGTGACGCTGCTCGAAAGAAATGCCGAAGCGACATTTGCGACCCTTCAAGTTATGGGTTTCCGTGAAATCGCGAGTGAAGGTCAGCGGCATCGGTTCTCCGCAGACGGCAATGCACTCGGCAACCATATTGATGTGGTCGTCGACCCCGAGGCACTTCGTGGACGTATGGGCGCAGGCTCGGTGCACCACATCGCATTCCGCGCCAAGGATGATGCATCTCAACTGGAATGGCAGAAAGTGCTGTCCGAGCACCTGTCCGTAACACCGGTGCAGGATCGCACCTACTTCCATTCGATCTACTTCCGCGAACCGGGCGGAGTGCTCTTTGAGCTGGCGACAGATCCTCCGGGCTTTGGACTGGACGAGCCTGCAGAGTCACTGGGACAGACCCTGCGCCTTCCCGGCTGGCTTGAAGGTCATCGCCAGCAGATAGAACAGCAACTACCTAAAATTGTCGATAAGACAGCACAATCTGTGGAGGCATAACATGGCCGCAAATGATCCTCATGCCAACCAGCCGGTTCTTGGCGCTGGCGCTGCTCTGGAGAAGGCCACATCTGCCGTGGTCCTGCTCCATGGCAGGGGTGCTTCAGCCGAGGGCATTCTTTCTCTTGCCGGCGAATTTCAGAAGGCCGGCAACCTGCAGCAGGTTGCGTTCGTTGCCCCGCAGGCCGCGCAAGGCACCTGGTATCCCAACTCGTTTCTCGCTCCCCGGACAAGCAATGAACCGTGGCTGAGCTCGGCACTTACCAAGATTGAATCCGTAGTCAAAGGTCTGGTAGACGCGGGCATCCCACGAAGCCGCATTTTGATCAGCGGCTTCTCCCAAGGCGCCTGCCTCTCGACAGAGTTTGTCGCGAGCCATTCGGCACGGTATGCAGGACTCCTGGCCTTCACCGGAGGGCTCATCGGCCCGTTGGGCTCGGAGCTGACACGCGAGGGCAACCTGGAAGGGATGCCTGCGCTTTTCTTGAGCGGCGACCCTGACCCGCATGTTCCCTGGTCGCGCGTCGAGGAGTCCGCAGCCATTTTTAAGCAGATGGGCGCAGTTGTGCAGGCAGAGAAATTTCCGGGAAGGCCGCACACTATCTCAGCTCAGGAATTACGGCTTGCACAGTCTTTCGTGGAAGAGGTTCTGGCCAGCCCAGTCTCATAATCCGCAGGGGGGTCTTCTCCCCCTCCCCTGGGGGTGTTAAGTCTTTGAAAAACCATGGCTTCTGTTTTAGGCGCGGCAAAGTATTGAAAACAGGATGGTTCCATGCAAAGTCCTGATTCCGTGCCAATTAAAAAGCCTGCCCGGATCCCCGGGCAGGCTTTTGTTCTTATTTTCAGGATATCAGAAAGAACAGAAATACCAGCTCATTGCCTGTTGCAACAGATATGGTTTGAAACCAGCAGCTTACAGCAGAATGTTACTTTCGGGATTATTGACAAGGCGTATTGAATACCCAAAGCCAAAAGCCACTACTACTCATTCGCCGCTCTGATCATTTGATCAAGCTTGCGAATCTCGTTCGGGTCCGCATCGCCAATGACAACAAAGCGCAAATTCTGATTGCTCCATACCGCTACGTTGAAGGAACTGCGCTTTTCCACATCTCCTCCAGCGGTCAACTCTCCAGGTAAAACTGAAGACTCCCGAAAGACGAGGGCGGAGATTCTGTGCTGCCTCAGGGTGAAGATCAACTGCGCTCCGGGCTGCTGATTCAGATAAACGACGCGTCCTCCAAGCAGGGTGAATTCCGTACCCGCGAGTTCCGGAATGTTAAAAGAGAACGGAATCCGCCCCTGGAACCACGGTTTTACCGTATGCCGGTCCGTCGATACGACGTCTACTGGATTATTGCTGGCCAGCGCGCTTGCGTGCAGATCGGCAATCTCGCTAAAAGAATCTGCATGCTGTGGCTGCCTGAGCCAGACCAGAGAAGCAACAAGGATCACTGCCAGCGCGGCAAATGCCCACGCATAACGCATGTTCCATGCGCGGCGCGGCTTTTGTGAAACCTGCTGTTGTATCTTCCTTCTGAACTCGTCCGTCGGTATGAAACGACGATCTGCTGCCTTGAGGCCTCGCCGCAGGCTCACAAGAGCGGACACCTCCGCGGCACACTGCGGGCAATTGCCGACGTGTTGCTGGATGAAGCTTGCATGCTCCGGCGAAAGTTCCCCGTCGAGATATTGCGCCAGGGTACCGGCTTCACATTCACACTGCTTCATGGTTGCATCCTCATCAATGGCATTGCTTTCAGCCTGTCGCGCAGCGAAGTCCTGGCCCGTGACAGTCGTGACATGACTGTGCCCACAGGCAGCGACAATACATTCGCAATCTCCCGGTATGAGAGTTCTTCTACCTCGCAGAGCAGAATAATTTCACGATAGTGCACAGGAAGCGCCATCAACGCGTCTAGAATCATCTGCTGATTCTCGCTCTGCAACAGGACTGACTCGGGAGTGATCTCATGCGCCGAGATGTCCTCCAGGTCCGTTTCTTCTTCAAGCGGCAAGGTATTGCGCACCATCAGTCCACTGCGTGAAGTCAGAAATGTGTTGCGCAGAATACGGAACATCCACGCTCTCAGGTTTGTTCCCTCCTGAAAAGACTTGAAGCCTTTCAATGCCTTCGCGTAGGTTTCCTGCACCAGGTCTTCTGCGTCGATGCGATCGCCAGTCAACCAGTGAGCCATGTTATAAAGTGAATCGAACAACGGCAACGCCAACTGTTCAAAATGCTCAGGGTCCATTCATTGCGCCCTCTTGCAGATCGCAAATCTTATTTCATGGAAACAGCTTTCAGGAAACGGATAATATCTGCGCGCTCGTCGGGTCTGGGGATATGAAAGGTCATATCATTGTCCGCAATCAGCGAGTCCGGATCGGCAAGCCACTTGTCCAGAGAAGCATCATCCCAGGTCAGTTGCGATGATTGTAACGCTGCGGAATACTTGAAGCCCGCAACCTTGCCTGCCTTCCTTCCATATACGCCGCGCAGGTGCGGGCCCTCTTTATCCAGATCAAGCGCATGGCAGCCAGTACAACGTTTTTCAAAAAGCAGCTTGCCTCGACTGACTCCGGCATCTGCGCGGCTCATAACAGGCAGTATCATCAGCGCAAGCAACATCAGAACTCCTGCGCCGAAACCTATGATGAATGTGCGGCGTCCATGAAAGCGCTTCACGATCCACACCAGGGACGGTTCCAGTCTCATCATTCGTTTGCTCCAGATTATTTACAGTGCCCTGCCCGGAATCATTCCGCGCTCGGCGATGTTAATGCCGGCGCCACAGCAGACAGCGCAGAGTCCACCACTGCCAGCTGGTGCCGCTGCGCCAAGAAATGCACTTCTGTGATGCCGAGCACGCTGCGCAGCTTTTCATCCGGCACTTTCATTGGGCCGGGCGCCTGTGCAGTGCCAGGAACGGGCTGAGGGAATGCGGTCGACATCGCAGTGTGGAATGTCGCGTTGCCTTCTACTTTCTGCATGATCTGATGAATGTGCCCATTGAGCACCGTGACCGAGCCAAATCGCTTGAGAAGAGAAAGCGCCTGCTCGCTGTCCTCGGTGCCCCATCCCCAGTCCGGATATACCGCCCAGAGCGGGATGTGCGCAAAGAGCACGATCGGCGTGCTGTTCTTTCGCTGACTCAGGTCCCTCTTTAGCCAGTCCAGCTGTGTCTGGCCGAGCTTCCCCATGCCTTCCAGCTGGACTACATTCACCAGCCCGACGAAATGCACTCCCTTATGGTCGAAGCTGTACCATCCGTTCCCTGATGAATCTTTGCCATAGCGCTCCAGATAAAGCTTCCCGTCATCGACAGAAGTGTCGTGTTCGCCGGGAACGTAGAAAATCTGCCGCCTGGTTCCGGTAAGCACCTGATCCATCGTGTCAAATTCTCCCGGCTTCGAAGCGTGCGTTAAATCGCCGGTGTGGATTACAAAATCCGGTGATCCCGGGATTGCGAGTATCCTGTCAACCGCAGCTTGCAGCGTTCCGATAACATCGGTGTTCGCCGGCTTGTTAAAGCCTATGTGACTGTCGCTGATCTGCACGAAGCTGAAGTCTTCCTGCTTTTGTTGAGGCGCCACAGCTCCAAAAGCACGTGATACTGGAATGCCCCCGGACAGAGTCCATATCACTCCGGTTCCAGCCCATGCCATGCACTTAAGAAAACCGCGGCGGTCGATGCCGTCCGGCGATGCGGGATCGAGAATCTTTGGATTGCTCTCTTCCATGCCTGATGTTGCTCCTTGATGAAAATGCGCTCGTCTTCGAAAACTGGCACAGCCGAGATTTATTCCACGCGAGTAATGTCTGAGAAAAATTTTGTACAGCCGGAATATTTTGCGGAATCGCCAGTTAGCGAAGGTACAGGGCCACTAACGTTATTCCCCACAATCAGGAGGAACACACATGTCCCTTCGCAAAGCTCTCCTCAGAGGTTGTCTTCTCGCAGCAGTGGTAAGACTGGCTATTGGAATCGCTGGAATCAGCCAGCAGTCTGCCAGGGAAGCGCCATCGGGCTTCAATACTCCCAGCTTTGACGGCGCGCACAGCGTCAGCAACGGTATCTCCGAACCACCGGGCGATACCTTCGCTCTCGATCAGCAGGTCTATGAGCTAAACCATTCCGCGCGGCAGGATTTGGGCCCGGTATACAACGCGACTGCATGTGTCAGCTGCCATGAAAACCCAAACAGCGGCGGCGCCAGCCAGATCACCGAGATTCGCGTCGGTCATAACGATGAGGACGGCAATTTCGTCAATCCGACCGTTTTTATCAATGATGGAATGAGCACCATTACCGGGCGCTCGATCGTGAACGACCGCGCCACTTGCCCTCAGGCCCAGGAACACGTGCCTGCTACTGAAAACATTCGCACTCTGCGCGCTGCCTTGAATACGCTGGGCGATGGGTTCGTCGAAGCTATTGATGACAACACACTAACAGCGATCGCCCAGCGCCAATCGGATGAGACTGGAGGCAGGATCCATGGTGAGGCGATACAAGTACCGATATTTGAAGCACAAGGACAAACTCGTGTCGGACGCTTTGGATGGAAAGACCAGCACGGCAGCCTGCTCTCATTTATTGCGGATGCGTATTTGAACGAGATGGGAGTCAAGAGCCGCCTCCGCCCCAAAGATGTAACTACGGTATGCAAGACTACGACCGATCCTGAAGATCAACCGGACAATCTTGGCCTGGCGGACATCGATCACTTCGCTCAATTCATACGCGGCACCATGGTTCCACCACGCGATACAGTCTTAGCGGCAACGCCGGCGGCGCGTGAGGGACAATATCTGTTCGCGCGCATCGGCTGCGGCAGCTGCCATGTGCAATCCATTAAAACAGCCCCTGCGGGAACCGTGATTGACGGTGGCATGTTCACTGTACCGGATGCTCTTGGTAACAAGATCATTCATCCATTCAGCGACTTCCTTCTACATGACATTGACACCGGCGACGGTATTGTCCAAACTGCCGGCCTGCAGGAGACTGCAAACAAGCTGCGAACCGCTCCGCTTTGGGGCCTGCGCACCAAAGCGCGATTTATGCACGACCTGAAATCACTGTCTCTTGAAAGTGCAATTGAACGTCACAGAGGCGAAGCACACGAAGTCGAGCGGCGCTTCGATGAACTAAGCCCACAAGAACGAAAGGCACTCATCACTTTCCTCAACTCGCTATAACCAAACACTCTGAACTCTTTCCAAGGCCAGCCCGGATGTATACCATCCTGGGCTGGCTACTGTTAACATCATTGAGTTGTGGACGCTCATCTCTGCTACTCAATCACGATTGACTCAAAGGGGAATTCAGATTTAGGTTAAAAGTAAGAGCCTTTCCTTGCGTTATTTGCTCCAGACCGTACCTTGTTGTCGCTGCCACTCCTTCGGCAGCGCCGCATTGTGTTGTTGACTCTCACGGCATTTTTCCTCTTCTCCATATAAGTGATCCGGAAGGCAACCTAATCGGTTGATCCCGCTCCTATATTCATTCCCGCACATGATATGTACGGAAAAAGCAGTGAGGATAGTTCATGCACACGACAAGTAGACGGCAGGTTTTGCGGGGATTGAGCGCGCTGACAATCAGCAATGCAGCATTAACGTTTTTACCGAGCGGATGGGCCAGCATCGAGCCTGCATATCGCGCATTGCGTGGAGCCTTGTCCGCATGAATCGCCGCAATTTCCTGCGAACCTCAGCGACCGTTGTCGCGGCAATGAGCACGCGTTCCTACGCTCGTGTTCTAGGCGCCAACGATCGCATCGGTCTTGGCGTAATCGGCCTGGGGCGCCGCGGCACAATTGTTACCGGCGCTCTGCTCGCTGACGAGCGCGTTCATATAACAGCTGTCAGCGATGTCTATGATGCGCAGACAGCGCAGTTTCTCGCGCAACTTGCCAACGTCACACCCAAACCTGCATCTTTCGTCGACTACCAGGACCTTCTTGCGAAAAAAGATGTCGACGCAGTTCTGATTGCCACGCCCGATCACCTGCATGTGACCATAGCCAAAGCTGCTCTTGGTGCCGGCAAGCATGTGTATCTCGAAAAACCGACGCTGCACCGCTGGGAAGAGCGCAGCGTTTTGACGGAAGCGGCACAGCAAAGCAAGTCGGTTCTGCAATGCGGCATGCAGCAGCGTAGCGGCGCCCATTATCGCCGCGCCAAAGAGGAAATCTTTGCTGCAAACAAGCTTGGCAAGGTCTTGTTCGCGCGTGCCGTCTGGCATAACTTTCCCTGGCAACAGCGGCGCATCGAGCCCGCGCCCAAGCCTGCTGGTCTCGATTGGGACCGCTTTCTGGGACCTGCGCCGCATGTGCCCTATGCAACTGCACGCTACACAGCATGGCGCTACTTCCCCGACTATGGCAACGGATTGCTGGCTGATATTCTCACGCACTGGGTCGACGTTGCTCAATGGATGCTCGACGATTCGCATCCACATGCAGCAACAGCGCTTGGAGGTATCTACCAACTGCATGACGGACGCGAGAACCCCGACACGGTCAGCGCGCTTGTGCAGTACGACGGCTGGAACCTGAACTTCGAGTCGAGCGTGCTGCCAATCAAGAACGACAGGCCAAGCGTCTTCTTCGAAGGAACAGAAGGCACGCTCGATCTTTCACGTGAAGGCTATACCTTTACGCCGAATAAGGGCGCTCCGGAAAGCGTTCCCGCTACCGAATCACTGGAGCGAGCGCATGCGCGCAACTTCATCGATGCCATTGTGCATGCCGGTCCGGTGAATGCGCCGCTCAGCGCGGGCATCGACGCTTCGCGTCCGGTGCAAATGGCTTTACGTTCTTACTGGTCGCGCCAGACAATTACAAATACAGATTTTTCCTGATGGAGATGAGATGCAGATCAACTGGTTTATCCCGACAACAGGTGATGGACGCTATCTGGGTTCGAGCCATCAATCGCGCCTGACTGATTACGCGTACCTGCGGCAGATCGCGCAGGCCGTCGACGACCTTGGCTACTATGCCGTGCTTTTGCCTACGGGCAATTCGTGCGAGGACTCCTGGGTGGTAGCTTCCGCCCTCATGCCAAGCACACGCCGCCTTAAGTTTCTTATAGCAGTGCGCCCCGGTATCATGTCGCCCACTGTGGCTGCGCGCATGACGGCAACCTTCGACCGTCTCTCCGGCGGCCGGCTGCTCATCAACGTTGTCACGGGAGGCGACCCGCATGAGGCAGCGGCCGATGGCGTCTTTCTTTCGCATGATGAGCGCTACGAAGTGACAGGCGAGTTCCTGAATATCTGGCGGCGGATTCTTGCCGGCGAGACTTACTCAGTTGAGAGCAAACATCTGCATGTTGAGAATGCGCGCGTCTATTATCCAGCCACGCAGCAGCCGCATCCTCCGCTGTATCTTGGCGGCTCGTCTGATGCGGCTCTTGAGATTGCCGCCGAACACATTGACTACTACCTGACCTGGGGCGAGCCACCTGCGCAGGTCGCCGAAAAAATTGCCCGCGTGCGTAAGCTGGCTGAAAGCAAAGGACGCAGCGTTCGCTTCGGCATTCGACTGCACATCATCGTGCGCGAAACGAACGAAGAGGCGTGGAGCGCAGCAAACGAGCTGATCAAATACATCGACACAGAAACAATAGAACGCGCACAGAAGGGGCTGGCAAAGTTCGATTCGGAAGGCCAGCGACGTATGGCAGCCGTAGTCAAAGGCAGCGGCGCGAATCTCGAAGTTGCTCCGAATCTCTGGGCAGGCATTGGCCTGGTGCGCAGCGGAGCAGGCACCGCTCTGGTAGGCGACCCCTCCACCGTGGCCGAGCGCATGCTGGAATACGCAGACCTGGGAATCGAGAGTTTTATTCTCTCCGGCTATCCGCATCTTGAAGAAGCATATCGCGTCGCAGAATTGCTCTTCCCTCTTTTGCCAATCGACCATGCAGATACGAATGCAGGACAGACTCAGGTACGCCGCGCGGAAGACTTCGTGGGCAATGAATTTCGTCCCATCAAATAAAGATAGATGAAGCGAATGGCCGTACTAGCAGAAGATAGAAGCGAACCCAGCCTTGAAACGCATACGGCTGCAAGCCGTCGGCGCGGAAGCGCTCGCTGGATTGTGCTCTCTCTGCTGTTCGCTATCACGGTCGTCAACTTCATCGACCGCCAGACCGTCTCCGTCCTTGCGCCTGTGCTCAGGCAGATGCTGCACTTGACCAATGAGCAGTACGGACGCATTGTTGCGGCCTTCCAATTCGGCATGATGACAGGCGAGTTCCCTATGGGCTGGCTCATGGATCGCTGGGGCGTGCGTTTCGGGCTGGCCGGAGCTGTGCTGTGGTGGTCCATAGCCACAGGCGTTCAGGCAACAACAAAATCCGGCCTACAGCTCGGCATTACACGCTTCTGGATGGGCACCGGCGAATGCGGTAACTACTCGGGCGGTATGAAATCAATCTTCCGCCTGTTCGATCCGGGCGAGCGCACGCTTGCCATCGGCATCTTCAATACCGGCAGCATGATCGGCGCCACGCTCGCACCTCCGCTGATCGTTTACCTCGCGCAGCATTATGGGTTTCGCATCGCGTTTCTGATCCCCGCATCTCTTGGAGCCATATGGGTTCCACTCTGGATTGCACTCTATCGCGACCCACGCATGGAGCGGAGCCATAGCGCAAGTACTACATCACTCGGCTCGCTGCTCGGACAATCTTCTGCATGGGCAGTCATGCTCTGCCGTTTTTTCATCGGTCCGGTCATGCAGTTTTACTGGTACTGGATTCCAAGCTACCTCTACAGCGTGCGGCATCTCACGCTCGCGCAGGTGGGCTTTCTGGGGTGGATTCCCTTTCTGCTGGGCGATGCGGGGGGCGTGCTGGGTGGATGGGCAGCAGGACTGCTGACGAAACGCGGCTACAGTGCTTACACCGTGCGACGGATCACCATGTATAGCAGCGCTTCACTGTGCTTGAGCAGCATGGCCGTTCCCTATCTGCACAACACAGCAGCGGCATTCCTGGCAATCGGACTGGCGGTGATGGCTGATAATTTTCTTTCCGCCAATATGTTCGGCGCGGTGACCGATCTTTTTCCCGATCACACTGTCGGGCGTGCTACTGGCCTGACCGGAGTGGCTGGAGGTCTAAGCGGGTTGCTCTTTCCGCTGCTCACGGGCTATCTTGTCGATCGCGTCTCATACGCGCCGGTTTTCATCACGGTCGCGTTGATGCCGCTTGTCGGCGCTTCGCTGCTGTTTCTCGTTGGGCGGCAGTATCGCATCCAGAACCGGCATGCACTTTGACTTCCAGAAAAGTGAGTGATATGTTTCAGCCATGACTCCGACACAGCACTTTCTGTCCATGCTTGAGCACGGAGTATCCGTGTGCGTTGAGTCTCCCTTCGCTTTCACTACCCTTCGCGCTTGTTGTTGTCGCTGACTCTTCTACAGCGACAGCTGCACAGACGCCGGCATCAGTCCACAAGAGATTGATTTACCGGTCAGTTCGTTGAGCAATGTTCCCTGCGCGACTCTGCATCCATCTCTAGTTCGTACGCGTAAGACATCTCCTCACTGATTCTTCAGGCTGTGCCGCTCTATCAACAATTCACATTTCAATATCTGCAGTTCTTTTCTAAACCGTGGGAGCGGTTCACCCACACCGAGGAGATTATGATTCAGGCCAGACGCGGTATCTTTGCAGCATTTTTGTTTTCCCTGCTTGTTGCGGCATCAGGAACAACGCTGTTTGCCCAGGCAATCGGGAGCATTCGCGGTACAGTCTCTGACAAAAATGGCGCGCGAATCTCAGGCGCTACTGTCACCGCCACAAACGTCGAGACGCGAGTTGCGCGCTCCGTCGTCAGCAATGAGGAGGGTATTTATGTCTTTCCCGACCTGCCCATCGGGAACTACTCCCTTGAGATTCACCGTGATGGATTCGCATCGCAGAAACGCGACGGTATCGTACTACTGACCGGCCAGACGCTTGATATTTCTATCCAGATTGAAGTGGGCAGTGTTACGCAGTCCGTCGAAGTAAGCTCTGCCGCACCGCTCATTCAGACAGCCTCATCGAGCGTGCAGACATCGGTAGCCCAACAGCAGATTCAGGAGCTCCCGCTGAACGGACGCAATGCATTGCAGCTTACCGTGCTGACTCCCGGCACAGCATTGACCAGTGTAGGTACTGAGAGCGGACAGCAGGACAACACCGGCCTTACCGTGAACGGCCTGCGCGCTACGCAGAACAATTTCCAGCTCGACGGCGCAATTTACACCAATCGCTTCTTCGATTCTGTCCCGATTCTTCCCAATCCTGACGCACTGCAGGAATTCACCATCCAGTCATCCGACTATGGCGCGCAATACGGCGGCGCAGGAGCATTGGTGCAGCTCTCCACACGCTCAGGAACAAATCAGATTCACGGTTCAGCATATGAGTTCCTGCGCAATACGGTGCTCGATGCACGCAATTACTTTCAGCAGACAGCTCCTCCGTTCAAGCTCAATCAATTTGGCGGAACAGTGGGCGGTCCAATCGTAAAGAACCGTACCTTCTTCTTCTTTGCTGCAGAAGATTTACAGCAGCGCTCCTCGCCAAATCCAATCTCGATCACCGTTCCCACAGCTGCTGAACTCACCGGAGATTTCTCCGCACTGCTGGCGCAGGGCATTGCGATCTACGATCCTTCCACTGGCCAGCCATATCCGGGCAACAAGATTCCGACGCCCATCAATCCACTCTCCAGCAAGCTGGCACAAAAATATCTCTCGCCGCTGGCTGCGAATCCTACAACCGGTGTTTTCAATTCCACTTCGAACTCGAATGTCGACAGCACGCAGTACCTGGTCAAGATCGATCACGCCGTCACACAGAATAATCAACTCAGCGGACGCTATTTCTATAACCAGGACAATTTCCAGCGTCCCTTCAATGCGCCGCTAGGATTCTATGCTGAAAATCTCTTCCGGAATCAATCGCTAATTCTGACAGATACTCAGGTCTTCAGCCCAACGCTTACGGCCACTTTTTCAGCCAGCGCCGGGCGCTTTGCGCGTACGCAGATTCCGCAGGATCCGGGCCTTCAGTCGCTTCAGGATCTTGGCCAGAACGTTCCGCTTGGCAGCCCGGGCGAAACGATTTTTCCTGGTATTCGCGCCAACATCTCAGGGTTTGTAAACATCTTTTCTGGAGGCGCGCTTACAGAGGATGCAACATCGTTTGATTACAAAGGCGGGCTGGTAAAGGTTCTGCATACACACACACTGAGCGTGGGTGCGGAACTCGAGCGCGACCGGGTCGACATGAATGACTATTCCTACACACCAGGAGACAACACCTTCAATGGCCAGCGTACAGCAGCGCCCACAGGTGCAACGCTACCTGCGGGAACTACGAAGAGCGGATCGGCCCTCGCAGATTTCTATCTCGGCCTCGATTCGCAGTTCTTCCAAGACAACGGCCGCAAAGCCTACCTGCGCGAGTATCGTCCATCCATTTATGTGCAGGATGATTGGCAGCTGACGCGCAGCCTTACGCTGAACCTTGGCCTGCGCTGGGACCCATGGCTCCCGCCCACCGATTTGAATGAGACGCTGGTGGGCTTCATTCCCGGCTTCCAGTCCAAAATTGCACCGAATGCACCATTAGGCTTGATCTTCAAGGGCGATACCGGCTTGCAGGATTCCGTCTTCCAGAAAAACTGGAAGGATTTCGCGCCGCGCATCGGTTTTGCCTACAACGTGGATGGCGCCGGCAAAACTGTTGTGCGAGCAGGCTATGGTATCTTCTACGGATTTCCCGAAGGCCTGCTCTACCAGCGCACCGATGCAATGCAGCCTGTGGACCTGTATCTGACCTATCCTGCTCCTACTGCGGCCTGGGATGACATTTATGCAGGCTACCCTGGAGGCAGCCCATTTCCCCGCGACCATGTCTCACCCAGCCAGTTCGGTAACTATCAGTTCCAGCGCCCAGTTTCTGGCGGTGTACTCGATCCGAAATCAAAAGTGAACAACACGCAGAACTGGAACCTCACTGTGGAACAGCAGCTGCCTGGGCATACGGCCTTCTCCATCGCATACGTAGGCAATCATGGTGCGCATATCATGGGCTCACGACAGTTCAACCCGGCGGTTTATGCTCCTGGAGCCACGGTAGGCAACGAAAATGCACGCCGTCTGTATCCGGGGCTGGGCGCGGTCGAACTGGCGCAATCGTACGAGTACTCGATCTTCCATTCGCTGCAGGCCAACCTGGTTGTGCGCGCGCAGCACGGGCTTACACTGCTCACCAACATCGTCTGGTCCAAGGCCATCGACAACACATCGAGCGCCACCGAGGGCAACGCCGGACCACCGAATCCTTTCAATCTGCAAAGCGGGCGCGGTCCGGCAGATTTCGATCAATCCGTTCGCTATAACCTTTCGGTGAACTATGTAACACCGCATCTTGCTGTTACCGGCTGGCGAAGCGCTCTGCTCAATTCCTGGCAGGTCAATGGCATCGTGAGCCTTCAGACAGGGCTGCCATTCACCGTAATCAGTGGTACAGACCGCTCACTTTCAGGCATCGGAAACGACTTTGCTGATATCGCTGGAAACCCAGCACGACCGGCAGGCGTGAGCCCTATTAAGGAGTACTTCAACAAGGATGCCTTTGTTCCCGCCGCCATCGGGACTTTCGGAAACATCGGACGCAACAGTCTACGCGGACCGGGCTATAGTGATGTAGACACTTCGATCTTCAAGGACCTGTTTCAGAAGGAACGAGTCCATGCCCAGTTCAGAGCAGAAGCATTCAACACTTTCAACCGTGTAAATTTTTCGAATCCTGTTTCTAATGTTTCTTCCGGAACCTATGGACAGATCACGTCGGCAGGTTCTCCGCGAGTCTTTCAGTTCGGATTAAAACTGCTCTTCTAGCGATGGCCAGGCTGAAACATTGCTGACAGTCTGTGTTTCAGCCTGCGGTACAGAAATGACAAGCATGAATTGTGTATGCACATGCATCTGTAAAATCGGATGAAGAAGAAACAAGCCTTGGGAAAGAAGCGAGCCGGTATCCACCACGTTTCCAGACGAAAGTTTATTCAGGACTGCGCACTTGCAGCCCTGGCACCCTTGCCTGTTCTAAAAAACCTGACTTCGGCCAGCGAGCGTGGCGCGGCTCGGCATATTCTTCCTCTCGACAACGACTGGCTGTTTGGCGGAAAGCTGAATTCCGCAGCATTGAAATCCGATTTCAACGATGCAGGATTTTCACGCATTACGCTGCCGCACACCATAACTCCGCTTTCATGGCAGAAATGGGACCCTTCCTCATGGCAGGAAGAATGGTGTTACCGTCGCCATTTCGATATCCCAACAGAGCTAAGAGGACTGCGGCTCTTTCTGCATTTTGACCGGGCCATGGTCAGCGCAACGCCTCACGTGAATGGTCATGCTCTACCGCAACATCTTGGCGGCTTCCTGCCGTTCGAGCATGAAATCACAGACTTGGTGAAAGAAAAAAATAACGTACTGTCTGTTGCCGTTGATGCTCGCTGGATGAATGTTCCTCCTGCAGGCTCTGCTGTTGGACCGCGCTCCGTCGATTATCTTCTTCCCGGAGGCATCACCGGCTCTGTAAGCCTTTATGCAGTCCCCTCTAGTTTCATCAGCGATGTCTTTGCCAAGCCCGTTCGTGTCCTCGAACAGGACCGGCAACTGGAAATCACCTGCCACATCAACAGCAACAGAACCCCGCCATCCACGATTCGCCTGGAAGCAAAACTGCTGAATGGCTCCCGCGTTGTTGCCAGAATTTCAGATAAGACAGACCTTGAGAAATCCGACCAGGAGATTCATCTGACCCTGGACAATCTCAGAAACATAACTCTTTGGGATGTGGACAAGCCTTTCCTCTACGATCTCGTTGTTACGCTCCTGGTCGACGATCATCCGGTGCATGAGTACAAAACTCGAGTCGGATTTCGCAAAGCAGTCTTCACCCAGGATGGCTTCTTTCTGAATGGCCGCCGCCTGCAGCTTTTCGGGTTGAATCGCCACGAATTGTATCCTTATGTCGGTTTCGGAGCGCCCCATCGCATCTTGCGCAGAGATGCGGAGATTCTCCGCCGCGATTTCAATTGCAACATCGTCCGCTGTTCTCACTATCCGCAGTCAGAAGCATTTCTCAATGCGTGCGATGAACTAGGCCTCTTGGTGTGGGAAGAAATCCCAGGCTGGCAATATATCGGCGACGAGAGCTGGCAGAATCTCGCACTCCATGATGTAGAAGCGATGATTCGCCGCGACCGCAACCACCCTTCCATCGTCATCTGGGGCGTGCGCATCAACGAATCGGCGAATAATCCTGCTTTCTATCAACGGACGCGCGAACTTGCAAAGTCACTCGATGACTCCCGTCCCACATCAGGAACGATGACACCATCTTCCAAAAAGAACTGGCAGAAGGAGTGGCATCAGGACGTCTTCGCATTTGACGATTATCACTCTGCTCCAGACGGCAGTGTAGGCATTGAAGAACCGGTACCCGGAGTACCCTATATGATTGCCGAAGCTGTGGGCCAGTTCGATTACGGCACGGGAAAGGGCTTTAGGCAGATATACCGGCGCGCGGGCGACATTGCCATGCAGGCGCGGCAGGCATTGCTGCACGCACAGGCGCACAACAAGGCCGCGAGCAATCCGCGCTGTGCTGGAGTGATCGCATGGTGCGCATTCGACTACGCCAGCCTGCTCAATTCCTATGATGCGGTGAAATGCCCGGGTATTGCGGATTCATTCCGTATTCCCAAGCTCGGCGCGTCTTTTTACCTGTCGCAGACAGATCCGAGAATACGGCCAATCATTGAGCCGTCTTTTTATTGGGACTTTGGTCTATCAAACCCTCATGGCCCCGGAGAGCACGCCGTCATTTTTTCAAACTGCGATCAGCTGGAACTCTCAATCAACGGCAACCGGCACGCAACGCTGCATCCCAACCGCCAGGAGTTCCCAAATCTTAAATACCCTCCGTTCTTTGCGGATCTCAGCGTGGACGGATCGGGCTCGCCGGAACTCCGCATGGATGGATTTGTGAACGGCAAGCTTGTCCTGTCGCGTCGCTTTTCATCCGATCGCTCAGCAGACAAATTGTGGCTGCATGCTGATGATCTCGAACTGCAGGCAGATGGATCCGATGCCACTCGGCTGGCGTTTGGGGTAGTCGATAAATTTGGCTCGCCGCGACTCTTCGCGAATGGTGACCTAGCCTTCACGATCGAAGGCCCAGGAGTAATTGCAGGTGACAACCCATTTCATCTAGAGCCAAGCGGAGGAGTGGGTGCAGTATTTGTGCGTACCATCATGGGCCGCGCAGGGCGAATCAGGATCGAGGCAGATCATACCCGGTTAGGAAAGAGCATAGTGGAAATCCGTAGCACCCAACGACTCCCAATTGCTGCAATGAAAACTTCACCGGGCTGGTCCCAGAGCCTCATGACGATGACGAAATAGGCCAGCAATTTGTGACGCGAAGACTGTGCAAAAAAGCTCAGAACTTACAGATCTGCGGCGCTGGCGACCCGGAGGCCGTCCCCTCGTCTTCATAGATGACACCTGGGGCCAATGTCCTGCCAACGTTTGGATTCCCGCTATGCTGCAAGCTGTTTGGAGACGAGCTTTGAGATAACGAGAACCCGCGTTTGCCACAATTGGGGCACCTAGTCAGTAAAGTGGAAAGGTGCAGGAAAGCAGACGAGAGGAGGGTACATACCGATGCTTGAAAAAAGTGATGTCGCTACCCGGCTCCCAGCGCGAGATTTGAGCCGAGCCAGGAAGTTCTATTCGGAAAAGTTAGGCTTGGAGCCTCTAGAGGAACGGCCTGGCGGCCTTCGCTACCGAAGTGGCAATAGTTTTTTTGTTTTGTTCGAATCCGCAGGAGAAGCATCGGGCAGTCACACCCAGATTGGCTGGGAGGTTTCTGATATCGAGGCGGTCGTGGCAGCGCTCAAAACACGCGGCGTGGTCTTCGAAGAATATGATCTGCCCGGTCTAAAGACCGTGAATGGAATCGCCACAATCGCCGGAAATTATCCCAGCAAGGGAGTCGCCGAGAAAGGATCGTGGTTCAAAGACAGTGAGGGCAATCTCCTTAGCATTGGCCAACCCCTGCGTTGAAGACTCACTATGGTTAAGTACCTTCAGGTATGGCGGAAAGAGTCGCCCTGTCCTGATGATGAGCACTTCGTCTTTCCGTCGATTTCTGGACGCAACGATTTCAGGCCGGAATCGACGAGGTTTTTGAGCAGCTGAGCCGGGAAGTTACCCCTCTAAGCTCCGCTGCTTCGCCTCCTTAGAGCATGATGACGACCTTGCCTACTTGCTGATTGCTCTCAAGATACCGATATGCGTCGGCAGCTTGTTCGAACGGGAAGGTACGGTCCACATGAGGTTTGAACGAACCATTCGCAAGGTGCTCATATACGTACCGCTTCATCCGATCGAATCGTTCGGGCGTCTTCATCTGGTACATCATGTAGCCGGTCAGGGAAATAGCCTTGAAGAAAGCGCTTACTGGATAGTGGTTGTCTTCCTCAGAGAGCAGACCGTACAGATAGATCGTGCCTTCAGGAGCCACAGCTTGCGCGAGTGTGTCGATATACGATCCCCCGATAGCATCGAAGGCTACTCGTGCGAGCTTGCCATCTGTAATCTCGCGGACGCGTGTCGGAAGGTCCTCTTCCTGGGTAGCGATCACATGGTCCGCCCCGAGATCCAGTAATAACTGTTTCTTTGCCGACGTTCTCGTGGTTGCGATGGAGATTGCTCCCTGAGCCTTCACAATCTGTATGGCCGCGAGCCCGACCGAAGAGCTTGCGGCCGTGAGCAGGACGGTATCGCCTGGACCTACTTCGGCAAAAGCTACGAGAGCGCCGTATGCAGTAGCGTACTGCATCCAGGCGGCCGCTCCTTCGACGGATGACAGTGATGGAGGCAGTTCCGCGACGTCTTCCGCTGGCACAACGGCTCTTTCGCCGAGCACAGGATACCGGTTCATGGAATAGACGGGGATCGTTCCGATCCGTTTGCCTACGAGTGAGGAATCTACTCCTTCGCCGACAGCTGTAACTGTTCCGACTACTTCATAGCCAAGTCCGGAGGGAAATTCGGGCTTTTGGGAGTAGTTCCCACGGTAGTACATGCTTTCAGCCCGGTTCAGGCCGACGGCTGCAACATCGATGGCGACCTCGCCCGCTTCAGGATGCCTTACCGGCACTTCCTCAATCTGTAAAACTTCGGGACCGCCGAGCTTGTGGAACCTTACTGCTTTTGGCATACATCACTCCTGGGTGCAAAATAAGGGCTCTCGCCCCGGCTAAAGATTGGGATGGAGGCCGCGAATAGATACTTCTCTTGCGAAAAACGTTCTGGCAATGGGTCGAAAAGTCTGTTTTTTGGCCTCAAAGGGAACCAAAGCTCCTGATTGAGAAGCTTTCGGTGGAAGTTGACACTCTGGGGCACTCGGTCGAGCGGGCGCCGCCTGGCGATTCCGGCAGACGGCTCCCGATTTGATCACGGGCTCGTGAAAATACCACTCCTACGACGAGCTGTTAGGCCAATTTGAAATCATCGAGAACAGATGGATAGCTGAACGTGACGAGGACGGTGCATCCTGTCTTCGTCGTGTGGGGGCCGTGAATGGTATTTGGCTTGATATTGATTTCCGTGCCCTTCGGATACGAGATGCCTTCGCTGATGAAGTCACCGTCAAGGACGTACGACATTTCGGTTGTTCGCTCGTGGAGGTGTCTTGGAATTTCGCTCCCTGGCTCCATTCTCAGTAGGGCCACCGCTGGACCCAAGGATTCTTCACTATTTAAGACTTTGAGGGTCGCAATCCCTTTGGTCTTTGGAAATGGTGCCGGTATAGCCTCGATCTTCGAGGCTTCGACAGTTTGTGTAACACTCATAACGTTCTCCCCTTTTTTGTCTCCCGTACTCCAATCGCTAACGCAAAAGGTCAGAGCGCGGAACACTTGTAGGCTAATCATCAAATCGGACAAATTGGCTGACCTTCAGAACAGCCGGAGGCCTGAATTTTTCTATAGGAGCGGTGTTCCGCTATCTATTCGAGTTCCAAGAGGCCACGTTGAAAGCCGATGGTCACGGCGTGGGTCCGATCATTTGCCTGGAGTTTTTCGACGATGTTCCTGATATGGAAATTGACCGTCGTTTCGCAAATTCCTAAGCGTGGGCCGATCTGTTTGTTCCGATAGCCATCTCGGATCAGCCTCAGGACTGAGATCTCCCGTGGGGAAAGCTCCTCCTGTCCGAGATGTTCTGCGAGCGTGCGCGCTACCTCGGAAGGGATGTGCCTACGGCCCTCAGAGACCCAACGGATCACGCGCAGCATCTCTGCTTTTGGGGTGTTCTTCAAAACATAGGCAGCAGCCCCCGCATTGAGCGCACGGCGTACGTCCATATCTCGTTTCGAAGTACTCACCATCATCACGATCGCTCGAGGGCTTTCCTTCCGAATGGCAATCAGCGCATCGGTACCGCTAGCGTCTGGAAGTCTCTGACCCATAATCGTCACGTCTGGGCGGATGCGACGAAACTGAGAAAGAGCATCCTCCGCGTTCTCCGCCTGACCGACAAGGAGCAAATCAGGCTGCGATTGGATGACCATACTTAGCCCTTCGCGAAAAATCGGCAGGTCGTCGACCAACAATATCCGTATAGGTTTCGGTGGTGGCATATCGCACTTCCAATGTGTCTATTACGCGGAACGTTCGCGCTATAGAAGTTAGTGTTGTTCGTAATCGGATCTTCCGCTCAGTTTCGTGATCGATTCAGAAGCCTGTCCAACGTGAACCGGTCAGGCTCCCAGAACGCCAGTAAGAATGCTGCAGCGGCTGCCGAGAAGACCGAATAGTCGAATGGCGTCTTGATGCCAAGACCTGTGACCATGCCTATAGCAAATGACAAAAGGAGAAGACCCGAGAGGACGGAGGCCATTCGTATTTTTAAGCCTGCGATAAGCAATGTCCCCAAGAGGGTCTCTGCGACGGTAGCTGCCCACGCAAACGGTACTGTTAATGAACTGGGGAAGAGAGACGTCACCGCGCCCGTGTACTCCACGAAATGAGCGAAATTTCCCCAGGATACGTTCTTCGCGCCATATGGCCCCCACAAGCCAAAGCGATCAGCCACAGCGGATAGAAAGGAAGCTCCTAGCGCAAACCGTGCGAACAGGCGGACAATCTCTGTCCCATTCTCGGTGAGTTGCGCGGTTTTTGAATTCATACGCGCCTCCACGTGAGGAATATTGCTTTAGGCAAAATGGTTTCATCGGAGACATTCAACGCTCGCGTCCGAAGCTAGTGAACGGGAGTGAGAATCGGTGCTCCTTCATTTTTGATAAAAAATACGACAAACTTCGCTGGTTTCGTCTTACTCGCGTTACGGCTTACGGTATGAACGTCTTCAGGCGATTCATAAAATATCTGCCCGGGACCAAGCCGTCGAAGCGTGCCTCCGCGAACCTGCATCTCAACTTCCCCGTCGAGGACATAGACGACCGCGTGCGCATCATGCCGGTGGATCGCGTCGACGGCTCCTGGGGCGTAATTGACAGTAATGACTTCAATCTCCTTACCCGGTACTTCCGGAAGCTGTTTCGTAAAGAGCGTATTCACTTGCTGGGCATGCGTTGCCGTGGCAAATCCAAAGGTAAAGATAAATACAGAGAGGATGAGCTTCTTCATGTTATGCATCGCTTCTGTCCTTCGGGATGATGCTGCGATAACCGGCTTAACCGACCTTGCGTGGCTGATACTCACCTGGGAGCTTGCGGAAACCTATCGCCAGTCGATTCCAACCGTTGATCGTGATAATTGCGAGTGAGAGGTTGACGAGTTCCTCTTCGCTGAACTCCCTCCGGACTTCGGCATAGACATCATCTGATGCGTGTCCTTCCGTGATAAGAGTCAGCGCTTCGGTCCATGCGAGAGCCGCGCGCTCGCGGCTGGTAAAGAAGGTTGTTTCCCGCCATGCAGACAAAGCGTAGAGGCGCTGCTCCGTCTCGCCATTCATACGCGCGTCCTTGGAATGCATATCAATGCAGAAGGCACACCCATTGATCTGGGAGGCTCTCATTTTGATCAGTGCCAGGAGAGATCCCTCAAGCTTCGATGACTTCCTGACGAAGCTCTCCACTCTGAGGATCGCATGGTAGGCAGAGGGTGAAACCTTCGCCAGCTCCAGTCTCATCTTCACGACGTATTCCCCTTCCACAGTCAGGCTATCTTGGAATGGAATACCTGGAAGGTCCATAATCAACGAGATGACCAGTCCATAATGGGTGCCTGGAACAGTGTCGAAGACAGAGACATTTCAAGACCTGGTCTTAGGACCAAGGAAGAGCAACCAGGAGATGTGGCGCTGGCTATACACGGAGCTGCGCTCAGCAATTATTGATGGCAGATTGAAATCTGGAGCACGATTGCCGTCGACGAGAAACCTGGCAGCGCAATACGGCCTTGCCCGGAGTACAGTCGTGGCAGCATTCCAGCAACTTCAGGCTGAGGGATTCGTTTCGTCCGAAGTGAGTGCTGGAACCTTTGTTGTACCGGCGCCAGTGTGGGAGATGACCTCTCCGGCTAAACAAAGATCTTCCCGGCAGGTAATCTCCAGAGCGACTATAGCAAAGCGCACGCAGTGTCTTCTTAAAACCACATTTCTCCAGCCAGCTTCGCATTCCATCGGTAAGGCGTTTCGGGGGTATGAGCCGGCGATCGACCTGTTTCCAGTCGAACTGTGGGCGCGGATTGCGTCGCGCGTTTTTCGCAAGGCACCGCGTTCTTTGTATGGGCAGGGTGATGCAGGTGGTTATCCACCGCTGCGAAGAGCTATCGCGGAATATGTGGGCCACTCCCGCGGAGTACGTTGTTCTGCTGAACAGATCATCGTCACATCGGGCGCGCAGCAGGCGTTGGACCTCTTGGCGCGAGTGCTTCTCGATCCCGGCGACGAGGTGTGGATGGAAGATCCCGGGTACCCTGGAGCTTCTCAAGTCTTTCAGAGCGCCGGCGCGAGTGTGATTCCCATTCCAGTTGATGGAGATGGTATAGATGTCGCAAGAGCGATGAAGTTATCTCCCGCTGCCCGTGCGGTGTATGTAACACCAGCCAATCAGTTTCCGCTTGGAACTGTCATGTCTGCAGAGAGACGAGCCGAACTTCTTTCCTGGGCCGCACGTGCGGGGGCATGGATTATCGAAGATGAATACGACGCGGAATATCGCTATTCCGGGAAGCCGATTGCGTCACTGCACAGCCTCGATAGATCTGGATCGGTCATTTATGTTGGAACATTTACGAAGATGCTCTTCAACGCTCTTCGCATTGGGTTCATCGTTGTTCCGGAACGGTTAGTCGAAGCATTTAGAATCGCACGAAGCTTCATGGATCGCCATGCTCCGACGTTAGATCAGGCCGTGCTGACGGAATTCATCAACGAAGGTCACTTCGGCCACCACGTTAGAAAGATGAGGCAGATCTACTCGGATCGTTCGCAGCTACTTACAGAAGAAGCGAATAGGCGTCTTTCCGGCTTGCTCGAAGTGGAGAACGCGCAATCTGGGATGTGTACCGTGGCCTGGATCAAAACACATGTCACTGAAATGGTGGTGACACGACGGGCAGAACAGCTGGGATTGGAAGTAGTTCCAATCTCCTCATTTGTCAGCAGGTACGAGCAGAAACCCGCGTTGTTTCTGGGCTTCGCAGGGTGTAATGCAAGTGAGATAAAGAGGGGCGTGTCGGTTTTGGAAGCTGTACTCTCTCGATGAGTCCGCACCAACGGACGCTCCAAATGTGTATTGCCCTTTCATCTCCTCCAAGTATTGAGCAAATCAGTACGTCGTGCTTGTTTCCAATTCATCGAAATTGAGCGGGCTTGCATTGGCGTCCAACCACTTCCTAAGAGCGTCGCCTTCAATCGTGCCTTGGGACGTCAACTCGCGAGCGAGAGATTCAATCAGCGGTTGATCCGTCCGCAGAAGCCGAGAGGCCAACTTGTACCCGGTATGCGCAAAGGGATTAGTGTCTGTCACTGCTTCGGCGACGCCCCAATCGACCGCAGTCTGCCGCGCGTCAAGCGCACTCGACATGTCGGATACAAGCTCTTTGCGCAACTCATCCGAAATCGGATCACTGATTGCCTGGTCCACGATCGATCCGATGTAGACGAAGGCGAAGGCTCTGCCTAGCAGCTTCGCGTCATTGTGGAACGAGTCACGCTGGCCCTTCCAGTCGCATATGATACCGCTGGGGCGCTCGCTACTACTAGTAACCGAAAGCAGCGTAACCGGAAGTCCTGCACGATATGCCATTACGGCTCGTGCGGCGAGATGTTTTGCGCTTTGTTGTTGTGGCGCTATGTTTTCTGACATTGAATCAACTCCTTGCATTTCTCTTTGACGTCCACTTCTGTTCTTGACCGGTGCGGTTTGACTCCCAGCTTCATAAGCCAAGGCTGTGACCTGTTCTTTAGGCGCACACACCCAAGGTCCGCCTTCATCAAAGATCGAACTTTCAATTCCGGGTCCCTCTCCATTGGGTATCCAATAGAGAGGACCCAAAATCAAAAGAAATCTCTTGGCAACACCCTTTCAGTACTTATTTCTTGTTTATTGTTCGGTCGAGAAACTCATGCATCAACGACCCAATCCGATCCACTTCTTCTTCCAACGCGAAATGGCCCGTGTCAAGAAGATGGAGCTCTGCGTTGGGAAGCTCTCTCTTATAGAGCTCAGCGCCCTCGACCGTAAAGATTCCATCATTTTTACCCCAGGTGATCAGCATGGGCGGCTGTTGTTTGCGGAGATACTCCTGCCAATCGGCATAGGCATCCAAATTCCTTTTGGCGTTGTAGAGGATTGAAAGCTGGATATCCTTGTTTCCCGGCCGATCCTGATTCGCCTGGTCGATTACCCAATTGTCTGGGCTGATCCTCGACGAATCGCGGACGCCATGCAGATAATGCCACTTGGTTCCTTCAATCGTCAGAAGCCAGTCGAGTAGAACCTGAGCGTTCTTTTCGCTCCGATCTTCCCAATAGTCGAATAATCCCTTTGAGAACTCCTTATCGAAGGCTTCAAAATGAGCCTCCCCATTTTGGACGATCAAAGCGGTCACTCGTTCGGGATGCATGACAGCTAACCGGAAGCCAATCGATGCACCTATGTCCGAGAGGTACATCGCATATGAAGAGATGTTCAGCTTTTCGGTGAACTTCTCGGTCACGATTGCTAACCGCTCATAGGAATATTCGAAATCGTTGACCGCCGGTGCTGAGCTTTCGCCATATCCAGGGAAGTCTGGGGCGACGACATGATATTTATCCGCGAGCATGGGAATCAGGTTGCGGAACATATGAGAAGACGATGGAAAGCCGTGCAAGAGAAAAACGGTGGGAGCATCTCGGGGACCGGCTTCGCGATAGAAGATTTCCAGCCCCTCCACGTTAAGCGTGCGATAGAAAACGGTCGGCGTGATCGTGTTCGACATCCAAACTCTCCTTCGGCGCGTGAATCGCACCTTCAAGAGATTAAGCCGTGATAAGACGCGACTCCCTATAAAAATGTTTAGGTCTCGAACAATAAAAAATAGCAACTGCAGAAAAGAGCAGGCGCGTCTTCAATAGTCAAAACTATGCTTAATTGACTCTTTACTTCTCAGGTATTTTCGCTGATCAGCGCCACAGAGAATCGTCCCCACAAAGCCTTGCTCTCATACTTACTAATGAAAGATAGACTTCGCGGTTCAGCCATAGACAGAGGGGAACAGTAGACATTTGTGTGTCTTACATATCACCGATAAGCGGTGGCGCCGGAGCACAACACAAGAATAGGATTGGCGGACGCCTGACGTTTCCTGAATGAGGATGGTGCCGTGCCCGCTGAAGCTTGACTGGACCCTCTGACGCGCGGTGCTTGAGCATCGTCGATGCTCAAGCACCACTCGCGAAGCTGTGGAAAGTATACGGCGTGGGTCTTGGGCAATCCCCAAGTCCTCATTGATGAACGCAGAAGATCGTCTTTCCCTTGATCCGCTCGGTCGGGTTGAAGGCGGCAACGGCATCGTCGAGGGTAGCCACGTTGCCGATGTTTGTCCGCAGCCGACCATTCCGGAGCCGCTGGACGACCTCACTCAATTGGGCGCGATCGGGTATGACGACGAAATCGATAGTCAGACCGTCAGCGGGTCGCGCCTCGGTCGGGCCGGTGATGGTCACCAGCGTTCCTCCCGCGCGAATCACGCCCGCAGACTGCTTCGCGATGTCGCCACCGAGTACATCGAAAACCAGATCGACAGCGCCGACATCTTCTAGCGCGTCGTTGTCGAGGTCGACGAACTCCTGCGCGCCGAAGTCGAGAGCCCTCTGACGGCCGCCAGCACGCCCGGTGCCGATGACGTACGCACCGGCAGCACGTGCGAGCTGGGTCGCCATCGAACCGACTACGCCGGCAGCACCGTGCACGAGGACGCTCTGCCCTGCCTGAAGGCGGCCGTGCTCGAACAGCCCCTGCCACGCGGTCAGGCCTGGCATCACGAGGGCCGCACCCACCGTGAAGTCAACGTCGCCCGGAAGCGGTGTGAGGTTGCGTCCCTCGACGGCCACATACTCCGCCAGCGTGCCGTCGCGATACCAGTCCGTGAGGCCGAACACCCGCTGTCCAATCGACAGCCCCGTCGTGCCATAGCCGAGAGCGGTGACCACTCCGGCCAGCTCGTGTCCGGGGATTGAAGGCGTCCGGTCACGGCCGACGCGATCGGTCCAGGTCGAGGGCCACGTCAGCTCATCCCCGGTGAATCCGGACGCATGAATCTGAACAACGACGTCGTTTATCGCTGCCTGCGGCTCGGGCCGCTCCACCAGCTTCACTCCGGCTGTTCCCGCGGCCTGATCCGTCACCACAATCGCCTTCATCGGTCACCTCCCTGTGTCGAGTTCTTGCCTGTAAAGTCGCCGCTCCATCCTTTGTTGCCGTGCCATGTCTGTTTCATAGGAATTGTCTCCTCATAATGTGTTTCTTTACTGCCCTCAACCGGAACGCGTTACCGGTTGGCTCTCGTTGGGTTATGTTAAGAGCCGCATCCTTTTTCAGAAACCGCGGAAATCATAGGGGTCAACCTCTATTTTTCTGCAGCTCTGATCGCCGCGTCCCAAGGGGAATTCGCCGCACTGTCGATCGGGTGCTTCACAATATTGCAGAATTCGTTGAAGAAGTACCTTTTGCGGCGCGCGAACTCGACATCGCGCTCTTTGACTATATTCCGGACAAACGTTAGTTGGTTGGCAACGCCACACGAGCAAGCGGATGTGGCCGCAATCATCAAATGGTTGATGATCAGTTCGATAACCTCGTCCTTCGATGCAATGGCCTCACGAAGCAACTGATTTTTATAAAGCAATTCTCCGATCAGAACTAACAGGCTCTCATAAGCGTCGTCTTCGTTCATGGTCGTCCACTCCATCCCGTCTACCGGAAGCGCTCTTGCCCGACGGCTCGACATTAGATTGACTTCAGCTTCCACGATTCTGTTCGAAAAGTTCTTTCACGGCGACATCACATCCCACAGTCCAAATACTCTAGTTCTATCTAGGTGCATAGTGCTGCGTGCCTGCACCTAAGCCTCTAGCACCTAAAGAAAGCAACAGCATTCCAACTATCGCGTTCGATGGTAGCCGCGACAAGCTTCCGGCGCACAATCCTGGTGTGCTTATCCGATTCTTTTGCCGTTTGTCGACCACACAAGCTGCGGCAGCAAACCGGCGCGATCTATGAATCGGAAAAGTATTGCTCACGCGGAACAAATCAGAAGGAAGAGGAGCCGGCCATGAAGTATTCATTGCCCGAAGTAGACACCAGCAAGAGGGGAAGAGTCGCAAAGATAGAACGGCTGGGAGCGATTCTCCTTCGTTATGGTTTGGTCGTCGCAATTGGCTGGATCGCAGCGATGAAGGTCACCGAATATGAGGCAAAAGGCATTCAGCCTCTCATTGCGCATAGCCCATTCCTGAGCTGGGGCTACAACGTTTGGAGCGTCCGTCATTTCACGATGATCATAGGTGCCATTGAGATGAGCATCGCAATATTGATTGCTCTTCGGCGATGGTTCCCAACAGCATCCGCAGCCGGAAGCCTGGGAGCGGTGTTTATGTTTTTGACCACGTTGTCATTCATCATCACAACTCCAGGCTGGGAGCCGACCCTCGGTGGTTTCCCTGCACTTTCAGGTGATGTAGGAGAATTTCTAATAAAGGATATTGTCCTGCTTGGTGCTGCGCTCTGGACGCTCGCGGACTCTCTGAGCGCCGTCTCCCCCCAACCCAATTTTCTGCGAAATCACGAGTAGTCGCCGAAGCGTATCGGAGTCGGTTGACTCCCTGCGCCACGACGCCTGGTCATTAAACTCACAAAGCTTCACAACGGAAAAAGAGGTTTCTGTGCACCTCAAAGGAAAAGTAGCGATCGTTACCGGCGGCAGTTCGGGAATTGGCAAGGAAACGGGGAGGAGGGAAGGCGACGTGAATTGAATTCACGACCCCCGCATGCGGTTTCTCCTAACCCATACCGAGGCAAGCACATGCTTTGTCTTCACACTGTATTGGCGGATAGTTACGAGCTCTCGATTTGCTCCATTTCGAGCAAATCGAGTTATGCGCCGCTAACATTTGGCGAAGCTATTCAACAAAACACATTTACAAGGTCTATCTGGATCATTCCCAAATGGGGCGAACACCGGCTCAACGAGATAAGGACAATCGAGGTCAAGACGTGGCTTCGAGGTTTGTCGATCGCACCAAGTAACTGCGCAAAGATTGCAGTGTCATGTCAGTGCTGTTTGAATCATGCCTGCAGGTATGGACACTCCACCATACGATTGACTCTGGACGTATATACGCAAGCCGTTACACCTGCTAAATAATTGCACAAGCCGCAGTCATTTCCTTGGGCTTATCTTCCAAGGTGCACATCCATTCCTAACATTTTGATGAGCGGTATCAGGAGATACGATTCAGGGTGCAAATTGGGTACAAGAACTCACCCAAATTGCACCCTGTTTTTGTCGAACTCTTTAGTGCCGATAGATCCATTAAGTCTTTAGAATCTATGGCGGGGACGACGGGGCTCGAACCCGCGACCTCTGCCGTGACAGAAGGCTTAAGTATAAGAAACGCAAGAGCTTACGAGGACGAAAAAGGAACGAAAAGGACCGGAAAGAAACGGTCGGAGCGCACTTTTTTCAACGACTGTTCTTTGATTGTTCTCTCGTTTTCCGGCTTCGTCCACTCACCGAGATTTCTGCCTTTCAGCGGCAGCGATCATCCAGGGCGACAGTAAAACCTCATCGCTGACCTAGCTGCACTCGACGGGCTGGCACCCATTCCCGTGCAGAAAAGACATCTCGTGACTTTTGTCGCTTCGGTGACCTCCTACCTTCACCTTTCTCGCTCCTCACACCTTAATGGCTTCGCGCCATGCAGGGCGAACTCACCCATCCCTACGATGCCGTGCCCGATCAGTCGCAGTTCAATGTCAAACCGCATGGGAGCAGCGGCTACATATATGGAGGATTCTGGAGTATTGGTTCAGATGCTCTGATGGGCTTGGGGGTGTGGAACCGGAAGCATCGCCGGTCGGCAAGACTGAAGTGATCGAGTTCGCGCCGAGGGGCGAGCGGGACTCCGCCGTTTCTTGTGCTGTAAATTGAAGAGGCCCCGGTGATGAACACCGGGGCCTCTTCTACGGTTTGATACCAAACTTTCTGTTAAGTAATGATTCACCATTGTAGTTTGTACTTCACGATCATGTGAATCTGTGCAGCACCTTGGTTAACGAATCCAGTACACTCACCCGTACGCCCGTATATAGTCCCCTTGTCTGGTTCCCTTTTTTGTTCTGCGTTTAGGTTGAGCCCTCCAGGAGTGCAGTCCACTTCATAGACTGGTCCTGGCGCATCCATTTCAAGACGCCACTGGTTGAAGTCATTCTTATCCTCACCGATTCTTCCATATGGGGTATTAAAGCAACGCTTGGTCGAAACTTTCTCTTTGTAATCCTGACATGCGGGCTCTACCCACCAGCTAAGAAGATAGGGACTGCCTTCCTGGTCCTGAATATGCCAAGCCGCCGCCTGGGGATCACCTGATGGTCGAGTAACCATTCCCGGCAGTTTGGCTTGAAGAGGAACCTTATTTGTATTTGCTGTGATGTCTACGGCGTCTGAAGGAGACTTACGCTCGCAATTGAGTATTATCCCAGACGAGTCAAGATCTTTGCGCCAGTACCAATGGGGATTCAACTCTGGACTACAAACGATGTTGGCAGGTCGTGCAACGAAACTGCTGATCTTGACGATAGGCGGAGGTCCTGCCGGTGAATAAGAAAAAATTACATTGAACCCCTTTGGATCTTCGGTTTGCTCCAAAGTGAGATGTGGAATGCCTTTAATATTCAGGATACAAGCTTGCCATGCTGCCACAATAGCGCGATCTGCTTCATCTGTTGTATGTGCAAACTGATCGAGAATCTTGGTATCTGAAAAGTTTAGAGTCTGGAGGCTTGCCTGATACTCATGCCAGCTAGTGTTTCTATTATGGCCGGATAGCGAGATTGGTATTTCATCAATGGAAAATCCTAACTTACCTGCTGCTTCATTCGCCTGTCCGTAGCTGTCGAATGTGCTTTGCGAAAGCCAATTCAAGAAAGTCTGCGTTTTAACGCTGAGCGAAGCTGTTGAGGAATGTGTGAAAACACCGTGTTCAAGAATCTCATTGCAATCCTGTGCGTTCAGATAATTCGAACAAATCACGCACACAAAAGACAAATAAAGGCCCACAACAGAAATCTTCCGCATAGTTGTCAAACCTTTGGATTGAATTCAGGGGAGACCCGTAGCATAGCCTTTGCAGCTAGACTGATTCAAATGAAATTTATTTTACTTCTCATCCCTTTAATGTACTTAATGGGGACCACGGCAGCTACACCAGAGACCGCCCGTTGAATCATGCACGACAACGCATGGACCCGAACCACAGCCTCCCCAACATGTGGATGGGTCGTTTGGGCATCCAGACTGCGTGACTTCTTCCGGAGATATGCCTTGAAAGGCGGCTTCTTTTTCCCGCCACTCGGCCTCCGTCATTGCCTGCCACTTCTTCTTGCCGTTCACTTCAATCACCTTGTATCCGAAAGGCGCATGGAATTGGGCAAAGTCTGCATTTCGTAAAGCTTCTTCGATGCCAGACCAGATTTCTCCGGATTCATAAATCGTAAACTGGCCTTGAACTTCCATTTGTTCCTCCGTGGAGATGGATTTTCAGGGGAGGACGGTAGTGTACTCTTGAAATCGATCTGAGAACACTACTATTTAGGGCACATGACAGTTGCAGCGCCTAAACGCCGGATGATGAGCGCAGCGGCGAGGAAGCGAATCGCCGATGCTCAGAGGAAGAGATGGGCACAGGCAAAAAAGCCGCCAAGTGAGACGGCCTTTCTTAGATAACTGGGTTATTGATCCGAATTATCGCTGTATGTCCATTCAGTGATTTCTACCTTATACGGTTGTTTCCATTGAGGGTGCGTATTGTGCCTCCATTGCGCGGCTTCGCTATCACGACGCGATTTGGCAGCCGCAATGGAATGTTCTTGCGGACCAGGCCGCGTTCTACACTGAGCAATCGGATGTGATCCGACCACACCAGCGGTTGCTCCTGGAAAACTTGCTTCGATGTAATTCTGGAAAGCTTGATTATAGTCAAAAGACTTGCTTCTATCGCCATGAAAGATGCCACTGAAATAAGCTGTCCCTTCCATTGGCCTGGTTACAATCAGATCGCACCAGTACGCTGGTCTGTCATCTTCAGATGTGCCTGGTTCCCAATTGGTATCAATATACGGTCGAGTGAACCAAATACTAGTCGACTTTTGTAACGTATCCTCTGTAGTAAAAGCCCAGCAAGCAGCCCCGATTATGGAGTAGCCTTTGTCCTTGACATACTTCTCGAACTGTTTAGATAGATTCGACGTTGTGTAGCTTTTTTGCCCGACGAAAATGCCACTTACCAATATTTCTCCGTTAGAAGCATTAGATACGGCAGAACATCTCCAGTAGTCGCTCGCAAATGCCTTAGCCTCAAAACTGAAGATCATAAGAAGGCCCACAACAAGAATCTTTCTCATAGTTGTCACCTTTGGGTGGAATTCAGGGGAGAATGAAAGCATAACCCACATCGACGCCTATTGACATCTGCTAAATGGATATCCGCTCAAGCTATGAGTTTGACCGGGGCTCTTTTCATCTCTTCGTATATCAGGCCGCGAATTCAGCCCTCTCGGCTTGCCGTCTCCGCAGCAGACCGGCCACAACCCTCCCCCTTGGGCAACTGAACCAATGGGGTCATCCTCCGGAGCAAACAGATTGAATGGAGCAGCTTCCGGTTTAGAGTATATAAACTCAGTACATGGATGTGCGAACGCTTGGTGAGCAGGATTCGTGAGCAAAGAAATAAAAGAAGCGCGAGATAAATCAGAACAACTTAGGGCAGAAGTCGCCGCACGACAGCGTAATACCGTGTGGCCTGATCCTCTCATAAATAGCCGGGCAGTCGATGAGTACCTCTGGAAAGGAAACTCCACTGCCCCTCTTGTGCAAAGGGTGGGAGCAATCGTATTCGGTTGCGCCTATGTCTTAGCGGGAATAGGGCTTGCATCCACGATATTAGAAAAGCACGCATACGCCCTCTTGGTAATAGTGCTGATCGGCTGGATTGCAGCCGGGCGGATGTTTGTAAATGCATTTAGACGCAAGCATGTCCGGGGAGAGCGCCGTCGAAAGTGAAAAAACGTAAAGTGCTGATCTTCATCGGCATTGTTTTCATAGCCGTTTTTTATATAGTTCGAATTGCTCTACCCAATTGGGTCCTTAAGAGAAACCTTCAATGGACCAAGCAATCTATCCGTGATTTTTCCTTCCAGACAACAAATGGAAGTCTCGCCTCTTCGCGTGATCTCAAAGGGCGCACAGTTGCCATCTTCTTTTGGGCTACATGGTGTGCTCCTTGTGAGGCAGAGCTTCCCCAAATCTCTGAACTACAGAAGCGATATAACGCACGAAGTGACGTTATCGTCCTTGCCCTCAATGCCAAAATGGGTGGTGATACCGCAGATCGAGCGCAGGAGTTTCTTAGCCATCATCACGTGCAGATCGTCAGCGCAGTCGATGCGACAGATGATCTTCATCCGGCAGGGCTTGGATCGGCAGGGCGCAGTCTTGGGCTCCGGGTTATCCCAAGCTTTTACATCATTGACCGCCAAGGCCAGCTGCGAGTTGCGGAAGCGGGATATGTAAGTTCAGCAAATCTCGTGACCGTTGTATCGCATGTGATTGATCAGCTGTCGGAGGAATAAAACTTGGCAAGCAGCCGCCAGAAATCCAATGTTCGCGCCCCTTCCGTCCCCAAACTCATCTCCTCCCGACAACCTAAAGAGCGCCATGCTTCGCATGGGGGAATAGTGTGACACATCTACTCCGAAGGTAGAGCTTGTTAGAAGACCTACATTACACCGACAAATATCCGCTGCTCTGCTTCTCTCCTCTTCATGAGCCCATCGATTTCAACGCCACTAGCGTGGTCCCAAGCCATAAACTGACCCGCAGCCTCCTCATACTTTCCAGCGTTCAGCAGCTTCAGCAAAGTCGAACGCTGCAACGTCGCCGCGCCGAGGTTATACGTGAAGTCCGCCAGTGCATCGAACTGCCCCTGTGTCAGCGGAACCTTGACCAGAGTATTGACGGCGTGCTCGGCATAACTCACATCTTCGAGCAGCAATGATGTCGCTTGGTCTTCAGTGATGCCGTCTGGGAATGACTCGCCGTGCTTGAGAGCATGGCCATAGCCGATGGTCTGGATGCCAGCAACATCCTTATAAACGTGATCGCGGAAGCCCTCGGATTGCTTAATGAGGTTCAGTCCTTGTGTCGATAACTGCATGGTGGGATACCCTTTGGAGAGGAGGATGGATGGAAACGAAAGAGATAGTTACGGAGATTGACCGCGAGATAGCGCGGCTTCAGGCCGCTAGAGCCTTACTTGCAGGAAGCTCGAATGGACACACGAAGGTCGTTGTGCGTAAGCGTGAACCGTTGAGCGCAGCAGCTAGACAGAGAATTGCTGAGGCTCAGAGAAAGAGATGGGCGAAAGCAAGGAAGGCCGCCAAGTAAGGCGGCTTTACTTATGTAGCTCTACGATCATCCATGCTAGACATGACACAATGCCTGACACGCCAGCCGCAGCGCCCAACAAATACCACCGCCAAGCTTGGAGACGCGAGACCGCATCCTCGATCCGCTGTAGGCGAGAGGGCTGCCCATTGCCCGTGATTCCAGTCTTTACTTGCAACTCCAATGCGGAAAGCCGTTCGCCCGTTTCACGGGCATGATCGTTATAGTCGGAGCGGAGTTCACGTAACTCCGCCAGGATAAGAGCTTGGGTATCTTGCATGATTAATTCGCCTGTGTGGTAGTGGAGTTGTCGATGATGACTTCCAGATTGGGCTGGTCAGCGCGGACAGCCTTCACTTCCCAATAGAACTTCTGGCTGGAGTTGTTCGTATCCACAGCGCGAACCGTAAACTGTCCGTTGGCGACCGCCGATGCGGCCAGGCTGCTGATCGCTTCTGTCGAATCAAACATCGGTGTCAGCATGACAGTGCGTCCGGTGGCCTGCGTCAGCGCCTCGAAGTAGGCGGGCGGGGTGATCGTCGCCGTGCCATTCTGAAGCTGACCTTCACCACGGTAAAAGACCGCGATCTCCGGGCCTTCGAGCGAGGAATGCACCAGAGTCTTCGTAGAGTCGCCGGGGTATGGAATGGAGAAGTTCTTGGTCGTTCCCGTGATCGATCCGGCTACCGACAGATTGCCGTTCGCTTGGATTGCCATCAACTGGTGTGAGTCAGAGGTCTGCACCATGAAAGTTGTGCTGGAAGTTCCAGAGCTTCCCCACGATGCAGTGCCAGTCACTGCGAATCCTGCCCAATATCCACCCAGGTTTACGACGCCAGGAATCACAACAGCCTGGGGGCTGATTCCGTAATATGTCGATGTGGTGGTGTCATAGATGCCAATGAATGACTGCCCGTCTGCCTGGACATACTTAAGCGCCCCACGAGCACCTTGAGTACCGGCGGTGAAGTTCGCAGTTGCATTGATGGTGTTGGCGGTCAGCGTTCCGCTCACGGTTGCAGTGCCCACATGACTTGTCGCCGTAGTGATATCCCCGCTCGCCGTATAGCTCGCAGCGCTGACCGCCCCAGAGGCATTGACACTCGTGGCATTCACTGTCGTCGCGTTGACGGTCGTGATGTTGCCTGTCGGCATTGTCTGTGCGGCGGTAAAGCTCTGCGCAGTATTCAGTTTGGCGAGATTCGCTCCGTCGCTCAGATTGCTGCTGGCAAGAACGGTCCCATTGACTTTAATATTCGCTGTCGCGTTGATGGTGTTCGCCGTCAGTGTGCCGGTAACGGTTGCATTGCCCGTCGAGAGAGAACCAGAGGCCACGGCACCGGAGGTAGACACGCTGCCTGCATTCACAACGCCGGTCGCATTGATCGAGGTCGCACCGGTTGCGTTGACGGTCGGCACCGTGAGGTTGCCGGTCATCGTATCGCCAGCAGCAGACACGCCACCGAGAGCCCTGAGCGCAGCGGCGGCTGTGGTTTCGCCGGTTCCGCCGTTGGCAATGGCCACGGTGCCGGAGACATTCGCAGCAGTGCCGGTGGTGTTCGCGGCATTGTTGGGGATATCACTCGCCTGCAACACACGCGCATCCCAATAACCCTGGTTCGCGCTGCTGACGATGAACTGCCCAGACGCAGTGGCCGTGGGCAGAGTCGCGCCTGACCCGCCACCTGAGCCCGGCTGTCCCTGCGGACCAGTTGGGCCTTCCGCTCCCTGGAGAGCGAGGATACCCCAAGAGGCCGTGTTCACGTCCGGCTCGGCATTTGTATTCGCGTGGGTCGCAATGTAGCTGGAGCCGTTATAGCTGACAGCATCATCGACCGCATAGGCCGTGTTCGCATTCCACGGGCCGCGCCATGTCAGACCGGCGGGGCCAGTCGGACCCGCCGGGCCGGTAGCGCCCGTACCGCTGCCACCGCCAGAAGACACTTCGGTCTGAAGCTGATGGATAACGGTGTCGAGCGTCGAGAAGTTGCCGTTAATGGGACCGTCCCACTCAGTGGTGCCGGAGTCAGGCAGAGTGAGGCCAAGATTAGGAGTTGTAGTGCTCATGCTTTGTCCTTATGCTTCAGGTGAGAGGTTGGAGAGGTTCGGGATGTAGCTGTAGCCCTGGACGCTCAACTCTTCTGTGACAGACCAGTCATAGACCGAGGAGTCTGTCTCCTGGATATCCATTTCGGTGCCGAGCAGAGTGACTTCCTGGCCGTTCGACTGATCCGACTGAACCTTCTCAAAGGTCAATCTGGTGTTAGCGACTTCGACGATCTTGTTCTCCCAGGCAAAGGGTTTGTAGCTGAGATAGACAGTATCGAGCGGAGCGGAGCCGTACATCGTCATCATGCCTTGCAGAGCGCCGCGTCCCTGTTGGCGGATACGCATCAACTCGATCTTCGCGATGCGCTGAGCCGCACTGACCGAGGTGGTGAATGGAAGCTGGATGTCCTTCCAGAGCCGTCCACCATCGGCCTGCGAGTTCGCGTCATATTGATACGCTGGCGAGCCGTCTGTGTAGCCGTGAAGCTGGTCCTGAGCATAACTCGGGAAATCCGACTGCTGCCACTGGTTGGCCTCAGAGATGTACGTTCCCTTGATGCCGTTGTAAAGCTGATGCTTCGGCAACTTGGGCCGCCAGGTGATGCCGCCGCGCAGGTCCTTGACCGTGTAGCCGATATCGCCACCCACATCGACGATGTTGAGCATGGCGAAATTCACCATGCCATCGATCCAGGTGATTGCCTGCTGCTTCATCGCCGAGTTGTTAGTCTTCTGAGTCCAGGTAACGAGCAGCGAGAGCGTGCGGAGGATTTCGCCATGCCAGAAGCCGTACCAGTCGAGCGCTCCAGTCGGATCGGTGCAGAATGTCCCGGCCATCACACCACTGGTGACATACAGCGCCTGCCAGAAGGCATAGACCTTGTTCAGCAGCGACTGATAGCTAGCGTTCATCGTGCCGGTGCCGTTCGGACGCTGGACCTGATCCATCAGCAGGACAGCCCGAAGGATCAAGGCAGCAGCGTGAGGCTCCTGGTACGTGGTCTGAGCGCCGGTCTGCGGGAAAAGTGTCGGTGGACCCGCTGTGGCATTGGTCCAGTTGGCATCAAGCCAGGCCAGGAAGTTGTTAGTGACAGTAACCGCCTGGGCATAATACGGCTCGCTGCCATTGCAGGCAGCAATAAGTTCGCCGAGTTCTGCAAGAGGACGGTATTGATACCCACACCATACGGTGTTGGGATCAGGACCATTCCATCCCCAGGTGTTCGCCGGGCCGTACTGCACAGCATCCGGCTTAACGAAATAGAACACTGGGCAGAATGGCCCAACATCCTTCGTCGCCGACTGCGCCGTCCAGGCCGCCTGTGAGTCGGCGAGGAACTGCACGTTGGTCGAAACGTTCGTTTCGTTGCCAAGCTGCTTGATCGCCCACGGAGACTGATACCCGGCATAGCAAGGTCCCTGCCAGCCGATGAGCGAAGCAGGATTGCCGAGGAAGTTTGCTGTGAACGGAATCGCACCGCCCTCGTACTTTACTTGCAGGTCGGGATACTGGCGTACTCCGTAGATGGTCACAGAGTCACCGGCAGGCAAGCCGAGACCCGGCAACTGCACGCCGCAGGTGTAGACCGGTGAGCCAATCGGCAGCGCCTGTCCTTTGTCATTCACGAAGTCCGTGTTGTGCAGCGTCAGGTCATAGCGCCAGCCGCTGTTCACCGTAAGGCTGAAGGTGTAACGGTTGTCCGCGTTAAATGTCGGCTGCTGATTCTGCGTGTCGATGTACAACTGGATCTCGTACACGCTGCCTTGTGTGTCGCCCTTAAACGACAGGACTGTGTAATCGCCAGCATTATAGGTGTCATTGATGGATGCAACACCGAACTGCGTAACCGTGCCGGATGTGCTGTCGGCATTGAAGGTCAGCACGATATCGCCAGCCGCATCGCAGGTGATTGCTGGAGGGTTCTCGATATCGGAAAATGTGAAGCTGCCACTTTGCGAGAACGGCTGCAACTGCACCGAGCGGCTGATCCACTGCCGCTGGTTGTTGACCTTATACACAACAGCCGCTTGCTGCTTCGTGGCGTTCAGCATGGCGAGGTACTGGCTGTTAGTCGTCGGGCTCTCGACTACAGGATCACCGTAGCTTACGCCGTATGGGCTCCGTCCATAGCCTGAAGACACTACGGGTGCGCTCGATGTCGACACCTGATCGATCACTGTGGCAGCCGCATCAAAGCAGCGCATCGCCCAGTTATAGGTGTCGCAGGCGGAGTCGATCTCGCCTTGCGCGAGTGGCCGCCAATCGGGATAAGCTTCGAAGTCCTGGCCGGTCAGAATGGCCGGGCCGGATAAGCATGAGTAGATGACGCAGAGCGTTCCATTGAAGCTGGTGTCCTGTAGCGTGACGACAGTTCCCTGTCCCTGGACGTACTGATAGCTCGCAACCGGATATGCGGTGCCGGACTTAGGCGGTGAATATGGGCTTGTGTAAATAAGCTGGTAGCCCGGCGTCATCGCCTGGAAGACATAGCGCACTGTGCCATAAGTGTCTGGCACAGTGGCAACACCGTTGGTGAACGTGAACTCGTCTTCATAGCGGACCACAGCCGATGTGAACGGCTGCTTGACGTTGAAGAGCCAATGGGGCGGATAGATCGCCGTGTCGGTGACTGTCTGCGGCACCGGATAGTTACGATAAAGGACTTCCTCCATCGGCGAGAGAGTGAGTTTCGCCAATGACAGGGCTTCGACGTTGCCCGTCGCCTGGTAAGCGTTCAGCATGCCTAGCGTGAACAGGAACTGTGACTCCGATGTACCCGCTGAATCTGGAAAATATCCCTGGCGTCCGCCGCCTGTCGGGTTGTTGTAGCTGTTGACTACCAGACCGTCAGAATTGAGAAGCATGTTCGGGCCAGTCGAGCCATCACCGATCGTGATCGAGGCCGAAGGCGGGACCCAGGCTGCGGGGTTGATGATGAACTGCCCGCCCGAGTAGACAAGACGGCCAGCGCATGAGGTCAGCAGGTTCTGAAGAACATCGCCGCGCTTAACCGACACGTCGAAAGAACCATCGCAGCAATAGCGTGATTCCGTCCCGCCTAGAGCGAGCGGGACCTTCTCATTGCAGATATTCGCCGCACTGATAAGCGCATCGGTCGGAATCTGCGAACCATACGAAGCATTGAAGCCCCAGATGGGATTGTGCAGGTAGTCCGCGATGCAGAGAGCAGCATTGTCGGTGTAGCCGTATGTGTTCGTGCGGCAGTCATAAATGTCGTTCTTTCCCTGCACAACGAAGCTGATTTCAGGCAGGCCGTTGTATATCGAGGAGTCATACTCAAGCTTCAGCGCGACATAGGTGCGTCCTTTGAGGATGCAGTCCTCGGTCCAGTAGCCAGCGGTGTTCCCGAGAATGATGCCGGACGCTTCTGTCTGATTACCGAGATAGTATCCAGCAGTGACAGTTGTGCCGTAATCCGGCCATGTTGACTTGAGTGTGCCGGTGTTCGCCTGCCCTGCTCCTTGTGGACCGCCGCAAGTATAGGTGAAGGAACTAGGTCCGGTCTGGACAACCGGGAAATAGCCGTTGAGGCTATCGCCACCCTGGCTGTCTATAGTGCCCCGAATCCAGATGGTCTCGCCGTTGTAACCCGAATAGATGCCCTTGTCCGTCTGCTCGAAAGTGACGGAAACTACATCATTCGTGCGACTGATGGTCTCGATGTTCCAGATGCCTTGTGGAGGCGTGAATGATTGCCAGAAACCGTTCGGATTCGATGCGTCGGCAAATTGGCCGTTCAGCCGCATCTGGAGCTTCTTGTTGTTGAACCAGATTTGTTCGACCTGCTGGCATGGATGCGCGGCGACCGCGACCACGAGAAGCAGGATGCGATTGTTCGATGCAACCTCTTCCTGGTACACGATGGTCCCGCCAACCTTGGTGCGGCCATATACAATCTGCCACGGCTGGAGCGGATTACGGCTGGTCGTATGGACACCATTCGCCCGCTGAGACAGCAGTGTGCCAATACCCTGCAATACGAAGCCGGTGCCAGCAGAGGCGAGCATCGATGACATCGAGGCGCTGAGCGCGATGCCCATGCCGGGAAGAGCGAAGTCCGCTGCGATGAGAGCCGCGCCAACCGCAACATCTGTAATTACCTTACTCAAGATGCCAAGCCTTAATTGCGTGTTTGAGAGGCAGCCGAATCAGGCCGCCATGAGAAATGGAAATGATGTGTCTGCCGTCCAGGGCGATGATGCCGAGCGAGATGCCCTGATCGTGTTTGAGCAGGACCGGATCGCCCCGATGCGCCATCAGAGGAACGGCCTCATGGAATCCATGCTCAGCAAAAAGCGCAGTGACGCCAGCTTCAAGCGAAGCTCTGCCGCAGTAGTTGTGAATGACGCGCAGTGAACCGCGCTCGGTGGTGTACTTTCCCCTGAACGGAGCTCCAACATCGAGCTCTGTTTGCACTGCGATTGCTCCGAAAGTAAGAGTGCAGCAATCGAGGCCCAGCGAGGAGTCGTAACTGAATCTCGTGTCTTTGTTGCGGAGCAGGTAGGAATCAAGGTAATTGACCCAATCAGGCTTACGGGTTGCCATCTGAATTTGCTGACTGTCCCCAATAGATCGGGATGTTCTGGATTGCATTGACCCACTGGAAGCCGAGATCGCCTGGGTAAAACAGTTGCTGATCCTGGTTGGTGTAGCGATACGGGATAGCCACATTCATATCGAGCAGGACGGACTCACAGGCGACGGTGATCGTCGCTGTCTTTTCATCTGCACTGATCGTCGGCTGATCCATGCGGCCAGCGAAGCTGACCACGGGATTAGGGATCAGGTTCTTGTTGCCGTCGAAGAGGCCAAGGTAGATCGTGACCGGCAGGCCGACCTGGAATTCATTGAGCACACCGGCGAGCAGGTTGGAGTCGATGCCGCTGAGCGTGACATTGCAGCCACGCGCCTGGACATCGCTTCCCTCTTCGATTGTCGATATGTCGAGCAATGAACCGATGCCGGTCCATGTCTGATTGTTCCAGGCAATGTTGCCATAGCCGGACCAGATGTAGACCGGGCCGCTGACAAAATTCGCCTCGATAAAGATCGCCGGATAGAGGACTTTTTGTGCGAGCGCCTGAAGATAGGCGGTGGTGGCATTGCGCGGCATCAGAGCGCCTCGCGTATCTGGAAGCTGACGCCATAAGTGGTCAGGTAAGACTCACTCCACTGCCGCTGGTTAGAGGCGAGTCGGAACAGGCCCTTCGCATTGGTGATGATGATCGGCGTGCCGTTTGGCGGCGTCTCTCGAATCTGCGGCCAGATGGAGAATGAAGCATTGCCCTGGGAGTCAGAGTTCACTGTGTCCAGACAACGAAAGAGACGATATCCGATCTGGAGATAGTCGCCTGTGACCAGGACGTTATTCTGGTTTGCCGCCCATCCGGTTGTGTTCAGCGTGTAGCCGCTCTGCACCGAGCCGAGGGTGACAGGCGTGCCCGACGCTGACCCTTGCGGTGTGCCGACCGGATCGCCGAAATAGAACACGCTGCTTTGACCCTGGGCGGCGAGCAGAAAAGCAATCCATGCATTCGCTTGCTTACGCTTCATTGGAGGAAGCGTCACTGTGGCTGAAAGCCACGATGCCTGCCAGTTCTGGATCTGCTGCTGGCCGGTGAAAGGATTATTCGCCGCCGCAACCGTGTCATTCGCTGTCCACTGGATATCCGTAGGAGCAGGCGAAGTAGGCATGGCAATCAGAGGAGAGCCATTGATGTTTCCGATGTTTGCCATGCGTTACTTGTGTTGCGGTGTGCGGATACTGCGTTGATGTTGGGCTTGCATCGAGCCGGAGACGGCCTGTGGCAATGCGCGGCGGACCGCTGCCTCTACACCGGCAGGATCAGAAGAACCACGAGCGTCGATGTGATAGGTGTGAGAGACTCCACCGATGGCATGGTTCGGAATCACGGTTCCGGCTGTATTCGGCCACATGATCTCGGGACCGTTCTCGCCGACGAGCACAGGGCGATTAGCGACAACATCGCCGCCACCCGCTCGGCCTCCCTGGAAGCCAGAAAGCAGCGATGCGAAGAATCCTTTGATTCCGCCGCCAGAGTTGCCGGAGTCACCAGAATCGTCGGATGTATCGCCAGCGAGACTGCCAAGTACGCCTGTCACTGAGCCAGCCGCACCGGCCATGAGGACATACAGAGGATTTTGCTTCGTCCCGTCAGGCTTGCCGCCGCCGAAGCCGAAGTGATGAAGGATCGAACCTTCCAGTCCCTGTAAGCCTGTCTTGACGAGCCCCTGGCCGATGCCCTGGAATGTCCCGCCGAAGTTAGTCTTCTGCCCCGTGGCCGCTTTTGCGATCTGATCGTTCAGAGAAGTGATGGACTGCGTGAGTACCTGGCGAATCTGAGTCGCCATGTCCCGCCATTCCGTCACCATCTCATCGAGCGCCTGATGCGCCGCGCCGCCGATTGTCTGGCCATTGATCGTCTGCTGGTCTTGCATGACCTGAATCTGTCGCTGGCCATTCAACACCGCGATCTGGTTATTCAGGCCGGAAGTCCGCTGCTGCCGCTCGATTGGCGAAAGCGTTGGATCGCTAGCGACAGACTTCAGGGCATCCTGAAGCTGCCCAAGGGTCTGCTCATATTCTTGCGCATGCAGACGAGCTATCACCTGGGCAGCATCGAGCCTGGACATCTGCCCGGTAGCCACGGCCATCTGGAGAGATGCCTCTGCGAATGCAGCCGCGTTCTGCCGCTGTAACGCCACACCTTCATTCAGGTTCTTGATGAAATCGGCAGCGGCTCTTCCCTGGTTTTGCAGGTAACCCTGATCCGTTTTGCCGAGGTCGAAGCGTTCCATGCCAACAGGCCCTGAAGCCGTCTTTCCGAACTCGGCATTCGAGTGAACATTCTCCTCGCGAACTTTCGCAATCGCTTTATTGGCGTTGTCCAGGGCAGCGAGGTAGCTCTGACTGCCAGCTTTGGCCGTGGCGACACGCTGCGCCCAGAACGAGATTTCCCGCTCTGTGTCCACATCTTCGACAGCCTTCAGGTTGTCAAGCTGCGACTGCCATGCCTTGATGATGGCTTCCTGTTGCTTGCGGGTAGCCTCGGCTGCCTGACGCGCGGCCTCTTGGGCTTTACGCTGCGCTTCCTGCTGTCTGCGTAACCGGTCTGCCGTTGCCTCATCCTGCTTATTACGGGCCGCTGCGGCATTATCCGCTAACTGGTCAGAGATGTTCTGTAGGAATCCCTGATCGGTCTTGATTCTGGCCGACTGGTTAGGAGCAGCAAATGGATTGAGCCAATAAGGGAGTTGCCCTGGCGTATGAAAGATACGAGTCGCCTGAATGCCCTGCGCTTCTCCGAGATCATTGTTCGCCCAGGTGTGAGCAGCCGCATACTTGTCTGCGATCTGCTTATCAAGAGACGTGACTGAGCCTTGATCGTTGATGGCCACCGCACGCGCTCTTTTGCGGCTGAGCTCGTCGAGGTCATCCTGAAACGACTTGATTGATCCTATCTGTCCCTGTGTGGACTGCTGTCCAGGCGTGTACCAGTGAGTGCTGTTCTGCTGGAGCAGCTTGGACACTTCCTCGTTGGCTTTAGAGATGGCCTTTACAAGATCCCAGGCAGCGGCAGTATCAGCAGCGAGCTGCGTGGCAAGCGTGTCCGGAGCCTTCCCGGAGAGAATTGCAATCTGCTCTTCCAGCTTGGCGTTCTGCAGATTGAGATTCGCAATCGTTGACTGCGCATTCGTATCAATCGCTGTGAAGCCCGACTGAATTGCGTTGGGAATCTGCCGCGCCGTCTGGATGAAATCGTAGGCTTCCTTGCCCATGCGGACAAAGATCGACGCTACGGCGATACCGCCGACGAACGGGAAAATTTGCTTGGCTAAATTAGATAGCTGGGGCGACAGCGCGATGAAGCGCTCACCTGCTCGAAGCAGGTTATTGAAGTTGCCCTCAGCGAGGCGCAGCGACGCGGAGATGGCCTGGACGCTGGTGACTCCATGCTTACCCGCACCATCGTAAGCATTCTGCATCTGCTTCAGCTTGCGATTGATTGCGTCAACCTGGGCGCTGGCGTTCGCGCCGTTGACCGAAACTTCGAATTGGAGTTTGTTCGCCAAGCTTATTTACCGTTGAATGCTTTAACTATGTCTTCTTCTAGTTGCTTCTGGATGGCGTCAGCTATTTCCTGCTGCGAGGCCTCAAATGCAGCACGAATGCGCCCGACGTTCTTTGTGACACGTTCTTCTTTCCCGGTCTTCGCGCTCTTGCGTGTATGAACGAAACCAAATTCCTGCCAGTTCATGACGTGAGCGGAATACTTGCCATACTTGACGATCACAGCGGGACTGTCTGTTTTCGCTGTGCCCTTCTCAGTTGCGAGCACAACGTCAGCTTTGGCGAAGCCCGGAGGCAAGGCATCTGATCCGGCGGAGTGCTGGTCGATGGATACCGGCGTAGCATCTTCGACGGCTTTCTTCAGCACCAAGCCGCCTGCTTTGGCCGCGCGGAGTTTGATCGCGCTGGCCTGGGTGGCTTTCAGATTGGAGAGTAGCTCTTCCAATCCTTTGATTTTGATTTCAAGCATCGGAATCTTTGTGCGTCACGCCGAAGATGACATTGAGCGCTTTGACGATCTTCTTCTGGGAGGGCTTACGCTTCGGCTTCTGCCGCTCCAGCGAGGACAGCATGAAGTCGGTGACTTTGTATGGAGTCTTCGGGCGGCACATGGAGAAGTTGGCCGTTACAGCGGTAAGCTGAGCGACCATGAACTCCTGGTGCTCTGTTTCATGCTCTTTACGCTTGATGAGCGCGTCGAGCTTGCGAGGAGTCAGCGCGTAGAACTCAGCATCTGTCAGGCGCAGGTCATATCTGGCGATAGACCAGAGGCGCAGCCATTGCTGTTCACGGCCCAGTGGTTTAGCGGCGAATTTTACTCCGCCGCTTCGGCGTTTCCCTGTGCCACCTCTACGTCAGGCAAAGCAGCCTTCCAGGCGTCGGCAATCACACTTGCGATTGGATAAACAGTCTGCAGGGTAACGAGCTTGGTAGCATCCTCAAATGAAAGTTCGGAATGGAACTTGCGAATCGCAGCCGCAAAGATCACGCGAACATTGGAGAGATTGAGGACTGGCAGCGCCGCGAGCAAATTGACCTGTTGGCCTTCTGCGATGAGTTCCTGCTCGGCTTCTGCAAGAGCGCCGAAGTCAAAACAGAGATTGTATTCGGTCCCGCCTAGCTTGATCGGTGTCTTAGGCAGGGTGGGGTCGGCAAGTGTGCCTGTGATCTTACGTTTGCTCATGGGATGATTTCTCTTGTGATGTTGTGCGGCCTGACAAGTAGGCAGGGAGCGACCCTGCACCCAGAAGTTGCTTAGCTACCGATGGCAGCCGACGTGACCGTCCAAGCACCATCTACCTCAAGCGTGACCTTCGAGGTGTTGACCTTATCCTCTTCAAGATCGATCGCACCGGCTTCGGTAACAATCGCCGAGAAGGAGACAGTTACAGTCTTCTGCGCATCACGGTCCGTATAGACAACCTGGAAATCGTTAGCGTCGCCAGCGATTACCGCCGCAGTTACGGCGGACTGCCCGGCATCGCTCGAAGCATTCTTCACCGTGAAAGTCACAGTCTGGTAATCCAGCGTGGTGCCGAGACGACGCACAAGGTCTGATGACAGATCAGTCGTGGTCACAGTACCGCGCTTCATTCCAGCAGCCTGGATATCGGTGATGCCACCGACAGGCGTGTAAGTAGTCGAAGGAGTGCCGGGAACGGTGGCTCCGCCGATGGAGAGAGTGGCGAGTTTTCCCAAGGACCCGCGAATGTACGATGGTGTGGGCATAGATGATTGCTCCTGTGTGCCCGATGACCGGGCAAAGTTGGATTTGAAAGGGGTTTCAGTGCCAGATGTAGACCTCGATCATGGCCATGTATTGCAGGGCTTCGTGATCGAAGTAGTCTGTCTTGTTGATTTGCTTGATGTTCTGGATGCCGCCGAATGACAGGCTTGAATTCAGCAGCGTATCAGTGATTGCCTTGCGGAGATTCACCGCGTCGTTATATGTTGCTCCTACAGCCTCAAGCTGAAACCTACTGCGAGTAAGTCCGGTCGAGGTCTCCAGAGAGGGATCAGGAATGTCTGCGATTAGCTTGTAGGTGATCGCCGGGAGCGTTGGGCCAGTAGGCAGCACAAGCGGATAAATGCGAGCGCCGCACAGCGTCGTGATCGCCGGAGCCGTACTCAGGATAGTAAAGAGAGTCTGCTCGATCATTCCGCACCGTTGAGCTCATAGCAGAGGAAAGTCAGCCAGAAGTTCTCCTGCTTGGGATTCAAAATCGACTCAATGTTGTAGGTGTGAGTGACGTTGGTGGCTGGCTCGATAAATACAACCCGCATGTTCGACGCGAAAATGACGCTCTTCGTCCAGCGAATCGTGATGCGATGCGTGACCTTCTCCACGAACTCAGCGGTAGCATAGATCAACTGGCTCTGCTGCACGTCGATTTCGGACCAGCACTCATAGACAGTGTTCCAGGTCTGCTGTTGCTGACCGAATGAGTCCTGACTGGTCGTCTGCTGCTGCACCTGGATGCGTCGATTGAGATTCGGTGTCGGCATTGGCGCTACCAGTCGAAAGTGTCGAAGACTTCACCGGCGAGTAGTTCAGCAACGCCAAGCGGAATCTCTTTAAGGTTGTTGGCCGACGCGGCCTCGCGGTTGTCATACCAGTGCTTAATGAGCAGGTACATCGCCCAGATGATGGTCTGCGGGCATGCGTTGACGGTGTACGAAGCAGTGAGTATCTGGCCTTCAAGGGAGGCATCAAAAGTCAGCGCACCAGACGCATTGCTGCACGTAACAGCTTCAGCCTCTGCGTTCGTCACGCCATTGAAGGTGACAAGTTTGTCTACCTGCTGGAGCGTGTATGTATAAGGAGCGGATGCGGGTACGCTGAAAGTTTCAGTGACCGGCAACTCATAGGTTCCAGCAGTGAAATTGACCTTGACCTGACCGGGAATATAGTTCTGCTGATATGGCCACGTGTAGCCTGGAATCGGTGCGATCCGCGCAGGCTCCGATGTCAGGTCTACGATGTAGTTCTTTGGGTCGATCGTGATGACGGTCACGCCATCGTTTGCGAGATATGAAAGCGACTCTACGCTGACCGTCGCTGGCTTCGGGAGCCGAATCGTCAGGCCGCGATAATACCAGTGCATGAAGTAGTCATGCGCCGTCGATCCTGTGGTTGATCCCCATCCCGGCCACGGAAAGTAATCCAGCGTGAGCAGCATACGGCGGTTGAAGATCGCTCGATTGGTGATCTTCTCTACGTGCTGCCGCGCCGCTGTAATGAGCGCGGTGATGTATGCATCATCGTCGCTAAAGTCCACGCGCAGATGTGACTTCGCCTGGGCGAGCGTGATCGGCTCGGCTGCGGGCTGCGTCAACTCGCGATAGGAAAGTGGCATGGGAGCTTAATAGATTCCGTAGTGGATTACCCAGACGGGCTGCTGCTTTGCAGGCCGAGGCTTGGGTTTGGACTTGGGGCGTTTCTTGGACATTGTGGGTGAGTGTCCCCGGAGTTATGAGGCTCCGGGGACCGAGGGTTACTGAACCTTCAGGCCCTGGATAGGCGAGTAGGTCGTGTTGTTGGCGAGGGTCACATTGCCACCAGCGCGAGCGAAGCCGACGATGCCCAGGCGGTTCAGTTCGATCCAGCGCTGAGCCGACTGCTTGATGACCAGGCCGGGATTGACTTCGCGCAGGAGATAGCCCTTCTGGAAATCACCGAACAGAACCGGGACATTGCCAGTCGCAACAGCCGGAGCATACTGGTTGATCTTCACGGGGAAGCCCAGAATCTGACCGGCGAAGCCAGAGGTCGCACCGTCCAGGTAGGGGATGAAGATCGGACGCATCTCGCTGTCCTTGATCTTCAGGACCTGACCGAGGGTCGCGTTGCTGAAGGCGAACACAGCGTTTGCGGCGTAGGCCGGGTCGAGCGCCGCGATCAGCGCTACGAAGTCGTCGTAGCCCAGAGCACCAACCGTTTCGGTGGTGACAGGAGCAGGCACATTACCGGTCAGGCCGACAAAGTTCGAGGTGTTGCCCTGGTTGATGTACTGCGAGATGCCACGGGTGTAGCGCTCGGTCAGCGACTGGTTGACATACGACACGAGGTCATACGACAGGTCCGCGATGAGCTTGTTGTCGACCAGGAGGGGATCGCCGGTGCGCAGACCGTCTGTCTTGACAGTCACGCCAGTTACGGAGGGGTCGGTGCCGTTGCCGATAGCGGCGGAGTCGAGCACCATACCATTCGACGTATCATCCCACAGGGGAACGCGAACGTCTTCGCCGGAGTTCGTGCGGAGCTTGCCGACGATGTCATAGATCGAGCCAGCGCTACGCTGCGCCACGACAGGCGGCAGGGCTGCGACAGGGATCATTACGCCGCCATCAGCAGCTACGGTCAAGTCGCGGGCTTCAAAGCGCTCACCACGGAAATAGGAGCGGAGAGCAACGTTGGTCGCACGGTTGCGCTCTTCCTGGGAGCGATTATCTGCAGCTTCAGAGTCGAAGCCCTCGCGCGGAGGACGGTTGGTGGGGAGGCTGCGCTCTTCTGACTCGGCACACGCTTCGATGCGCGTGATGTCGGCCTGGAGGGCATTGGCATCAGTCAGCATGGTGTCAACCTTGCTGCGCTGCTCGGTGGTCAGTTCGGTCGCCGACATCATCTGCCGGGCTTCTGCGAGCAAGCGATTGCGCTTCTCGTTCAGTTCGCGAAGGGTCATTGGGTGTTTCCTCGTATTTGTTTGGGGTTCCGGTTAAGACCGGAGTTGGAATTAACCGGAACCGGGAGGCTCCGGGTACTGCAAAGCCTAGATAGCTTCGGCTAAACGGAGACGAAGCATAACATCGTCATGCCAGGAATCGGATGAGCGCTGAGATGAACGTTCTGCGCCGAGGCACTGAGGATCGGCGGAGCAAATGCCGCAAGAGCCTGCGAAACACTGCGGGCAGGGGCAGGTGCAGGTGCATTGATCGGTGAGGGCGCGGAGAGATTTCTCGCTGACATCGTCCGCCTGAGTCTCAAAGCGCGAACGCATTTCTTTCGGCATTGACTCCGGCAGAGAGCGAACTCCCGATGACGCTTGATCGTATGCAGCAAACGTGACCGGCGAAACATCGATGAGCTCTTCAATTTCCAGAATGCGGCGAGTCACGGAGCCGTCTGGATTGTCTGTCCACTGGTCGCGCTTGCAAATGAAAGCAAACGATGACTGGTTGATATCGCCGCGCTTCATCGAAACGATAAGATCACGGGCGAACGTGGTATCCGGGGGCGTAACGTTGTACGCCAGGCCACGCGCATCGATGCTGAGGCGGAGCGTGTTCGCCGTGGTGCGTCCAAGCACGTGGTCTGGGTGATGGTTGAAGAGAGCGCGAACGTCAGGATTCGCCGCCATCACCGCGTCAAAGGCATGAGGATCGATTTCCTCCGTCCATCCAAGGTCATTCGACGGAGAATCGAACACGGCTGCATAGCCGGTGATGATCGGAATCTCATCCTGGGAGACGCGGAACTCCTGTGTGCTGTATCGGCGTTCTTGTTTCATCAATTCTTCCGGGGCTTGGGGTTCTGGGGATCTTCCTGCTGCTGTTCTGTCGGATCAGGCTGCTGCGTCATCGGGATCAGGTTCTTGTCCTTCAGGAACTGCTGCTCATTCGCCATGTTGACCGGGGCGAGGAGCACATCTCCCTCAGGGCCAACAGGATTGAGGCCCATATCTTCACGGACTTCATTAGCCGTCAAAATGCCCCACTGTCTGCCGAGCGCATACGACTGCATCTGCGTCTGGATATCACCGCGCAGTCTCTCTGACAGGTCGAACTCGACATAGAGGCTCGTGCTGTTGGTGAGCAGCTTGCGCTTCAGTTCGGACTCTATGCGTGTAATGATCGGGCGCAGAGTGTCAGTGACAAACGAAAGCTGGGCCTGCGTGTGATTGGCATTGGAAAGCCGCGATGTATCGCCGACTTGATGCGGCTGGAGATGAAACATCGCTGCGATATCTGCACGCTGGAAGTTTCGTGTCGCAAGAAACTGACTGTCTTCAGGGGACAAGCCAACTGTCTTCACGTCCCAATCGCCAAACAGGATCGCCTGCTTGTTCGCGTTCGAGCCACCATAAGCCTGCTGCCAGGATTCCTTGAATTCCTTCTGGACCTTCGGATCAGGCTTCGGGCCTTTGTTGATAAGGATGCTGGGCGCATGAGCGCCATTACCGAACCAACGGGCTCCAAATTTCTCAGCGGCCTTCGCCAGCGCGAATGATTCCCGCGCCGCACGAACAGGGCCAACGCCCTTAATGCCGTCCAAAGCGAACAGCGGAAAGTGAAGCACATCCTTGGCAGAGATGATGCGATAGGTGCCGTCCTTCATCCCGTCATTTGTGCGGAATGCGAGAGTCCCATCGGGTAAGCGGATCGGCTCAGTTTTGAGCGGATGCAGCGGCCAGATTGCACTCACGGTGCCATCAGGATCGCGAACAATCTGCGCGTACCCGTTGCCTGTCAGCGCAGAACAGCCCACCATCGTGGACCAGAATGTGAAGGCCGTCATCTCCGGGTTGGGAGAGTATGCCAAAAGATCGTACAGATAATGTTCGGTTGCTTCCTGCCGTCCCTTGTCGAGTCGGCGGAACAGCTTGCACGGCAGTGATGCGACAGCCTCAGAGAGCGTGGTGACGCAGGTATAGACCGTGCTGATCGCCATCGCCGTCCGCTCATTCACGAGCTCGCCGGATGCGGTCGGGCCTCCGTCCAACTCGTTCCAGACAGCGACGGCTGTAAGCGGAGTCGTAGGATCGTCAAACATCCCGCTGCGCTTCTCCGGCGGCTGCAAGCCGAGTGTCGTGATCGCTGAGTCGAATAGAGGCATTAGATGATGAGGAATCCTATGTCTTGTGTTTCTTGTGACGGTGCAAGCATGGCGCGACTCATGGCGATGAAGAGCGCGATTGCCGCGTCGATCTTGTTTTCCGGTCGCTCTTTGTCCGGCATGGTGTAGTTGCCTGCCGGGGTCTCGCGTGTGAGAACGTTGCTCATGCACCAGGTCAGGACAGGATGTCCGTCGTGATGGAACCTGCCGTCATATATGGCAGCTTCAACTTCCTTCATCGCCGGACTGAGGACAGCCGGTGACGGAGGAACTTCTACGCGAGTGATGCCGGTCTGCTCAGATACTCGCTGCGCATATTGGTCTGCGTAACGAGCGTCATAAGCCAGTTCCTGGGCTTGATACGAAGCAATGTCGGCAATCGTGTCCGCTTCGATCGCGGAGTAATCAATGCTGCTGCCCGGTGTCGCAGTTAGAAAACCTTGCTTGGACCACTTCTGGTAATGCTGATTCTCCGGCGCATTGACGCGCTCTCCAGGGAGATAGCACCGACAGAAACAGTAATAATGTGGTTTGCCGTCGATGTCCCTGCGATGCAGCCGAATGGCAGCCGACAGGTCGAGCTTGCTGGCAAGGTCGGAACCAAGCCAACATAGAAGGTCTTTTACTGACTCATCCGTGAGGTCAGGGTCATAACACTTCTGCCACGCCTGCATGTTCATCCACGCGGACGCAGCCGTAGACCAGATATTAAGGTGCATCGCCTTGATGTTGTTCTGGTGCGCTGGATTGCGTTGAGCATCCGCAATGGCAATGCGAATTTTCTCTGCGTCATTGCTGATCCCAAGATTGGGATTGGCCATGAGCAGCGCTTCTTCCGAAGTCCAATCTACGGAATCATCAGCGCAATAAAGCGCTCCAAACAGCCGGTCATCCGGCATCGAACCGTCGAGCATCTTCTGCGCCCGTTGCTGCAACTGGTAGCAAGGGTTCTCTAGGTGCGCGACGCCCGCTGTCGAGATCGTCAGCAGTAATGAGTTCGGCGTCTTGTTGCAGCCGGTCTTAAATGTCCCGTACAGATCACTGCTGGTCGCCTGGTGTAGTTCGTCCAGGATCGCCAGATACGGTCTGGCTCCATGCTTGCCCTTCGAGATGACAGGCTGGAATCGAGCGCCGGTCTTGGAGAAGATCGACTTCTTCAGCGCCGTAATGCCGAGCCGGTTGTATACAGGCTGCTGCTCTACAAAACCCAGAGCAGGCCGGAATACTTCGAGTGCCTGCTGAAGGTTTGTCGCACCGCAGTAAACTTCAGCATTCGGTACGCCATCAAAAAATGCGAACCAGAGACCGAGCGCTGCGATCAGGGGAGATTTACCATTCCCCTTAGCGATCATGATGATCGCTTCGATGTACTTCCTGAGTCCGGCTTCATCCACCCAGGCAACTAAGCTGGATACGAGCCAGACTTGAAAATCTTGCAGGACGAACGGCTCACCCGATGGAAGCTGATGCTGCTCGATGAAGGTGCAGACGTTGTTCGCCTTGACCGCATCGAAGTGCCAGCGCGAATCGATCTTCTTCAGGTCCGCAAGATGACGAGCCGCCGCAAGCTTGATCCATTTCGACGCGGGGACTTTTCCGTCTACAATCGCTTTCGCGTAACTATGAGTCCTCTGCGCATACGTTAGCCTGCTTGTCGTCGCTGATGTCATCTAGGTGCATATCTGTTGCGCCGATGCTGGACATAAACTGGGCGAACGGGTCTGCCTTCTGCTCGGGCGGCTGCTCTACTTGCAGGCGTGTACGGGCCTGGGGATCAAGTCCAAGGCGAGATAACAGTTGCATCAGGATCGCAATGCGAGATGCCTGCATCAACGGGTCAGTCCGGAACTGATGGAGAAGGCGACTGGCCATCTCGATCACTTGTCGATCGGAGCTACCGGCGACACCAGCAGGGATGGAGGAGGCAATCTCTTTCCAGACCTTCTTCAAAGCAGCGTCGAAATATTTTGGTGGGTTCCCGATCGCGCCGACTGTCTTCGGAGATTTCTTCCGGTCGGCGAACCGGCCAGCGTTTGCAGCGAGAGAACCTCGCATCTCCGCTTGGTCGATCGATAATCTTGGTTTCGGCATTACAATCGGCGTTTATTGAATTGCAGATAAAAAAATTTGCCCAGCGCGTGGTCTGGGAAGGGCCGAAGTCGTAGGTATTTTGACCCCCTACCCCCTTGACCCATCGCTTTCCGTCTTACGCTGATGGCATGATCGACATAGGCTCTGCAGGTTGTCGAGGTCGAGCCTGCGCTCTGGTGCTTGGCTGATCGGTACAGCATGGTCCACATCGATAGCCGGTATCGCTCTACCATCTCTCAGGAGGCAATGCTGACACAGATACTTGTCACGCCTCAGTGCTGCGAGCCTTACACGCTGCCACGCTGCGTCATATCCTCTGCTAGCTGCTGTACCTCGCCATCGATCAGCCTGTTTCCGTACTGTCTGCGTGTGCTCGGCGCAGTAACCTGAATCGGTTAGTTGCGGACATCCGGCTCTACGACATGGCCGCTTCGGTCGTACCGGCAATTACTGCTTGCCCTTCCACATCGCTAGTCCGGCAGCAATCAGTGCCTGACCGGTGTCATGCTGGTGGGTGATCGAGAGCAGTGCTCCACAAGCCAGGATGAGCAGCGCCTGCACGTGATCGGGGATTTCGGCGACGGCGTCGATAATGCGCTTGACCATTGGATGTCCTGTGCGAGGCGGGAGCGGGCTGAGGATTATCAGCCCGCCAGAGATGCGCTGCGCTGAGGTGTGTCTGTAAGCCAATACCCACCTACACGGATTTTTTCCGATCGAGAACGAAATATTTTTTCACTTTTTGTATTGCGTAGTCAGCTTGGCTGCGCTTAAGACCAAGAATCTGGGCTACATCCTTTATGCTTACTCCGCTGGCGATCAATGAGATCAATTCGGCCTCTACAGGGCACTCCCGTATAAGCTGACGCATGCGCTCGGACATAATGTCGTCCCTCTCCGGTGTCAGGTCGGCGAGGTGGTCCTCTTCGCGATATGCCGTCCTGTGCATGGCGTCACAGCCCTGGCGGTGCCATTTGGCCGCCGAGTTATGCGCGATTGTCCTCACCCACCCCGCAAATGAACCCTTGGACGGATCATACTTGTCGAGATACTGCCACACCCGCAGTGTCACAATCTGACTAACATCTTCAGAAGCGGTCTCACGCAGAACATAGGAGCGCACACCGGTAAGCAGAGCATCAAGGCTCGCATCACCGGCTGCGTACTGCGCGTAGAGGTCGCAGAGGGCTTCTCCTCGTGTCTTAGTTGCCACGGCGCACCTCTGCGATGATCGCTAAGCATTCCATCCCCAGCATCTCGGGCCTGGCGAAGCAGGATGGATGGATGCAGCGGAGTGTTGCGATGCGCTGCTGTTCCTCCGTAAGGCCGCTGAAGTGGATCGCAAGCTTGGGGAGCACTCTCCGGATTGCATCGCGTTCTTCAGGCGTTTTGGCGGCGAGCAACCGACGTGTCTGCTCGGCAAGCATGAGATAACCGGCGCGGGGCATCATGACCGCACCTCGATGACCGGCGCGAGCAGCCGATAGCTGTGGATGATCGCCTGGGCCTCGGGTACGCCCATGACGTACTTGTTGAGTGTCTCGACATTCGGACAGAGCGATTCGGCCCGCTTCAAGGCGTTGGCTGTTGAGTGACAGAGCAACACGGCATCGGGGATGTCCCGGTTCCAGGTCTTCTTCTTCCGGTGGCTGCGATGACGGCGGCTCACTGAATCACCACCTTCTGACCGGTCGCCTCCACATAATTGGACAGTTCCTGCAGATCATCACAATCGAGACCTGCCGCTTCGAGCGTGGTCCGCTCATCGCGAACTTCGGCGATGAGCCGATCAACTGTGGGGAACCATTTATCCAGCGTCAGGGAATCCGCGCCGGTCGCGTCCATGACACCGGCAACCCAGCCAGCTTCCCAGTCAGAGAGCTTGGCGGTGCGGCAGAGGCGGGCGGCGGCGTAGGCGCGGCGCAAGGGCGAGTCTACGTCGTCAGGGCCGCCAAAGACGAACTTGGTTTTGGGGGATACGGGCAGACTGGGCACAGTGAGGACGATGGGCTTGGGAGCTTTGCGGCGGGGTGAGACAGACATGATGGATGGACCTCCGGGGAGCCGATTGATTCGGGCTCTACCTAGCGGTCCATAGTCAAGATGTCTGAATTACTTTGATTTCTGTCTAGAGGCGACAAGACCTCCTGTCAACACGGGCAGCAAACCGGCGGTAGCGAATCCACCGAGTAAGGCCCCTGAACCAATCGCGAAGAAGACCGCTGGTGAGACATGGAACCGGCGACTCAACTTCTCTATATGGTCCTTATTCATTTCGCGCTTGCCTGAAAGCACCAACGACACAGTGCTCTCCACGCCGAACTCAGGAACTAGGTCCTTTTGTTTGAGCCCGTGCATCTCCATCAGATATTCCAGAACCGTAACTGGGTCCGCCGCTGGTACCGGATAGCGCTCTGCCTCATAACGCTCGATCAGGAGAGTGAGGAGCTCGATCGCTTCGTCCTCATCGGGGGTGGTTTCTTCCTTAGCGGTGAGCTCGAATAGCGCCTTGGTGTATTCTTCAAGCTCTTCATCGGAGTGGATAAGGTGAGGAGCACCGCGATGAATCATTTCTGCAGGGTTTGCGAGGACTGTGCTCATGTTCCGTACTCCTTGTCCCAGTTGGCTTTGTTGTCGTATTCCTTATGTGTCAGGAACGACCTAATATAGATGTGGCCCATCGTGGGCTTGCCGTTACGCTCTTTAGCGTAATGGATGATTGTTACCAGACGATACCGGTTGTGCCTTATATTGAAGATCACATATCCGTCAACGTCGTCCGCATCCGGGAACGTCTGTCTGACCTCCACGAAGCTCGTCCAGCGAACCGTCTTTACGATCTCGTACCAGGCAGCTATTTCTTTGGCGGCATCCTGATATCTGGCAGACGCTTCATTCAGGTGCTTCAGGGTCACCACGTGCATTAACTAATTATCTTTTCATTTTGAAAACTTGTCAATACGAAAAGTTTCCGGGTAGACTGTGTTGCTGCTGCGCACAAGCGACGACCAGCGGCGCGGCGGCGGAATCTTGGGAGCCCTTTCTGGGCTGAGTTGGACAGGCATTGATATCCCGCTGTTCTGCTTTTGCTTTTATCCTGTCCTGTCCTCTAAGAGCGCTATGAGAGCGCTCATCCTGTCCTTATCTTCGGAGTCGTTTTGCTGGAGGCTGATAGGAAGCTCTTAAAGAGCTGATAGGAGGCTGGCTAAAGGCTGAGGAAGGCTGATACGGCGGACGGTTTTATCCCGATTCAAGGAAATTTTGTCCTTAATACGGAAAAAACATTAGCCCAAACCCGGTCACGCTAGAAAATCTGTCCTGAAACACCCGCACACGAAAGACAAAAATTCCAGTAACGGAGAACTTCTTGACTACGGACCTCTATATCGAGGATATTTTTTTCCTCGATAAACGGGGTAAATCCGGCGCGGTCCGGTATTGACCCCTCATAGAGGTTGCGATGAAGGACACACTCACGACACTGGACATCCTGCGGGATGCCCGCGATTCCGGCCTTTTCAGAAAAGCCGAACAGACTCTCTACTATCACCTCGCATTGCGTGCGGACCAGTGTAAGGACTATTCGACCTTCGTAGGATACGAGACTCTCTCTGAGGATACTGGCCTCGACATCAAGACGCTCCAGAGGGCGGCAGCGAAGTTGGAAGCCGCTGATCTGATCTCACGCAAGCTTAGGCCAAATCACTCAAATGTCTGGTACCTGAATGTGGCCAAAGTCAGGGAGGTCGCCCGGAATATCAAGGCAGAGCGGAAAGCAGCGGAGCCTGTAAGCCCCTTCGCTCCTCCTGTAATTACAGATGCGATTGGACCTGAGACCGTCGACACAGAGTTTCCGGCAAAGCGCTCCGCAGAAGAACAGGCGGACTTCGAGCATATCCTCAAGGTGCTGAAGAAAGAATTCCCCGATCATCCTACCTATAAAGAGGCTGACGCCGACAGGATTATGGCTTCGTGCGTGGAGACCCTGGTGCGTAAGGCCGGATATGTGGGTCGTGTAGGCTCCGTGCTCCACTGGGCGATTCATGCCCCGATCCTCAACAGGAAGATTAAGAATTCGAATAGGCTCGGAGGGTTCCTTACGTCATACTTTGATGGATGGAATCGTGATTTTCAGCCATTGTTCGAGGCTGAAATGCGCTCGGAGCTCACATCTCAGGCACGAGGAGAGGGTATGGACTCGTATCCGGTAGGCTGTCCGAGCCATGTAGAGTTTCCCGACTTCGTCAAGCGTTTGCTCGGCGATCATCTGATCGATGTGACTACGGAGACGGCGGAGAATGGCGACATCCGCTTCGGCGTCGATATGACTCCACGCGCTAAGCTGGCGCTGATTATCACTCAGGCTCTTGCAGCCGATCAGCTCATTGATCCCAACACGATCCATAGCTGGGTCGATGAGGATGAAGTACAACAGGCCATCCGCTTCGTTGCTGATGACGAATTGGTGGGGGAACTGAAGAGGGCCGACGATCCGGTTGCATACTTCTTGGAGTATCGCTGGGAGTTGGCGGAAGACTCGGACACGGATGTTGAAGCCGCTTAATTTTCGCAACAACGTCAAAAACCAGACTATGTGCTTTTTATGAGGGACCGGTTGACCCAATATGGGCTGTTCTGGTCCTGCACAGAAATTCAAAAGAAAGAATCAGAGCAAAATGTGTCAAAATCGAATAAGAGGGAATCTACCGAACAGGCCAACTTTCCGGAGACGGTTGCCGTCCTGTATATTGTGCTATTCGGTAACAGGAGAGGGGTGCGGTCATGCGAGCGCGTGTGATTGATCTTGCAGACTACATTCTGCGCAAATTAGGTCCAATGTCTGCTATGAAGCTGCAGAAGCTCGTCTACTACTCGCAGGTGTGGTCTCTCGTTTGGACAGAGAAAGAGTTGTTTACAGACAGGATCGAGGCGTGGGCTAATGGTCCTGTTGTACCCTCTCTCTATGCTAGGCATCGGGGACACTTCCGTCTGTCCAAAGGATTCTTTCAGGGGGAGCCTGAGCGCCTTTCTGCTGACCAACAGGATGTGGTTGATAAGGTACTCGGTTTCTATGGGGAGAAAGACCCGCAGTGGTTGAGCAACCTTACTCACATGGAAACGCCGTGGCTAACCGCGAGAGAAGGTCTGGCGGCTGGCGAAAGAGGAAACAGCGTCATCACAAATGAGTCGATCTTAGAGTATTACGCAAGCCTCTAATGCCCGTTCCCGCAGAACAGCGCCAACCTAAATTCAAGACTGCTCCTGATGATCGAAAGATAAAAACCGGGGGCGATCCAGAGCAGACAATCAAGATGGGGGGCGACCCCAATTCTTATGAGAAGCAAACAATAGCTTGGCATTTTCATGCTCTCGACAAGGAACATGATGATTGGGGCTGGAATAAGTTGAAAGCTCCCCAGTGGAGAGACATTCTTAAACATCTTGTTGCGTTTGAAGGTCTAACCTGGGCCACTCTGAAACAGCAGGCTGGTGGAAGAAGACAGGGCACGAACCATCATTCTCTCTCCGTGACAGGCTTCAATAAAGCGGCACAGGAGCGGTTGAGAGAACTCAAGCTGGATGACTATGAGTCTCTCTTCTCTCTCAGGATCAACAACACGTTACGTCTCTATGGCGTCCGAGATGGTCGCGTCTTGCGTCTCCTGTGGCATGATCCGTTCCACGGGGGTAAAAAGGGCTGCTATCCAACTGGCAAGTGATGTTTCATGACTTGAAGGATTCTGCCAATTTGACGGCCAAGGTGGCCGCGCTCGATGCTGAACAGCGCTGGAACCGAATGACCGAGATCGCTGACTCAGGCGATGAGAGTGATGAAGTCGCGCTTGAATTCGTAAAGCTCTTTTTTGGTCCCGAAGCTACAATGAGCGAGTCCTAGCCCTTCGCATGCTCGGCGTCAGGTGCATCTCCTAAATGGCGACCCCGCCGACTGATATCGGCAGTCGGCGGGGCCTTAGCAATTCTCATCCGATGTGCTGCTGAACAAGTAGTGCTCGCTGCCCCAGGGGAGTATGCAGCTCCTCCGGGCCTACTTATTCGCTGTCAGGATACCATTCACCTGGAATGTGATATCGAGTTCTGAACGCATAAGAACTCGCAGCGGCTCCCCAGTCATGCGCCATATAGCTACTAGACTCATTGGCGCAATATTGTGACGCCCTTCTTCGCATCCTTGGCGTTGACGTAGCCTTTGGGAATGGGCCACTGTTCCGCTGGCTTGATGAGATCCACCCGAGACCCCGGGCGGACTGCCCGCTGGAACAGATCGTCTAAAGGAGCGAAACCGTCCAGAAATGCCAGCGCGATGTTCTTCCAGTTAGCCATGAATTACTTCCTTCACTTCCGCTAGATGAGCATAGTCCTTTTGCGGATGCCGGACAATGCCTCAGACGGCCTTACAATGCTTGATTATGGACGCTGCACTTCAGCAGACCCTAGCTGACCGATACCTTGAATCTCTTGAATCTGGAGGACGGACCGTGGGGGTCCTTCATGGTGTCTCCATCATCCTACCTCGCCGTGCAGGAGGAAAATGCTAAAGCGCGATTAGGTTGCGGCTCAGGAAGGCGATATTCCTTTTCCGGAAGGCTTCCGGACTCCGCGCCAGCTTTTCCTGAACGAATTCGGACATATCGAGCCCCAGCTCTTCCACCGGGTCCCAGGGTCTGGGCAGGAAGTACTGCGGAGCGTCCGTCCATGCCGGGTGTGGTAGCCCGAACTCCGCGCTCAACCACTCCGCTGCGCCTGCCAGCAGCGCCTGCCATTCAGGGCTCAGAGATGTGGGAGACGGATAGAGGAACGCCGAGGCGTCCTTATACTCGTAGAAAGCGTGCAGGAAGTCGCTCCATGCGTCCTCGAACTCGGCACCGTCCTGCAACCGGCGCTCCAGATCCCGATAGTCCAGCGCACGCCATCCCCCGCTTTCCGCAACGGGACGCGGCGGTCGCTCGTGAATGGACTGCCATGCGAGTTTGTCGATCTGTGCGCGGTTCATCGGGGATTGGATGTGTGTGGAGCGGTCTGCGCCGCCCTATTTCGGCCAATAAACCGGGAAAACCGGCCTCCGGGGGTATTAACCCCCATGAGTATGACGCGATCCGAACTTCCCTTTGAACGCCTCTGGCATCCTCGTGATGCCGCTTCCTACCTTGGCATCCATGAGAAGACCACAATCAAGATGGCCCGGACTGGTCAGCTTCCTGCCCTTCGCCTCGGTAAGCATTGGAGGTTTCGCCGGACTGATCTTGCAGCCTGGGCGGAGTCTCAGGTAGAGTCGACATGCCAGCCCGTCGAGTGATGGAGAGAAAGCATGTCCAGCACTCGCTATCAAGAAGGAACCATCACCCGCATCCACCGCGCCAAAGGGCCGGATGTTTGGGTGTTTCGCTATCGCGACGAAAATCGAAAACACCGCGCCCGCACCATCGGCACCATCCAGGACTATCCAACCGTCGCAGACGCGAAGCGTGCCAATGACAATTTCCGTGCGTCCGTAAACGTCGCGCGGGAACGGGCCGGAAAGATGACCGTCCGGGACGCCTGGGGTCATTTCCAGTTGCACGAATTGCGCGACCCCGATGTTGATCGCTCGCCTACGACCATCCAAAATTACTTGGATTACTTCAAGGGCAGAATTATCCCCGATTGGGGGAACACTCCGCTCGACGAAGTCAAGCCGGTTGCGGTTGAAAAATGGCTTCGCAGCATGACCGATCTCGCGCCCGGCACTCGCGCCAAAGTCCGGAATCATCTCTCCTCCCTGTTCAGCCATTGCATTCGCCACGAGTTGTATAAGGGCGAGAATCCGATAAAAACAGTGCGTCAGAGTGCCAAGCGGCTGCGCGAGCCCGACGTGCTCACGGTCGCTGAGATGCTCTCCGTCCTGGATCATCTGCAAGTGCCGGTGGTCACGGTGATGGTCAAGACTGCCGCTGCCACTGCATTGCGGCGCTCCGAAATGCGTGGACTCAAATGGGCGGACCTCGATTTCGAACGTCTCTGGTTCAACTTGCGCCGTGGCAAGGTAGGCAAGTGTGAGACCAAAATGAAAACGGAGGCGTCGCGCAAAGGCATCCCTATGCTGCCGGAGTTGGCTGAGGTTCTTCAGGACTGGCGCACGAAAACGCCTTATCCTCGTGATGAAGACTGGGTCTTCGCGTCGCCGTTCACTGATGGGAAACAGCCGTATTGGTTCGACCCGATGCTCACCGATTATGTTCGTCCGGCAGCCGCAAAGGCCGGAGTCACGAAACACATCGGCTGGCACACCTTCCGCCACTCACTTGCTACGTTGCTTGGCCGCAGCGGCGAAGACATCAAGGTCGTTCAGGAATTGCTACGGCACGCCAATGCAAGGATGACGCAGGTCTATCAGCACGCCGACCGAGATGATAAGCGCTCGGCTCTGAGTCACGTCTCCGGTCTCTTCGTCGTCCCTGCTCGCAAAGCTGGCTGACCGCCCTTAGCTATACGCAAGAAAAAGGCTCCCGGTTTCGGGAGCCTTTTTCGTCTGAATTTTTTCTCTTGTCACACCGAGAGAAGCCCTATAGAGTGATGACTGTTCTTTTTTTGTTCTCTCGTTTTCGATGCCAGATCGGACTTAAGTCCTTTGTTATCTGGCGGGGACGACGGGGCTCGAACCCGCGACCTCTGCCGTGACAGGGCAGCGCTCTAACCAACTGAGCTACGTCCCCTTGCTGTGCTCAGAACATTCCGTTCAATGCTCAACAATCAAATTGTAACAGACAAAGTCGTGTCTGGTGTTCAAGATCGACTCACAGTAAGTCTGAGGAAAAACGAAATATTTCCCGCAATCCGACCACAAGCAATAATGGCGTGAGTATGCATCGGGCATAAAAGCCAGGTTGCAGCAAATCCAATGACAATCATGCGCCTGGACGATCGACACCTCATCATCTCGTCCAGGCAACCCAGCCCTGCTTATTGCAGGTTTTTGTAATTGATGAGGGTATTGAAGACGAGCTTATACTCTCCCAGGTTCTGCCATCTCCAGATGGGATTTGTCGTGAACATCACAACCTCGCCCTGACCGACAGGCAGCGTAACCAGAGCGGCACGGCCCTTGATCTCATCCGGTTCGCGCATCAGTCCGCTGAGCACGTTCTCTTTTCCTCCCGGATAGCGCATAAGCACATTCTGCTTGTTGACTGTCTCCTCCAGGCGGAACAGCGGACCATTGGCCCAGCGCACAGGCATGGTCTTGTCCGTGTATCCATAAAAGATGGGGCTGTTGGGCCTGGTGATCTCCACCGAAACAATAGGACCGGGCCCATAGAACCTTGGCGTCGTCGTACCAGAGTCAACCTGCGGAGTAATTCCATAACCGGGCGGGAAGGCGCTGGAACTTCCCAGCGTGACCATCAGGCCACCTTCGTCGACGAATTTATGCAGTTCGACAATGCCCTGCATGCTCATGCCTCCGGTAATGTCATCTGAGCTTCCGTAATCTCCGAGGAACTTGAACTGCGCCGTCTTGGTGTAAGCCAGCGGAGTCTTGCTCCTGGGGATATCATCGACCAGTTGCTTAGCCGTGCGTGTCTGGTCAGGAATCACGATGACATCGTAGCTTCCCTTCAGATTTCCCTTCACTACCTGCTCCTTGAAAATCAGGTCGTAAGGAACTTTGTATTGTTCAAATGTGTATCGCACCCAGCCAACATTCTGCGTAGCTCCCCATGTGCTGTATACAGCGATACGAGGCAGCCCCGCATCATGGCTGGCAACTTTTGGTTCTGTAGCAAGCGCAACAGTATCGAGGCCAAGGGGTACTGCAGCTGCCTTCAGCTGATCAAAGGCCGAAGCCGGCACAAGAAAAGACCCGGCCGGAACAGTAACGCTGCCCTGCTGGAATGAAGTCTCAGCAACCTTCAGCTTGACATCTTTCAGCGCGTAACGCAGCGTGATCATGTTCGGCGAACCATGGTCGAGAACCGCATAAGCCACTGCTCTTTTCGCCGAGTCCACCTTGCCGGTTGGGTTGAACTCATCGACAGGCGTCACAGCAGTTTTTAGAATGGCGGCATCGCTCACAGGCTTGATGATCGTATGCGTCATCATGCCCATGGTCCAACCGCTGTCATCATAGGTAGAAAGCTCCGGATCAGGATCAACCTGAACATCGAGCAGTGTCTTGGCCAGACGCCCATAAGGCTGATTCAGCTTAATGACAAATGACCCTGCCGGATATGTAACGTCTTTCAGCTTGATCTCACCGGTTGCGTGCCCGACTTCAATTCCCTGTTCGTGCAGCTCATGAATCACAAAGCTGACCTTGGTCATGTCAACCTGATCGCCCGGAATTACAAAAGCATAAGGCGCTTCCGTCTCGCCCACATGGATGGAGTTCTTGCTCTTCGTGTAGAAGTTCTCGAGGATGACCTGCGGAAACGCAGCCGTAAGCTGCAACCCGGTAAGCACCCCGGTTTCCGAATAGTTGGTATTGTTCCGCATCGACCACATCACTTCCTTATATGGAGGCAGCGGCCGAAACCATTCTCTTTTGGTGACATCTCCACCTGCCGCCATACCGCCTTTAACCGCGGGATCGGGCCTGGAAAAAGTGCGCTTCATCGTGGTCGCGCCACCATTGCCAAAAATCTCATACATGCGCATCATGCCGTTGTGATTGGCGGACATGATGCCGACGTATCCGGGCGACCAGCCATCCATGAAGCCGTGGGTCCACACGCCCGGCATTCCATACTTCGCCATCTGCGCTACTTCGAAGTTCGAAAACCATGGCAGCTCGCCCCACAGAATCGGATCGAAGTTCGTGTTCTGCGGTGCGTTGCCGCTGTACGTGTACATGAAGGCAATCGATTCATGCAACTCGTGAATGATCGGCGGATGATATTCGAGATACCACTTCAAATAGTTCTGGTTAGCCAGGCCTGCGTAGTTGATATCGCGATTGTCATCGTGCTTGAAATATTTGCCCCAGTACGGAACACCGCCCTCAAACGAACCGTTCGTATCTGTGCGGTCGACCATGTAGCGGTAATACCAGTCGATATTGCGGTCACGGCCATCGGGATCAGCCACTGGATAAATCGCGACAATCACTTCATCGCGAATCTTCTTGATCAGCGGGGTATCTTCAGTCGCTAATCGATACGCCAGTTCCATCAGCATTTCAGGCGGCCCCAGCTCGGCGCTGTGCAGACCGCCCATCAATGTATAGATGGGCTTGGTTTGTGCGATGATCTGGTGAGCTTCTTCATCGGTCAGCCCGCGCGGATCTGCCAGGCGTGCCAGGTTTTTGCGGTTCGTCTCCAGATTTTTGATCGAATCCTCAGAACCGACGAAGATGATCATGTTCTCGCGGCCTTCTTCCGTCTTGCCGATATCGATTACCTTCACACGCGGAGATTTCTCAGCCAGCGCGTGATAGTACCGCGAAATATCCGCATAATACGTCAGCTTTTTGGGAGCCCCGATGTAGTAGCCAAGAATGGCTTTGGGAGAAGGCACAGTCGATGAAGCCGGAAGGTGATCCACCAGAGGGCTCATAAATTCCGGACGAGTCGTCCACTCTTTCACTGCAGCCGCATAATCAGGATCCATATTCTGATCACTGTTCCCGTGATCGTTCTTCTCGCCCATCAGTACCGCAGAAAAAACGCACAAACATAGCACCACCAGACACTTCGCCCATCTATGCATTCGGATACCTTCCTTAGGAAAATCAGCCCTGATGACCAGCAATTTAGGTTTGTGAAATTTGAAAGAAAGTATCGCAAGAGAGGCCGTAATCGACAAGAAATATCTACATGGCGAGAAGAAATGAGCTTACGACGGGAATCGGGCAGGCATCTCTGTCTGGTTTACGGCGGTAGCTGCAGGAAGACGGATTTGAACCTGAAGGCCGCTGCCGGACAGGTTCTGGGCAATGATGCTTCCGCCATATAGAACTGCGATTCTTTTGCTGATCGACAAACCAAGTCCAGCTCCGCCCTGCTTGTGAGAATCCGGGGAGGAAACCCGGAAAAACGGGTCGAAGATTTGTTCGATCGCATTTTCCGGAACGCCATTGCCTTCATCCGTCGTGGTGATCGCGAGTGTTTGATTTCCATTGATGGGAATGTCGGCGAGATTGACCTCCACGATACCCCCGGCAGGCGTATGCTTCAAGGCGTTCCGGACAACATTCTCAATACAGCTATGCAGCAATCCCGCATCGCCCAGTACATAACGGTCAAAGACTCCTGTCTTCACGACTGTCTTGTTTTCCGTGACGCCCTCGAAGGATGCGTCCTTAACAATGCGTTGCACCAGTCGACCAATGTGAACAGGCTCTCGCCGCGAATACTTATCTGAGGAATCAATCCGTGCAAGCGTCAGCAGGTCAGAGATCATTTTTTCCAGCACGTTGATATCAGATTGCATCCTCGTCACCGCACTGAGGTCGCCGCGCCGTACTAATTCAGCAGAAACACTAAGCCTGGAGAGAGGAGACCGCAGTTCATGGGAGATGTCCCGCAACAGCAGCTTCTGCTGGTCAAGCAGAAGCTGCACACGCTCTGCCATGCGGTCGAAGTCACGAGCCAGAAGAGCGATTTCATCGTGCCGACCAGCCAGAGCCGGTGATACGCGTGCGGTAAGGTCCCCGCCCGCAATATCCATCGCTGCACTCTGAAGGCTGCGAATCGGCCTCGTGATACTGCGTGCAAGCAGGCTGCAGATGACTACAGAAATTACAAAGGCAACGATCAGTCGAACGGGACGTTTGTCCGGATCGCCAAAGTTGCCAAACACTCTTGCCGGCTGCACCTGCGCCACGAAAAAGTAAGTATTTCCGTCCCTCACCTTCCGCACAACGCCGAGCCAAGGAGATTTGAAGGAAAATTCTGATTGCTGTGCGCTTCTGGCATGGGCCAGCAGGTCTACCGCAGCACCCGGAACAGGAATGCCCGAGAGATTGGCATCATCTCTAAGCAACGTGGCGGAAATCTGAGAATCGGTTTGAATGTCCGACAGATATTCATTCAGCCTTGCTTCACCACCGTGTTCATAAGCATCGATGGCCGTCTCTGCATAGAGATCGAGCGAATGCGTCAGCCATCGATGAGAGAGAGGCCGGGCATTCGTTACTGCAGTGATGATAGTCAGACTTACAACCACCAGTACCGTAGCCAGCCAGAAGGCAAGGAACACACGCACAAAAAGGCTACGCATGGGGAAATCCCGTATAGCAGTAGCCAAGGTAGCGAATGCTGCGGATTCTTTCAGCAGTTCCGGTCTGAGCTCCGAGCTTTCGGCGCAGACTGCTGACGTGATTGTCGATAGCTCGATCAGCAACGCCAACCGCGCGACCTAATACCTGCTCAGTGAGTTCGTCGCGCGTCACACATTCACCGCTCTTTCGAACTAGCATGAGCAAAATATCGAACTCAGCTGACGTAAGAGCTACCTCATTACCGTCTTTAAAGACCCTTCTCGAAGAAATCTCGATCCTCAGGTCTCCTGCCATAAGAACATCAGCCTTCCCTCCCAAACGTCGCCGCAGAACAGCACGAATGCGCGCAACGAGCTCACCTGGAACAAAAGGCTTGGCGATGTAATCATCTGCACCATTCTCCAATCCGGCAATCCGGTCGCCGGCATCGCCTTTTGCGGTGAGCATGATCACGGGGACATCCGAGCGTGTGCGAATCTGCGCAAGCAGATCACGCCCATCGCCATCCGGCAGCATGACATCAAGAACTACAAGATCGTATCGCTTCGACCGTAGCTCCAAGTTGCCGCCAGCTATGTTATGGGCAGACGATACTTCAAAGCGGTCCATCTTCAACAGGCGAGTTAGTGACTCGCAAAGCTCTGTGTCGTCATCTATCAGCAGGATGGAACTATCCATAGAAACACCATAAGTCATCGAGCATCAGCTGGATATAAAGCTATTATGCGCGACCCGAAAGCGCAGGTGCTTTGTCTCCGACAAAACTTTACACATATCACTGAGATTTTCCAGCTAAGTCTGCCCTAGATTCGAGATAGGAGGAAACATGAAATCGAAGCACTTATTAATTGCATGTTTTATAGCTTTCGCCATTCCGGGCTCGTATCTTGCCTTGGGCCAATCCGCAACAAGCAGTTCAACCAGTCAGGATGCCTCTGCTCCTCAAACAACCGGAGGCTGGCCTACTCCGGAGCAGGTAGTTGCCAGAATGAGCAGCAAACTGAATCTGACAGATGATCAGAAAAGTAAAATCACGCCCATCATCGCGGACAGGCAGTCACAAATGAAGGCGCTGATGGCCGACAACTCAGGGAGAGGATTCCGGAAAGCTCGCAAGGCCAAATCGATCATGTCCGATAGCGACAAGAAGATTGAAGCCGTGCTGACCAGCGATCAGAAGCAGGCATACGAGCAGATGAGAGAAGAAAACCGCGAACAGTTTCGCGAGCGCATGCAACAGCGTAACAATCCGCAGCAGTAGGCTGCGGATTGTTACTGGAGACGAGTAAGTGGCTTAATAGGAATTCCATCACTCCAGTACCCCATAGAAAGAACTCCGGGATCGAGAAAAAAGCCGCTGTTCTGCGGATGCATAAAAGCAGCGTCAAGCAGCTGATCCAGTAGCCGCCATATTCCCATGTAGTCGAGGGCATCTACCGTGCCGGCATTCATCGAGTTCCGGCTGATCGCAAATCTGAATGGCTGCTCGGCGGACTGGCTGTCACCGGGGAGCGTGGCTGAAGGAGCAAAATGGTTCGCAACCAGCGCAGGCGAACCATGATCGTCGCTGTGCAGCATAAAAAGCGCCTTATTGCTCTCGGGCACATGCACTGATTCGTGAAGGATCCGCTGGCCATCGAAAGTTCCTACCGAAGTGTCATCCTCGCCTACCAGAACTAAAAGCAGCGTGTCGTGTGGAAGACTGCTCAAGTCAGCCAGCGGCACCGAGGCAATGCCACCGCGGCGGCTGTCCCCCGGCTCCACAGGCATCACGGCACTTATTTGCGGCAGGCCTTCTGATGTGGCCTTCGCCGCGATTCCTGCAGCCACCATTCCACCCGCTGAATGCCCCGTCACTGCCATGCGATCGGTGTCTGGAAGCACACCGGCATGTTCCGTGCGCAGCAATTCAAGCCCGGCCTTCACCGCTGCAATCGCATTCGGCAGGAACTGCGCGGTGGGCGTGCGCAGATTGTCCTGATAATTCGGCCATAAAACAATGTTTCCTCGCATCACGAGATGATCAATCCATGCCTGATAGCCTCTGGAATTGATCGCACCCCATCCATGGCAGAAGATCACGACAGGCGCCTTCTCAGGCACAGGATCAGATGGAAGAAACAGCCATCCTCCTTTCCCTCCATCTGCAATTTTGAGAGAAATCACCGAGTGCGATCGTGTTTCACTGCTCCCCGGCCCATGCAAGGGCTGCTTCGGTTGTGCAGGCTGCGCACATACGGTACAGAAAGCTGCCAACCAGACAGTCAACAGAACGAACCATTTACATCGAATCATTTGCCTCATCGCTTCCCTGCTACATCCACTCTCAGTTTGGGCTATGCAGGACCAGTCAGCATGTAAAGATTTGTCCGCGATAAAAGCATCGACGGACTTTACAAATCCCTACATTTGTCATGGCGACTTGAGCATGCGCAATGAGTTCCAATCAATGCACGGCTTGTTCCGTGACTCTCTTCAACGGAGTACATCATGACTTTGAAAAACAAATTTGGTTTGGCTGTCGCTGCCCTTATGCTCGGAACCAGTCTGGCGCCGGCCCAGGCAGTCCGGCACAGATGGAGCGCCGGGCCTCGTGGCACTCGTTCCGTAACCCAGACTCGCGGCAATGGGCAATTCTCCAGTACGCGGAATGCAACTGGTGCAAATGGCGGAACTTACTCAAATCAACGGAATGTCTCTTCCGGCCAGTACTCAGACTCCCGCACCGCAACCGGCCCTAACGGAGGGACTCTTACGTCGCAAAAAACAGTGCAGAATGGCCAGCTGGACAGCTCAAGAACAATCACCGGACCGAATGGCGGGACCTATACTAACCAACGGACTGCCGGCAATGGCCAGTATTCGGATACACGCACAGTAAACGGCGCAAATGGCGGGACCTATACCAACCAGCGAAATGCGAGCAACAGTCAGTACTCGGATAGCCGCACCGTCAACGGCGCTGCTGGAGGAACCTATACGTCTCAGCGCACCGTCCAGCCGGGACAGCTGACCAGTTCGAAGACAGCCGTCGGCCCCAATGGAGCCAAATATACCGATCAACGCACAGTCTCCAATGGCCAGGTGACAAATACCAGGACGGTTACCCCAGCGCCGCAGCCTCAGCTTTAACATTGTGGCAAAGCATGCATACCAGGTCGCATACAATGGGTATGCGACCTTTATTTTTTAATAACTAATTTCTATTGTCGTGATTACTTTTTCTGATATGCGAGCATTGTTTATATCGCACGCGATACCCTAATTGGCAGAGAAAAACAACGAGCCAGGTCGAGCTTGCCCGTCAAGCCACGGTGGGCTTTGGTTGAACCCATCCAGAGGAGATGCATGTCCAACGAATTTCGTAATTTCCTGTCGCTCTCATACGCAGAGCTCGAAGAGAAAAACCTCAAAGCCAAAGAACAGCGCAAGAGCCGCGTAGCACCCGGAAAGATTCAGGAAGAACGTCTCAAGTACCTCACCGATACTAAGGAAATCAAAGCTGTCACCGTGCTGTTCAGCGACCTTGAAGGCCGCCTGCACATGCTCGACTACGATAAGAAGTTCCTTATCAAGAGCTATGACAACCTTACCTTTGACGGCTCCTCCATTCGCGGCTTTACCGCGCAGCGCGAGAGCGATCTCCGCCTCGGCATTGACTGGGGCTCGTTCTACTGGGTCCCGGCAGATTTCTTTGGCCCTGGCAAAGTGCTCGTCTTTGGCGACGTCATCGACAAGGGCGGAGCACCCTATGCCGCCGACGTGCGCGGCCTTCTGAAAGGCTTCGCTGAAGACCTGCACAAGAAGCACGGCTACACGCTGAATGCCGCCAATGAAATCGAGGGTTTCATTTTCGCTGGAACCGACGCGGAAAAGCGCTTCCCTGCAACCGGAAAATTCGAATACGTAAACACCGGCGGCTACTACCACTCGCTGCCCGGCGACCCCCTTCGCGCCTTCATCGACACGACTGCCGAAGTGCTGCGCGCCATGGGCTTCGAAAATGAAAAGGACCACCCCGAAGTTGCCCCCTCGCAATTTGAGATCAACTATGGATATGGCGAAGTTCTCGGCGCCGCTGACCAGATCCAGCTCTACAAACTGATCTGTCGCCAGGTCGCAACCAACCTGGGTATGACGGCCTCCTTTCTGCCGAAACCAGTCGTTGGCGTCAACGGCAGCGGCATGCACACCAACGTCTCCATCAGCAAGAACGGCAAAAACCTTTTCTGGGATCCCAAGGGCGAAGAGAAGCTATCCAAACCAGGCTGGGACTTCGTCGACCGCATCCTGACGCATGGCAATGATATCTGCCTGCTGCTCAATTCGAGTGTCAACTCCTACCGCCGCCTCGATCCGCACTTCGAAGCTCCGAACCAGCTGAAGGCTTCAGCCACCGATCGCGGTTCCATGGTGCGCATCCCCATCGGCAACGAGAAGAGCATGCGCGTTGAAGTGCGCTCGGTCGCTCCGGATGCGAACCCGTACCTGGTGCTTTACTCCATCTTCAAATCGGGCATCGACGGTGAAACCGCGACCATTAAGAACCTACGCCAGGCGCAGCGCTACCTGCCTGACAACGTCTACACCGCCATCGACAACTTCCGCAACGCCACCTGGACCACGAAGCTGCTCGGCGAAGACGTCAAGGCACGCTATGCCGATCTCAAGCAAGCATCAGCTGATCGCTGCCCGCGCCTGCTCGGGACCTTCGTCAAGCCCGCGGAAGTCCAGTTCCACCACGAGGTCTACAATCAGTTCCTCTGGAACGAGTTCTAAAAATAAACAAAATCATCTGCGTTGTTGCTTATCCGCCCCGGTTTCCTGCCGGGGCGATTTTCTTATGGCGAAAGACAGACGTATTTTCGGCACTCCATCTTTCGTTTCATAGGCCCAGCCCTTACTCTGTTCTTAAAGCCTGCATCGGATCCATTCGCGACGCCCTCCACGCCGGCAAAGCGCACGCGAACACAGCAACCAGAAGCAGCATCAAACAAACCAGCACAAACACTGAGACATCCAGCGGGCTAGTCCCATAAAGCACCGATCGGATCAGCTGCACCACACCTATGCTCCCTGCAATGCCAAAAGCCACACCCAGCAATGCTGGACGAAGCCCATCCAGCAGCACAAGCCGTAATACTTGTTCCCTGTTCGCGCCCAGAGCAATTCGCACTCCGATCTCCGTCGTCCGCTGCGTTACCAGATACGCCAGCACTCCATACAAACCAACCCCTGCCAATACCAATGAAAGTCCAGCAAAGGCAAGAACCAGCGTTGCGTTAAAGCTCGAATCCGCAGTAGACCGTCCGATGACCTCGTCCATCGTAAGCACTCGAGCCACAGGAAGCGCCGGGTCCAGCTCGGATATCTGCTTCTGAACCTGCAGCGCATATGCTACAGGATTTCCAGCTGTCCGCACTACCAGCGTTGCGTCCGTTGTGTTCATTAAAATTCCGGAGAGGATGGGGAAATACATCATCACCCGCTGCTTTTGCTCCGGTGTTTCCTGCAAGCTATAAAGCGTATCGCCAACCACGCCGACAATCTCGTAGTCCTCGCCATCTTTGTTCCGCCACTTCACATGCAGATGCTTACCGATCGGGTCCTCATTTGGAAAATACGCTCGCACAAACTGCTGGCTGATAATGACGTACTTATCGCGCTCCAGTCGTTCGTCTTCCGTAAAGAACCTGCCCCGCATCAGGGGAATTTGCATCGCGGAAAAATATCCGGGATCAACAGAGCGAAACATCGCAAAAACATGTTTCCCCGGCGGCAGCGGCGGATGCTCGGGAATCGTAAATCCTGTATCGCCGTAATAGCCATCACCCGGAACAACGGATGTAAGCCCGGCAGCCCGCACTCCGGGCAGATGACGCACACGTTCCAGCAACTGTGTATGAAATCCGATTACCTGCTCCGGCTTCTCATATTTCGCGTCGTGCAGAAAATACTTTATCGTCAGAATATTCTTGGTCGCGCAGCCCAGATCGGCGGAGCGCAGCCGCAGAAAGCTCTTGAAAAGCAATCCTCCACAGACAAGCAAAATAACCGTAAAAGCAATCTCCACCGCGAGCAGCGTCTTGCGCAATGCAGTACGCGAAGACCCGCCGCCGACATTTCTTGACGATTCCTGCAGCGCTGCCAGCATCCCGCTGCCCGTAGCAGAAATCGCAGGCAGCAGACCGGCAAAGATTCCAGATAGAAAGGTAATTGCAATTGCAAAGGCACACACGCCGCCATCAAGATGAATGGTGTCCGTGCGTGGCATGTCGCTCCAGTGCGTTGTAAGCCAGCTCGTTACAGAAAGCGCCAGCGTCACGCCGAGCACACCGCCAATCACGCAGATCAGCAAACTCTCGGTTAATTGCTCGCGGCAAAGACGCCAACGGCTGCTGCCCAGCGCAGAGCGGATGGCGATTTCCTTGCGCCGGGCGGACGCGCGCGCTACCAGCAGATTTGAAATGTTGAGACACGCAATCAGCAGCAGACATCCCACAGCGCCCATCAGGACATAAAGCGGCGTCTTTACATCCCCGACGATGTCTTCCAGCATCGGACGATAGCTCACGCCTTGTGCAATCGGGCCCTTCGTATTCAGGCTCTGAAAAAGCTGGTATTGCACTGCATCCAGTTCCTTCGTAGCTCCTTCGGCGCTCACACCAGGCTTCAGGCGCGCTACAACGTGGGCCATGTGATTGTAGTGGCTTTGTAAAGCTTCCGCAGTGTTGTCGATATGGTATGGAACCCAAAGCTGAATTACCGGATCGGGATAGCTGAACGATTCCGGAAGCACTCCCACAACCGTATACGGACGCTCGTTCAGTTTGATCGTCTGCCCCACAATCGCGGGATCGCCGTGAAACCGCCGCTGAAACAAGCTCCACGTAATCATGCACGTCAATGAAGCAGATGCCGTATCCTCATCCGGTGAGAATGTCCGCCCCAGTGCCGGCTGAACACCCAGGATCGAAAAGATATTCCACGATGCAGTGATCGCATTCAAAGCTTCCGGCAATTCGTTATTGTTGCCGGTAATGTTGAAGCCGGACCAGCGCCAGAGCGCCATCTGCTCAAAGCCATGTGATTGCCGCTGCCAGTCATAAAAATCGCCTGCAGCAACAATGTTGTATTTCGTTTCCCCTTGATGGCTATAGAGCATGACCAGCCGGTTTGGCTCTTTGAACGGCAGCGGTTTGAGCAGCACAGAACGCACAATCGTAAACAGCGATACATTCGCGCCAATGCCAATCGCAATCACAAGAATGGAGATAACAGCAAACCCCGGCGTCCTGGCCAGAGTGCGAATTCCAATCCGTATATCTCGAACCGACTGCTCCAGCCAGTTCCAGCTCCACGTATTGCGCGTCTGGTCGCGCAGCGCCGTTGGATTCCCGAAGCTGCGCATAGCCGCATGCCGTGCCTCTTCCGCGCTCATTCCAGCGGCCACATTTTCGGCGGTCTGGTGCTCAAGATGAAACTGCAATTCCTCATCCAGCCGTGCTCCGGCCTCACCTCGATGAACGAGCATCAGAAACCACATTCTCACCTGATGAATCCAGCGCATCGCAATTGCCTCCGTGTTCTCTGTGCTCCCTGTAGTGAAATCTTTCTTACGCCCCTTCCACCACGAGATTGATCGCCTGCGAGAGCCGGCTCCAGTTCGCAGCCTCAGCCTCAAGCTGCTTGCGGCCCGCCATTGTCAACGAGTAGAACTTCGCCTGCCGCCCGGTTTCGCTCTCCGCCCATTTCGCCCTGATCCACCCTTGCTGCTCCAAACGATGTAACGCCGGATAGAGCGAGCCCTGCTGCACCTGCAGCACCTCACCTGAAACCTGCTGGATGCGCTTCGCAATCGCCCACCCATGCTTCGGCTCAAGCGAGATCGTCTTCAATATCAAAAGGTCGAGTGTTCCCTGAACAAGATCGCTGGGTTTTCCCATGCCATGATTATCTACATATCATCTTGTAGACCGTCAAGGTATCAAGAAAAAACTTCCACAATGCAGCGCATCAGCCTGTGATATTCTAGGAGAATAAAAGGCGAATACAATTTGGCTCACATTTCGACACGAGTGAGACAGATTGGGCTGACATCAAAGTCTCCGCACTCCCAGTGAGGTGCCGGAAGGCGACTCAGATGAGTCTTCCAGATCAGGTGCTCAAAGTGGCTAAGAACAAAGGCAATCGTCGGAAGCGGCTCAGCAAGGCAGTTGTTCTCACCGAACCACCGAAAAGCCTGAAAGGGTTCCGGCGCGAAACTGTAGTGGTAGAGCCTAAAGAATATCTTTCCACCGAGCCGCGGGCTTCCGCATCTCAATCTCCGAGCTCTTCGCCTTGCGGCGCACGGCCCTCTTAGCTCTGGGATGGCCGAACACAGCTCGAATGCACAGGATCAACAATCCAGCCACTTCGCCAATGGTGGCACCGCCCAGCCAGAGCAAGACGTCTTCGGGCAGGTTAAACCCCTGCACTCCGAAGCCCTGCAGGAAATAAATCCCCATCGTGGAAAGCAGCAGAAATCCAAACGCGCAAAGCAGAAAAACGAGAACGATATTGCGCAGCCGCCACGATTCGGCTTCCACCCGTGTTGTCCAGTCCTTCGGAGTCAGCCGGGTTTCTGTTTTACCGCTCATTCCTGCACAAAACTACACACGCGCTGCACGCGAAGGCGCCTGCTGGCGCACTGCACGCTGTTTTGCAATCTTCTGAAGAGCAGGTGTGACCAGGACCCGGTAGCTCTCGTCGTCTTCGTTCACTGCGGCGATTTCGTTGCCGTTCCTCGTCTCATGCACTGCCCACTCAAAGATCGTCAGTGCGTTATTGATAAGGTCTTTCATTGTGTCTAAACCCGCTTCGGATTGGAGTTCTTTTAGCTCGTGAATACGCTCTTCTGGGAATTCAAAATTCAATCTCATTGTTTCGTTTCTATGCCCTCTTTCCTTGAGATTTGATTCAAGGACATCCTGGAGCCTGTACTGATAAACAGCATGCTTTCAGAATATGAGCAAATAACATATATGTAAAGTGTATATAATGAGTATATTTTACTCATTAAACCGAGGGGAAATTCCTGCCCAGAAACGGAAACGCGCAGCCCGGAGGCTGCGCGTTTCTTGGATATCTAAAAAAAATTAACGCCCGAAGTAGGTAGCGTTCTTCTGGGTGAACTCCTGCCATTTTTCCGGCAGGTCATCGGCGGCAAAAATTGCCGATACAGGGCAGACGGGAACGCAGGCGCCGCAGTCGATGCACTCGACAGGATCGATATAGAGCTGCTGCTGTTCGGCGTGAGGAGCTTCATCCTTCTTCGGATGGATGCAGTCAACCGGACACGCATCCACGCAGGCTGTGTCTTTCGTGCCGATACAGGGTTCCGCAATTACATAAGCCATGAAAGCTTTTCTCCGGTGCAGGTAATTAAATTTATTGTATCAGCGCTGGCCGCGCGGATAGACGCGCTCTGGGACGTAAAAACAAAAATCTAGCGCCCTCGTTCCGCCCTCCGCTCGGCGAACTGCTTCGGAGTCGGAATCGGATCCAGATTGCGCCCGGCAAACATGTCCTGAAACAGCCCAATCACTTCCTTCAGGATCAGCCCGTTCGTAGCCAGCACTTCCCTGCTGTTCAGCTTAAACGGACTGCCGTCGAACGTAGTCACCGTGCCGCCAGCCTCGAGCACCATCAATGCTCCGGCCGACGTGTCCCACGGATTCAGATTGAACTCCCAATACCCGTCAAACCGCCCACAGGCTGTATACACAAGGTCAATCGCCGCTGATCCCGCGCGACGCACGCCATGTGACCGCAGAGTCACCTGCTGATAGAAATGGACATTCGGATTCTCATGGCGTGAGCGGCTCGGAAAACCCGTAGCCAGCAGGCCTTCCGCCAGATCATCTGTGCGCGATACATGAATGCGCTTGCCATTGAGATATGCGCCCTTGCCCTTCTCTGCGACAAAAAGCTCATCGCGCGTCGGGTCATAGACAACGCCCGCGATCAGCACTCCATCCTCATCCGGAGCGAGCCCCGCCGGGCGATGCTCCAGCCCCAGCGAGATGCAGAAAACCGGAAAGCCGTGTGCGAAATTCGTCGTCCCATCCAGAGGATCGACATACCAGCGGTATTCGCGATCAAGATGGTCGCGCGTTCCCTCTTCGCCGTAGATACCGTGATCCGGAAACAGAGCGCGCAGGCGTTCGCCGATCAGCTTTTCTGAAGCGCGGTCGGCTTCCGTCACCAGATCCACATCGCCCTTGTATTCGGTGGCCACTCCGCGATAGTAGAAGTCGCGGATAAGCGCACCGGCCTCAAGCGCAATGGCTGCAGCCGGCCCCGCAAATTCCAGAGAGACATCAGAAGGCAGTTGGCTCACTTATGTTCTCCGTTAGCGTGGCCTTCGCCTTCTTCCGGAGTCCTGCGCGTATTGCGCACGCGCGCTCCGTGGCGTCCCGCCTGTTCCGTGATCGTGCGAATCTGGTGCTTGTAGATGAATAGATTCGGCTTGCCTTCGCGTGTGAGGCGAATCATGCGGTCGTCGAAATACTCGATCCATCCGGTGACCGTCTCGCCGTCGCGCAGCTTCACCGCAACGGGAACCTGCTTTTCGCTCAAGAAGCGCAGGTAGAGAGCTTCCTGACCGGTCTCTCCGGGAGGCGGACTTTTTTGTCGGCGGCGGGAAGAATGAGAAAAGACCATGCCCAATTGTATCTACTGGGCCGGAGTTGCATAGTATCCCGTGCGGTGGCGCACCGTGTAATGCGCATTCGACGGCTGCTTCACCGTCACGTTGATCGTGCGGAAATCAGAGTCCGACCGTCGATGTTCAGGATAGTACGCCAGCAGATACTGTGTTCGCAGGTCATCTGAAACTTTCTGGAAAACCTGTGCCAGGTGCGCAGCATCCGCGTAGAAGTACTTCCCGCCAGTCTCCTGCGAGAGCGTAATCATCGCGTGCTCGCCACCGGTATCGCGCCCGGCATCCGCGGCAATCGGCACATCAATAATGCTGTAGACCATCGTCTCCGAGCGCACTGCCTGCTCCAGCGCATCGGCATAATCCACGCCCTTCACCGTGTTGCTGCCGTCCGAGATCAGCACCAGCACCTTCCGCCCCGGCTGGTTGGAAAGATTCTGCGCCGAAAGATACACCGCGTCATAAAGCGCAGTCGCCGGACCGCTCGCCAGGTTGTCAATCCCGTAATCGATCCTGCTGAGCTTGTTAGTGAAAGGCACGACCTCTCTCACATCGGAAGAGAAATCAATCAGATCGAGCCGGTCTACAGGCCGCAGCAGCGAATGCACGAAGCTATGCGCGGCACGCTTTTCCACTGAGAAATCCTTGGCTACGCTGCCGCTCGTATCAATCGCCAGCACAATCGAAAGCGGCATCCCCAATTGCTTCTCAAATACAGCAATCTTCTGCGGATGCCCATCTTCCGCGAGCGTAAAGTCCTCTTTCGTGAGGCCGCCTACCGGAGCGCCATTTGTATCCGTCACGTTGACAAATACATTGATCAAGTGAACATCCACCCGGATCGGAGGCATCCCCTGCGCCTGCAGTACAGCTGCCGCAGCCAGAAACATCGCCATGGCGGCAAGCTGCTTCATGACGCGATAGGCCCTCGCAGCTTCTCTGGAAACGGCTCTCCGTCAGCCCACACGACGCCGTCTTCAAAATGCTCTTTCTTCCAGATGGGCACCGTCTTCTTCAGCGTGTCGATGAGCCAGCGGCAAGCATCGAACGCTGCCGGGCGATGCGCCGAAGCCACGGCAATCAGCACGCTTGTTTCGCTGACCTCCAATTTTCCCAGCCTGTGCACCAGCAGCACATCGCGCACGGCGAAGTGTGTCAGCGCCTCTGCGGCGAGAGCCTGCATCTGCTTCAGGGCCATCTCCTCGTATGCTTCGTAAACCAGATACAGCGTGCGCCTGCCATGCGTGTTGTTGCGGACAATCCCATCAAAGACGACTACTGCTCCATCTTCTCCATGCTTCAGGCGGTTCACCAGCGCATCGGCCTGAATTGGCTCACGAACCAGCGCCACGTGCGATGCCAGGCTACCTCCGCTCACCGGAGGAAGCAGCGCAACTTCATCCCCCTCAGCCAATGGATGCGCAGGCGCAGCATATTCCTGGTTGACTGCAACAGCTAACGACTCCCAAAGCTGCGGATGTTGTGCCGACCGCGCGCGAAAATGATCAAGCAGTGTCGAGACCGTGGCGCCTGCCGGCATTTCCAATAATTCAGCGGATTCGGGGAAGAGGTCTTTGAGGACGCCAAAGAACAGTACGCGCACGTGCATACCTACAGAATACTTACATTAGACGGATGGACGCATCCGTCTGGAAGCAGAAGCTACGCTATGGAGCGACCTCTATGCTCTCTGCGTTGGGAGCTGGTTGAAGGATGGTGAAAGATTTTTTCATCCTGTATGAATGCCAAATCTCAAAACCCTTCCTTCACCAAAGTAGCCCGGCTTGGAGTCCATGTAAGCCGGAAGCGGCTCCCTTTGCGAACATTCGCCACGACACTCGGCTGAAAACACGCAATGCACGTGCCGCCTGGCCGTCGCACGCTGGGATAAACCACTCCAAGCGAGCCCTGTTCCAGCAACCGTACCGTCAGCTTCTGCGATTCGACGTAGCTGTCAGGATCCAGGCAGCTGGCAAATCGGCCTGTTTTTTCGGCATCCGCGCGCAGGTCGTGAAAGCTTCCGGTAAAGTCTGCCAGATACTCGTCGTATTGCATCACCTCGCGCTCCGTCCAGTTGACCTCGGCAAATTCGACGGATTTATGAAAGATAATTTCGGCCTTCGAAGTAGCCAGCTCAAACCCCGCATACCAAGCACCACGCTCGGGCGTAGAAAACCGCGCCCCCAGTGGGTTGGGATGCGTGAACGCAGCATTGATGATGCGGTAGCACGGAACGTTGAAAACCAGCTCGCGGGGCGTAATCCCCGGCCGCAGGTTCTCTTCCGCCTCCAGGCGCGCATTGGTCGCATTGTCCAGCTCAAAGATCTGCTGCAGATGATCATCATCGTCGGCAATACGCGTCAGCACCGATTCGAGGTTCGCGCTGTACTTCGCCGGAAGCAGCCGATGCGTATCGAAGCGGCGCAGCTGCGCCAACGGCGGCAGCGAGAGGTCTGCCTTCGGAGCTTCCGCCAGCGGCAATTCGGGATGCGCCTCCATCTGCGCGCGCACAGATGCCAGAGTGCCGGACGGATCATCAGGATTGGGTAAAGAAACAGCTTTGGCCCGTGTCATTTTGGAGGAGGTCTGCAAATTTCAATCTTGATCTAGCCGCCGCGACGCGCATCCAGCAACCGCCGCACTATGTCCATCGCCGGTGTTCCGCCCTGCAGCATATACGCAAGCGGCGTGCGCCCTGTAAACAGCGGATTTGTATTCGGAAGCTGTACCCAGCTATCCGCAAGCTTCGTCCCGTAGAGAATATTCAGCGCCTTGAATATCCCGATCAGGTATGAGACACGCTGCAGCCGGTCCTGGTCGAGCACCTGCCGCGAGTCCCGCTTCATCTGGTAATACGCGCCGTTCGAAACGCCGCCCAGCAACTGGCGCGCATCCTCATCGCGAACCTGCCACTTCTCCACAATGTTGAAGAAGGCTCGCAGTGCTGCAGGCGATAAGCGCCGACGCTCTTCTCTCTGCGAAAGGTCCGGCAGTGCCGGCGGCGCATACAGTGTCGCCGGATACGCAAACGCATGGCCGGCATTTTGCCTTATCAAGGAATTTTTCTCCCTGGAGAGCATTTCATCATGCGCTCCATTTATGGAGAAGTATAACTCCAACAATAATGCAATTCCAAACAAAAACGTTCAGGAGCGCTTCGTCGTCACCAGATAAACCAGCCCTGTAACCACTCCCGTCAGCACAATCCAGACCATCTGGTACCAGTAAAAGAAAGGAAACCCGTAAAGCTCGGGCGAGCGGCGGGCATAGATTCCGGGAAACAGGAGTGCCAGAGCCGGGATCAGCAGCAGCCAGTTCCAATGTGCGCGGCGCAATTTCATGTTGTCTCGGATTGTAAACCGAACAGATCGTCTTCCGCCGGATACCACAGCCGCTCACCCTTCACCCGCGCAAAAGGAGTCATCTTATGCGCCTCGCGGCGGCTCTTCCCCTTCGCGTCATAGTAAATGTCCTCAACCGGAACACCGCGCACCATCAGCGCATCTCCCACCAGTGAACGATGACAGCGCCACGGAACAGCCTCCGCGCACATAATCGCCTTCTGCTCATGCGGACTCGCCGCCAGCAGTTCATCCATGGCCGAAGCAAACTCGGACGTCTGCATGTAGTCGGCATATCCACGAAAGCTCGAGTTGCGCCAGCCCGTATTGATGGAATCCTTCCGCGCGGCGCGCAGTCCACCCAGCGTTTTCTGCCACCGGTAGTCGATCCCGGCCTTTCCAAGCGACTTCTCCAGATTCTCCTGCGCAAATTGCGGATTGTGCCGCGACTTCGGAATCGTGCGAATATCCACCAGCCAGCGCACGCCATTTTCTTTCAGGATCGCCAGAAAAGCCTCAATGGGCAGTGTCGAATGACCGATGGTAAGCATCTCTCGCCTCAATATCGGGCAGATACAAGAAATCAGACTCCAGCATGACACGATTGCGGCCTGCCAGCTTGGCCGCATACATCGCCCGGTCAGCGCGGCGCAAAACCATTTCGAACGTGTCTTCGGCATCCAGCAGCGCCACACCAAAACTGGCCGTGACATTCATATGGCGAGATTCGTAGATGATATCGAGCTCTTCCACAATCACTCTCAGGCGCTGGGCCGTCTCCATTCCATTTTCAACACCAGTGTCCGGCAGCAGAACAACAAATTCTTCGCCGCCAAAGCGCGCCAGCACATCCTGTTTGCGCAAAGCCTCGGCGAGAGCCTTCGCCACTGCACCCAGCGCCGCATCGCCCACTTCGTGCCCATATTGATCGTTAATGTACTTGAAGTGGTCGATGTCCACGGCAAGCACCGCCAGCGCCTGACGATTGCGACGGCTGCGTTCCATCTCACGCAAAGCATGTTCCTCGAGAGCGCGGCGATTGGGCAAACCTGTCAAGGAGTCCGTTCGCGCCAGCTGCTCCTGGTTGGCATAGAGACGGGCCGACGTCATCCAGAAATACCCCAGCGGCACTCCGGCGATCAGGACATCGAACCCCAGAAACTCGAGCAGGTGCACAAATGCCGAACTGAAGAAATCGCCCGGAGTGCCTCTCACCGCGATGCTCACGCCCTGGACTGCAATTGCGCAGACAAAGATGGCAAAGAGGGACGCGGTCGAGATACACGGTGTTCGAACCGCGGCTTCCGCATAGCGGATCAGCACATACACGCTGAGCGCGCTGATACACACAACCGCAACGCTTATAACCAGCGTCCTTCCCCCAAAGCTGGGCCGGATGTACGTGTAGTACGCCACTCCCACGATTGTCCACGTAAGGATCAATACTTCCGGCCAGCTTCCTGTCCTTGCTCTCAGAAACCTGGCAAAGCAGCGATATGTCAGCAGGAGTCCGGCCATAACCAGAACATTCGACATAACCAGAGAAATGAAATCCGGAATATGTCCCTGCCCGATGCGGATCACCACACCTACCGCGCCCATCAGATAGGCAACGGCAAGCCAGAGAATCTGCCGGTAGCGCGGATTGTGCAGCGCAATAACAGCTAGCCCAATCGCATATCCCGTAAGCAGAAATATGTTGATATACAGGATGGTGTGGATTTCCATCGAATCTTGCTATAACCAGGCAAAAATAAAAAGCAGCAAACTATAGTATAGGCTTCCCTACTTTACGTTGCGAGATTACCTTGGCAACGTGTTTTAACTCCGTTGCAACATGCTCTATGCCGCGAAACAATACACTCGCGCTATGTTAAGAACGTTCGCCTTATCCCTGACTGTCTTGATTGCTTCTATATCCAATGCGCAAACCATTCTGGTGCATGGACATCGCGGCTCCCGCGCCACGCGCCCGGAAAATACCGTCCCGGCCTTTGAATACGCCATCCAGCACGGAGCCGACGTGCTCGAAATGGACCTTGCCGTCACCAAAGACAATGTCCTCGTCGTCTCGCACTTCCCTCTCATCACACATGACTATCCCGGAGAGCGGGTCTGCACCGGACCGGAGACACCACCGCACACCGCGATCCATTCGCTCACACTCGCACAGGTCAAGCAGTACGACTGCGGAGCAACCACACTGCCTGCATTTCCCAAACAGGTTGCCGTCCCCGGAACACACATTCCCACCTTCGATGAAGTGCTCGACCTCGCGCCCCAAGGCAAGTTCGAATACAACGTGGAGACTAAGAGTTTTCCCAGCCACCCGGAACTGACTCCCACCCCGGAAGAATTCGTCAAGCTGATCGACGACGCGGTAAAGAAGCACAACCTGCAATCGCGCGTCATCCTGCAGAGCTTCGACTGGCGCACACTGGTAGCGATGAAGAAGCTCGACCCATCCATCCGGCTCTCCGCGCTCGTCAGCAACGATCCAAAGAGCGCCGCGCTGATGGGCATCACGGACATGGATACCGACTTCGTCTCCATCGGCAAAAAGACCGGAGCACAGATCATCAGTCCCGAGTTTCATCTGGTAACGCCGGAAAAAGTCGCCGCCGCGCACACAGCCGGGCTGCAGGTCGTCCCCTGGACGGCAGATAGCCCCGAAGACTGGCAGAAGCTGGTTGATGCGAAGGTAGATGCCATCATCACCGACGATCCCGAGGCGCTTGTGCAGTGGCTGCGCGAAAAGAAGCTCCACCCATAGCTACGCAACTTGTAATCACAACCGGTAAATAATGTAGTTTTGTCATCCTGAGTTGAGCGTTGGGTGCCGCGGGTTCGCGCAGCTAACCTGGGGTAGTTTGTTAGTTCCCCAAATACCATGTGCCCAACCAACAGAACACATCACCCCTCATGTAATATCCTTTCGAATGCAACTGACAGCCAACGAAGTCCTGCGCATCTTTCACCGCGATGAAATTTCTCTCTTCCTGGGCTCAGCCTTCGTCACCGTTGCCTTGATCTCCTTCAGCCTCCTCATCATCCGGCGCAAGTTTGACGCCATGCTTTTCTGGCTTGCCCTCTTCGCCATGTTTTACGGCACGCGGCTCTGGATACAGACAGACATGATGTCCCTCACGTTGCCGCGGTCTGAATTTTTTGAAAGGCTGAAGACTTCCGCCAGCTACCTTACAGCCATTCCCGCCTTCTTCTTTTTTCAGGCAACAGGCCTTCTGGGCCGTCTCGGCGATTTCGTGGCTTATATCGCCTCCTCGCTGCTCTCTGTTCTATTTCTTGCGGCTACTTTCGGCTCGTCAATTCCGCTTCTTGAGAAGATCAACAGTGGGATTGTCATTACCGGCGTAGTTTCGATCATCGTGCAATCGTTCCGCCTTCGCGCCCCCGATAAAGACCTCGCCATTATTCGAAATGGCCTGTTGATCTTCGTGGCATTCGTCCTGTGGAACAACATCAACGGTCTCTTCCTTAAACGAACGCATCTTGAAATGTACGGCTTCGCCATCTTCCTCGGCTGCCTCGGTTATGTCGCAGCACACCGTGTGCTCCGTCGCGAACAACAGTTCAGCGAGCTCCAGAAAGAGCTTGACGTAGCCCGGCGCATCCAGCTCTCCATTCTTCCTGGAGAATTTCCAGCATCCCAGAACTTCCGCGTCGCCGCCCGCTATGTCCCCATGCGCTCGGTCGCCGGAGATTTCTACGACTTCCTCATTGCCGACGGCCACCAGGCCGGACTGCTCATCGCCGACGTCTCCGGCCACGGAGTGCCCGCGGCCCTGATCGCCTCCATGGTGAAACTGGCCGCAGCATCGCAACGCGCCACAGCAGACAATCCTTCTGCATTGCTGACCGCCATGAACACTACGCTCTGCGGCAACACGCAGAGCCAGTTCGTCACCGCCGCCTATGTTCATCTGGACGCGCAAAGAGGCGAACTGCGCTATGCCGCAGCAGCCCACCCGCCGATGCTGCTTCTGCGCGATGGCAAGGTGACACAGGTTCAAGAAAACGGCCTGATGTTGGCGCTCTTCCCGGTCGCAGCCTACACCTCCACGGTTCAGCCCCTGGAGCCCGGAGACCGCATTGTTCTTTACACTGATGGGATCATCGAGGCCGCCAATCTCCGCGAAGAAGAGTTTGGCGTGGAGCGGCTCTCCCATATACTGCGCGAAAGCGCCGCACACACGCACACCGCAGCAGCTGATCACATCATCGCCGCAGTCCAGGAGTGGGCCGCCTCTCAGGAAGACGACCTGACCGCCATCGTCTGCGACTATGTCGGAGCTTAGAAAGCATGGGAGGAGCGAAGTCAAGATCATGTGTCTGAACGTAAGAAAGGAACCACCATGCCGAAATCGCGCAGAGATTTCCTGACGCACACATCGCTCGGCCTGCTCGGAGCTGCAGTCGCATGCAAAAGCAGTCCGAAGCCGTCTGCAAATCAGCAGCCGTCAGCACCCACTCCCGGAGCGCCGCCTGCATTCGCTACCGCTCCCGCCTCAGGGCCTGAAGTCTCCGCCTCCACCTTCGCCGAAGCGGAAAAGTTAGTTGAAGTTGAACTAAGCCCCGCCGAGCGAGATCAGGCAGCAAAGAGCTGGCGGCAGGCCATGGCCCCGCTTTACGAGCGCAGAGTTGGTCCACGCAAAGTTGCCCTCGAACCTGCACTCGCTCCGTGGTCGCGCATTGAGGCAGTGCAGCCCGGATGGCACGCTGGTCCTGATCGCAGCCGCTTCATCCGCAGCAAATCTAATGCACCTCTGCCCGCAAAAGATGAAGAGATCGCCTTCGCCCCGCTTACACAGCTCTCGCGCTGGATCGAGCAGCGCAAGCTTACCTCCGAGCGGCTCACCAATATTTATCTCGACCGCCTCCAGCGCTTCGATCCAAAACTGCGCTGCGTCATCACGCTCGCCCGCGAGCACGCTCTCATACAGGCCAAGCAGGCGGATGAGGAAATCGCCGGAGGCAAATACCGCGGCCCTCTTCATGGAATTCCCTGGGGCGCGAAAGACCTGCTCGATACTGCCGGCATCCCGACCACCTACGGAGCCGAGCCTTTCAAAAACCGCACGCCCTCGACCGATGCAGCCGTCGTCCAGCGTCTCAATGACGCAGGTGCAGTGCTCGTAGCCAAGCTGAGCCTCGGAGCATTGGCATTGAATGATATCTGGTTCGGCGGGCAGACCATGAATCCCTGGCTGCTCGAAGAAGGATCATCGGGGTCAAGCGCAGGCCCGGGCGCAGCAACCGCCGCAGGCCTCGTCGGCTTCGCCATCGGCAGCGAAACCGGAGGCAGCATCGTAAGCCCCAGCATGCGCTGCGGCGTCACCGGCCTGCGCCCGACCTATGGCCGCGTGCCGCGCACCGGAGCCATGACTCTCTGCTGGTCGCTCGACAAGCTCGGCCCCATGGCACGCAGTGTCGAAGACACTCTGCTCGTCCTCGCGGCCATCTCTGGTATTGACGCCGGCGACACAGCCAGCGTGCCCAGCAAACTCGACTTCGACGCCACCCGCAACATACACGGCCTTCGCGTCGGCTATTTTCCCAAATGGATGAAAGAGGCTCCGGCCACCGACGTAGATCGCGCGGCATTGGAAACCGCGCAAAAGCTGGGCATGGTGCCGGTCGAGGTATCCATCCCTGACTGGCCCTACGACTCACTCGACATCATTCTCTTCGCCGAGGCTGCAGCTTCCTTCGAAGAGCTGACGCTGAGCCATCAGGCCGACCAGCTCAAAGCGCAGGTTCCCGACGCCTGGCCCAACATCTTCCGCCAGTCGCGCTTCCTCTCCGCCGTCGACTTCGTGCAGGCCGACCGCTTCCGCCGCAAAGTAGCGCAGGAAATGGCGCGCGTATTTTCCGAAGTAGACCTGCTGCTCGTGCCATCGCTGCGCGACGAGATGCTGACGCTCACCAACTTCACCGGCCATCCATCGCTGACACTGCGCGCCGGTTTCGTTGAAGTCTCCGAAGCGCGCAGCGACTGGGCCCCCGACCCCGGCAAGCCTCTGCCGAAGTTCTCCCCGCCGCGCCGCGTTCCTCACGGAATCACCCTGATCGGCAAGCTCTTCGACGAAGGCACCCTGGGCAGCGCTGGCAGCGCCCTCGAAAAAGCCTTCGGCGTCGCCAACGAACCTCCACCAGGCTTTTAGCGCTGATTCGCTTCCCTAACATCCGGTTCTCCATGCGACCCTCCTCCCCCCTGGGGGAGGTGTTAAGTCTTTGAAAACACATGGTCTCTGTTTTCAGCGCGGCAAAGTATTGAAAACAAGCAGGTTCCGTGTAAAGTACTGATTCCGGACAATAAAAAACCCGCCGGGATCCAGGCAGGCTTTTTGTCTATTTGCTCTCTTTTCAGGATACCAGAAAGAGAAGGAATATCAGTTCATTGATCGTTGCAACAGATATCATTTGAGACCAATACTTTACCGCAAAATGTTACCTTCGGAATCTTTGACAGGACGTAATTTTAGAGCGGATTAGAAAAATGTGTTCCGCCCGGGCAGAGATAGCGTGTGAAAAAGCTTCACCACAGAGGACGCAGAGAGCACAGAGGTAACAAAAAGGCCCGCTTTTCAGCGGGCCTTTTCTAATCAGCCTAGATCAGGCATGAGCATGCTGCAGCACTTCCTCACGCACCTGCTCGTCCTTCTTCTCTTCTGCTTCAGACTTGGGCAGCGCCACGGCCAGCACATCTTCAATCTGGCTGGCGTAGTGAATCGCCACGCCTTCGATCTGCTCCGGCGTCAGGTCTTCTTCCACGTTCAGCCGGTTCTCTGCCGGAAGAATGACCTGCTTTACGCCTGCGCGCTTGGCGGCAAGGAACTTCTCCTTGATGCCGCCCACAGGCAGCACGTTGCCGCTCAGCGTGATCTCGCCCGTCATCGCGGTAAGCGGATGCACCGGCGTATCGGTAAGCAGTGAGATCAAAGCAGTAGCCATGGTCACGCCCGCCGAAGGTCCGTCCTTCGGAATCGCCCCCGCGGGAACGTGAATATGCAGATCGATGTCCTTCATAAAGTCTTCTTCCAGACCAATCGACTTCGCATTCGAACGCACCCACGTCAGCGCCGCCTGCATCGATTCCTGCATGACTTCGCCGATCTGGCCTGTCATCGTGAACCCGCCTTTGCCCTTCATCTTGTTGGCTTCGATAAAGAGCACGTCGCCGCCTGCCGGAGTCCACGCGAGACCCACAGCCACGCCTGCGCGCTTCGTGCGCTCGGCAATCTCCGTGTCCACGCGAACTTTGATGCCGCCCAGGAACTCATGAATGATCTCCTGCGTGACAACCAGCTTCTCCGTCTTGCCTTCCGCGATGCGGCGCGCCTGCTTGCGGCAGACCGTTCCGATCAGCTGTTCGAGCTTGCGCACGCCTGCCTCGCGTGTGTAGTGCCGCACGATGTAGGAAATCGACGGCTCCGGAAACTCAATGCTCTCCTCTTTAATGCCGTTCTCTTTGATCTGCCGCGGAATCAGGTAGCGGAACGCAATGTGCCGCTTCTCTTCTTCCGTGTAACCCTGCAGCTCGATGATCTCCATACGATCGAGCAGCGGCGCAGGCATCGTGTCGAGCATGTTCGCCGTGCAGATGAACAGGACTTTCGACAAATCAAATGGTTGGTCGAGATAGTTGTCGCGGAACGTATTGTTCTGTTCCGGATCAAGCACCTCGAGCAGCGCTGACGCCGGATCGCCGCGAAAATCGCGGCCCAGCTTGTCGATCTCGTCCAGCATAAAGACCGGATCGTTCGAGCCCGCGCGGCGCAGGTTCTGGATGATCTGCCCCGGGAGCGCCCCTATATAAGTGCGCCGGTGTCCACGCAGCTCCGCCTCGTCATGCATGCCGCCCAGCGAGATACGCTGGAACTTCCGCCCCAGCGAGCGCGCAATGCTGCGGCCAAGCGAGGTCTTGCCCACGCCCGGAGGCCCGACGAAACACAGGATCGGTCCCTTCATGTCCGGCTTCAGACGCCGCACTGCGAGGTAATCGAGGATGCGCTCCTTCACCTTCTTCAGGTCATAGTGGTCTTCGTCGAGAATTTCCTTGGCCTTCGTAATGTCTACTTCGCTGCCCGAGGACTTGTCCCACGGCAGCACCGCAAGCCACTCAATGTAGTTGCGAGTGAGCGAATAGTCCGCAGCCATCGGCGACATGCGCGAAAGCCGGCCCAGTTCTTTCAGCGCCTCTTTCTTGGTCTCCTCCGGCATGCCCGCGCCTTCAATCTTCTGCCGCAGCTCTTCAATATCCTTCTGGCTCTCGTCCTGTTCACCGAGTTCCTTCTGGATGGCCTTCAACTGCTCGCGCAGGTAGTAGTCGCGCTGCGACTGCTGCACCTGGTCCTGCACTTCAGACTGGATCTTGTTGCGCAGTTGCTGGACTTCGATTTCCTTGACCAGATGTTTGTGCAGCCGGTCGAGCCGCGCAGCCACATCCGGAGTCTCCAGCAATTCCTGGCGATCGGTCGTTGCCAGGAACGGCACCGACGAAGCCACAAAATCACTCAGCCGCGCCGGCTCATCCATCTGCGCCGCAATCGCCGAGAGCTCATCGGAGAGCGTAGGCGATGCCGACACAATCTGCTGGAACTGCGCCAGAATATTACGCTGCAGGGCTTCGAGCTCCGGGCCAGGCTTCGCCGTCACATCCTGCACCGGATCGAAATGCGCCGTCATAAACGGCTCTACCTGGGTAAACTCGCCGAGCTTTACGCGTTCCGTGCCTTCCGTGAAGACAAAGAGGCTCTGGTTCGGCATCTTCACGACCTTATGCACCGTCGCAAGCGTGCCGTAAGTATGCAAATCCGCCGGCTGAGGAGTATCGAGGTGCGCATCGCGCTGCGCCACCACAACGATGGTCTTCTCCTCGCCCAGCGACTGAATCAGCTGGATGGAACTTTCGCGTCCAACAGTAAGCGGCAGCACGGCGTGCGGGAACAGAACGGTGTCCCGAACCGGCAGGACGGGCAGCACCCGGCCCTCTGGACGGCCCTCGCGCTGCTTAGGGTCGCTGGGTTGAATTACACTGAGAAAATCGCTAGCCATGAGTGTCTCTTTATCAGATTATATGATCTGAACACAATTCAATTTCTTTCTTAGATTCACTTCCTGTGCAAAAGTCGCACTGCCGCGCAATTTCAAATACCCGTATTGAAAACAAACCACTTACTCTGGCCCGTAGTATTTTGAAACGACTGATGTGATTCGATTGGATGCGGCTATGCTGGGTCTGATGTTGTCGTTTCATCCCAAATTTCATCGGCAATCGCTGCCCGCAGGATGAAAAGTCCCTATTCCGGTCGCGGAGCAGCCCGGTATCGCCCCAGCTCCTTCACCATCGAGCAATGCCGTGCCAGCAGTCCCAGGGCAACATCGGCCCGCGACTCGGTTGAGAGCTGGTAATCGGCATAGAAGACATATTCCCAGGGCTTACCCTGTACCGGACGTGACTCAATCTTGGTCAAATTCGTCCCTTGTCCGGCAAAAACCTCCAGTGCCTTTACCAGCGTTCCCGGACGGTTCTCGACCGTAAACGCCAGGCTCACTTTGTCCGCATCCGGTTGCTTTACCACTTCCTCGCGGCGGCGGATCAGAAAGAACCGTGTGAAGTTCTCCTGGTTGTCCTCAATGCCCGGAGCAAGAATCTGTGCGCCGTAGTATTCCGCAGCCCGCGTGCTGGCAATGGCTCCGGCGCTCGCGTCGCTGGTCTCCATCAGATGCTTCACACTGCCGGCCGTGTCGTAGTAAGGTGAAGGCTCCATAGCCAGGTGCTTCTCGAAAAACATCCTGCACTGCGCGAGTGCCACCGGGTGCGAGTACACTCGCCGGACTTGTTCCAGATTCACTCCGGGAACAGCAATCAGATTATGGCGGATGCGCAACAGGCTCTCGCGCTCGATGGCAACATCGTGGCGAAGCAACAGATCATAGTGCTCCGTCACTGAACCGGCGAGGCTGTTTTCGATCGGAATCACGGCCGCATCAACTTCCTTCTCTACTAGCGAGCGAAATACATCGGACGAAAGTGCGCGCGGCAAAATGGTTGCCTCTGGAAGCATCTTTCCTGCAGCTTCATGACTGAACGACCCCGGCTCTCCCTGAATGGCAACCTGCATCCCCGCTGAATTCTCCCTGGTCAATGATCTCTGCCGACAACCCACCACGGCATCAAACGCACCATACCATACTGGAGCACATTGAATATCGCCAGGGAGAAGACAATATGCTATGGACAATTTTTGTAGTTCTTCTGGTGTTATGGCTGTTAGGGCTGGTAAGTTTTCACGCCATCGGCTGGTACATCCACATCCTGCTGGTCATTGCTCTAGTGGTGCTACTCATCCAGCTCATCGGCGGCAGACGCCCCATCACCTAACCGCGAGTTTTCCATCCTGTCGCACCGTTTGCGACAGGATGGGAAACCTCTGCGGACCTCCGCGTCCTCCGCGGTAGAGAATTTCTAGCCGACTCGCCGAAGCAGCAGATCAGCCGCTACAAAAACAAAGAAGACAATTGCGATCACGCCATTCATGGTGAAGAAGGCCGCATTCAGCCGCCGCAGGTCCCTGGGCGAAACAATCAGATGCTCATAAAGCAGCAGCGCACCGACCACAGCAACGCCCACGAGAGCCACCGGTCCGAGCGCGAACAATTTCACCAGCCAGAGCAGCAGTCCCAGCATCACCGCATGCATCGTGCGCGCTACCCAGAACGCTCCTGCGATCCCGATAGTTGAAGGAATGCTGTACAGATGATGGCCGCGATCGTGCTCCACATCCTGGCATGCGTAAAGCACATCGAATCCGCCGCCCCAGAACAGCACCGCTGCGGTGAGCACAACAATGCGCGGATCAAGTGTCCCGCGAACTGCGATCCAGGCCGCAGCCGGAGCAATGCCCATCGAGAGCCCCAGAAACAGGTGCGACCAGCGCGTGAACCGCTTGGTATAGGAGTAGAATAGAATAATGGCCAGCGCGACTGGCGAGAGCCACAACGTAAGCCGGTTCAACTGCGAGGCTGAGAGCACGAACAATGCAGCCATGACAGCTGCGAAGACGCCGACAAATCCGCGCGTTAACAATCCTGCCGGAATGTGCCGGCTGGCCGTGCGCGGATTCTCCGCATCAAGATCGGCATCAGCCCAGCGATTGAAAGCCATCGCTGCGGAGCGCGCTGTAACCATGCAGGCAATAATCCAGACCAGTTGCAGAGGACGCGGCCATCCATGCGCAGCAAGCATTGCCCCGGTAAGCGCAAACGGCAGTGCAAAAACCGAGTGCTCCCATTTGATCATTTCAAGTGTCGTGCCAATGCTGCGCAGCAATGCCATGTGCTGGTTATGTCCTCTCTATGCCTCTAACCAGTTTAAGCCACGCAAAAGAAAACAGCCTCGCGCAACGCGAGGCTGTTTTCCGATACAGCAATCCCGAAACTACTTCTTCTCCGGCTGCCCCGCAACCTGAAGATTATTGGTTACGTGGAAGACTCCGGGAACCGAATTGGCGCGAATACCCGCCGCTTCCTTGTCAGACTGGCTGTTCACCACGCCGTACAGGGTCACATTGCCGTTCTGCACCGAAATGCGGATCGGCTTACCGGGGTCAATCGCATACCTGTTCAGGCTCGGAAAACCATAAACCGAGCGGAAGACTGCAATCCGGATACGGTCATCCATCGGAGAGACCGGATCCACCTGAATGTCGTTGACGACGTCCTTCACGCCCTTGGTGTTGGCCGCCACCGCTACAGCTGAATCCGCATCTACCGGACCATAAGCATGGCCGGAAAGTGTGACCACGCCGTTCTGCACCTGGACACCGATTGCATTGAACGCTGTCGTCCCATAGCCGACGCGATCATATTCAATTGCTTTCACGAGCTTTTCCTGCAGTTCCTGGTCCGGAACTTCCGGGCCAGCTACTTCGATATTGTTTTCAACTGCCCTGACGTTCTTGACACGATGCACCCGCTTATCCGCATCTGCCTTGGCGTCGTAAACATCTACCGTGCCGGTAAGCGTTACGACTCCGTTCTGTACCGACGTCTGCACGTTCTTAAACTGGGACTTGTTCAGCGCCTTGTTCAGGATCTCGGCCTTGATCTGGCCATCCTGATCTCCCTGCGCTGCAGCAACCAAAGAACGAGGCGACACGATGGAAGGTGAAACAGCAAATAAGACTGCCGCTAAAGCTGGAATAAAACTCCGCCAAACATGCTTCATGTCTAACTTTCTCCTGGCGGGCTGCAATCCGGTCCGGATCAAACAGACTACTGCTCGCCGGTATCGTAAGAGCAGCCTCTGTTACTACAAACACATTCTACTGAATTTGATTCCCTCTTTTTCGCAAATTCCCTTGAATCGTTTTCACCGGTAGCGCCTGTGCACCTTGAACATCAGGCTGAAGACACCCGACTCATCGCGCACCGCGAGAACCGAAATCGTAGGAGTCACATTCAGTTCTCCCTGAATCAGCTGCTGTGCCGTCGAGTTGATGTTGGTCGCATAAGTAAGGGTTGCATTTTTTGAGACCTGCTGAGAAACAGTAATGCGCGCGGTCGAGTTGCCGACCGACCCCACCCACGACGGATCGATTTTCACGCTGCCGCCGCCAAAAAGCCTCTGAATCCGGCTGCTGATAGTGGCGTTCAGCGCTCCGCCCAGCAGCGCATCGGCGGCCGTATTCACGCCAGCCTGCTGCGCCTGCATGCTGTAGATTTGTTGCTCTTCCTGCGTGCGCCCCATTGCCAGCAGGGAGAAGATGTCCTGCTGCGCAAGCGGAGGCTCTGAGCGGAAGCTCGGCGACAGGTTGCTCGGCGTCCCAGTCAGGCCGATCGTGATGTCGTAATCTTCGACGTGCGCGGTAGCGGCAAGGTCGATAATCGGTTCAATCCGCACCGGATTGCTGAAGTAAATGTCCCCATGCTGCAGCTGATACTTCGTGCCTGCAAAAGTGGCATTGCCCTCGGTAATCGTAATGTGGCCCAGCACAGAGGGCTGCGCCACCGTGCCGCGAACGCGCAGGTCCACATCGCCCGCAAGCTTGGCAAAGGAGTTCTGGAAATCGAGCTCCGGCGAAGAGGTCACGTGGATATCGAGCCGGATCCGGTTCGAAAAGGCAGTCGGATCAGGAGGAGGCGCAGCGCCCGCAGAAGGCCCGCCGAAGCTGGCAAAATCAAGATTCGGGCTGATGGTGAAGCGCGTCAGCTGCACGTTTCCGCTCAGCGTCATGCTGGCCTGTGTTCCCTGCAGCCGCAGCCTGGTGTTAATCATCGAGCTGATGCCCGCCGGATACCGAATACGGATGTCTTTTCCGGTGGTCGTCATATCAACATAAATGCCCTGCTGATATGTAACATATCCGGTTACACTTACCTGGCCGCCCCCCGTAGTCCCGGTCAGGCTTTTCACCTGCAGCCTATCCTGCGTGAACTCGAGAGTACCGTTCAGCTGGCTCAGCCCGTTGGGGAAACTCTCCACACTCGCCGCCGCATTCGTGAGGTTCACCTGCCCGGTAAGATCGGGCCGCGCAAATGTGCCTCCGGCGTTCATCGTGAATGTCACCTGGCCTGAAGAATTCAGGTCAGGGTAGAGCGTCTGCAGAAGCTTCAGGTTGATCGATCCCTGCGCCTGCACGTTCATCCCATGCTGCGCTTCGAGCACTCCGGCTTCACCCTGGGCACGCAGGTCGGTATTATCGCCCGTAATATGCAGCGGGTCGAGATGCAAAGATCCATTCCGCAGGTGAGCATGCAAAGGTCCTTCATTTTTCAGCGGGATTCCGCCAAGCGTCACCGCAAACTGGCTCAGCTGAGCATCGCCCTCAAGCTGGCGCGGCGTGCGCAGCGGCCCGGAAACCGTCAGCGTCCCGGCAATCGCAGAGCTCCCTTTCACGCCCTCGACGTGAAACATATCGAGATACGGAGCAATATCGAAATTACTGAGCTGCGCCTGCGCCTGCGTTGCATAGTCGCCACTCACAGCAGTCTGTCCGTGGACCTGCAGTTGCGCCGATGCCAGGTGGCCGTTCACCGTGTAGAGCAGATTACCGCCGCTGGTGTGCGCATCCAGATCGACAGCACCGTCCTGCTGGTTTCCAACCGAGATATGTGTCAGATGCGCATTGGCCTGCAGGTTCGGTGCTTCAAACGTCCCCGAGCCGTTGGCGGCAAAAACCAGTTGCCCCGTCACTGGGATGCGCGAGCTCTTGAAATGTTCCAAGTGGGCCAGATCGAAGCCTCTGCCCTCGGCATTGAAGTGAAATTGCTTGGCCTGTATCCGATAGCCGCCGTCCCCCGTAAGCTGTCCACCATTTTGTAACAGTGTCAGTTTCGAAACGCCGATCTCGTCTCCGGCAAAGCGCAGATCGGCGTTCAGGCTGCGGTAAGGCTCGTCATAGATTTTTCCACCCTGCACCGCGAGATGCCCGCCGCCGTTAAGATTCGTCAGCGAACCGCCAGCGTGCGCATTCAGGTTCAGAGTTCCCGTTACTGGAAGGCTCTGGCCTGCCATCGCCAGCATTTCCGCAACCTGCGCGTCCTGGATGCGAACATCGGCCGTAATCGCTGATGCGTCATCGAAAGCATAGCGGCGCGGGCCTGTCTGATGTGCATGCAACTGGCCCGATGCATGAACCGTAGTCTTGCCGCTCGTCAACGTCGCCTGCTGTATCGAAATCAGTTGCGAAGAATACTCCGCGTCGGCAACAAGCGAATCCCAATGGATTGCCTGTTCTGCAGGAGCAGGCTGGGCCGGCGTGCTTGCTTGAACCGCTGCAGGAGCGCTCTGTGCCGCTGCCGGCAGCAGCAGATCAAAGTTGTTCGCAATCACATGGCCCTTTACATCCGGATCCATCAGTGTTCCTGAAACTGTTCCGTGAAACTGTGCCTGCCCCTGCAACCGCAACGGCAGTGCCTGCACTCCGCGCTTGCCGCCCGATGCCACCCCAACCGCCGTCAGCGTCCTGTCAAACTCGCCGAGATTCGTTGTCTCGAGATTCACCTGAAGAGTCGAGGGCCGGCTGACAGGATAAACGCCCAGACCACCGGAAATATCCATCTGCGTCGCCGGAGTATGCGCCTGGAACTGCCTGATCTGTACACTTCCGTTCTTCTGGAAATACGTTGCGTCCACCACTCCTGACAGGGGCACTTGTCCATTCGGAGGCTGCGATGGCGGTGTGAGCGTGACGTTGCCCCGCGCCGAGAGGTCAGAAGCATTGCCGGTCCAGTCAACAAAACCATCTCCCGAAATAAAGGTGCTAAAACCCAGGTCCTGATACTGGCGCGGCGCAACCATCGTCATCACAGTCTGTAGAGAGATGCCGCTCATCTTCGCGCGGATCGTTCCCTTGCTCGTCGCCGCAACCAGCTGTCCGTTGCTCGCAGGTGCGGTTCCCAGCCAGTGAGCGAGGCGCAACTCTGCATTCACCGTGCCACCACCTGCCAGGCGCGCCCGAATTCCCGTAAGCGCCAGTTCGTCTGCTGTCGCCTGCAGCGCCATATCTGCATTCACGCCGGCAATATGGACTGTGCCCACATGATAGGCAGCGCCGGCAACGCTCACCTGTCCATTCAGTGAAAACTGCGCCTTGATCCCCTGCCCCTTAACATCGAGGCTGGCGACGCCTTTATCCACACCATCAACCGGAGCCAGCGCCATTATTTCGCGCACATCCACCTTGCCCTGCGCAGCCAGAGTCCAGTGCGGATTCGCAAAGTCGCTGAGCGCCGCTGTCGCTTTCAAAACAGATGATCCTGTCTGTAACTGCAACTGCGACACATTCAGCGTGTTCCGTCCTATCTCAGCTGCAAGATCAAGTTGCGAATGCAGCGGAGACAGCTTTCCCCTCTGCGCAACAATGTCCGCAGCATGTACCGTTGCCAGGTAGTGATCTTTTGGAGCGGAGTAAGTAACAACAACGCCAAGATCATTCGCAGCCAGATTAAACGGAGTGGCCTGCTGATTCACCAGCGCAACACCGTCATGAATCTCCGTCCTGCCCACCTGAAGATCGAGCAACGTGTCTGCCACTGGTTTTCCCTGGCTTTTGGTTTTCGGCTGCGGCTGGTTCGTTGATCCATCCGGATAAATAATGAGATGAAATGTCGGGTGGTCTGCTTCCAGGTAACTCAGGTCAATTTTCTTTGGCCCAAAGAGCGACAGCAGCTTCACCCGCACATAGATCCGGTCAACATGTGCATAGGGCGCTTCATTCGCCGCTTCGAGTCCATGAATCGTCAGGCCATCAGCCTCAAAGGCAAGATGCCGCAACGACCAGCGGAAAGCCTGCAATTCCACGCGGCCGCCCGTTGCCTGTTGCAGCGTGGCGACAAGTTTTTCGCGCACAATATTCTGGAACTGCGGCGTGGACGCATACCAGATGCCCGCGCCGATCACGAGCGCGAACACAACCACCGCGGCCAGCCCGGCTCGCAGCCAGAACCTTCGCGCTGTTGCCGGTGGTACAGGAGGCTGAGTGCTCATGCGCCGCCTCCCGAATCTTCCTCGTCTGTGCTGCCGCTGCTCTGACCATAAGCAGGATCGAGAACCTGCACGCTGCCCTGCTGGCGGAGGCTCTGCAGCCAGTCACGCAGCTGCGCATTCACCTGCTGCTGTAACAGAATTTCGCGGATGCGCGGAGCCACGCTCTCGAGCGTTGGCGGCGGCTGCTTGGTCTTGGCAAATGCGGGCAGAAAGCTCTTCTGGTAGTAGCTCTCAATGTCCTGCTGGCTGATACGGATGCTCACTCCAAACCGGGCATCGATAAACTTCAGAATCTCCAGCCGCTGATGCCAGCGATCCTGCACTTCCTGTTCGCTAAGATTGCTCTTTTTAAGGAAAGCCTGCCATCCCTCTTCTGTCTCGCAATGCATCGCACCGCACACGGGAATCTGCCGCCGCAGTTCTTCCAGGCTCTTGTGAACATCATCATCTGTCACTGAATAGTTGATCTGGTTCTGTTCTTTCATCTGCCGCTGGATAAGCGTGCGGCTGACAAGCCTCTGCGTCGCGCGCTGCACCGTATTCTGATCGGCGGGGATGGAAACCGGCTGAAGGACAGAAAAGCGCATCTCCTCGCGCACATCGCTTTCGAGCAGCACATCACCATTGATGATGGCAATGACGCGGTCAAGAACAATCGGCGTCTCGGCTGCATTGTTCGCTGTCTGTACAGGAGCCGGAGATGGAGCAGCCTGCGGCGTCTGTGCCAATGCCTCCGCGGACAAGCATAACGCCAGTACGATTCGCGCTGCCCGCCATGCGTTTTGTCCGCAGTGCTTCATCAGAACGCCTGCCCAATGCTGAAGAAGAAGTTAAAATGACTCGCCTGACCCACGCGTGTCGGGCCGCCAGAGTAGTCGATGATAATCGGATAAATCGGCGGATTCAGGTTATAGCTGAAGTCCAGCCGCAAAGGACCTACAGGCGTGTGATAGCGCACGCCCGCCCCCACGGCATGCGAAAAATAGTTGAAGCTGCAAATGCCCGCGCCGCCAGTGCTTGTATGCTCATGCGGCACTGACTGGTCGTCTTCATTCAGGTCCTTGCAGGTATAGCTGTGCGGCTGCTTGATACGGATGATGCTCGACCATATATCGGACGAGTTCTCAAAGACATTGCCCATATCGTGGAAAAGCACAAACCCCAGGCTGTTGCCGACATAAGGCAGTGTGGGATTAGGCATGCGCAATTCCGTGCTGTTGATGAATGCCCCTGCGCCGCCGATGGGAAATCCGGTGAGCGAATCGCGTGGCCCTGCCGCATTGATGCCAAAGCCGCGATGTGATTGCGCCCCGCCGCCATAAAGGCGTTCCGGCAGCGGAATCGCTTCATACTTGTCCGCGCCATACGACCGCTCTATAGCGATGCGCGTGCTGCGTGCCAGCGTCCATTTGTTCATCTCGCCAAATGTGTAATAAGTGGAATTGGTCGCGTCGAAGCGGTTGAAATTCGCCTGCGAAGAAAAGTGCGAATCCGCCCACGTGTCTTGAATAGTGTTATAGGTTCCCCGCGTCGCATCCAGAGGCGTGGGCACGCGCGTGTCTCGAATCCACGTGATTCCCGGTCCGCCCACGCGCACCGGCTGTGACACCAGGGGAATCTCATTCGGCGCAACCTGCACGCTGTTCGGATCAACCTTGACGCGGCGATAGCTGTAGGAATAGATCAACGTGGTCGGCTTGCTCACATGATGTGTTACGCGCAGCGAGGCTTCCAGGCGCGACGACGCATAGGTCGTCACGTCCTGCGCGTTGGTGTAACCGCCTGACAATATCGCGTCGAACTTCTTATCGCCAAAAAGGTGCGGATAAGAAAAAATGGTCTGTATCCGTTGTTCCAGCAAGCCATACGTTGTATTGAGTGAAATCGACTTGTCGCTCCCCCAAAGGTTGATGCGCGAAATATTGAAGAGAAATGCCGGACTGACGCCTGTCTTGCCGTTCGGGCTGCAGTGAAAGGTCGAGGGGTTGATGCCCAGCTGAATCAGCTGCTCCGGCGTAAGATTACTGCAGTTCGTCTGTGGATTGCCCGTCTGCGCCTGGAAGCCAAACCCATAACTCATGTCCCAGCGGCGCGCTTCCGTGAATTGCACCAGCACGTTCTTGCGCAGTTCATTCCCCTGGGGATTTTGAATCGCCGTGTTTACCTGGTTGAAGAGGGTCAGGTCATAGAGCTTGCGCTGTGTATCCAGCAGCGCAGTCTGGTTCAGAGGATCACCTGGATGCAACAACACACTGTCTTCTACCGTACTGGGCCGCGTGTAATGCAGCCCTGAAATCAATACACGATTGACAAACACCTGCTCGCCTTCGCTGATGTTCATGTTTATATCAATCAGGTTCGGGTTCGCAGACGATGGACGCTGCGTGATTTCTACCTGCGCCTTCTCAAACCCCTGGCTCAGGTAGTACGTAAGAATCGCATCCCTGTCAGCATTTACATTGGCCGAAGAGTAAGGCTGCCCCGACTGCGTATTCAGCAGCTGCGTGAGCTCTGCCAGCCTGATCTGATCCGCGCCATGGATATCGTAGACGCCGATATGCACCTGCGAGCCTTCCTCGATTTTGTAGTTCACGCTGAGATGGTTCAGTTTCCCCTGTTGCCCCGGTACGTTGGCCTCTACATCTTTAATTTCCGGCGTCACTTTCACATGGCTGAAACCATTGTTCTGGTAAAGGGCCATAATGGAGTTCGCATCTGCCTGCGCCAGTGCCTGGCTGTACAGACCTTGACGATTCACGATGCTGGACGGAAGAACACTCAGGCGCTGCCGGAGCACGTCGTTATCAAAATATTTATTCCCGGAAATCGTCACCTTATCCACACGGTGCTTGTTCCCAAGGCTCACATTAAACGTAATGGACGAGTGCTGGGGGTCTGCCTGGTGCTCTGTGTGCGTTACCTTCGCGTTGAAATAGCTTTGTCTCTGGAAGTAGTCGCGGATGCGCCGGTCGCCTTCATTCAGCAGGTCTTCATCGACCGTGCCTTCTTCATAAATCGGCACCAGGTTCTTGATTTTGCCTTTGCTCAATGAAGCACCTTCCACCAGAATCCTCACCAGTGGGCCGCGGTTGGAAGTGAATCCATAATCCAGATGGTTGACCGGCGGCTGATAGTCGCGCGAGTCGAGCTTCACTGCGGCCTCAAGGCGGTCCTGCTTCTGATAAGCCTGGCGCAAACGCGTAAGCGCGCGGCTCACCGTATCGCGCGAAACCTTCGAGTTTCCCTTCAGCTTTCCCGTCTTGCGAAACTTCTCGACCGTCATGCCGGGATCGCCGCCGACCGTCACATTGCCGACTCGCGCCTGCTTACCCTGTTCGATCTGAAAAATGATGCTGACCTGGGAATTGACGTCGTCGATGGTGGTGCTGGCAAAAATCTTTGACTGGTAATAGCCGTTCTCTTCCATCGTCTGTCGCAGTTGCTTTTGCGCCAGCAGAACTTTCGCATCCGTGTAAGCGGTGCCGGGAACCATCCTCGTCGAACGCTCGAGTATTCCGGAGAGACGCTCATTCACTCCCTGTACCGTGATGCGCCCAATAAACAGGCTGGGTGTCCCATTAAAAATAATCGTGATGGAATCACCGTGACGTGTTCCCTCGACAGCAATATTTTTATAGAGTCCGGTTTCGTAGAGGCGCCGCAGACTCTCCCTGACCTTCTGCGGATCGAGCGGCTGATTGGGCTGCAGAGCCAGACTTTCCGGCAAAGGACGCAGCCGGTCCGCCTCAATGCCCTTAAACTGTATGTCTGAAACCTGCAGGCCTGTCCAGGTTCGCAACGTGATGTCGCCCGTGGATTCCTGCTGCGCGCTTACCGGCGCGGATTGCCCTTTGGCCTCGGAAGCAAATCCCGGAAAACTAACCGCAATGACCAAAAGGCCTGACCAGCAAATTCTCCACCAGGATTTGCAGCGAAAATCCAATCAGCCCCTCTTTTAAACCCATTTAGATACTTACGATGCTAGCTCCCGGAAAAGCAGCGGCCTCATGAACCGATGTCATGCTCCCGCATCAACTTTTATACTAATCAGGAAAGCGAGAACGCCAGCCGATGCCGGTAACGCATGTTACAGATCGATTCACCGAACGATACTCCCGGCAGGTCCTTTATCCGGGAATCGGTGAGCAGGGCCAGGAAAAACTCTCCCATGCGCGCGTGGCCATTGTCGGCTGCGGAGCTACAGGGGCTGCGGCAGCCAGTCTCCTTGCCCGCGCCGGAGCCGGCACGCTGACGCTCATTGACCGCGATTTCGTCGAAGAAAGCAACCTGCAGCGGCAGGTGCTTTTCGATGAGCAGGATGCCCACGAATCTCTGCCAAAAGCGGAGGCGGCCTGTAGAAAAATAGCTCTCTTCAACAGTGAAATCACGGTTCATGCCCATGTTGCCGACCTCACCCCCGGAAACATCCACGAGCTCCTGCGCGATTCAGACCTGGTTCTTGACGCGACCGACAATTTTGAGACCCGCTATCTCATCAACGACTACGCCATCGAGCAGGACAAGCCGTGGATTTACGCCGCCGCCATCGGCGCCTATGCCGTGACGATGAGTGTCCTGCCCGGAGAAACCGCCTGCCTCGCCTGTATCTTTCCCAAGCCACCGGGCGGCACAGTAGAAACCTGCGATACCGCCGGCATTCTCAACACAGCCGTCAACCTCGCTGCCTCCATTGAGGTTACAGAAGCCATCAAGCTCATTGTCGGTGCGAAAAACAAGCTTCGCCGCAGTCTTCTGTCCTTCGATCTCTGGACCAACGAGCGCTCCGAAGTATCCACCGCGCGCCCGCGCCATGACTGCGAAGCCTGTCAGCAGCGCAACTTCGCGCACCTGCGCGGCGAGGGCCGCCCTCACATCACGCTTTGCGGACGCAATTCCGTCCAGATTCACGAGCGCCACCGCCCTGTAGACTTCAGCGAGATGGAACAGAGGCTCAGCCCTCACGGCCGCGTACGCTACAACAGCATGTTGCTGCGCTTTGAGTATGGAGACTTCGTGATGACGCTCTTCACCGATGGCCGCGCCATGATTCAGGGCACTACGGACGTAATGCAGGCACGCAGCCTTTACGCGCGTTTCATCGGCTCATGACCGTCTGTGGCAACCTTTAACATCTGCACCATCTCTAAGTACTAGTAACATTCCATTCATAGAATGATCGTCATGCATCTGGCCACACCGACAAAACCCGACAACACGTTGACGGAAAAGGCAAAGCATGGAACTTTCAAGACAGGTAATTTGCGAATGAGCGCCGAACCCACTCAGGCAAAAGCAGCGCAACATATACGCCGCAATCCTCCCATTGCCGGAGAGGAAGAAGCCATTGCCAGTGCCCAGGCAGGCGACGCCCGGGCCTTTGAAACGCTATACTCCATGCATAAGCGCCGTGTCTATTCGCTGTGCCTGCGCATGCTGGGCAACGTCGCTGAGGCAGAAGACCTCACCCAGGAAGCATTTCTCCAGCTCTACCGTAAAATCGGGACTTTTCGTGGAGACTCGGCCTTCTCCACGTGGCTGCATCGCTTGTCCGTAAACGTTGTGCTGATGCATCTGCGCAAGAAAGGCCTGCCACAGGTCTCGCTTGAAGAAACACTCGAGCCCTCTCAGGATGACGGCCCCCGTAAAGACATCGGTGAGAGAGACCTGATGCTCTCCGGCTCCGTTGACCGTGTTGCGCTGGAACGCGCCGTTGAAAACCTGCCTCCAGGCTACAGGCTGGTCTTTGTCCTGCATGACGTGGAAGGCTATGAACACAATGAAATCGCCGATATGCTCGCTTGCTCCATTGGCAACAGCAAATCGCAACTGCATAAGGCGCGCATGAAGCTGCGCGATCTCCTCCGGTCCGGGGAACCAAAGGAGTCGGTCGCATGAGCAGCCCAGGCAGCGGTCAAGATAAGGGAAACATGAATTGCGCGGAATTTCAGGAAAAACTGCCCGAACTGTTTGAGGCGGGCATAGATGTAAGCAACGAGCAGCACATAAAAGGCTGCGAGAACTGTGCTGCACTTGTGCGCGATCTTGAGTACATTGCAGCCCAGGCAAAACTTCTTCTGCCGATCCACGATCCCAGCCCGGAAGTATGGGATAACATCCAGTCTGCCATCCGCAGCGGATCTGGGGATAATACATCCACCGCCTCCGGGAAAAAAGGCGCAAAATTCGCCAGCTTCTAAATCAGCAGGCACCCAGCCCGATAACCCCCTCCCCCATGGGTATTCAGCACCGGGAAACTTATAATGCAGGGAACGCATGAAGATCACCGCACAGTTCCCTGCCGGCGTCTCGCGCATCGTGCTTGTAGGGTTTATGGGCGCAGGCAAGTCCACCGTGGGCGCATTGCTTGCTCCGCAATTGCATTGGCGTTTTCTTGATGCGGATGCTGTTCTGGAAGAGCGCGCAGGTTCTACCATCGCAGAAATTTTCTCCCGTCGCGGTGAGTCCGTCTTTCGCAAGCTCGAAGCTGAAGTCATCAGCGAATTGCTTCGCGAGCAGCATCTTGTTCTCGCGGTAGGAGGCGGCGCCATTGAAACAGAAGCCGCACGCCAGGCGCTCTTCCAGTCGCCGGACACCTGCGTCGTTTTCCTCGAAGCTCCTCTCGAAGTCATGATCGCCCGCTGCGAGGAGCAGCCGGGAGCCGCGGTCCGTCCGGTACTGAACGATCGCGAGCGCCTGCTGAAAAGATTCGAGAACCGGCTGCCGCATTACCGCAACGCGCATGTAGTCATTCAAACCGCATCGCTCACCCCCACAGAGACAACGCAACACATCATTGAAGCTGTAACTCGCCTCTACAGGAAGGAAGATGCGCTCGCATGAGGCAACGCTCCCTTCGCAGTGATATTGTTTTCGCCTTTGCCCTTGCCCTTGGACTTTATCTCGCATGGCTGGTGCGCAACGTTCTGCTACTCCTGTATGTCAGCGCGCTCTTCGCCGTCGTGCTCATGCCTGTGGTCCGCGGCATCATGAAGTTGCGCATCGGCAAGTGGCACCCCAACCGCGGCATAGCCATCCTGATCCTGTTTCTTCTCGTTGGCGGCTTTGCGACTCTCTTCTTTGTCTTCGCGCTCCCTCCTGTCATCCATGACACACGGGAATTCGCCAACGAGCTGCCCACGCGCGGGCCACAACTCCTCTCCCGCATTCGCCAGCTTCCGCTGATGCAGCGCATTGACATCAGCGCCCTCAATGCCAAACTGCAGGACTTCGCCGCAAATTTTGCGACCTATCTCTTCTACTCTGCCCGCCAGTGGGCGAGTAAACTCTTCGACATCATTACCGGCATTATTCTCACTGTCTACTTCATGCTCGAAGGCGAGCAGGCATACCACTGGCTCCTCAGCTTCTTCCCCGTCAACACGCGCCAGCGCCTCGACACAACTTTGATCCGCGCCGAGATTCGCATGGGAAAATGGCTCCTCGGCCAGGGCATGCTGATGCTGATCCTTGGGGTCCTCAGTACCGTCGTATATCTTGCCCTCGACATCCGCTACGCCTATGCGCTCGGCGTGCTGATGGGCCTCTTCAACATCATCCCCATCGCCGGAGCCGTCATCACCGTAACACTTTCACTGCTCGTCGCCGCCATCGACTCCTGGGGCCGAGTCCTTGGCGTCGGCATCTTCTACGCCATTTACGCACAGATCGAAACATCGTTCCTTACGCCCCGCATCATGCGCTCAAGTGTCGATCTCCCCGGACTCGCCGTCATCGTCGCACTGCTGTTAGGCGCCGCCTTCGACGGAATCCGCGGCGCACTCGTAGCCGTGCCAACCGCCGTCCTTGTCACTGTGCTGCTCGACGAATACGCCGTAAACCAGGACCCAGTCATCGCCGAACCCAAACCACTCACCGAAGTACAAAGGTAGCCATGATCTGGGTGCCCCAGGTTCGCGAAGCTAACCTGGGGTCTTTTATCAGAACGAACATGGACTCCGGGTGTCCTATCCTTTCGTCGTAGTGCTCGACAAAAGGGTGGAAGACCGAAAATCTTTTTCGACATCCGTTAGCTACGCATTCCTCGATCCACCCGCTTGCTATCATGGTGAGTGGTCTCAGCCGCAAAATTCATCCCACTCCGGGCGGAGCAGCGATGACGCCAGCCGCACCTGCATCCCCAGCGCTTGAAGCTATCGCAAGCGAGGAAAAGCACACCCATCTGCGCGCCGGAGAAACCGCCTCCCGCATCACCGACTACGCCGAGCTCTTCAAGTTCCGCGTCACCGCGCTGGTCGTCATGACCGCATGGGCCGGCTTTTATCTCGCCTCCATGCGCAGCGGCATCAGCAGCATACAGCCGGGGCTGATTGCCGCCCTGGCCGGCATCGGACTCGTCTCTGCCGGCTCAGCCGCGCTTAACGAAGCGCTTGAGCGTAAGCTCGACGCCAAAATGATCCGCACAGCACAGCGCCCCATGGCCTCCGGACGCATCAGCCTGGCACATGGCCTCGTCCTGGGCATGATCGCCATCATCGCCGGTTCGCTCTGGCTGACCTACGCCACCAACCTCGTCACCGGCACACTGACCCTCATCACGGCGTTCAGCTATGTCGCCATCTACACGCCATTGAAGCGCCACACCACGCTTGCAACATTCATCGGCGCCTTTCCCGGAGCCATGCCGCCGCTTCTCGGCTGGACCGCCGTTCGCGGCGCCATCGAATGGCCCGCCGTCGCGCTTTTCGCGATCCTCTTCGTCTGGCAGTTTCCGCACTTCATGGCAATTGCCTGGCTCTACAAGGAAGACTACGGACGCGCCAGCATCCGCATGCTCCCCGTCGTGCAGCCCGATGGCTGGTCGACCGTGCTCGAAGCCATCACCTACGCTGTGCTCATGGTCCCCGTAAGCCTGCTTCCGGTCTATCTGCACATGGCCGGTCGCATCTATGGAGTCACAGCGCTGCTGCTCGGCTGTGCCTATCTCGGATACACGCTCCGCTTCGCCCGCATCACCCGCGCCCGCAGCATAGTGGAATCAAAAATGTACGCACGCGATCTGTTGAAGGTGAGCGTCATCTACCTGCCTGTGCTGCTCACCATCCTCATGCTGAATGCGGCAGGAAAGTAGTTTGCCTATGTCCTCTGTCACTCCAGTTTCTGCCTCTTTGAATATTGAACCTGCACATGGCAAAGCAGGTCCTGCGCCTATCTCGTTAGCCGATCTCACGCATAACTATGGCGAGCGTCTGGCTCTCGATCACCTGACCTTTGACGTGCGCCCCGCGGAGATCTTTGGCCTCCTCGGCCCCAACGGCAGCGGCAAAACCACGCTCTTCCGCATCCTCTCCACCCTGATGGTGCCCACCAGCGGACGCGCACTGCTTCAGGGATTCGATGCTGCGCGCGAGCCCAACAAGGTCCGCCAGCAGATCGGCATTGTCTTTCAGGCGCGCAGCCTCGACATCAAGCTCACCGTCGCAGAAAATCTGAAGCACCAGGGCCACCTCTACGGATTGCAGGGCTCGGAACTCAAGCGCCGCATCCGCGAAGTGCTTTCCCGTGTCGCTCTGCTTGACCGCGCCAAAGATACCATCGAAACACTCTCCGGAGGCATGCAGCGCCGCGTGGAACTCGCAAAAGGATTGATCCACTCTCCCTCCGTTCTCTTACTCGACGAGCCGTCCACCGGCCTTGATCCCGGAGCGCGCCACGACCTCTGGCAGTATCTGCGCATGCTGCGCGATGAGGAAGGCGTAACCGTGCTTGCCACCACACATCTGATGGAAGAAGCCGAGCACTGCGACCGCCTGGCCATCCTCAATGAAGGCAAACTCGTCGCGCTCGGATCACCCTCCGAGTTGAAGTCTCAGATCGGCGGCGACGTGGTGCTCTTTGAAGCCGCAAGCGAATCTGCCGCACAGGAGTTGTCTGCAAAAATCGCGAATCGCTTCATCGTCGCGTCCACCGTGCTCGGCAACACCGTCCGCCTCGAGCGCGAGCACGGACATAAATTCCTGACCGACGTAGTCGAAGCCTTTCCCGGACTCGTCGAAGGTGTCTCCGTTGCCAAGCCCAGCCTCGAAGATGTCTTCATCCAGCGCACCGGCCATCGTTTCTGGACTGAGAAAAATCAAGCAGAAATGGGCCACATAAAGGACCAAGCTTAAATGGCTACCGTTGCTGCAACCGCTCCGCGCATCCTACCTTCGCGAAATGCAAACATCTGGACCGCCGCCTACACGCTGTGGGAGCGCGAAATCGTCCGCTTCTACCGCCAGAAAGCGCGCGTCGTTGGTGTCATCGCTTCGCCTCTGCTCTTCTGGTTCGTGCTCGGCTCCGGATTCGCCCACAGCTTTCGCAGCAGCAACACATCCGATCAATACCTCGGCTACTTTTTTCCCGGAGCAGTCGTGATGATCGTGCTCTTCACCGCGATCTTCAGCATGATGTCCCTCATTCAGGACCGCAACGAAGGCTTTCTGCTCTCTGTTCTGGCCGCGCCCGTAAGCCGCTCCGCCATCGTATTAGGAAAAGTTTTGGGAGGCGCAACCCTCGCCGCCATTCAGGGAATCGTCTTTCTCGTCTTCACGCCGCTTATCGGAGTGCATCCAAACCTCGCAGCCATCGCCATCAGCGTCGTCGCCATCGTGCTCATCAGCTTCGAGCTGACCGCCCTTGGCTTCGCCATCGCCTGGCCCATGGATTCGCCGCAGGCCTTTCATGCCATCGTGAACCTGCTCCTGCTGCCGCTATGGATGCTCTCCGGCGCTCTCTTCCCCGCCGGCGGAGCATCCGGCTGGCTGCGCATTCTGATGCGTCTGAACCCGCTGACCTACGGTGTCGAAGCCCTGCGTGGCGCGCTCTTTCCCGCGCAGGCAACAGAGTTTTCGCTCTCTACGAACCTGGGCATCACCATCGCCTTCTGTGCGCTGACTTTCACTGCATCCTGGGCCATCGTCAACCGCAGAACCAACAAACCGTCAGCATGATTTCCCCACTGCTGTCATCCTGAACGGAGTGAAGGAACTTCTTTATCTATAAATTGAGGGAAAATGCAAGCCACAGCAACAAGCCGAGCACCCATCGCCGCCATCATCACAATCAGCGTCGTCGCCACGCTTTTCCTGTTGTGGCTCGTCTACATTCATCCTCCATCGCAGGACTACGCAACCCGCCTGCTCTTCCTCCCCGCTCTGAATGCCCTCTTTAACGCGATGAGCGCCGTGGCCCTGATCATCGGCTTTTCTTACATCAGGAAGCGCAACATCCCGGCGCACCGCGCGTCCATGATCACGGCGTTCGTCTTCTCATCGCTGTTCCTGGTGAGCTACATCACCAATCACGCCCTGCACGGCGAAATGCGCTTCCCTGGCCACGGCTCCGCGCGGACCATCTATCTCGCGCTGCTCATCAGCCACGTGCTGCTGTCCGTCGTCGCGCTGCCCATGGTGCTGATCACGTTTTTCTTCTCGCTCTCGGGCCGCTTCCCGCAGCATAAAAAAATTGCGCGCTATACCTATCCCATCTGGCTGTACGTCTCAGTAACAGGAGTTATCGTGTATGCCATGCTGGCCGCATGGCACTAAGGAACCGCATGCAGTCTGTGTCTGAATCATCGCCGGAGCGCCTGCCACTCTCGCAATCCATCGAGGATCGAGAGCCCACGCCGCCCATGCCCAACGACGGCACGCGCCAGCTCCTCCAATCCGGCGGCTGGACACTCGCCGCCGGCATCCTCGCTGCGGTGCTGACCAAATTCGTCTTCGGCGGAATCGGCCCCCAGGGCCCGCACACCAATTCCGGCTGGATCGCGCTCATCGTCGCTATGATGTGCCTCCCCTTCGGCTTTCTCCTGTTTTTACTGGGCGCAGCCAAGTGGCTGAGGAACAGGGTGCAGCGCCCAGGGATCAGGAACTAAATAAACGATCATTAGTTATTCGTAGAAGCTGCTGAAACAGGGTCCAAATCTGCATTGATATTTATTGCTCCACCGCTTACCTTGATCTTCCTTGACCAGTTCTGAAACTCCTTCTTTTTGACTACAATTTCATGGTCACCATCCCCAAGTTGGACGGAGGATGGTGTGTTGCCGACGTAGTTGCCATCCACTTCAATATCTGCACCAGATGGATTTGAGGCAATGTTCACCCCAGTCTTAACACCATTGGTTGTAATGGCCGAAGTCGGCGAGACAGTTGCTCCTGATACATTTGTCGCAGCAGTTTTCAATTCGGCAGCGTGCTCGCTCCAATGCTTGGTAATAGCTTCGCAAGCGCTCTGGACTGAACCACCAACAGATAAAGTTGACTTGCTGAATATGGAGTCCCCACTAGTCCGCACAAAAACCACGATTTTGTCTTTATGCGCTAGTAACCCTTTGCCACCTTCATGATCAAGTTCCACAACGTAATCGCTGGCATTCGCACGATTATTAATTACAACATCGGGGCAACGTTGGCTAAACGTCTTTATTATTTCTGCAGTTTGCGGCCTTGCTCCGCCTGCACTTGAACCTGCAAATGCATCTGATGATCCCCCAGCGGCGCTTCGAACTTCCCAAGAATTACTATCTGTGATGTACGCTCTCGGTTTGTCTTGAGCAAAAGCTGCTGCGGTAACCAAGGCGCACGACATAAAAAATGCAATTGTTCTCATTAAAATTTCCTTCCATGTTCTGCATCGAATGGCGCGAGTGTATCAAGATTTTTCTCAGTCCTGTCAATCCTTAAGTAATCTCCAAGTAATCTCCGAATGCCCTGTACCCTGTAAACTTTCAACATGATCCCCACTCTCGAATGGACTGAAGAAGGCGTCCGCTTTCTCGATCAAACCAGGCTGCCTCTCGAAGAAACCTACGTGCTCGCCACCAGCTACCAGCAGGTAGCCGACGTCATCACCACCATGGTGGTGCGCGGTGCTCCGGCCATCGGCGTTTCCGCTGCCATGGGAGTCGCACTCGGCGTCAAGCAGAGCAAAGCCGCAAACATCGAAGCGCTGAAAGAAGAGTTCGAGACCATCGCGAAGACCCTCGCCGCCACGCGCCCCACGGCTGTCAATCTCTTCTGGGCCATCGACCGCATGCGCGAGCGCTTCTCCGCCCTCGTCGCGCAGCCGGACATCACGCACCAGGCCATCTCCGAAGCCCTCATCAAAGAAGCGCAGCTCATGTACAACGAAGACATCGCCGCCTGCAAAACCATGGGCGCAAACGGCGCAGAGCTATTGCCTCAGGATGGAGGAGTACTCACCCACTGCAATGCCGGAGCGCTGGCTACCTGCGGCTACGGCACCGCCCTCGGAGTCATTCGCGCCGCCGTCGAGCGCGGACACGGCATCCACGTCTACGCCGATGAAACCCGCCCGTTCCTGCAGGGCGCGCGCCTGACCGCATGGGAGCTGATGCACGACGGCATTCCCACCACCGTCATCTGCGACAACATGGCCGCCAGCCTCATGCGCCAGGGCAAGATTCGCGCAGTCGTGGTAGGCGCAGACCGCATCGCCGCAAACGGAGACGTCGCCAACAAAATCGGCACCTATAACGTTGCCATCCTCGCCAAGGAGCATGGTATTCCCTTCTACGTGGCCGCTCCGTGGTCGACTATCGACCTCGCCACCGCCACCGGCGACCAGATTCCCATTGAGCAGCGCGCCGCCACTGAGGTCACGCACCACGCGGGAAAGCAGCTCACTCCGCACGGCGTCGGCATCGAGAACCCGGCCTTCGACGTAACCCCGGCAAAATATGTAACCGCCATCATTACAGAACGCGGAGTGCTGCGCGCCCCCTATGCAGAATCGCTGGCGGAGCTGGAAGAACAGCCAGCGTAGTGCAGGTTAACTAAATGAATTGTCATCCTGAGCGTAGCGCGCAGTCGAAGGACCTGCTTTTCGCATCGGTCGGCGAGGGCTTCAGTCTTCGTAGTAAAGCTTGCGTCTGCTTGCGGTGTTTTGGGCCGGGATAAACCTATCCCAGGTTAGCTGCGCGAACCTGGGGCACCCGCTTTCTTGGCTACCGATGCTAAAGCAGGTTCTTCGCGGAGCCTGCCCTGAGCGCAGCCGAAGGGCTCAGGATGACAGCGTTGGGATGTTTTTCAACTTTTGAGGCCATCTACAGCCCAGCCAGAACCCGGGCCCGCTGAAAAACCTTCAGAAACATAGCCCGGGTCAGCTTGCCGGTATTCGTGTTCTGCAGCGAAGGGTGATAACTCCCGAGCAGCCATCGTCCATCCGGAAGCTTGTACTCCACGCCATGCCCGAACTGCAGCGCGCCGCGCTTCTCAATCTGCCCCGTGCGCAGCAGATGCGCCACAAATCCATCAAAGGCAATCTTGCCCAGGCACACCACCACTCGCAGCCGCTTGTGTGCGGCAATTTCCTCATCGAGAAACGGAGCGCAATTCTCCAGCTCCTCCGGCAGCGGCTTGTTTCCTGGAGGAGCGCACCGCGCCACACTCGTGATCCACGCATCGTGGAGCTTCATGCCGTCATCCCTCGAAACAGAATGCGGCTGCGAAGCAAATCCGGCATCGTAGAGCACAGGATAAAGAAAATCCCCCGAGCCATCGCCCGTAAATGGACGCCCCGTGCGGTTCGAGCCATGTGCGCCCGGAGCAAGCCCCAGCAGCATCACCCGCCCCTGCGGATCGCCAAATGATGGCACCGGACGTCCCCAATATTCCCAGTCGAGATATGCGCGCCGCTTCTTTTCAGCGACACTGGTCGAATGCGCTCTCAGGCGCGTACAGAGATTGCAGCTGACGATGCGCGCATTCAGAGCAGCCAGGGCATCTTTCTGGGACATTTGTTTCAGGGGCACAGCTTGATTCTACTTCCCGTCTCAATCGCGTAGAATAGGTGCGCTTGTAAAGCAAACGTTTCCTATCCCGCACCAATCACGAGGTCTCGACACCATGTCTGTTCGTTACGAACGCCATTTGCTCGCGATAGCAGCTGCTGCGCTCTTCCTTCCTTTTGCCGGATGCAACAAGCCCGCGCCTCCTCCGCAACAGGAAAGTACCGCGGCGCCTAAACCCGCTGCTGTCACGCAAATTGGCGGACAGGATATCGTCAAGCTCCAGCGCAAAGCCACCGCAAACGGCGCTAAACCGGAGTTCCTCACCGCAACCATTTTTCCCGGCCGCGGCATGAATCTCTTCCAGATCACTGCCAACATTCCGGGCAAAGGCGAAATCCAGGTGCTCGCTTCGCCGTCGCTCGATGAAGCAGCCCAGAAGCTCACCGGGAGCGGCGCCGATCAGAATGGAAACGCCAGCTTCTCCTTCGGCGGCGCATTTCTGGTCCCCTATCCCAACCGCATCCGCGGCACCATCTCCTCCGACGGCCAGACCATCGCCACCGCATGGAACGGCAAGCCCATCACTCTGCCTGCAAACTTTTCCGGCAAGAAACCAGGTGCGGAAAAGCATGCCATCCACGGACTGATCCTCACCGACAAGACTGACAACGTCCAGGTGCAGGACACTCCCGACGGGCAGACCATCACCGGCATCATCCATGCCGGCAACTTCGGCGGCTACTGGCCTTCGCAGACCGACCTCAATTTCACCATCTCTCTCAGCGGCGACGCGGTTGAAGCCACCATCACAGCCAAGAACATCGGCAGCGATCCTGAGCCGCTCTCCATCGGATGGCATCCCTACTTCGCCATCCCCAGCGGCGACCGCAAGCAGGCGCGCATCCATGTCCCCGCAGACCAGCTTGCTGAAGTCAACAACTATGACGACGTCTTCCCCACCGGAAAACTTCTCCCCGTCAAGGGAACGAAGTATGACTTCAATGCGCCCGACGGCGTGCCGCTCAACGACATGTTTCTCGATGACAACTTCGCGCACCTGAAGCGCACCAATGGAAACGTCGTCGTCGACCTCACCGATCCGGCCTCGCAGTATGGCATTCACATCATCGGCGAATCACCCGAGATCAAAACGGTACAGGTCTACGCTCCGCCTGAGAAGCAGTTCACCGCCATCGAAGAGCAGTTCAACTTCGGCGACCCCTGGGGCAAGGAATGGCACGGCATCGACACCGGAATGATCACGCTGAAACCAGGCCAGTCCGTAACCTGGAAATGCAAGCTGGCCCTCTTCGTCCCCTCTGCCTCGAAGTAAGCCCAAGCCCCAGGTCGCTGAGCACAATCGAAAGTAACCTGGGGCAGCTCCTAAATCACGCCCGCACGCAACATTTCCCGACAATTCCTCCGCAACTCAAAAACTAAAATGCCGTCTGATCGTTTATGGAATCACTTACGCATGTGCGTTGCCTCTGCTGCGGTTTTAAAACTCTCGATCTTCCGAATTCTCTAGGATTATGTCCCGTCTGCTGGTGGCAGGATGACGGCCAAGACGACAGCGATGCCGACGTAGTCCGCGGCACCGTCAATGGCGACCTGAGCCTGGCCGCAGCGCGAAATAACTTCCAGCTTCACGGCGCCGCCCACCCACGCTTCGTGACCCACGTCCGCAAGCCCCTGCCCGGCGAAATGTAAGACCGGCACGCCGCATCTCCCCGGCCGGCAACGCATACACCGGAAATTTTAGGTGTTTGGATCTGGCTTTCGCTTGCCAGGTTTAACGAGGTCTTTAATCAACTTGGGAGACTCGTTTGTCCAATACTTTAGACGTGCGTCTAAATTCGGCGTCAACGAACCTTCAGCTTTGCGCTTGGCAGCTATAAGTGCCACCGACCGCTGATGGCGGTTCTGACTCGGATCCGGGGTTCCTGCTAATCGGTTGTATTCGGTATAGTCGGGTTTGGGCTTTCGAAGCTTATTGGGCCCTCTGTTTCCGCTGTTTGGTGCTGCAGCAGGCGCGGGTGCAGATTGGCTGTTCGCTGTTACAGCAGGTGCGGATGCGGCGTTTGATACTGCAACAGGTACAGGTTGACTGTTTAGGGCAGCACGCCTCTCATTATTTTGCTGGGATGGCCTACTCCTCGGATCCTTTATCCCTAACTCCTCATCCACATTACCTACATATCTTTTAACTTCATCCTTTTGGCGGGATGTTAGGTAAGGTTCAAAATTGCCTTTCCACTCGTCCGTGCCATGATGCTCTTCGATTGCCTGGCGAAGCTCATCAGATGTCAGGTTTGGAACATCCTTTGACGGATTCCCGGATTTTGCCAGCACTGGAGGCGGTGCAAATCCTATTCCTATCCCGTCCGATCCCAGTGAACTTAGAGATGCTCTGTCATCTTCAACTGGAGTTTGCGGAACCCCGGTCGACATGACATCGTTCCCAAAGTTACTCAGAAAAGCTGCAGTATCTCCAGTTTCCTGCTCTCCCGCACCGGAACTGGATTGTGGGTTAAGCGGATTATGGCTGCTGCCGGGCGTGGGTGACGGAGGAGGTGTTTCTCTATAACCATGCGATTCCGCATCAAAGTAGTCGCTTGTTCCGGATGCTGGACTGGACGACGATGCGTCTGCCTCATAGTGGTTAGCGTTGTTGAAAGAAGTGTCGATGAATGGCATGTTGCTCCTCTTACGGTCTTACCAATGTGAATTCTCTGGCACGGTAATAACGCTCGCGGACAAAACTTATTCCATCTTCCTTGACCTCTTGAAAACGCTGATTCAGCCACAATTCGCGGAGCAGCCTACTAAAGTAACAATTCCCATCACCCCAGGACTCGCAGCGGCCTTCGACCGGTCAGCGCCTGACGCATAGTTGCGGTACCATAGTAAGAGACCGTTCGCTTCTGCATTCCAGGCGTGATCCACCCCCGAAAACCCCGCCTTTTCCCATGCAGCGCAACGAAGATATTTGGAAGGCATTACGTTGAGTTCAACAGAGACCATCGAGACCACCCCCGAAACAGCAGCTGAGCAGGGCCACGACCACGAGCATCACGAGCATGCCCCCAGCCTGAACCCCGAGTGCACCCGCGAAGTCGAAGTCGAAGTTCCCGCCGACGAAGTATCGCAGGCATTCCGCACCGTCACCAAGCGCTATCAGAAGCAGGCGCGCATTCCCGGCTTCCGCGCCGGCAAGGTTCCCGAGTCCGTCATCCGCAACCGCTTCTCCGATTCGCTCCGTCAGGACGTAGTCGAAAGCGTGCTGCCTACGCATTTCCGCGAAGCCATCGACAAGGCAGGCCTCAAGCCGATCTCGCAGCCGCAGGTCACCGACCTGCATCTCGAAGACGGCCAGCCGCTCAAGTTCAAGGCTGTTTTTGAAGTGTTGCCTGAGATTTCCGTCGAAGGCTATCAAAGCATCCATGTTGAAAAACCCAACACGGAAGTAACCGACGCCGAGTTCGACGCCGAGCTCGAGCGCATCCGTGATTCGCGCTCCACCATGGAGCCGGTCAGCGAAGATCGCGAACTCGTCGATGGTGACTGGGCACAGATCACCTTCCGTGGCGAGATACAGGGCGAAGCCGAGAACGCAGAAGCTGCGCAGCAGCCCATCACCGGCGATGATGTGCAGGTCGAAGTCGGCGGACAGAACACCCTGCCGGCATTTAACGAAGCCCTGCGCGGATCAAAGCCCGGACAGGAGCTCAAGTTTGAAGTCGCCTACCCCGGAGACTTCGGCGAGCGTCGTTTGGCGGGCAAGACCATTTCCTATGAAGTCGAAATCAAGGGCATCAAGAAAAAGATCCAGCCCGAGCTGAACGACGATTTTGCCAAGGAGCTCGGCGAATACGACAACATTGAAGACTTCAAGCAGAAGTTGAGGGAACACCTCGCAAACGACAAGAAGCGCAGGCTCGAATCAGAAGCCAAAGATAAAATCGTCGAAGCGCTGATTGCCAAATATCAGTTCCCTGTTCCAGAATCGCTCGTACAGCAGCAGGTGGATGCGCGCCTCGATCGCGGCCTCCGCGCTCTTGCTTCTCAGGGAATGAGTACAGAAGATATGCGGAAACTCGACTTTCACCGCTTGCGTGACGCGCAGCGCGATTCGGCCCTGAACGAAGTGAAAGGCTCGCTGCTGCTCGACCGTATTGCGGACGAAGAAAAGGTTGAGGTTTCGGATGCGGAAGTGGATCGCGAACTCGAACTGCTCTCGCTGCAAATGCGTGAGCCGCTTGATACGCTGCGCCGCCGTTTGACGGACGATGGCAGTATCGCTAGAATTCGTGAACAAATCCGCAGAGAAAAAACAGGCAGCCTGCTTTACGAAAAGCTTGCCTCATAGGCGCAATGAATCTGACCCGGAGGCCGGAAAGACGGCGGTCTCTCTGGCTTGCTGGTAGTACACAAGGGAGTGAGAAAAGCATGGCTTTGGTACCCATGGTGATTGAGCAGACGAATCGGGGCGAGCGCGCCTACGACATCTATTCCCGTCTGCTTCGCGACAACATCATCTTCCTCGGCACGCCGATTGACGACCAGATTGCCAATCTCGTCATCGCCCAGATGCTCTTTCTCTCCGCCGAAGATCCGGAGAAGGATATCCAGTTGTACATTAACTCCCCGGGTGGCTCCATTACCGCAGGGCTCGCCATTTATGACACAATGCAATACATAAAGAACGATGTGGTTACTTACTGCATCGGACAGGCGGCCAGCATGGGAGCATTTCTCCTCATGTCGGGGACCAAGGGCAAGCGCTTCGCTCTGCCCAACTCGCGTATCCTGATCCACCAGCCGTCCATGGGCGGCCTCTCCGGTCAGGCTACAGACATTGATATTCACGCGCGCGAAATCCTGCGCATCCGCGAAATCACCAATAACCTGATGTCGAAGCACACCAGCCAGTCGCTCGACAGAATTGAGCGCGACGTAGAGCGCGACTTTATCATGAACGCCCTGCAGGCAAAAGAATACGGCATTGTCGATGAGGTGTCCGGACAGGTTCCGGACACCACCAAGCTCAAAGCCGCAGCAGCAGACTAGTTTGGAGTAATGGATGAAAACGCGCTCGGGACCTGACGATGCTCTCCGCTGCTCGTTCTGCCACAAATCGCAGGACGCCGTAGCAAAACTGATCTCCTCGCCAAGCGATTACCCGCGCGCGTACATCTGCGACGAGTGCGTCGCCGTCTGCAATTCCATTCTTGAAGACGACCGCAACGAAGCCCAGGCAGGCACGCCTCCCGCGCATCTGCCCAAGCCGCTCGAAGTCCGCGCTTTCCTCGATGAATTTGTCATCGGTCAGGACCAGACCAAGAAGAAACTCGCTGTCGCCGTATACAACCACTACAAGCGCATCCAGATGAACCGCGTGCGCGGGAATGATGTCGAGCTCACCAAGTCGAACATCCTACTCGTCGGCCCCACAGGCAGCGGAAAAACTCTGCTCGCCCACACGCTGGCCAAGATGCTCGATGTTCCCTTCGCCATCGTGGACGCAACCACGCTCACCGAAGCCGGTTACGTGGGTGAAGACGTCGAGAACATTATCCTGAAACTGCTGCAGGCCGCCGACGGCGACGTGGCCCGCGCACAGACCGGTATCATCTATATCGACGAAATCGACAAGATCGGCCGCAAGGACGAGAACCCGTCTATCACCCGCGATGTCTCCGGCGAAGGCGTGCAGCAAGCGCTGCTCAAGATTCTCGAAGGGACTGTCGCCAATGTTCCACCGCAGGGCGGGCGCAAGCACCCGCACCAGGAATTCACTCCGGTCGACACCACCAACATCCTCTTCATCTGCGGCGGCGCATTTGTCGGACTCGAGCGCGTCGTCGGACGCCGCGTCGGCAAGAAGGCCCTTGGCTTCAAAGCTCTTACAGAAACCGAGCAGACAGAAACCGGAGCTATTCGCCCTACGCGCGACGCCGAGCTGCTGCGCCAGGCCGAGCCGCAAGACCTGATCAAGTTCGGACTCATCCCCGAGTTCGTTGGACGTTTGCCTGTCATCGGTATTCTCGATGAGCTCGATGAAGCAGCACTGGTTGAAATTCTCACCAAGCCGCGCAATGCCATCCTCAAGCAGTATCAGAAACTCTTTGAATACGAAGGCGTCCACCTGCTCTTCACTGAAGACGCAACCCGCGCCATTGCCCAGGAAGCGCTGCATCGCAAAGTCGGCGCGCGCGGCCTGCGCATGATCCTTGAAGAGTTGATGCTCGACCTCATGTATCACCTTCCCAGCAATAAGAAAATCAAGGAACTCGAGATCACAGCCGAAATGGTCAAGAAGCGCGATCTCTCGATTACATTGCTCGAAAAAGCTGGATAAAAAGAAAGCAGGATAAATAAAAGAAAGAGGTTGCAGGCATCCTCCCTGTGACCTCCGTGTTCTCTATGGTGCAGTATTTGTATTTCCACTTCCCCTGCCCTCGCTCTTCTGCGCCGGAATGAGTTACAGTTCATCTAATAAGGGAAAGAAGCGAAAGGGACACCGTGACCCAGCCGAAAGAAACCCGAGAGAAAAGCGATCTCCGCAGCGACATGCGCAAGCTCCCCATGATGCCCATTCGGGATATGGTGATCTTCCCCTACATGATGACGCCCTTCGTCGTCGGCCGCGAGACCAGCGTCCGCGCCCTGGAAGAGGCTCTCACCGGCGACCGCAAGATTTTCCTCGCCACGCAGCACGACGCGCGCATCGATGAACCCAAGGCCGACGACATCTTTTCGGTCGGCACTATCGGCAACATCGTGCAGAGCGTCAAGATGCCCGACGGCAACATCAAGGTCCTCGTCGAAGGCATCGAGCGCGCCAAGGCAGTCGAGCTCAATGATGCCGATGGCTTTTTCGTCGCCACCATCCGCACCAGCAGGGCAGACCTTGAAATTTCATCCAACGTCGAGCAGCTCACCCAGCGCGTCACTTCCCTCTTCGAGCAGTACGTCAAGCTGCAGCAGTCTCTCAACTACGAGACCATGATCGCCGCCGTGCGCACTGATGAGCCCGGCAAGCTCGCCGACACCATCGCTGCCAACCTCCAGCTCGAAATTCCCGAGAAGCAGGAACTGCTGGAGATTTTCGATCCCGCCGAGCGCCTTCTCCGCATCGCCGACGTGCTCGACATCGAAATCGAAAAGCTCAACATGGAGCGCAGCATCCAGTCGCGTGTCAAGCGCCAGATGGAGCGCGCGCAGAAAGAGTATTACCTCAACGAAAAGATCAAGGCCATCCAGAAGGAGCTGGGGCGCGGCGAAAAAAGCGAGTTCGACGACCTGAAAAAGAAGATCGAAACCGCCGGCATGCCCAAAGACGTTTTCGACAAGGCCATTCAGGAGCTCAAGAAGCTCGAAGCCATGCCGCCCATGTCGGCTGAGTCGACAGTCTCGCGCAATTACCTTGACTGGCTCCTGGCCGTGCCGTGGAAGAAGAAGTCGAAGGAAACACGCTCCATCGATCGCGCGGAAAAAGTCCTGAACGAAGACCACTACGGCCTCGAGAAAATCAAGGAGCGCATTCTTGAATTTCTCGCCGTGCGCCAGCTGGTCAAGAATCCCAAAGGCTCCATCCTCTGCTTCGTCGGACCTCCGGGCGTCGGCAAAACCTCGCTGGGCATGTCCATCGCCAAAGCCACAGGCCGCAAGTTCGTCCGCATGTCGCTTGGCGGCGTGCGCGACGAAGCTGAAATCCGCGGCCACCGCCGCACCTACATCGGCGCGCTGCCCGGGCAGATCATCCAGTCGATGAAGAAAGCCGGAACCAAAAACCCGGTCTTCATGCTCGATGAAGTCGATAAGATGGCCTCCGATTTCCGCGGCGATCCGGCATCGGCTTTGCTTGAAGTGCTCGACCCCGAGCAGAACTCCAGCTTCCAGGATCACTACCTCGACGTCGAATACGATCTTTCCGAAGTCCTCTTCGTCGCGACAGCAAACGTGCTGCACACCATCCCCGCGCCACTCCAGGACCGCATGGAAATCCTGCGCCTGCACGGCTACACGGAAGCGGAAAAACTCGAAATCGCCAAGCAGTACCTGCTCAAGAAGCAGCGCGACAACACGGGCCTGACCGACAAGAACATCGTCTTCTCCGACGACGCCATCATCGAAATCATCCGCAGCTACACGCGCGAAGCCGGCGTCCGCAATCTCGAGCGCGAAATCGGCAATGTCTGCCGCAAGGTCGCGCGCCGCGTCGTCAAGTCCGGAGCCAAGCACAAGGAAGAGATCACCGCCGCGAACATCTCCGAATTCCTCGGCGTTCCTAAGTTCCGCGACTCGCAGGTGCACGAGAAGAGTGAGGTCGGTCTGGTCACCGGCCTGGCATGGACCGAAGTCGGCGGCAGCATCCTGCCCGCTGAAGTCCAGATCCTTGACGGCAAAGGCAAGCTCACCCTCACTGGTCAGCTCGGCGACGTCATGCAGGAATCAGCCCAGGCTGCGCTCTCCTACGTCCGCAGCCGCGCCCTGCACCTCGGCCTGCCGCGCGATTTCTACCGCAACATCGACATCCACATCCACGTCCCTGAAGGCGCTATCCCCAAGGACGGCCCCTCGGCCGGCATCACCATGGCCACAGCCCTGGCCAGCGCGCTGGCAAAGATCCCCGTCCGCCGCGACATAGCCATGACCGGCGAAATCACCCTGCGCGGCAAGGTGCTCGCCATCGGCGGCCTCAAGGAAAAACTGCTCGCGGCCCACCGCGCCGGAATCTTCGAAGCTATCCTGCCCCGCGACAACGAAAAGGACCTGGCCGATCTTCCTGAGAACCTCAAGAACGTCATGAAGCTCCACTTCGTTGACTCGATGGACGAAGTGCTGCAACTGGCCCTGGAGGGTCCCCTGCCCGAGCTGAAGGAAGAAGCCACAACGGTGCTTGCATCCGTGCCTCCGCCACCAGCCATCGGCCCGGAACAGCGCCCCCACCAGTAACGGTGGATCAGGTTGTAACGGTTAATATCAGGTTGTCATCCTGAGCGAAGCGCAGAGCGCTGAGTTGAAGAGCATGCCGAAGGAGCCCGCACGAACTTGAAAGTCTGCCCTAAGCAGCGTCTCAGGATTCGTGCAAGTTGTCGCGAAAGCAACAAGGACTTTTCGCATCGATAGCTACAACAAGCAAGAACCACGCGATTATAAGGCTCTCACTCCTCGTGATTCAGTTTCTGTCCTTCGGGCCCGATCTGAATCTCAGAATGCTTTCCGCCAGTCATCACTTGAGCTTCATAAGCGACAATGCTGCCGTGCTTCGTCAAGGATTCGATCTTTGTGATCCTGCCCGATCCGGAGCGCTTCTGCAGGCCGTCACGCACACTGGCTGGCAGCGAATCCATATCAACCTGCTCCTCTACTTCAGTCACATTCCCCTGTTGATCCATGGTCACATCCTTCGAGTGCCCATTGACCTTCAATGCAACTTCGTATTCCACCTTGCCCTTTTCGACATCTTTGGCATAGCCGAGAACCGTCGCTCCCGTGCTCTGCTCATCAGCCGTCTTCTGTACAGCTGCAGGCATATCTGATTTCTTGACCTGCTTCTCTGCAATTGCCGCGCTGCTTGATGCAAAGACGCAGATTGCCGTTACTGCAATGATCGCCTTCATAGCAAATTCTCCTCGTGGCATCAATCTACAAAGACGACCTGAAGCACGCCTTAAAAACAACTGAAGCAAAACTTAAGACCTCCAGAACAACGGATGCTCCGCAATCTTATCCCCAGGCACCGTCGTTCTGAACGAAGTCGAGGAGGCGAATCATTGCACAGCAATGACCCGCTCTCAAGCATCGATAACCACCTGACAGGGCAGGAGAAGATTCAGGACTGCGCCTGAGCGTCTGCGCCGGACAAACCGGAATGCCCTCTCACCCGAAAGCGCTTCATATTGATAGAAAGAGCGCGCTCAATTTTGCGCAGGTCTTTCCGTTCTCCCGGAATGGCAAACGTCGAAGCCACGCCGCGGCTGGAAGCGCGTCCCGTGCGTCCTACGCGATGCACAAAGTCTTCAGCTTCCTTCGGCATGTCGTAGTTCACCACATGGGCAACGTGTGACACATCGATGCCGCGAGCAGCCACATCGGTCGCGACCAGCACGCGATGCTTGCCGTCGGCAAAGCTGCGCAGCGCGGAATTCCGCTGCGACTGCGAACGATCGCCGTGAATCTGCGTCGCTGCCCATCCTGAGCGCGACAGCCTCTTCGCAATGCGGTCTGCTCCATGTTTCGTGCGGACGAAGACCAGGAAGCTTCCCTTCTGCGATCCCAGAAGGTGCTCGAGCAGTTCGAGCTTCTTTTCCTGCTCCACCTCGAATGCCTGCAGTTCCACATTCTCTGAAGGTTTCAGCACCGACCCGATCTCGATCCGCACAGGATCCTTCAAGTATGCGCGCACCACTTCTTTGATCTGCGCATCGAGCGTCGCCGAGTAGCAAAGCGTCTGCCGCTTCTGAGGAATGCTCTCCGCAATGCGCCGGATCGCGGGCTTGAAGCCCATATCGAGCATCCGGTCCACTTCATCCAGCACAAGCATCTCCACCTGGTTAAGCTTCACCAGCCCGCGCTTCAGGTAGTCTTCGAGGCGTCCCGGGGTCGCCACAATCAGGCGCGCTCCGCGGCGGATCGCCTGCAACTGCGGCCCTTCATTCATGCCGCCTACAACCAGCGCAACATGCAGGTTCGAGCCGCCCGCAATCCTGCGGAAGCCCTGCTCCACCTGCATCGCCAGCTCGCGCGTAGGAAGAAGGATCAGCGCCTTCGCATCCTTGTTCTGCGACTGCTGCAGCCGCTCGATGATCGGAATCAGAAAGCTGAGCGTCTTGCCTGTGCCTGTCTGCGCTGTGGCCAGTACGTCTTTGCCTTCAAGCGCCGGAGGAATCGCCTGCGCCTGCACCGGCGTGGGCGTAACAAAATTTGCTGCCGCCAGGCGCGTCTTCAGCGCCGGCGAAAGATTGAAATCTGAAAATTGGTTCATTTGTCCTTTAAAGTCCGGCTCAGCATACGAATAGGTACACCGCCGGTATATGTCGGTTCATCCGGGATACAGTTTCGCTGTCCCGATGAATCAAAGTGTTTGCGTAAGGGAAAACCCGAGTGAATCAAATCAAGTGGTCGAGATCGAAGTTACTGCTCGACACAAGGTTCTGCCGGACGCTGCCTCTCACATGCCGCACATTGCGAACATGGACCCACTCCATCACGGAGCGGCTACGCTGTAGGGGCTTGGGAAATTACGTGCCAGGCGGTCTTGCTTTGGAGGGCGAGAACGGCTCACAACCAAATCACTGAGCGTAACTTCATCATAACACAGAATATCTGAGCACCGAATCAGGACGGTCCGAGACGATTCTATGATTCCTTCTTTGCCATCTCAACGCCGTCTCAGTCCTACGGGTTTCGGTTAAGGCCTTTGTTTGTACGGAGCGAGCTTCTTTGTACACGAGGTCCAAGAGCGGCCACCTCATCCGCCCGCAGCAAAAATTTCTTGAGCAACGGAGAGGTATTCGACTTGTTGTATCCCATTACGAGATCGATGGTCGGAACCTCGCCGTGCAATGGCCGGGCGACTACCGAAGGAATCAGCGCATTCTGCACATAGATTGGCAATAATGTGAAGCCGCCTGTGGATGCCACCAGCGACATTCCGCCGGATAGAGTTTCGGCATCGTAGATCTGCTTCAGTTTGATGCCAATCTTCGCCGCGTACTCCTCGATCACGGTCTTGAGCACGGGCGCGGCACGTGCTGTGCTGATGAAGTCCTCGCGACAGATGTCCTCAGGCCGGATTGCCTTGTGCCGAGCCAGGCGGTGGCGAGAAGGGAGGACCACGACCAGAGGCTCCTTGACTAGGAATTTGAAGTCCAGCCCAGCGGTCCGCGTCTCGCGCCTCAGCAGAGCCACATCGATCTCCCCCTGCATCAATGCATTTGCGAGTTCGGGTGAGGATTTCGTCGTGATCGTAACGTCGACATCAGGCGCCTCCTCACGCAGGATTCTCAACGCCCCTGACAACCAGATCACTTCCTGTCCCGGCAAGAAACCCAGTCCAAAACCCGGTTTATGAGGTCGCTCCGTGTTTCGTGCAGCTTCGCACGCTACCTCTATCTGCATCAGCGCCAGCCGTGCATGATCGAGAAATACCCGTCCAGCCGCAGTGAGCTCAATGCCCCGCGGTTTTCGCTCCAGCAGCTTCACGCCTAGCTCCAGTTCGAGATCGCGAATCTGGCGGCTCAGCGAAGGCTGTGCCGTATGGAGGCGCCGCTCAGCCGCGTGCAGAAGGCTGCCTTCCTCGGCGACGGCAATGAAATACCGGAGATGACGCAGTTCCATCTCGCCCTCCATCTATGCTTCATAAGCATAACTAAAGCATTCAAAGTATTTGTGCAAGCGCCCGGTGCGGAGGAACCTATAGCCAACGGATAACGCTCGTGTTGTCCGAAATCCAAATCTCAGGAGTATCAGTATGTCATCACAACGCAAACCAACCATCGTGTTCTGCCATGGCATTTGGGCCGATGGCTCGTGCTTCAGCAAGGTCATTCCCGCATTGCAGTCGGACGGCCACGAGGTCATTGCGGCTCAATACGGCATGGAGTCGTTCGAAGAGGACGTGGCTACGGTAAAGCGCACGCTCAACCGCGTTGGCAGCCCCGTCCTCCTCGTCGGGCATTCCTACGGCGGCGCCACCATTACCGCTGCGGGAGTCGATGATCGCGTGGCCGGCCTCGTCTACATTGCAGCAGTTGCCCCGGATGTCGGCGAGACGGTACAGGACCAACTCGATAAGTATCCCTCGGATATCTTTTCTCGCGTCGAGGTCGCGGATGGATGCGCCTGGATGCTTCCGAGCGGGACTGAGTTTTTCTGCGGGGACCTTTCCGAGCAAGAGCAGAAACTCGTCTGGGCCACCCATTTCCCGCCTGTCGCCGACCTATTCAAACAACAAAAGATCAAGAGCACCCCGTGGAAGACCAAGCCGAGCTGGTATGTCCTGGCTACGAAAGATCACACCGTGCATCCCGATCTCCAGCGGTGGGTCTCAAAGCGCATGGGGGCAACCGTGGTTGAGGTGGAAAGCAGCCACGTTCCCATGCTCTCCAAGCCGGATGTAGTCATCGAGGTGATCCGCAAAGCCGCAAAAGCAATCCTAGAAAATACGACAACCTAGTGCGTTCCGAAACCCTCTCATCTTGGACAGACCGTCGCCAGGCGGTCTGTCTTTTTTATGTGTTTATTGGGAATGGTTTATGCCCGTATGCACTGCAAATGAAACGTGGAGAAAAAGAAAAATGAGATACTAAAAGGGTGCCCCAGGTCTTGAAAGACCCTGGGATTTACGCTCATGTCCATCACTTTCAACAACACGGTAGCCGTAGCCATGTCCGGCGGAGTCGACTCCTCGACCGTCGCCGCCATGCTCAAGGACGAGGGCTACGACCTCATCGGCCTGACGCTGCAGCTCTGGAACCAGCGCCGTCTCGCCGGCAAGGAGGGCATGCCCGAGCAGGTGCAGGGCCGCTGCTGTTCCATTGACGATGTCTACGACGCCCGCCGTGTCGCCGAAGCTCTCGACATTCCCTACTACCTGCTCAATGAGCAGGACCGCTTCGAGCGGCAGGTTGTCCGCCCCTTCGTCTCCGAGTATCTCGCCGGACGCACGCCCATTCCCTGCTCGCTCTGCAACAACTACCTCAAGTTCGACCAGCTGCTCATCCGCGCCCGCCAGATCGGCGCCGACCGCATCGCCACCGGCCACTATGCGCGCAACGAGTACGACCCCGCGCGCAACCGCTGGATACTGAAGCGCCCCGCCGATACTTCAAAAGACCAGACTTATTTCTTGTTTGGCCTGACTCAGGACCAGCTCGCGCGCACGCTTTTCCCTTTGGGCAGCTACACCAAGCCCGAAGTCCGCGAGATCGCCCGCCGGCACGACCTGGCCCTCGCGGCCAAGCCCGACTCGCAGGAGATATGCTTCATCCCCGGCGGCGACTACAAGCGCTTCATTGACGCCTATCTCGACGAGCAGGGCGAAGAAATGCCGGACACAGCAGGCGAGCTGGTGTCCACATCCGGAGAAGTGATTGGCCACCACCAGGGCATCCACAACTTCACCGTAGGACAGCGCAAGGGCCTCGGCGTCTCCTCGCCTACGCCGCTCTACGTCATCCAGATTGACAACGCCTCGCATCAGGTCACCGTAGGCAGCGAGTCCGAGACGACCATCAGCATGCTCCGCGCCCGCGACCTCAATTGGATTTCCATCCCCTCGCTCGACGCGCCCATGCGTGTCAAGGCCAAGATTCGCCACCGCCACGAGCCCGCCTGGGCCACCATCGAAATGTCCGGAGCCGGCGAAGTTCTTGCCACTTTCGACGAGCCGCAGCGGGCCGTCACCCCCGGCCAGTCCGCAGTCTTTTACGACGGCAACGAAGTAGTAGGCGGCGGCTGGATCATCTAGCAATCAAGAACGTATTTTGCACCACCCACAAAGTTGTCATCCTGAGGCGAAGCCGAAGGACCTGCTTTTAGCCTCTGTAGCCGCCAGAGCGGGTGCCCCAGAGCCTGCCCGGAGCGAAGTCGAATGGGTTCGCGGAGCGAAGCGCAGCTAACCTGGGGTCTTTTTGTCAGAACCAGCACGAAACCACGCAAAATGATGAATGAAATTTTCTCAGCATAACCGTGTTGTTGCTGCAGGAGGCGTTCCTCAAGCACGACTATGTCATCATCCCCTATTCACCCTTCCCTGGAGAGCCTGCAGTTTGACGATTCGGCTGAGAACGAATCAATCGCTGATTCCTCAGCTCCGGCGCAGAATGAATCGACGCAACAAGCAGCGCCCCACAATCCCACCACTGACCCAAACCCTGCCCAGTCTGTTCCCCCACAAGCCGCGCAGGCAACCAATTTAGCCGACTATGGCCGGCTGAGCCCGTACGGCCAAAGGCAGTTCTATTACCGGCAGCGTGATCACCTGTCCGGCAATGGCCTGACTCAAACTGACTTTGGGAAAGCAGGGATCTATCTTCCCGATAGCAAGTTTCATGACATTAATAACCCTGCCAAAGGAGGTATTTGCCAGAACCTCACCCTTTCCTGGGTCGCGGACCGGCTTCAGACAACCAACTCCACCTCACGCTTTCGCCTCCGCTCCTGGGAAAAGCGGAAAGAGCAGAAATTTCCTAAGGACGCTGACGCCGAGTCCGCAGCAACGGAAGGGATGAGCCCAGAAAAGCGTGAGCAGAATACCATCCTTACCGCAAAAGATGCTCAAGCCAGCTATCTGGATGGTAAAGCCGCCACTGAAAATAACCAATTGGCAAAGACAACGACGCAACGCCGTCTCGGGCTGAAGCCCGCATCGGGTAATCCGGGGGAGGGCATTCTCAACCCGGATATCAATTCGCAGGATGCATTTGATCTGGGCAGGCAGATCGAATTTCACCAGGCTCTTACAAATGCGGCGGCCAGGTTAAAACGCGGCCAGGCTGTAACAGTAGAAATGAGAATAAAGACAGATGATGGCGACTATGCCAGACATATGGTCGGTTTGTATAAAAGCCGTGGTAATACGCTGAGGTTTTTTGATCCCGATGCCGGTGAATATACGGTTCACGATCCACAAAATTTCTTTCAGACCTACCAGGACATCAAGAAGCACGATCGCGGCTGGAACTTCACCTTTGTTACCCACTCTAGCGCAGAACCCTACACCGATCGACTGGAATACTTCAAACGGTAAAAAAAGCGCGGTGAATCAATGCCGGCTGCCGGAATCTCCGCCAGTTCGTTACATTACTCTTCATATAAGCCGGAATAACGACGGCCAGTGGAGGGGTTCGGGAGTGGCAATAGAAACGGCAGAAGTGGGCAGCACAAAGCCTCATTTCATAGTTCTGGATGGGCTGCGCGGCGTGGCTGCGGTGGGCGTAGTGATCTTCCACTTTATGGAAATGGTCATCTGGAATTACAGCAAGCTGTGGATCGGGCATGGCTTTCTGGCGGTGGACTTCTTCTTTTGCCTCTCCGGTTTTGTGATGGGGTATGCGTACAACGATCGTTTGGCCAAGATGGGACTGGCAAAGTTCCTGAAGGCCCGGTTGATCCGCTTGCATCCGCTAGTGGTGCTGGGGACACTGCTGGGGCTGATTGCGTTCTATGTAAATCCGTTTGGAGTGACGCCGGGGTATGGGCCGGGAAAGATGGCTCTGATAGTTGCGACGTCGCTCCTGATGATTCCGTATGGGGTAATGAAGGAACGGGGGCAGAACCTGTTCAGCCTTAACGCGCCAGCCTGGTCGTTGTTTTGGGAATACGTGGCCAATGTCGTGTTTGGTCTGGCGCTGTACCGCGTGAAGCGCGGAATATTGGCGGGGCTGACGGTAGCAGCCGCCGTACTGCTGTGCTGGACCGGGTACCATGCCGGGAACTTGCCAGGCGGTTGGAGCACGCGGAACTTCTGGGATGGCGGGGCGCGGGTGGCGTTCTCGTTTATGGCAGGGCTTCTGGTGTACAGGATGGGATGGCGGCTGCGGACACGGCTGGGCTTTGGCGCGTTGAGCATACTGCTGGTGCTCGCGCTGGTAATGCCATATGCGCGGGGAGGATGGGTACGGGAGGCAGCGGTAATTGTGGTGTATTTTCCGCTGCTCGTGGCATTAGGAGCGGGAGCGGCAGTATCGCCGCGGGCGGAGCGACTGTGCCGGTTTTCGGGAGACCTGTCGTATCCGCTGCATATGACTCATTACTCAGTGATCTGGATTTGGGGAGACTTTGCCGTTAAACACAAACTGGCGACGCAAGGGCTGGCGCCAGCTGTCGTGTTCGGGGCAATACTGATGGTGGCGTTTGCGTGCGTGGTGATGGTGACGTATGACAAGCCGGTGCGGGCATATTTACAGGCGAAGTGGAAGAAGCAGTCTTTGCTCGCAGCTAAAGTTTAAGATTCAAAACTCAATGTAAATAATTGAAAAAACAATAATTATAAATAATAAACCTGATGAACTGACAAAGACCTCCCGTAACCGATTAAAAATAAAGAAAGAAAATCCTGCCTGAGGAGAAGAGGTTCTCCACAATACAACATCCACCGAAACCTAACCATCCTACATGGGGTTTCAATGAAGCGTTGTACTGGAGAAAACATATGAACAGAATTGTTAAAGGACTTTCCGTTGCAGGGTTAGCTATGGGAATGCTGCTTTCCGTCACCCCAACGCATGCGTTGCAGGGCCCCCCGCCCCCAGGCTGGGGCCAGGAACCATGGGCTGCACCCCCGGGAGAGCTTCAGGGAGTTGAGCGGCAGGGCTTTCATGACGGCATCATCGGCGCTCACCGCGACTTTGAAAACCATCGCCCACCCAGCGTGGAAAACCGCGATGAGTACCGTCGCCCCAGTGTCCCGCCTCGCGACCGGCGCGCATATCGCCAGGGCTTCCGTCGAGGCTACCAGGTTGGCGTCAACCATCTGATGCATGGCGGCCCACGCCCGTACTAAACCTCATGCCGGTCTCTGGTGAATCGCCAGAGACCGGTTATATCTCGCTTGTCCCAAATAATCGCTGCTGCCCGCTGTCCAGGCACTTCGCCACAATCAGCGTAATATCGTCATGCTGCTCCGGGCTGAACTGCTGTACCTCACCCACCACCGCACTCAGCAGTTCGTTCGCCGCAAGATGTCCGTGCCGCCCAAGCGCCTCGGCAAAACGCTCCTCGCCATATTCTTCTCCCTGCGCATCGAGCGCCTCGGTCACTCCATCGGTATAAATCGCCAGCGTGTCTCCCGGGCTGAGGAACGTCTCGTTCGTCTCGCACTCCCAGTCGTGAAACAGCCCCAGCACCATACAGGTTGAGTGCAGCCGCTCTACGCTTCCATCCCTGCGCAGCACCAGCGCCGCAAGATGTCCACAGTTCGCATAGCGCACCGTCTGCCGCGCGTCATCATACTCGGCAAAGAAGACCGTCGCATAAGCATTGTCCGCAGTGTTCGAGTAAAAAAGCCGGTTCACCGCCTTCAACAGAAGATGCGGCTGGTCAGGCGCCGTCGCGAGCTGCCCGCGCAGATTTGCCTGCAGATTGGCCATCAGCAGTGCACCTGCAATTCCCTTCCCGACAATATCCCCGACTATCAATCCAACCCGCTGCTGCCCCAGGACGAGAAAGTCATAGTAATCGCCGCCCACCTGCCGCGCCTGAATGCAGACGCCGGCATAGTCCAGCGTTTCGCATTTGGGCTGACACTGTGGAAAAAGCCGCGCCTGCACCTGAGTGGCAATTTCCATCTCCTGCGCTGCCCGCCGCTCGGCATCGCGCCGCGCTTCATACGCCTGCCGCGCCGCCTCCATCTCGCGCTTTACTTCATCGCGAAACTCTTCCGCCGAGAGCTTCCAGGCCGCTTCCAGATTGAAGTTTGGGGGCCTCACACTCGGCTCATCGAGCAGCTTCGCCTCTTCCATCCGTGATATGCGATACGTCCGGAAACCATGGTCCGTCCCCGCATACAGATACCAGGTGCTGCCCTTGGCAATCAGGCCCAGCGGATCGACCGTCCGCTCCACGCGCTCCTTTCCCGCCCGCCAGTACCAGAAGCTCAGCCTGCGGTCACGCGCCACCGCATCCTGCACAATCGAGAGCATCGACAGGTTCTCCGTCGTGCCTCGCCACCCGGTCACATCGATATAAAGCCGGTCGCGAATCGAAGAGGCCCGCTCGCGCAGCGGCTGCGGCAGGGCCGCCATCAGCTTGCCGATCGCGCGGTCCGCCGCAGCCGCCAGCCGCTTGTCTCCCAACGCGCGCGGCTGCGCCATCAATAAGGCGCGCAGTTCAGCCTCATCGAGTCCCGGAACCTGCGTGCGCCAGTCCTCATCCAGCTGCCATCCGCCACGCGCGCCGCGCATGGCAAATACCGGCACACCCGCCGTGCTCAGCGCCTCCATGTCGCGATGCACCGTGCGCTCCGACACTTCGAGCTTCTCCGCCAGCTCGCGCCCGGTTATCGGACCGCGGGCTTGCAGCAGTAACAGCGCTGACATGAGACGATCCGCTCGCATGAAAATATTTCCGGAATCCGGAAAAATTATGACACAAGATGTCATATTTGGGCCTTTAATCTCGGTTCCGGATAGGAGGAATCACCAATGAAACTGACCGAATTATTTCTAGCCGAACTGAAGCGCGACGCCGCGCTCAGCCGCCGCGTACTCGAGCGCGTCCCCGAAGGCCACAATGCATGGAAGCCGCACGAAAAATCGATGCCGCTCGGCTACCTCGCCGCGCTCGTCGCCATCATGCCTGCCTGGATCGACATGATCGTCAACTCCGAGCAGTTCGACATCGCAGAGAAGAGCACTGAGTATACGCCGAAAGACATCCAGACCAACAGCGGCCTGGTGGCACTGCTCGACGGATCAGTCGAGAAAGCGCGTAAGGCCCTCGAAAGCACCACCGACGAGCACCTGCTCAAGCCATGGAAGTTCATCGCCCACGGCCACCTCGTAAATGAAACCCCGCGCCACATCCAGATTCGCGACGGCGTCCTCAGCCATCTCGCCCACCATCGCGGCCAGCTCACCGTTTATCTGCGCCTGAATGAAGCCGCTGTCCCCGGAATCTACGGCCCCTCCGCCGACGAACGCTTCACCCCAAAATGAGTCACATTTCATTGCATCGATAGCCACCACATCGGGTGCCCCAGGTTCGCGTAGCTAACCTGGGGTCTTTGACGCGCACCAGCACAAACATCGGGTGCAATACTCTCATCTCATACCTCTGTGCGCTCTGTGTCCTTTTGTGGTGAAAGAATTTTTTCTCTGGCCGGGTATCGAAGGGCTCAGAGTGAAGCACCTAACTTGGCAATATCAGTATCCTTAAATCCAAATGCGCATCATTGACACCCCGCAGTTCGGAGGCCCGGAAGTCCTCACCATCGCCGAAGGCCCCACCCCCAAGCCGGGCAAAGGAGAAGTCCTCATCAAAGTCGCTGCGGCAGGCATCAACCGAGCCGACCTGCTCCAGCGCCAGGGCCACTACCCTCCGCCTTCCGGAGCATCACCAATCCTCGGCATGGAAGTCTCAGGAACCATCGCCGCTCTCGGCCCCGAAGCAGACCCGCGCTGGAAGACCGGCAATCCAGTCTGCGCCCTGCTTCCCGGCGGCGGATACGCCGAGTACTGCATCGCCAGCGCCGGATCCTGCCTGCCCGTCCCTCAAAACATTCCGCTCGTCGAAGCCGCCGCCCTGCCCGAAGCCATCTTCACCGTCTGGGCCAATTTGTTCGCAATACCCTGGCTGCATTCAGGCGAGCGATTCCTCGTTCACGGAGGAACCAGCGGCATCGGCACCACCACCATCCAGATGGCTCGGGCCTTCGGTGCGCGCGTCATCACCACCGCGGGCTCCAAAGAAAAATGCGCCTTCTGTATTTCACTCGGAGCAGAACGCGCCCTTAACTACCGCGAAGAAGACTGGGCCGCAGCCGCAATGGAGTGGTCAGAGCAGCGCGGCATCGACGTCATTCTCGACATGGTAGGCGCCGAGTACTTCCCCCGGCACCTCAAGCTCCTCGCGCCCCGCGGACGACTCATCCACATCGCCACCCAGCGCGGCATAGAAGCAACCGCCGACCTGCGCCTCATCATGACAAAGCGCCTCATCGTCACCGGATCGACCTTGCGCCCGCGCACAGTAGAAGAAAAAACCGCGCTCCGCGATCAGATCGAGCAGCACGTCTGGCCGCTCATCGAATCCGGCAAAATACGGCCGATCATCGACCGAATATTTCCAATCGAAGAAGCCGCTGAAGCACACCAGCGCATGCACTCCAGCCAGCACATTGGAAAACTGCTGCTTCAGATCAGCTAGAGCCATGTGCTCATTTTGAGTAAGCAATGATTCTCTGTGCTCTCCGTGTCCTCTGTGGTGATATTTTCTGCCGGGTGCCCCAGGTTCGCGTAGCTAACCTGGGGTGTTGATTTTCACAGTGTATGCCCCATAAGCCGGACCAGGTCGCTTGCTCAACCTTCACCGCCCGCTCTGGTAATTCACATAATCCTGAAAGAACCCATAATTCTCAGGCAGCTGATACGGGTCCGGAGCCACCGCTAATCCAGGTACAAGAAGCGGGTTCAAAAACCACGGCGTGGTGTTTGGCGTAATGGGCTTCGCCTGCTCGGGATGAGGATTCCATGTGAGCGCATATGTCGCGATGCGCACGCCATTCGCCTGCAACATCGGCGCCAGCTGAGCAAGATAATGCGGTTCGAACCAAGGCTGAGAGGCAAGGAATTGCTGCCATTCCGCTTGCGGCACAGGCTTCTCAAAGCAACTGTTCAGAAATGCGACAACTGTAGTACCGGGTTGCAGACCATACCGCTGAAGAAACAGGCGTCCCAATTGGCCGCTGTCAATCCGGTCAACGAGATGGTCCTTCCATCTGAGAACGAGCGACATCTCAGTGACCATCAGCGGCTTGCGTTGGACTTCACGATGCATGAAAGCCAGCGCGCTCTCCGTGCTCTGCATATCCGGCTCGTGCAGATGGAAGTCCGCGCCCGCGATTGCAGGGTCTTCGTTGATGAACCGGATCATCAGTCGGGTCACGAGCAGCTGTTGATTCTTGGGGAGATCGATCCGGGTCATCCCGCCTGCGTAGAGAGGCAACGGATTCCCGTCTGCCGCTATGCGATGTTCTGCATCAAGATGCGCAGCCAGGCGGCGAAGAAACGCAACCACCGGAATCCGCCCGTCAGCGCCGGGAACAAGGTCATCTGGCAATGTATCAACAAAAACCTCGTTGATCAGAACCAACGCGGATATTTTGCCCTCTGTGGCGTCCAGCAGTTGATCCACAAAAGCGAACGCATCCCGCTCCTTTTGCGATCCCGCCTCAGGCATGCGTCCGAAGCCCCCTCCTTGCGTCGAATCCCATTTGATCGACAGCACGATCTTATGCCCGGAATCAGCATTGCGCTTGATCGCTTCCAGTCCCGGATCAGAGTCATACGAGCGATGTCCGCTGATGAACTCCGAAGCTGGAATGAAGCCGCGGATCCATATCGTGTGAGTCTGATTCAGGGCCTCAGGCGTCGCCCACTGGAAATTCTGGTTAATATTGCCGCCCAACCTGAGCTTTTCGTCTCGTACCTGGGCACTGCAAAGGGTCGCGCTCAATGCGATTACGAGAAAGCATGCCCCGGCAATGCCACATGCCAATTCAAGCCTTCTTTTCTGGGACGTAGTAATAGGAGTGCTCATAGGTTTTACCTTGCTCAGGTATCGCAAAAAAACGCCCGCAGTTGCTACTGAGCTCCGCAAAGAATCATGCTCAATGCGATTACAGAAGCATGCCCCACCGCGCAGGACCTGCGCCATCCATGTGGACTCTGCTGCAGCGATCCTCAAAACAAAACTTCCCTTTCTCGCTTCTTCGCCTTGTAACTAGGACTAAAACTGTCGTATATTACATCCTATTGCATTCAGAGCGGGATTTTAACTGCAAACATTGGGCGCCTCGTCCCTTCACGCCACCTTTACGTGAAAAGTAGGAGGCCTCAAATGCTTAAGGACCGAACCAGATGTTACTCACCATTCCCGACGTACTTACCCCCGAACAGATCGCGCACGCGCGCCAGCTCTTCGCCACCACCGAATGGGTGGATGGCCGCGTAACCGCCGGCCATCAGTCTGCGATGGCAAAGGACAATGTCCAGCTTCCGGAAGATTCTCCCGCAGCGCGCGAAATCGGAGACATCATCCTCAACGCGCTTGGCAACAACAGCCTCTTCATTTCAGCCGCGCTTCCTCTGCGAGTCTTTCCACCGCTCTTCAATCGCTATTCCGGCGGACAATCCTTCGGGACACACGTCGACAATGCCATCCGTCAGATCACCGGAACCGGCCATCGCATCCGCACCGATCTCTCGGCAACACTCTTCTTCAGTAATCCGGATGAATACGACGGCGGCGAGCTCGTCATCGAGGACACCTACGGCATCCATACCGTGAAGCTGCCCGCAGGACATCTCGTCCTCTATCCCTCCACCAGCCTGCACCACGTGCGTCCCGTCACGCGCGGCGCGCGCACTTCATCCTTTTTCTGGATCCAGAGCATGATCCGCGACGATGGCCAGCGTACTCTGCTTTTCGATCTCGATGTGGCCACACAGCGCGTTGCTGCCGAATCGCCCACGCACCCTTCCGCAGTACAGTTGACCGGCGTCTACCACAACCTGCTGCGCCGCTGGGCGGAGATGTAAAGCGTGCCAATGACTCCGCGCAGGATTCTGTTCTGGCTTCATCTCACTGCCGGCGTCATCGCCGGCACGGTCATCTTTTTTCTTTCCGTCACCGGAACATGCATCGCCTTCGAGCGGCAGATCATCAACTGGGCCGACCATTCACATCGCATCAGCCAGCATGAAGGAACAAGGCAGCCGCTATCTATGCTGATCGAAAACGCGCAGCATTACGCGCACGCCCCGGCAACGGCAGTCACTCTTCGCAGTAATTCCACATTGCCGTCAGAAGTCACAGTGGGCCGCGAGCCTGCGCGTGTCCTGCTGATGGATCCCTGGTCAGGCGCGATCATCGGCGAGTCCGCTCCGCGACTGCGCGCCTTTTTCGCTCAGGCCACTGCGCTGCATCGCTGGTTTGGCATGCAGGGTGAAAACCGCACTGTTGCCCGCTCCATTAAAGGAGCATTCACCCTGTCGCTGCTCTTCCTTGTGTGCTCCGGCATCGTGCTCTGGTTCCCGCGCAAATGGAGTTGGGAACGCCTCAGCAAATCACTGTTCTTCCGCTCCGGACTCAAGGGCCGCGCACGTGACTGGAACTGGCATAACGTCATCGGCATCTGGGTCGCTGCGCCGCTCTTCATCATCGTGCTCACCGGCACCATCATGGCCTATCCGTGGGCGAACGATCTGCTGTATCGCCTGACCGGCAATCCCACGCCGCCCAGGCAGGATGGACCTGGACAGCGCAGACCAGATGGCGGAGGCATGCACAGCCGGCACACAGATACTTCTTTCCCGGATGCAGAAATGCTCATCGCTGCCGCAAACCAGCAGGCTCCGGACTGGCAGACAATTACACTCAGGCTGAATCCCGGACCAACGACGATTCAGGTTGACCGTGGAGATGGAGGACGCCCGGACCTCCGCACGCAAATCACGTTCGATAAAAGCGGGCATACTCTCCGAACAGAATCATTTTCAAGCTACAACCTTGGACGCCGGCTGCGCACGTGGGCACGATTCACGCACACCGGGGAAGCCGGAGGCATCATAGGCGAAGCCATCGCCGCCATAGCCTCGCTCGGAGCAGCAACTCTGGCATGGACAGGCTTCTCACTCGCGCTTCGCCGCCTGTCTTCGTTCAGAGCAAGACCGTCAAACCGCGCAGAGTACGCTGCTACTCCACTTCCTGTTTCGCCCGATATCCGTCCCGAGCAATGATGTCGTACTTCAGCGGCTTGTGCTTCTCATCCTGCATGCGCAGTGGATGGCCTTCGTTATCGACCAGTTCTACGCGCAGCTTCCGCCAGCTGCCATCCTGCTTCTGGTTGGTGGGGTGGTAGCTCAGCACATACTGATTGCGGATCGAGTCATTGATCTGATGAAAGATATCCGGCATCTCTCCGGCAAAGCGCGGGAAGAAAGCCATACCGCCGGTCATGCGCGCGAAGGTAGTCATCTGATTGTCGGCCTGCAGGTAGTCCAGATTACGGACCGGCCCCATCATTCCGGCGCTGTCCGCCATGATACGCGCCGTCTGCCCTGTGCCGACTGAAAAGATTGTGACATTGGGCGTGGCCTTGATCTTCTGCAGCACCTTGTCCAGATTGATCTTGCTGAAAGTATCGCGCCCCGAGGAAATCAGAATGACATACTTGCGTCCATCCACACGCGTCAGGCGATCCAGCGTTTCGTAGAGAGCATCGAAAAGATTCGTCTCGTGCCAGGTGGGTATGGTCAACGAGCTCAGGGCCTGGTATACGAATCGCTTGTCCTGCGTGAAGTCCGTCAGGATCTGCGTGTGCATGTCGTAGGTCACGACAGCAATGTAGTCATCCGGCTTGAGCTGCTGCGCAAAGGTATACGCAGCATTTTCCATGTCCTGAATAAACCACCAGCTGTTGGACGCAAATTCCACAACCAGCACTGCGGTAATGGGCGCCTGGATGCGCCGGAAATCCGTAATCTGCTGCGGATTGCCGTCCTCATAGACACGGAAGTTCTCCTTCTGCAGATTGGGCACAAACTGGTGTGTCTTTTCCAGAATTACGCCCACATCCACATTCACTACCGGAACATTCACCCGCAGTGAATAGTTCTCCAGTCCGGGCGGATTCTTGACCTTCGGCTCAGGCGGAGGAGGCGCTGGCTCCTCTTCTTTTTCTTTCTTCTTGGGAATTGCGATCGCACCGGAATCGCCCGTCGGGCCGCCCGCATCGGGAGCGTTCTGATCCTGCTGCTGCTGTTGTTGCTGCTGATTGGGCTGGGTCTGTTGCGGCTGGCTCTGCTGTTGCGCAGGAGCGGGTATCTGTCCCAGCGCCAAAAATGCCAGAGTGCAGGAAATCAATGTCTTACGAATTTGCGGCCATGCCAGCGAAATCTTCATGCGTGCATTCATTGTGAAACTCCGGAGTATTCTCCTGCAAGCATCTGTCAGGGCTCTTATGACAAAACCGAAATGATTTCGTCACACCAGAGCACCTGAAGTACTCTATTACAGTAGACGTGAATACCCGCCTGAAAGACATCGGTTGGCTCATCTTGTTGGCAACAACAGCGCTTGGGGGCCAGACTGTGCCTGCTGCAGTGCCCCTGCCGGCCGCTCCTCCGCCTTCTTCCGCAGGGTTTTATCCTCTTTCTGAAGTACATCGTGGCCTGCATGGCGTTGCGTATACGGTCTTTGAGGGCGTAGAGCCGGAGCCCATGGGAGTGGAGATTCTCGGCCTCCTGCACAATGCCCTCGGCCCAGGCCAGGACATGATCCTGGCGCGCCTCGAAGGCGCCAAGCCCGAGTACACCGGCGTTGTCGCCGGCATGAGCGGCAGTCCCGTCTACGTGAACGGGAAACTCCTTGGCGCGCTCAGCTACCGCATCGGCATGTTCAGCAAGGAGCCGATCGCCGGCATCACCCCCATCAGCCAGATGCTCGAGGTATCGCATCACGATTCGTATCTGATCGCCGCCAATGGTGGTGAAGGCGCAAAACCTGTCTCAGCAGGAACCTCCGCTTCTGCTCCCGATGCCGTCCAGACCAGCGCCATCCGCCCGATGGAAACCCCGCTCGTCTTCAGCGGATTCAACCAGCAGGCCCTCGAATTCTGGAAAGAGCATGCGCCGTCTTCACTCGGCCTGACTGCCGTGGCAGGAATCGGCGGCTCATCAAGCGGCGAAAAACAACCCGAGCCGATTGTTCCCGGCTCTGCTGTAAGTGCTCTGCTCATGCGCGGCGACCTTGAAATTGCTGCAACCTGCACTGTCACCTATGTCGACCCCAAACAGCTTCTCGCCTGCGGCCATCCCATCACCCAGTTCGGCCCCGTATCGATGCCGATGACGAAAGCACAAGTCGTTGCAACCCTGCCCTCGGAATACAACGCCTTCAAAATTGTCAATACAACGGAGACCGTCGGCTCATTTACTGAAGACCGCGAATCCGCCATCTTCGGCAAGTTCGGCCAGCAGGCCAGCATGATTCCGGTAACGGTCAACATCACCGGCGAGCCAGCGCCCCACACGCTGCACATGGAAGCGGTCGACCAGCCGCAGATCACACCCACCGTAGTCATGGTTGCGGTTTTTCAAGGGTTGATGCAGCGCAACAACTTCACCGCTGAGACCAGCTACCGCGTGCGCAGCACCGTGGACATCCCCGGATTCCCCTCCGTTCGCTTCAGCGGCCTCGCCGCTCCGGGTGATATGCCGGCCAACCTGACCGCGGCGCTGATGGTCGGCGACCAGTTTTCGCGCCTTTATGACAACGCTGCGCGCCAGGCCCCGATTCACAACGTCAACATCGAAATTGAGGCGATTCCCAAGCGCCTGACTTCGCAGCTTGAAAGCGCGCAGGTCACATCTACCATCGTGCATCCGGGCCAGACAGTCGTCATCAGCGCAACCGTGCGTCCTTGGCGCGGCGAGGTCAGGAATGTCCGCATTCCGGTCACATTACCTTCAGTCCTGCGAGAAGGCCAGGTGCGCCTGCTGGTGAGCGACGGCAGCGCTCTCGACCGCCTCACGCAGTCACCTTCCCGCTTCCTGGGCAGTATCCAGCCGCTCGATGTGAGCGCAACCATCGAACAGCTGAACAGCCAGCACCAGAATGACCGCCTCTATGTCACGCTGCTCGATCCATCGCCTCAGGCCGTTCTCGACGGTCGCACGCTGACCACGGTTCCAGTTTCCATGGCAAATGTGCTGGAGCCAATGCGCCAGAACCAGAAGCTGACCCTGAATGGCGAATCAGCTGTGCCGCTGTCGTCTGTTTCCATCGACAGCGTCCTGAGCGGCCAGCAAGTGCTGACCCTGAAAGTGGAATAGCAGAAGGTGATAAGAGCCATTGAGCCTGGCGTGTCTTGACGCCGTTAGCGTCTTAGCGGTAGATTTTTCAATCCTTAAATCACCGGATTCGGATCCTTATCCTGCGAATGCCGCACCGCGGTTACTGACAGCAAGTCACTCGCAGAAGCTTCCGCCTCGTCCACCACCGCATAACGGTCGCCGCCGGATTTCTTCGCGCGATACATGGCAAGGTCAGCCGCATGCCAGAGCTGCGACCCGTCTGTGCCATGGTCAGGATAAAGAGCAATACCGATGCTCGCCGAAAGCTCCAGATCAAATCCGGCTGCTATGAACTGCCTGCGAAACCCTGAGAGCAGATCAGAGGCAACTTTTTCCGCATCCGCACTCGAATGCAAGTCTCCGAGAACGACCGTAAATTCCTCGCCTCCCGTGCGCGCCACCGTATCTGATTCGCGCAGGCGCGCCGTAAGCCGGGCTGCTACTTCCTGCAAACACACATCGCCAATAGCATGTCCATAACTGTCATTGACCTGCTTGAAGCGGTCAAGATCGATGCAAAGAATTGCTGCTTTCAATCGATAGCGTGCCGCATGTTCCAGCGTATGACGCATGCGTTGTTCTAGCAGGAAGCGATTCGGAAGGTCCGTAAGCGAGTCATGATGGGCGCGATGCACGAGTTGTTGATGCAGCCTTTCTCTGTCGGTCACATCCGTCACCATGCAGAACCGGGCCTTGAGGCCCTCAAATTCAATGGGGTAAGAAGAGATTTCCGCCTGAAACTCGCTGCCGTCCCTTCGTTTATGCACCCAGGGACCGGTCGTCCTGATGGTCGCTTTGGAGTTCGCTATAACCATTTCAATGCCTGGGCCGGCAGCCTCTTCATGCAGATCAAAGATATTCATGCCCAGGAATTCCTGCCGGTCAAATCCATACTGACGGAGAGCCGAATCATTCACCCGCAGGAATGAAAACGAGCTCACGTCATAAATAAACATCGCGTGTGGATTGCTGTCGAAGAGAAGCCGATACTGTTCCCCGTGCCTTTTAGCGGCAAGAATCTGGTCTTCCATGAGCGTAAGAATCATGCCGAACTCCACGAAATATTTCGGCACATTCCAAAGCGGAGGAGGAACATGCCATTGCGGAAGAATATGCGCCATCGTTTCTGCAACAGGAAAAACCAGAGCCCATGCCACCAGTCCGGCGGAAGCAGTCACCACCCCCACAGAAAGACGGCGGAAATCATTCCAGTACAGGAGCGCGTTGCTCAGGAATATCTGCATGAGAATGATATGAACCCCAAGGTCCGCCTGCCCCCGGACAATTAGAAGCACCAGGCATATTCCGCACACCACCGCAAGGACATCGTTACTCCAGCGGATGACGCGCCTCACGGCGAAGCGCCAGCCGGCCCAGACCGCGAAACATTCTGTAGCTACAGCCAGCAGAACAAGCGGCAATGTTCGGTGATAATCAAAAGCAACCAGAAAGAGGTAAGCAAGTGCCGGAACACCCGATGCAGCCGCAAGAGCGCAGAGACCGCGTCTTGACAGATAACTTGCAGTCGAGGCGAGAAGAAAACAGACGCCAGCCAGAATCAATCCGCTGATTTCCAAAGCAGCCAGCATGTTTTCCCAGAAATGCGTGACAGGCCGCGGCAGTAACAGCGCGAAGTGGGCCAGCACAAACACCCAGCCGGCAATCCAGAAGCGCAGACGGAGAGAAGCCCTCCTTCGGTCAATCATCCCGAAGAGCAGCACCAGCAATCCAAGAATCAGGATCTCATGCCAGTTCTTCTGCATGCGCTTCCTCTATCTAGAAACCTATCGGCAGTGATTGAACGAGGAATGAAGGAGTTGCAAAAGAACACAAAGTCTTCAACAGCTATCAGGAGGGAGTGACGAAACCAAGCTTCAGTAAATCATTATCTATAAACTTAGCAACTCATGGTGGGCAGTGCAGGGCTCGAACCTGCGACCTCCTGCTTGTAAGGCAGGCGCTCTAACCAACTGAGCTAACCGCCCAGGAAAAACTTCCTGTTCTGTACGGCCGTTGCGAACACTTTTAATTCTATCAGGCTATAGTCAACAAACCATACCATAATGCCTCACTGTTACACTGACCGCTGTGCGCCACCTGATTGTCAATGCAGATGACTTCGGACTCACTCGAGGAATCAACCAGGCTGTCCAGGAACTGCACACCGCACGAGCTCTTTCTTCCACCACTCTCATGGCCACCGCAGATGCATTCGCAGATGCAGTAGCCATATCCAGAAATCAACCATCGCTCGGCGTAGGCTGCCACGTCGTCCTGGTCGATGGAACACCCGCGCTACCGCCCGCGCAAATTCCTTCGCTCATTGATGCCAGCAGCACTGGATTCCGTCCGAAACTCGGCACCTTTGTCGCCGACCTGCTGCGCGGCCGCATTGACGACGTGCAGATCGAAGCCGAAGCCACCGCGCAGATCCGCAAACTGCAGGACTCCGGCATCACCGTCACCCACCTCGACACGCACAAGCACACGCATATGTTCCCCCGTGTGCTGCGCTCACTGCTGCGCGCAGCACTCAAGTGCGGTGTAAAAGCCATCCGCAACCCCTTCGAGCCCAACTGGAGCCTCAACGCCACAGCAAACGCCGGGCACGTCCGCAAAATGCAGGTGCGCCTGCTGCGTTCACAAAGCTCGACCTTCATACAGGAAATAAAGCAAGCTGGCCTGATGACAACTGACGGCGCCATAGGCGTGCTGGCGACAGGAACGCTCGACACGCAAACCCTCCGCAACCTCCTGATAGCCATGCCCGACGGCACGTGGGAGCTCGTCTGTCATCCCGGATACAATGATGACGCTCTCAAACAACAGCACACACGGCTGCTCGAAACCCGCGACGCGGAGCGGACCGCTCTGCTTGAAACGATTCCCCATGCCGGCATCAACCTCATCCACTTTGGACAACTTTGATTTGCATCTAACACGAGGAAAATTGAGTCAAATGCCTGACTCCGAGAGACAAGCATGAAGATTGGAATCACCTGCTATCCCACATATGGCGGCAGCGGCGTAGTTGCAACTGAGCTCGGTATTGAACTCGCCGCTGCCGGACACCAGGTCCACTTCATTACCTACTCTCAGCCGTTCCGCCTCACCGGACGCGAGCAGGGCATCTTCTACCACGAGGTTCCCGTCTCGAACTACCCTCTCTTCGAATATCCACCTTATGATCTGGCCCTCGCCTCGCGCATGGCCGAAGTAGCCGAGTATTACGGACTCGATCTGCTGCACGTCCACTACGCCATTCCGCATTCCGTCAGCGCATTGCTGGCGCGGCAAATGCTCGCCGTGCGCGGACGCCATCTGCCTTTCGTCACCACGCTTCACGGAACCGACATTACTCTCGTCGGTCTCGATCGCTCCTATCTGCCCATCACTCAGTTCTCCATCGAGCAGAGTGACGGCATCACATCCATCTCGCAATATCTCCGCGAGCGCACTGTCAAAGAATTCAAGACCAGGAGCCCGATTGAAGTCATCCCGAATTTCGTGAACTGCGACTTCTATCTCCCTCTCGATGACAACATCCGCGAGGAGCGGCGCGCACGCTATGCCGCGCCGCACGAAAAAATCCTCATCCACCTCTCAAATTTCCGCCCCGTAAAGCGCGTCGCAGATGCAGTAAAAATCTTCGCCCGCGTCAACGAGCAGATACCGGCGCGCCTTCTCCTCGTAGGTGATGGCCCGGACCGCTCCCCCGCCGAATGGCTTGCCATGCGTGAAGGCATTCAGGACCGCGTGCACTTCCTCGGCAAGCAGGACAGCGTCAACGAACTGCTCCCAATAGCCGATCTCATGCTCATGCCCAGCGAGCTTGAATCTTTCGGTCTCGCCGCGCTCGAAGCCATGGCTTGCCGTGTTCCCACCATCGCCACCAGAGTCGGTGGTGTGCCTGAACTCATCGAAGACGGCGTGAACGGCAGGCTTTTTCCGGTCGGAGATGTTGATGCCATGGCCGGAGGCGCCATCGATCTTTTAACCAATCCGGAAAAGCTCGACGCCATGGCCGCCGCCTCACGTCAGACCGCGCAGAAGCGCTTCTGCTCCTCCAAGATCATTCCGCTGTATGAGAATTTCTATGAGCGCGTGCTCGAACGCGCTGGAGTGACCGTCAGTCCTGTTTCACCCTCTTCATAGCTTGCCGCCGGCATCTCCATGCTGACGCGCGTCCCACGCCCCGGCCGGCTGATTACATCAAAAATCGCGGCATCACCAAAAAGCACTTCAAGGCGCTCGCGCACATTGTTCATGCCGATCCCCGCGCCCTGCCGCAGCACACCGCTCGAGTGCGAACGTCCCGGCGCAATGCCCACGCCATCGTCTTCCACTTCAATCAGCAGCTTTCCACCATCAAGCCGGCTACGAATCGTGATCGTCCCTCCGCTGATGCGTGGCTCCAGCCCATGCTTGATGCTGTTCTCGATCAGCGGCTGCAGAATCATGCTGGGCACAGGCAGCTCCAGTGTAGCCGGATCGATTTCCTTTACCACCTTCAGCTTGTCTTCGCCAAAGCGCACCACTTCAATGCCAAGATAGTCATCGGTAAAATTCAGCTCATCGCGCAGCAGCACATACGAGTCGTGGTCCTTAAGCAAGGCGCGCAGAATATTCGCGAGCTTCACAATCAGCTCGCGCGCCTGTTCGGGGCGAAAGCGCACCAAGGACGCAATCGAATTCAGCGTATTAAAAAGGAAATGCGGATTGATCTGCCGCTGCAACGCATCGAGCCGCGCCTCGAGCAACAGCCGCTTCTGTTCTTCAAGCTTCTGCTCGATGCGAATCGTGTTCCATACCTTCAGCGGAATGCCCACCACCATCGCTGCGCACGCCCATACCGCAATACTCACCAGCCAGGAAGAAGAAGTCAGCGCAAAGAGCCGCGTGGGATAAACACTGTGCAGCCACCCCCGGCATATTTCGAGACCAACAATCAGCACCAGCAGCAGCACCTGGCGATCGAAGCGCGGTTTGCGCAGGTTGCGGCGAATCCAGCGGTAAATGCTCAAATCCACAAAGGGCGTGAACGACCAGATCTCTTCCGCTTCCACAAACCGCCGGTACATGCCTGCAATCACAGCCACCGCAAGATTGAACGGCAGGCTAAGGTACTCGTGATGCAGCATTGCCGGCAGCGAAAGCGCGGCTCCGCCGATCATCGCCGACAGCGGCCCCATCAGGATGCCTAGCAGCATCGTTGTCTCAAAGGAGATATCCGCGGCAAGAAAGTTCGGCACAATCACCCGCACCCACACGCCCAGTGCCAGCGGAATGCAGATAAATGCCAGCAGCCCGAGCGTCTGTCCAACCCGGCGATTCTCTGTAAAAAGCAGCCGTTGAAAGGTACGCGCGCGCGCCAGGGCGCTCGACACAGCGGCCGCAACGCCCAGCTTTATCAACAAGGTAATCAGGATGAGCTTTGGCTCGTACACGGTTTTAACTGTAGTGCAGTTACTGGAGGGATGTATAGGAGCAGCGAGAAAGCGGTCAGCACGCCTGCGGCGCCAAGCTAAGAAGCGGTCAGCGCCTCGCGTTAGCTGAGAAGCTGGCGCGCTGGCCGCTCTACCTCTGCATCTTTTCCGTCACGATTTCATCATTTCTATGTAACGATTTGCGCACAAAGCCTTACCGACACAGCGCGTTCGTATAATCGACGTAGGCTGTTCGAAAGTTCAAAGAAGTCATGCCATTTACAAGTGTAGAAAAAGTCGCAGACGCCGATTTCCCCACCCGTTGGGGCCACTTCCGCATCCTTGGATTCGAAGGTGTCGTCGCCCATCCGGAACCTTGCAATGACCATCAGCCCGCTCCCGCAAAGCGAATCGAAGGAGCCGTAGCGCTGATCATGGGCGACATCCACGCCAAGCCGCCCATCGTGCGTATCCATTCGCAATGCCTCACCGGAGACGTTTTTCATTCCCTGCGCTGCGACTGCCGCCTGCAGCTCGAGCTCGCGCTCAAAAAGATCACCGAAGCCGGCGCCGGCATTCTGCTTTACGAACAGCAGGAGGGCCGCGGCATCGGCCTCATGGCAAAACTAAAGGCCTACGAACTACAGGACCAGGGCCTCGACACTGTAGAAGCCAACGTCGAGCTAGGCTATAAACCCGACTGCCGCGAATTCGAACTGCCAGCCGAAATCCTGAAGCAGTTAAACGTACCCGCCGTGCGCCTCATCACCAATAACCCTGAGAAAGTAGAAGCGCTCGAATCTGCCGGCATCCGGGTTGTCGAGCGCATCTCCGCCGCTGTAGTAGAAGAAGAAACCTTCCAGCGCTACCTGCAGGTCAAGCGAGAAAAGATGGGCCACCTTCACGAACTGGAAGAAAAGACTCGCTAACCCATTAACGATGTCATCCTGACCTGAACGTAGTGAAGGGGAAGATCTGCTTCTTGCATCAGCAGCCACCACATGGGTGCCCCATCGCGGAGCTAACCTGGGAGGTTCCAGAAACCTTTGCTCAATCTACTTCTCTTTGAGCAAAACCTTAGCCGTAGTCACCACCTGCCCCACATGTCTCTGCGTATGATCGGCCACATGCACCAGAAGTCCGCCGACTGTAGTCGGTAACTGCTTCTTTCCCACAAACCGCGGAGATGCAGTGTCTACCTCAGCTAAAGCAAGAACACGACTGGCAGCGTCTTCCAGCCCCTTCTCAAATTCAGCAAAAATCTCTTCCCTGCCTGCGCCCGCATCCATCTCGCTCTTGAGCGCAGCCATCTGCTCTGAAGAAAGCTGCTTCCCTTCCGCATACGTCAGCAGACGGTCACAACTCCGCGCAATGTGCCGCAGATGAAACGCAATCGAAGCCAGCTCAAACGGACGCGCATGAAAATCCGCATCCGATAAAGACTCGCACCAGCGCACCGCATCTTCTTTCGCCAGCTCCAACGCATGCAATACACCCCGCGCCACTGCCGGAACATTCGTCAACGTGCCGCGCAGCCACGGCTCCGGTTGCTTCAATTCACTCACTCTTCAAAGCCCCTTCTTCTGTCGAAATTCGCGCACCACTTCAGTTGCATCGCGATGCTCTCCATCCACAGCCTCATTCATGGCGCGCATTTCATCTGCTGTTATTTTATTGGCGAGATCAGCCAGCGCCCCCCGCAGAGCAGGCCAGCGCTTTAACGCATCCTCGCGGACCAGCGGTACCGCCTGGTACGGCGGAAAATAATGCCTGTCATCTGCAAGAGCTTTTAATCCGAATGCCGCAATCGGCCCATCCGTCGAGTTGCCTGCAATCATGTCTACCTGATGCGCATTAAGTGCGCGATAGAGCAGCCCCAGGTCCATCGTGCGCGGCGACTCCTTGAACTGCAGTCCATAGACCTTGCTCAAGCCCGGCAGCCCATCCGGACGCTGCTCAAATTCATAACCCACGCCCAGCCGCCAGTCGGGAGCATACCGCACCGCCTCGCTCAGCGTATTCAGATGCAGATGCTGCGCATCATCCCCGCGAACAATCATCGCAAAAGTATTTTCAAAACCAAGCGGCTCCGTCACTGCAACTTGATACCGCTGCTGATACAAATTCCGCACTGTGCCCAGCACCGCCTCCGGATCGCGGCTCACCGGCTGCTTGAGAATCGCAGTCAGCGCTGTCCCTGTATATTCCACATAAGCGTCAATCCGCCCCGAGATCAGCGCCTGATGGCATATGTAACTGCCGGCCAGATAAAACCGCCGTTCCACCTCCAGCCCGGTCTTGGCCTCAATATGCTGTGCCAGCAGTTCGCCCAGAACCACCTGCTCAGTAAAATTCTTAGCCCCAATCACCGGAACATCAGCCCGAGGCGGCCCGCAACTGATAGAAGAAGCACACAACACTACGCTAAGCAGAATGAAAACCAGGGTGCCCCATCCTGTCGCGCAGTTTTTTGCGCGATAGGGTGGGAGGTTCGCAGGATGCCCAATTCTCACAACTTCCCCGCCCCAGGCACTCGCACCCATCGTTCCGCTAATCCCAACAACCCATCCGCGCCCAGAGCCAGCAACGCCGCCGGAACCGCCCCCGCCAGCACCAGCCGGTTATCCACCGAAGCCACTCCGCGAAAAATAAATTCTCCCAGTCCGCCAGCACCTACCGCAGCGGCAATCGTAGCGATTCCCACACAGGTCACCGTCGCCGTACGCAGCCCGGCAAGAATCACACCGGCAGCCAGCGGCAACTCCACCTTCACCAGCAGCTGCGCCTCCGTCATTCCAAGCGCGCGCGCCACATCGCTGATCGTGCGGTCCACGCTGCGGATCCCCGCATAGGTATTGCGCACAATCGGCAGCAGCGCATATCCAACAAGCGCGACAATGGCGATGCGCGCCGCGCGGTCGCCCAGCCAAGGCAGAGGCAGCAGAAACCCGAACATCGCCAGGCTCGGAATCGTCTGCACAATATTCACAAAGCCCAGAACAGGCCTGGCCCAGCGCGGATGGCGCGTCAGCCATATCCCCACAGGAATGCCAATGAGCGCAGCAAAAAGCATCGCCGCACCGGTCAGCCACAGGTGCTCGAGAGTCAGCGTGCGTATCTCATCGCCATGCTGCGCCAGAAAGCCGCTCACTGCGCTGACTCCCGGCGGCGAAAGGCCTGGCAATATTGCTGCACAGCCTTCGCCTCCGCGATCAGAAACTCTTCCGCCGGTAAATCAGCAACGATGCGTCCTTCCTCGATCAGCACAATCCGCTGGGCCAGATAAAGCGCCTCTTCCAGATCATGTGTCACCAGCAGCACTGTCTTCCTGAGCCGCTCCAGCAATCCGCGCAGCATCTCCTGCATCTCCACGCGCGTCAGCGGATCAAGCGCGCCGAAAGGCTCATCCATCAGCAGGATCGACGGATCCGCCGCCAGCGCCCGCGCAAAACCCACGCGCTGCCGCTGTCCTCCGGAAAGCTGGTGCGGATAGCGCCGTGCAAACTTTTCCGGATCCAGTCCAACCTGACGCAGCAGACCATCAATCCGCTCCTTGCTTGCACGCTTGCCGCTCAGCTCCGGCACCAGCCCTACATTCCGCTCCACAGTAAAGTGAGGAAAAAGCCCCGTTTCCTGGACGACATATCCAATCCCGCGCCGCAACGTAGTCGCATCTAGCGCAGATGCTGCCCGGCCGCTCACCAGAACATCACCACTCGCAGGCAGCACCATGGCATTCACCATGCGCAGCAGCGTAGTCTTACCCGAACCGCTGCGTCCAAGGATTGCCGTCGTCGTGCCTTCCTCAATTTCCAGACGAATCCCATCGAGCAGCAGCCGTCCGTCAGGCGCTTTGAGAATGACATCGCGAAATTCAATTGCCGCAGGCATGCTCCAAAAATAGTAAGGCCGGACATCTCTGTCCGGCCTTACTTTCTCAAATAGTCTACTCTACTCACCATCACCAGCAGGAGCAGGCGCTTCGCCGCCTTCCACAGGAGGCTGCGTTCCAGCAGCGCCCTTCACCCGCACCACCGTGATTTTCGAGAATCCTTCCTTGAAGTTCGGCGGACGCAGGCGCTCAGCCATCTTCTGCATTACCTCATCGCTCACCACACGCTCGCGGCGCCGGTTGCGCTCCATGCAGACCTCAAACGGCACATCGAAAAAAACGGCCTGCACATCGTAACCGAAGCTTTTGGCCATCTTGATCCACTGCCGCCGTTCATGCGGAGAAAGGTTCGTCGCATCCACATAGTTCCACGGCATCTTGGCGATCAGCCGTGCCCGCAGCAGTGACCGCAGCGTAGAAAACACCAGCCCCTGATAGCGTTGCTCGGTGATGTCGTCAAAAAGAATCGTGCGCAGCAGGTCGCTCGACAGCGGAGTCACGCCGCGCCGCTTGAACCACGTCGTCTTCCCTGACCCGGGCAGTCCGATCGCCAGCACCACAAACCCGCGCGGATGCCTCTGCGCTGCCTGAGGTTCCGGCGGAGGAGTCGAAGGCGATTCCGGCTGTGTCTCTACAACAAACTTTCCAGCAGTCTCCGGCTGGCTTTCCTCTGGAACATCAGTAAATTCGCCGGATGGCTCATCGAAAGCTTCAGCAGCAGGCGCAGCGGCCTCAGCCCCGTAGCTAGGCTGCAGCGGAGCAGGCTGGTTTGAGGGCAGTTCCTGCCCGATTTTTCCTGTGGACTCCGACGTATTCGGGCCACGCTTTGAGCGTCGTTTCATGCGTTCGCGCATCCATTCGCGCATGATTGGGATGTAACACAGTTCGAGCCATCGCCGCAAACTTCCTTTAAATTCCTCAGTAAAAACGCCGGTGCGACGACGCCTGGGCTGCGCGATTTCCGCAGGCTCGGTGGGAATACCTGAGTCCCCATTGTGCGCGGTTTTCGCGCAATGGGTGGCAATAAATTTTGCTAATCTCCCCCAAAGCCTTTCTTGATATTGACCACAGTGCTAGCATCGATATTTAGTGGACCGCCGGCGGTGGCTCACCATCATTCTTGAACCGTGATCTTCGCAGCAAAAATCTTTCAGTAACCTACAAGAAGGAGAAAAGTTTGAATGGCAGTTAAGGTTGGCATCAACGGCTTCGGCCGCATCGGACGCAACGTCTTTCGTGCCTCGCTTGGCAATCCTGAACTTGAAATTGTCGCCGTAAACGATCTCACCAGCCCCGCTACTCTAGCCCATCTGCTCAAGTACGACTCGATCCTGGGCAACCTCAAGCACGAAATCGTCGCCACCGAAGACTCCATCTCTGTCGATGGCAAAAAGATCAAGGTCTTCGCCGAAAAAGATCCCGCCAAGCTGCCCTGGGATTCCGTCGGCGCACAGGCCGTCGTCGAGTCTACTGGCCGCTTCACTGACGCCAACGCAGCCAAGGCTCACATCCAGGGATCGGTCAAGAAGGTCATCATCTCCGCCCCGGCCACAAACGAGGACGTCACCCTTGTGCTCGGCGTGAACGAAGACAAGTACGACGCCGCAAAGCACAATGTCATCTCGAATGCCTCCTGCACCACCAATTGCCTCGCGCCAATCGTCAAGGTGCTGCATGAGAACTTCGGCATCGTGTCGGGCATCATGACAACGATCCACAGCTACACCAACGATCAGGTCATCCTCGACTTCCCGCACAAGGACCTCCGCCGCGCCCGCGCCGCAGCCATCAACCTCATCCCCAGCTCGACCGGCGCTGCCAAGGCCCTCAAGCTCGTCATCCCGGCCATGGACGGCAAACTCGACGGCTTCGCCATCCGCGTCCCAACTCCGAATGTCTCGGTTGTCGATCTCACCTTCATCGCCGAAAAGCCCGCCACGGTAAAGTCCGTGAACGAGGCGCTGAAGAAGGCTGCTGAAGGCGAGCTGAAGGGCATCCTCGGCTATGAAGCTGGCGAGCTCGTATCGAGCGATTTCAAGGGAGACGCCCGCTCCTCGATCGTTGACGCTCCGCTGACGAAAGTCGTCGGCAGTTCGGTCAAGGTCATCAGCTGGTACGACAATGAATGGGGCTACTCAAACCGTGTTCGCGACCTCATTCTCTTCCTCGCGAAGAAGGGTCTCTAGTCCAGGAAAAGTAAGCTTGAAATGACCCCTTCGCTGCGCTCAAACCCAAGTTTGTCATCCTGAGCGCAGCGAAGGACCTGCTTTATCTATGAATCCATAGCCCGCGCAAAGCGCGCACCTTTCGGAGCATTCCCGATGCGCCAGAACATCTCAGGCTCCTCACCCTTCGAACCCATCATCGGATTCTCCCGCGCCGTGCGCATTGGCGACACAGTACACGTCTCTGGAACCGGCCCCGTCGGCGCCGACAACGCAGACGCCGCTACGCAAACCCGCCACATCCTCTCCCTTATCCAGAAGGCTCTTGAAAAATCAGGCGCAAAGCTTGAAGATGTTGTGCGCACACGCATGTATTTAACGCACGTCGAAGACTGGGAGTCCGTTGGCCGCACGCACGGTGAATTCTTCGGCCACATCCGTCCGGCTGCAACTATGGTGGTTGTTGCCCAGCTTCTTAACCCATCCTGGCGCGTCGAAATAGAAGCCGACGCTGTAATTTCAAACTCTTGAGAGTGAGTACGTTCTGCTATGTCAAAACTATCCATCCGCGATCTTGACCTGCAACACAAACACGTCCTCATGCGTGTCGATTTCAACGTGCCCCTCACCGAAGACGGCACAGAAATCACCGACGACACCCGCATCCGCGAAACTCTGCCTACTATCGAATACGCGCTGCGCCACAAGGCCAAGCTCATCCTCGCCTCGCACCTCGGCCGCCCCAAGGGCAAGGTAAACCCGAAGTACAGCCTGCGTCCCGTAGTCGACCGCCTGCGCGTGCTCCTCGACCATCACCTGGGTGAAAGCGTCAACGTCGCCTTCTCGCCCGATTGCGTCGGCGAAATTGCCACCGAGCTCTCGCGTCAGCTTGAGTCCGGACAGGTCCTTCTGCTTGAAAACCTGCGCTTCCACGCCGAAGAAGAAGCCAACAACCCAGCCTTCGCCAAAGAGCTGGCGTCCCTCTGCGAACTCTACGTCAACGACGCATTCGGCAGCGCGCACCGCGCCCACGCATCCACTGAAGGCATTACGCACTTCGTCAAGCAATCCTCCGCTGGTCTGCTCATGGAAAAAGAGCTGAAATACATGGGCAAGGCATTGACCGAACCGGCAAAGCCCTTCGTCGCCATCCTTGGCGGAGCAAAAGTCTCAGATAAGATCGAAGTCATCGACAACCTGCTCAGCAAGGTCGACGCGCTTCTCATCGGCGGCGGCATGGCCTACACCTTCCTCAAAGCCAAAGGCCAGGAAGTCGGCAAGTCACTCGTCGAAGCCGACAAGATCGAAGTAGCCAAAGAAGCTCTCAAAAAAGCCGAAGAGAAAGGCGTGCGCTTTCTGCTGCCCATCGATCACGTACTCGCCGACAAGTTCGCCGCCAACGCAAAAACGCAGATCTTCGAAGGCGACGGCCCCTTCCCCGAAGAGTGGATGGCACTCGACATCGGCCCCAAAACCATCGAGCTTTTTTCTGCAGAAATCGCCGAAGCCCGTACCATCGTCTGGAACGGCCCCATGGGTGTCTTTGAAATGCCGGCCTTCGCGCAAGGCACCACAAAGATCGCCAAAGCCGTCGCAAAAAATGTAGAGGCCATCTCCATCATCGGTGGGGGCGATTCTGTAGCTGCCGTAAAACAGGCCGGAGTAGCCGACCAGATTACGCACATCTCCACGGGAGGCGGCGCTTCGCTCGAATTCCTGGAAGGCAAAAAACTCCCAGGCGTCGAAGCGCTGACAAACAAATAAGCAAATCAACAATTGCTGAGGATGAAATTGTTTTGAAGGGGCACGGCTTCAGCCGTGCCATAAATGCTCCCAAAAGGTGCGGCTTAAGCCGCTGAGGGATCGTTTTATATCCTATTCATGCACTTATCAAGGGACCCCAATGCGCAAACCACTCATCGCAGCCAACTGGAAAATGTACAAAACCCCGGCGCAGGCCGAGGAATACGTAAAAGCCTTCCTCCCTCTCATCGCCGGACATGACCGCGACGAAATCGCCCTCTGCCCTTCCGACACATCGCTGTGTGCAGTCGTTGCTGCTGTCGCCGGATCAGGCGTCAGCGCGGGAGCGCAGAACATGCATCAGGCCGAGGAAGGCGCCTATACAGGCGAAACTTCAGCCGCCATGATCGCAGCAATAGGAGCGAAGTACGTCATCATCGGCCACTCGGAACGCCGCCAGTACTTCTGCGAAACTGACCAGATCGTGAATGAAAAGCTTCACACCGCGTTCCGGCATCAGCTCACACCCATCCTTTGCATCGGCGAGTCTCTCGAGGACCGCGAATCAGGCAAAACCGAAGAAGTGCTCCTGCGCCAGGCCTCACGCGCTCTCAAGGGAGTGCCTCCCACAGACGCCGAAACCATCGTCATCGCCTATGAGCCTGTATGGGCCATCGGCACCGGAAAAACGGCGACCCCAGACTTGGCCGCACAGGCGCATTTCACGATCCGCAGTGAAATCGCCCACCTCCTCGGACGCGCCGTAGCCGACAGCATTCGCATCATCTACGGAGGCAGCGTAAAGGCCGACAACGCGTTCCCGCTGCTGAATCAGCCAGGAATCGACGGCGCACTCGTAGGCGGAGCCAGCCTTGATCCGCAATCCTTCGCCAGGATCGTCAAGTATTAGCAAAACACGGTTGCCCCATCCCGACGGGAGTCAGGGTGGGTTGGCTACTCAGTGATGACTTCCTAACTGGTCGAAATTCAAAATGGCATTGAACACCAGCGAATAACTCCCGATCGTCTCTCCGCGATAAATAGGATCGTTTCCAAAAAGCAGCACAGATCCTTTACCCAGATGAGCCATCACGACCGCGGCACGCTGCGCCAATTGATCCCCATGGTCCAGCAGCCCGGAAACGAGCAAAGAGTCTTTGTCGGCAAAACGCAGAACCACCCGCGGACGCAGCTCCTCCGGAATTACATTGGGATTGTTGCGCACCTGCTCTTCGTTAAGTGGCATCGCTTCCCACGGTTTCGGATGCGGGCGCTCTTCAGGCGCAACAAAAACACGCCCCTGCGGAGTATCAGGATCATCTGGCCCGCCGCGTCCCGTCGGACGTTCTTCGCTTCCACCCAGGCGAGGCGAACGCGTGCCTCCAACTGTATTGCTTATGTTAAAGGCCATGCCCGACTCGCTGTAGACCGTGAATGGCTTCGTATATCCATAAAGCAGAGGACTCTTCGCATCAACGATGGCTGTCCCCAGCAGCGACCCGACGACTTTCAGCTCGCCGCGCTGCGCCACTGAAACTCCCGGAGCAAGGCCAGTCTCGACTGCAAACTGCGCTGTGTCCTGCGAAGTAATCAACAGCCCGCCCTGCTCAACAAAGTGGCGCAGATGATCGACGCCAGCATAGCCCAGCCCCGGACGCATGTCGTCAGTCGAATCGATCAGTCCGAGATTCGGCGTAAGATCAGTCTTTTTCCAGGGCATAGCATTGCCCCACATCGGCAACCCTTCGATGATCTGCTGCGTGCGCCCGCCGCCCACAGGAGCAAACAGGATCACGTCATACTTCGAGCGCAGATCGTCTTCCCTGCTCACCGTCTGCGTGTTGATGTAGTCAAACGGAACGCCGAGTTTATCGAGAGCCTGCCGCCACCAGCCTTCCGTCTGCGTGGCCAGCCACGTATGCATCATCGCGATGCGTGGTGCGTTGATCTGATGCATCGCTACAGACGGAACAGCACATTGCTGAGCTAATGACAAGTGCGTTTTCCCAAGTGCCATTACTACTTCATCGTGGGATATATCTCTGATGACTAGGGAGCCAGCCGGGAACTGCTGCTTATCGTCCGTAGTAAACGGAGCATCCGTAACAGACATGGTTGCATTCTTCAGCAGATACCTCAAAGTAATGAGACTCGGGTCAGCATGATTGGCCACAACAAAGACAGGACAATTTCCCAACGAGCCATCATACCCCCAGTCAGCAGGGACAAGCTCCATCGGACCCTTCAGCACCGCAGGATCCGTCACCCGCACTGCTTCCACATTGAACAGCGCCGGCAGCGACCACCCCGTATCGTCATACGGAGTCTTCTGCGGATCATTCGGCGCCCAGTACTGCCGGTCGAGCAGCGCATCGGCAATGCGGGAATAAGGCTGGTCCATGCGAATGACGTAGCTGCCGGCAGGAAAGGTCCGCTGCTCCGTCTTCGGCTCCGATGGCTTCGCATTCGCATCCTGACTCTGACCATCGCGCTTTGGTTTCACCGGAAGCGCAACTGTCACCGGAGCAGTCGTCCTGCTGATCTCCACATGCTGCGCGCGCAGAATGTCGAGCAGCATCCGCTGGCGGTCCGGCGACTCATCATTCGCAGGCAGCACATATGCCGCTGGGCCCGAGTCCGTCGGCTTCAGAATCGACCGCTTGCTCTTGAGATAGAAGTTATTGAGAAAAGTCTGCGCGTTCTCGGCAAAGTATTTGAGCGAAACCAGCAGCGCCGTCTGCTCATAGTTGTTGTTGTCGCGCTGTGACCACTTTATCTTCGGATAAGGCGGATTCTGCCGGTACCACGTCCGCGAGTACTCATCCGGAGTCAGGATGCGCTCAACCGTATCCGCTCCGCCGTTACCGAACGTCTCATACAGCCGGCTGATGCCGTTGTGCGTAGCCGCCATGAACATCAGGTAGCCCGGGCTCCAGGTATCGAAGTTACCATGCGTAAAGACACCCGGCATCCCAAACTTCGTCATTTCCTGCACGTTGTTCCATCCGATCATCTGCCACTCATTGGTCAGCACCGGATCGAGCCATGCATTGTAAGGCCCATCACCCACAGTGTTGTCATAAAGGAACGGGACAGACTCATGCAGGTCATGCAGCACCTGCGCATGCCAATCAAGATAAGTATTGAGCACATTACGGGAAAGGTCGAGAGTCAGCGTCATGGCATCGCGATTGTTGTCGTGTGCCACATAATGTCCCCAGTAAACCAGCCGAGGATAGTTCTCTCCCGGATGCGCCTTGTGCCACTTGTAGATGTCCACCATGCGATCGCGCCCATCCACTTCCACCACCGGAGTGATGAGCGTAATCATGTGTGTGCGGATGAACTGAATGTAAGGCGAGTCATCGACCACGAGCCGGTAAGCCAGCTCCATCAGTGCCGTAGGCGCGCCCGTCTCAGGCGAATGGATTGTGCCCGTAATGTAGTAGACCGGAACAGACTGCTTCACCAGCTCCGCAGCCGTCGCATCGTTCATCTCGATCGTGCGCGGATCGGCGAGCTTCGCCAGTCGTGCATCGTTTTCTTTATAGCTCTTGAGCAGCGATTCATCTGCGATAGCCGCAGCGATCATCTCGCGGCCCTCTTCCGTGTGCCCGATGGTGAAGACCTTCACTCGCGGACTCGCCGCTTCAAGCATGCGGAAATACTTGTACACATCCTCCGCGTATGGAAGCATGTCGGGCGCGCCAGCAACATCGCCCAACGCCTTTGCCGGAGTAGGAACCGTCTGCGATGCAGGCAGGTAATTCGTAAGCTGTGAATTCAACTCCGGCAGTGTGGTGTATTGCTTGATGTGCGCCGTGTACTCCTGATCGACAGGCTGCTTTGGATCACGCGCATACATCTGGTCAACCTGGGCTGTCACCGGCAGACAAAAGAGCACCGTGCAGAACAGAAATGTTCTGCGCAAACAAGCAGAGGATCGCATCACCGCTCCTGAAATCCTGATGGGTATGGAATACGTTTATGGATACTGAGAATACCAGAGGAGCCGGTTTGTCATTCTGAGCGGAGCGAAGAATCCAGAAAGTCTAACGTAGTTGAAGAAGCCTGGAGTTTCTCATGAGGAACCGCATCAATTGCTCGCTTCCTCTTCCACCACCACAGGCACCCGTGGCTGAAGAATCCCAAGTTGCTCATAAATCGGACGCATTTCTCTGCGAATATCTTTCAGGTGCAGCCAGAACCAGAACGCTCCGGCAATGCAGGCAACACCGCTGATCATCACCGTGTGCGGAGCGCCCACAGCGTGTGCCAGCGCACCAGCCAGCAGGCTGCCAAAAGGCGCCATGCCTACAAACGCCACGGTGTAATAGCTCATCGTGCGACCGCGCATTTCTTCCGGCACCAGCGTTTGAATGATGGTGTTGCTCGCGGTCAGTCCCTGCATCATGCCGAAACCCGTAACCAGCATAAGCAGCATGGAGAGCCATTGAACCTTCGAGAACCCAAAGGCCAGCAATCCAAGGCCGAACACAGCCGCTGCAATGGGAATCATCTTCGTGAGCCCGCGTACAGACTTGCGCATGACTAGTGAGAGCGCCGAGACTAAAGCACCCACTCCGAGCGCGCCCATAAGGAAGCCGAGAGTGTGCGGGCCGCCATGCAGTACCTGCGCCGCAAACACTGGCATGAGCACAACGAAAGGCATCCCCATAAGGCTGACGAGGGCAAACAGCAGCAGGATATTGCGAATCGGAGTAAAGCTGGAAACATAAGCCCAGCCTTCCTTCATCTGCTCCAGCATTGAGGTGGCCGCACGAGCGACGGCAGCGACCTTCACCCGCATTAGCAGCAGCGAAGCGATCACCGCAATGTAGCTAACGCCATCGATGAGGAAGCACCAGCCCTCGTTCGTGGCCGCAATCACCAGCCCGGCGAGCGACGGCCCCACAAGCCGCGCCATATTCACCATTGAGGAGTTGATGGCAATCGCATTCGAAAGATCGCCGCGGTCTTCCACCATCTGCACCATGAAGGATTGGCGTCCGGGCATATCAAACGCGTTGATAATGCCTTGAAACGCGCTCAACGCCAGCACCTCATGAATGTTGATGACGTGTGTCAGCGTGAGCGCCGCGAGCAGTAAGGATTGCACCATCGCCGCCACCTGTGTCCAGATCAGGACCTTACGGCGGTCCATACGGTCCACCAGTACTCCGGCAAAGGGCGCAAGCAGAAAGGTGGGAATCTGCCCGGCAAAGCTGACAGTGCCCAGCAGGAGCGATGATTTTGTGAGCCTGTAGACCAGCCATGATGTCGCAATGCGCGTCATCCAGGTACCGATCAACGAAATGCTTTGCCCGCCAAAAAACAAGCGGAAATTGCGGTGGCGCAGGGCGCGGCACGCATGAGAATAGTCCCGCGATGCTGCGGGTTTTTCAGTCTTTATTTGTTCTCGTGTCTCATTTGCCATGCAAAGCGTTATACAGATTTGATGTTATGAACAAAGTAAATGATGCGAAGCCTCACTTCCCTACCGGGCGAAATCGTAAAAAGACAGTTACGCCCATCGGATCGCTTCCGTACACCAGCTGCAGTCGTGAACCGGGGCTGTACACAGATACCTGAGCGCCAAGAGCTGTAGCCCAATGCGGCAACAGCCCGAAGTCACGATCATAGCCGAACGTATAGGCCTGCACACGCCCCGCCGGTTCTTCTTCAAAACCAGAAGGCACTGGATTTTCACCCAACAGCAACTCGCTGGTGCGGTCCACATTTTCCATGCGCGTCCAAACATAGTTCTGCTTGTGAAATCGCAATGTAGATTCGAATAGATAGCTGTTCTGGATCACATTGTCTGTGAGCGAGCGCGTCCTGCCCCATGCAAGTGTATTAGCCCAGTTGCCTCGCGAGCTGTTTCCGAGCGGATGGTTGTACATGACGGAGGCTGTCATGCGTTCCTGGTCTTCGTTGGGAAAGAGCGCTTCAGGGCTGTGAATGCGCCCGTAGGAATATTGCCCGCTCCACTCCTGGCCCGGCTGCACTGTCAGCCGCGTCGACCAGGAATCAATCGCGCCCTGCTGCACCTGCCAGCGATGTTCGCTAGGCTCGCGTCCATGAAATCCACTGGCCTCGATGCGAGCGATGCCATGAGTGAATCCGATAGTGATGACATCATCAGCGATATGCGTCGAATCTTCCTGATGATGCCCCAACGTGCCCACAGGATTTTCCAGCGCAGAAGCACGATGCGGATAAGCAATCGGCCCAATAGCTGGATCGCCAACCGGCGCAGCGTAAAACGTCAGCAGCGATTTCTCACCCAGCTTCCAGTCGTAGATCGCCGCCAGTTCCATCAGGAAGTTGTGCGGGTGCTGTCCATCGACAATAGGCTTGCCGTATGCAGTTTCCCCCTGCTGAAAAAGCAGCGGATAACGACGGTCTGTCACCGTCGCAGGCTCAAGGCTCAGCATGGTTCGCAGGGTCAAATATCCATGCCCAAGCTTGCGTTGCGCCATGGGCATAAACCAATTGGTTGAGAAAAACTTGTCTCCACCACGCTGGCTGGTCTGCTGCGTGTCTATAACGAAAGCGTTGGCGTGGAACATCAGCATCCAGTCACCCTGCATCTTCATCCACATCGGCGTCGGCGTGGAGTTAGGCTCGGCGCTGGTACCGGAACTGGCATGGTGCTCAATCTGTTGAACGAAGCTATGATTACCACGGTCCATCAACTCTGACATGCCCCTGTCATTCTTCATCGGCATGGACATGCTCTCCTGCGCCACTGCTGCACTGCAAAGCAGGAGGAAAAGAAAGAAAATTCTGATCACAACAACTCCCCATCACGAAAAAAGGAAAAGCACGCGGCAGGATAGATACCGCAGTTTTCAGAGCGAGGAGCGAAAGATCAGATACGAAGAGGAGGGTTACTGGAAGGCTTTAATAGAGAGCCGGAAGACGAGTCCAGATGAGAAAAAACAGCGAGCTCAATGTGCACTGGACTCACACAAACCGCAACGTTCTCAAAAATGAGCGATGTCGTTGCATTATCAACTGCTGCAACGACAGTTGTGTTGTCCTGTGGATGATCACAGTGATGCACATCTGTCAGAGTTACTGCACCAGGATGCTTGCAGTGCTCCATCGAGTGCTGCGCATGGTGCGGGCAGCATGCGCTGGTCTGCGTCTGCGGAAGACACGTCATCTCACATGCTGCTGATGCAACAGTCCCCGCTACCAGCAGGAAAGTCATGATCGCAGCGAAGAGGATGCGTACTCGCATAAGCAAATCTTAGCACTCAATGGACAGCGATTTCGCCGCCGCCCCCCGGTTTGTTCTTACGCAGCAACAGGCTCATGGGAATCATTACCAGCGACGCTCCACACAGAATGAAGTACATGTCCTGATAAGCGACAGCATGGGCCTGCTGCTGCAGCATGTTGTAAATCTGCCCCTGCGCCAGATAATCCGCATTTGCCGACCCAGCGCTCCTGGAGAAAACGCTGCCCAACGCGTTGACCTGATTCTGCAGGTTCGCGCTCGAAGGCGAAAGGTGCTTGAGCATCTGGTTCTGATGGAACTGCCCCAGCTCAGTAACGCCGGCATTGGTAAGCGAAATCAAAATGCTGCCGCCAATATTGCGCACAAAGTTGATCAGCCCTGAGACCTGGTTATTCTTCTGCAGCGGCATTCCAAAATATGCCGCCGTAGTGACCGAAATAAACACAAATGGAATCGCCGCAACCTGAACCACACGCAGGAATGACGCCATTCCAAAGCTCAAGCCAAGATTGATGCGTGTTGCGGTGAAGTAATACGAACAGGCAAAGCAAATGAACCCGAAAAGAATAATGTTTCGCGCCGGAAAGCGGCTGACTGCCTGCCCGGCCAGCGGCATCATGAAGAGTAGTACAACGCCACCTGCTGAAAGGGACAGGCCGGCAATCGTGGCGGTATAACCAAGTTGTGCCTGCAGGAACTGCGGCTGTAGCACAGTCGTAGCGTTCAGCAACCCTCCGGTAAAGAGCATCAGGAAACAACAGGTTGCGAAGTTCCTGTTCTTCAGCAGGCGCAGTTCCATGATCGGGTTTTTCGCTACCCACTCCCACGCAAGCAGCAATACGAACGAGACAGCAAACGCGATCCCGAAGAAGCGGATGAAGTCGGAATCGAACCAGCCTTTCTCTTCGCCCTTATCAAGCGTGATCTGCAATGCAGCCATCGAAATGATAAGCAGTGCAATTCCCATTCCGTCTACATGGCGCAACCGGCTCCGGTCTGCCTTGATCCATGGCGGATCATCGACCATGCGCTGCGTCAGCACTAACGCAAGAATTCCAACGGGAATATTGATGTAAAAAATCCAGTGCCAGCTGTAGTTGTCTGTAATCCACCCGCCGAGCGTCGGCCCGATCGATGGAGCAAGAATCGCAACGATCCCATAGAGCGCAAAGGCCAACCCGCGCTTTGCCGGCTCGAAGGAGTCAGCCATGATGGCCTGCGCCATCGGCTGCAGACCGCCTCCACCAGCGCCCTGCATCACACGAAACAACAACAAAAGCGGTAATGAAGGAGCAATGCCGCAGAGAAATGAGCTGATGGTAAAAATCACAATGCAGAACATGAAAAAGTTCTTGCGGCCCATCACGCTCGCCGCCCATCCGCCCATGGGAAGCACAACGGCGTTTGCAACAAGATAAGCAGTAAGCACCCAGGTGCTTTCATCCTGGCTGGCGCCAAGACTGCCGGCAATATGCGGCAACGCAACGTTGGCGATCGAAGTATCGAGCACCTCCATAAACGCGGCCAGGGCAACTGTCGCTGCAATAGCCCATGGATTTGCACGCGGACGCCATCGTTCTTGAGCTACCAGCTTCGGTTCAGCGATTGCTTCGCTTGTCGCCATGCTTCACTTTCATTTTCTTGAGTACTAATTCTTTTGATGCGCAAAATCAAGGCAATGGCACAAAGACTATCGAGACCTGCATCAGCGTAATGAGCTTCCAGCTGCTGCGTCATTTACTGCCCAATAGCTGCTGCGTGCCACTACGCGCGCTTTGTAATCATTGTCGAGCTTCACTTCAATTCGATGTAAGCCGGGACTAGTGTCCGTGGGGCGAAAGCTGAGGATGTACCGGTTACGCGCATGGCTCGCAAGCTCCGCAACGCGATCTTCAAAACCTTTCTCCTTGGTGAACGCCGCATACTCGCCGCCGCTCATCTGGGCAAGCTCGCGGGCTGCGTTCTTATGGACTGCCGCAACCGCCATCATCAAAGGAGCAAGCACATTGATGGAAGATCCCCCTTCAGCATTGCCTTTCCCCCACTCCATCAAGCCGGCCTTGGTTGGAGAAAAAGTCAGGCTCAGGACCAGCGTGTTGCTTGTGCCAATGCGTTCGACCAGATTCTCCGCGCTGAAGGTCTTGCTCCCATGATCGCGCGACTCGCTGATAAGCAGAAGAACGCGGCGATGATCGGGAGGGCGATGTTCCAGCAGATCAACCGAATATCCAACCGCATCCAAAATCGCCGAGCCGCCATCACCGGGCTGCATCTGACGCAGATCATCAGTAATTGCACTTGTGTCGCGCGTGAAGCCTTCAAGATAGAGCGGCTTTGAGTCGAAGACCACCAGCGCCGTTTCTCCTCGCCCTCCTGCAGTAAAAAGATCAAGCAGCGGGCCCAGCCTGGCAAATTTGTCGAACTCCAGACCGCTCGACCGCCCACGCTGAATGCAGACGACCAGCGACACTGGCTGCGCATCAAGATCATCGTCCACATGGATGTTCTGCTTCACACCATTATCTTCAAGGACGAAGTCTTTTTGCGTGAGCCCGTAAACAACTTCTCCGGATGGCTTTTCCACAAGAGTGGGCACCAGCACAACACTGGTATTCACACGGATGGTTGGAGGCGGTTCTTGATCAGGCAGCGATTTTTGCACAGACTGCGCCGGAGCATTCTGGGATTGTTTAGGCGGTTCACCAGGCAAGGGTTCCTGCGCCGCACAAATCTCGATTGCCCCGAGCACAAGCCAGGAGAGGAGCCAGACACACCTGAACGAAAAAAACATTACAACAACAGGGTACAGCGTGCAGGCTTACTGCTCATGATTCATGGCTTCGCGTAGAAAGTCTTTTCAGATGATCTATCTCATCCGTCCAGCGCAGGAATCGGGTAAGATTCCACTTCTCGTGCCAAAGAAAGGACAGCACGTCACGGGATTGCAATGTCTCAGCCTTTTTTCCCGAATAAGTTTCAATGCGCCACTTAAGATATTCACTGCGCCACGGACGGAATCTGTGACCACGCGTTGCATTCCAGATAAAACGAAGCGGGGCAAGCATCAGGAAAAATCATACTGCATAGAACTCAGGTCGTATGGTCGATCCTGAAAACTGCCCCTCTTCTTGTAAAAGTCCTGGCATCTATGTCAGTTACCGCAGTGTGCAAAACACGGACATAATACCGGTCTTTGTTCTGTTATTCTTCAGAATTAGCCGTCAGAAGCTCTGCGGTGTGCAGGAGAATCAGGAAACATGGCAAAAAGCGTCAACAAAGTCATCCTTTTAGGGAATGTGGGCAAGGACCCCGAGATTCGCGCAACTCCCAGCGGCACAGTTGTCGCAAATTTTTCGCTGGCAACAACGGATCGCGTAAAAGATCAGGGCGGAAACTGGACCGACCGCACCGAATGGCACAATCTAGTAGCATTCCAGCGGACGGCCGAGATCATTCGCGATTACGTGAAGAAAGGCACCAAGCTCTTCATAGAAGGCAAACTGCAGACGCGTTCCTGGGATGACAAGAATACCGGTGAAAAGAAATACCGAACCGAGATCGTGATCAATGACTTGTCCCTCTTGAGTGGCCGCGGCGAAGGCGAGAGCAGTGGAGGAGGCTACACGCGCGCGTCAAACACGACATCCTATGATCAAAGCGCTTCCCCCTCAAGCGAAGATTTCAGTCAAACAGGAATCACAGACGACGATATTCCATTCTAAAGAAATGCCATAAAGCAGTACAGCCTACAGATCAAAGCCCTCATCTCATGAGGGCTTTTTGTTGCTGCCCGGCTAGTTCAATGCATCGGAGAAATAATCCTAAAAACAGCCAAAACTTCCCCGTGAATTCTGTTCACAATACCGTGAACTATTTTGCATGCGTTTTAGAGAATGCATAATGGATTTTTATTGGTCAACGTAACGCACATAAAACAAATGACTTAACGAACGCCCCGAAGAGGCGTTTCGCATTGCAAGCATATTTTTTTATTGATTAGCACCTGCCGTAGTGTTAACGTTCCGCACATTCAAACAAAACCACTCAAAAGGTGACGGCTGGATGAAACTGCTCTGCCGACAGGCATCGTTGTTTGCCTATGGCTCTTCTGAAACTGCCTTCAGTTAGCTTCCCCATGCCCTCTACGTTCGTTGTAGGGGAGATTTTATTACCTCTTACCTTCTAACCGCTTCCCAGGTAGTTCTGCACTTTGGAAGTGCCACTTGTAGTAGCGCAAGCTATTTGGAGAGTCCAGATGATCAATAAACGCGGTGTGCGCAGTGCTCAGACAATATGCAGTGCAATGATTGCTTTACTTCTTGCGTGTAGTTTGAACGGCCCGTCAGGTATGGCACAGACAGGGTCCAAAGGAAAGAAGGCAGCAGAGACCGTTCAGAGAAATGATGAAGAATATACGAGCAAAATCCATGAGTATCTCCAGGATCCACGCATTACTACCGAATTAGTGGATCACCTGCCGGCATCAAACACTGTTCCAACCCCATTGAAATTCTTCGGCAAAATGCCCGGACAGCCTGGGGAGCTCTATTACAGCGAAGACATCAACAGATATTACGAGGAATTGGCCAAGGTATCCCCTCGCGCGAAGTTCTGGAAAATCGGTAAATCGGAAGAAGGACGAGACGAAGTAATTCTCGCAATTGCCGACGAAGCCACCATCAAGCAGCTGGATAAATACAAAGAGCAGCTTGCCGCGTTGACTGATCCCCGTAAGACTACTGAAGAGCAAGCCCGTCAGATCATCAAAACCGCAAAGCCCATCTACTACATCACTAGCGGCATCCATTCACCAGAAACGGGCGGCCCGCAGATGCTGGTGGAGCTTGCCTATCGACTGGTTGTCGAAGAGACTCCATTCATTCAGGAAATTCGTAACAACTCGATCATCCTTATTACTCCTGTTATTGAAGTCGATGGCCGCGACAAGGAAGTAGACACCTACTATTACGGAAAGAAGACGGGAAAGCCAAAGCCGCCGCTGATGTACTGGGGCAAATACGTTGCGCACGATAACAATCGCGACGGCATGGGACAGTACCTCAAGCTTACGCAGAACATCACCAAAACTGTGCTTGAGTGGCATCCCACTGTTCTGCATGACCTGCACGAAGCGCAAAGCTACCTTTATGCCTCCACAGGAACAGGCCCTTATAACAATTCGCTCGATCCGATCGCCATCACAGAATGGTGGACGCTGGCGCAGACAGAAGTCATGGAGATGTCGAAACGCGGCGTGCCCGGCGTATTTACCTATGGCTTCTACGATGGATGGGTACCGAACTATCTGTTCTGGATAGCTATCACCCATAACTCATTTGGGCGTTTCTACGAAGTGCAATCTTACGGGCCTGATAACAATCCAAATCTTCAGTTACCCGCAACTACTACAAGCAGAGAATGGTTTCGACCGAATCCGCCGCTGCCCTCAATCAAGTGGGGTCCGCGCAACAATACCAACATCCAGGAATCCGCAATTCTCATTGCCCTGCATCAGGTCGCTAAAGACAAAGATCTGTATCTTGAGAATTATTGGCTGAAAAACAAGCGCTCTGTAGACAAAGGCAAGGATGGCCCCATATTTGGTTGGGTCATTCCAGCCTCGCAGCGCCGCAAAGTAGAAGCTGCCGATCTGATAAACGATCTGCGCCGCCAGGGTGTGGAAGTACAGAAAGCCGAAAGCTCCGGCCAGTTTGGCAAGGTAAATGTTGCAGCAGGAGATTACATTATCCGTGCGGATCAGCCTTATCGCACGCTCGTAGACATGTACTTCTCTCTGCAGAACTATCCTGCAGCCAACCCTCTTCCCTATGACGACACTGGCTGGACGATGCCGCTGATGCGCGACATCGATGTAAAGGCCGTTACGGACAAAGGTATTTTGAGCCAGCCAATGGCTCTGCTCACCGCCGATGCATCCGTCGCCGGAAGCATCCTGGGCACAGGCAATATCCTGGTCGTAGACCACACAACGGACAACACGCTTGTTACCTTCCGCTTCAAGAATGCAGATACAAAGATGTTGGCGGCTGAAGATGATTTCGATCTGAACGGACACCATTTCCGTGCAGGCGCCTTCATCATCCCTGATGCGGACGCTGCCAGGTTGGGGCCCTCTATCAAGGAATATGGCCTGTCTGCCTGGGCAACTTCATCTCTGCCCTCGGTAAAGACGCACGAACTCAATATTCCCAGGATCGGCTTCGTGCATTCCTGGCAGCGCACTCAGGATGAAGGTTGGGTCCGTGCCGCTCTGGATCACTACGAGATTCCATACACCTACTTCTCCGATCAGAAGCTTCGTGAAGGCAACCTTCGCAGCAAGTACGATGTCATCATCTATCCAAGCGTAGGTGGCAGTTCGACCGCTCAGGTCAATGGAATTCCAAAGACTGGCGCAGATCCAATTCCCTACAAGAAAAGCGAACTTACTCCGAACCTGGGTGCGCTCGATTCCAGTGATGACATACGTGGCGGAATGGGGGTTGATGGTCTCGTTGAGTTGGCAAAGTTTGTAGAAGATGGAGGCACACTTCTCACAGAAGGTTCAACCACGACCATTCTGCCGGATTTTGGAATCATCACTGGTGTCTCCGTCGAACACCCGCGCAACATGTATGCAAAAGGTTCGATCATGCGCGGCATGATTACTGACAAGAAGAGCCCCATCATGTATGGCTATGACGGAAATCAACTGCCCATCTATTACGGCGGGGACCCGGTCCTGCAAGTCAGCGCTGCTGCCGGAGTGGGAGTCGGTGGTCTTCGCGGTGGGCCTCCCGCTGCTTCTGGTGTCGGAGCCAACATCACTCCAAATGCAGTCCCAGAGCACCTTTCGCCTTACACGCCGGAAGATGCTCCCGCACCTGAAAAGCATGAACAAATCAGTGAAGAAGCCGCCACGCGGCAGATGATGCGGCAATTTGGCATGGCAACAGACGACCAGGAAAAGCCGCGCGTTGTAATGGAATTTCCATCGAGCCCGAATGATATTTTGCTTTCCGGAGAACTTGCCGGAGGTGAAGCCCTCACACGCCGCGCCCTTGCAATCGATGTCCCGCTGGGGCAAGGCCACGTCGTTATGTTTGCTCTTCGTCCATTCTGGCGCTGGCAGACTCAGGGCACATTTTTCCTCGGCTTCAACACAATTCTTAACTGGGATGACCTGAATGCAGGCGCCCCCAAACCAAAAAAGAAAGCAGAAGAGCATTCTGGATCGATGTAAATCTGCGATCCGGATTCTTAGGGGCAGCCAGTCTGGTCTGCCCCCACTACATTTCAAGAGATGCGGTCAATTAAGGAGGATGAGAGGTGGCGGCGAAACATATTCTGGCCCTGGCCATATCGCTTATGGTTGCGTCAGTTGCTCACGGAGAAGCAAACAGACTAAGCAATCCTTCTGCACAAGATGGAAGCTCTGATATCCAGGCAAACCTTCCTGAAGGAATGAAGTACCGGTTGATCGGGCCATTCCGCGGCGGACGCTCTCCGGCAGTCGCCGGCAGCACAAAAGATCCAAACACCTACTACTTCGGCGCGGCTTCAGGTGGTATCTGGAAAACCACAGATTCAGGCATTACCTGGAATCCACTCTGGGATAAGTTCTCCGAAGCTTCCCCCGCCGTAGGAGCAATTACCGTATCTCCATCGAATCCCGACATCATCTATGTCGGCACTGGAGAATCCTGCATTCGCGGCAATGTAGTCACCGGCAATGGCATCTATAAATCTACGGACGCAGGCAAAACCTGGAGCTTCTCCGGGTTGCGTGATAACGAAGCAGTCGGCCGCATCGCAGTGGATCCGAAGGACCCAAACAATGTCTTTGTAGCCGCCCTGGGGCATATCTTTGCTGATAGCACAGAGCGCGGCATTTTCCATTCGCAGGATGGAGGCAAAACATGGAAGCGCGTGCTCTACGTCGATAACAAAACTGGTGGCGTGGATGTTCAGTTTGACCCATCAAATTCGAAAGTGCTGTATGCCAGCATGTGGCAGGCATATCGCAAGCCATGGATCATGGAAAGCGGCGGTCCGGGCAGCGGACTATATCGTTCGACAGATGGCGGTGAAACCTGGCAGAAACTGTCTGGACATGGCTTGCCCGATGGCCTGCTGGGCCGCATAGGAGTGGCGCCTACTCCTGATTCGAAGCGCGTCTATGCATTGATTGAAGCAAAGGAGGGCGGTCTCTACCGCACGGATGATGGCGGCGAAAATTGGAAACTGATCAACGGCGATAACAACTACAAGCAGCGCGCATGGTATTACATGCACGTCTTTGCTGACCCCAAGGATGCCAACGTCGTCTACATCATGAATACCGGAGCCTATCGCTCTGCAGACGGCGGTAAAACCTTCAAGGCCATGCGCACGTTTCACGGCGACAACCATCAGCTCTGGATCGATCCCAACAATCCTAACCGGATGATCAACAGTAATGATGGCGGAGCAGATATTTCTGTCAATGGTGGTGAAACATGGACGAGTGAAATGAATCAACCGACCGCCCAGTTCTACCACATCTCTGCAGACAACCGCTTCCCCTATTACGTCTATGGCGCGCAGCAGGACAACACCACTGTAGCAACAGCTACTGCAAGCGCTTCCGGCAGTATCAGCACTTCGGACTGGTATCCAGTAGGCGGCGGCGAGAGCGGCTACATTGTTTCAGATCCCACTAATCCAATGATCGTATATGCAGGCTCCTATGGCGGCCTGATCACGCGCTACGATCACAGCAACAATCAGACACAGGAAATCAACCCGTGGCCGCGCAACACAATGGGTTGGGGGCCTGGTGATCTGAAGCATCGTTTTCAGTGGACTGCCCCCATTGTGCTTTCACCACACGATCCTCACGCTGTTTATTTCGGTGGCGAAGTCCTCTTCAGAACAACGGATGGCGGACACAGCTGGCGAATACTTTCTCCCGATCTCACGCGCAACGATAAGTCAAAGCAGTTGTCGTCCGGAGGTCCCCTAACCAAGGACAACACCACCGTTGAAACCTTCGGGACTATCTTCTCCATTGCCGAGTCCCCCGCGCAGAAAGGACAGATATGGGTGGGTACCGATGATGGGTTGATTCAACTCACGCAGGATGATGGCGCTCATTGGCAAAATGTGACTCCGAAAGAGATGCCGGAATGGTGCACAGTCGACATGGTCGAAGCTGATCCCTCGGACGCAGCCAGCGCATACATAGCAGCGGATTGCCATCGGCTCGATGATCTTAAGCCATATGCTTTTAAGACACACGACTTCGGCAAGACCTGGACTCCCATCGTCGATGGAATTCCAGGCGATGCCTATGTTCATGTCGTACGCGTCGATCCAAAACGCAAAGGCCTTTTATATGCCGGCACTGAGCGAGGTATCTTCGTCTCTTTTGATGACGGTACTCATTGGAAGTCTCTGCAGCTCAATCTGCCCGTCGTTCCTGTGCATGATCTGCTCATTCATAACAACGATCTTGCTGTTGCTACACACGGCCGTTCTTTCTGGATATTGGATGACCTCGGCCCACTCCAGCAGTGGAACGATCAGGTCGCGCAGCAGGACTCTTACTTATTCGCCCCGGCTCCTTCAAATCGCACCATATTTTCCGGAAGAGGCGCTGGTGGCGCGGCGGGTCAGAATCCGCCGTCCGGCGCTCTTTTCTACTACTACCTGAAGACAGCGGTCAAAGTTCCCGAGCCAGAATCAAAGGGTAAGAACGCTGCAAAGCGGGAGCCCTCAGATGCAGCCGATCCCAAGCGTGTAAAGCTTGAAATTCTGGACCCGGACGGCAAAGTCATCCGCACCTTCCCCGATCCTCACGCTCAGGCTCCTAATTCCGGAGGCGGAGAAGAAGAGGAGTTCCGCGGAAGAAGACAGGCGCCATTGACCGGCAGCGCAGGCATCAATCATTTTGTCTGGGACCAGCGATACGAAGCAGCAACCCGCATTCCCAAGTCGCCACTATGGGCCGGTAGTGTCGATGGCCCTAAAGCCCTTCCCGGCAAATATCAGGTTCGTCTCACTGTAGATGGCAAAAGCCAGACACAGCCCTTCGAGATTGAACCTGACCCGCGCGTGAAGAGCACGCAGGAAGACTTAAAGAAACAATTCGACCTGCACATGGCAATTAACACCGAACTGACGCGGGTGCATGATTCCATACTCTCAATCCGCAAGCTCCGCACCCAGATTGATGACGTGGACAAGAAAGCAGCGCAGGACAAGAAACTCGCCGATGCAGGCGCTGCTCTCGATGCAAAAATTACAGCGGTCGAAGAAGCCCTGATTCAGAGGAAAGCAGTAGCCTCGGAAGACCCTCTGAACTTCCCTATTCATCTGAACAACATGCTGGCTGCGCTGGGAAGTACAGTAGCCAGTGCAGATACCGCACCGACAGAACAGGACTACGAGACATTCAATGAATTAAAAGCAGAGTCCGAAGCCGAGCTGGCAAAGTGGGAAGCGATCAAGAAGAACGATCTTCCTTCTTACAATAAGCTCGTTCAACGGGACAAGTTGCCGGAGGTCTCTGTTCCGGCAATCTAGATATATTCAAATGCGCGGCTTCGGAAAAGCCGCGCATTTTTTTAGCGAAGCAGATTTGTCTGAGCTAGATCAAGCACTTCATCTCCGCGTCCACTAAGAACAGCCCTCACCATGTAAAGCGTGAACCCCTTCGCCTGTTCAAGAGAAATGGCAGGCGGCATGGAAAGTTCCTGACGATTGACCAGAACCTCCACCAGTGCCGGACCATCATGAGCAAAAGCAGCTTCCAGCGCAGGACGCAGCTCTTCGGGCTTCTCAACTCGCCTGCCTAAGATTCCTGCACTCTCTGCCATCTCCGCAAAATTGGGATTCTCCAGCTCGCAGCCGAAGTCGAGAAATCCTGAAGCCTTCATTTCAATCTCGACGAAACCCAGTGTGCCATTGGAAAAAACCACAACCTTTACTGGAAGATTCGATTGCTTGAGCGTCAGCAGATCACCCATCATCATGCTCACGCCACCATCGCCGGAAAGCGTAACAATTTGACGGCCCGGGTATGCTGCCTGCGCTCCAATGGCCTGTGGAACCGCATTCGCCATCGAGCCATGCGAAAACGACCCGAGCAGCCGCCGCTTGCCATTCATTGTGAGATAACGTGCAGCCCATACGGTTGGCGTACCAACATCGCAAGTAAAGATCGCGTCCTCTGCAGCAATCTCATCCACCAGCTTAGTCACATACTGCGGATGGATCGGAGTCTTTCCCGGCTCACCCACGGCAAGATCATCGAGTCCCTTGCGTGTCTTGTGGTAGTGCTCCACGCTGTCTTCCAGATGCTTCCTGCTGCGGTCCTTCTTCAGCAGAGGAAGCAATGCCGGTAGCGTGTCTTTCATATTGCCGACCAATCCAAGATCCACCTTCGTACGGCGGCCAATCTGCTCGCCGCGCACATCCACCTGAATAATCTTCGCCTCCGGCGGATAAAACTGCTGATACGGAAAATCCGTCCCCAGCATTAGGAGTGCCTCGCTCTTCATCATGGCGCGATAGCCGGAAGCAAATCCAAGCAGGCCAGTCATACCTACGTCAAACGGATTGTCATATTCGATAAATTCTTTGCCGCGCAGCGCATGAACAATCGGCGCCTGCAGTGCCTCTGCTGTAGCGATCAACTCAGCATGAGCGCCCTCGCATCCGGCGCCGCCCAGAATGGTGATCCTCTCACATCGGTTCAGAATTTCAGCGGCCTGCTGCAGTTCCGCCTCCGAAGGCCGAATGATCGGAGTCGCCCGCTTCACCGGAACAATGCGATTCGAAGCAGGACAATCCTTCAACGCAACATCGCCGGGAATAACAATCACGGAAACGCCGCGCCGCTCAATCGCAGTACGAATAGCAATCTCCAGGGCGCGCGGCATCTGCTCCGGAATGCTCACCATCTCACAGTAAGAGCTGCATTCCTGAAACAGATTCTGCGGATGCGTCTCCTGAAAATACCCGCTGCCGATCTCCGGGCTGGGAATGTGCGCAGCAATTGCAAGCACCGGAACACGATTACGATGGCAATCAAAAAGTCCGTTGATAAGATGAAGATTGCCTGGACCGCAGCTTCCCGCGCATACAGCTAATTCTCCGGTAAGATGTGCCTCTGCGCCTGCAGCAAACGCCGCCGCTTCCTCATGGCGCACATGCACCCATGCAATCTCTTTTGATTTGCGCAATGCATCGGTAAAGCCGTTCAGTGAATCACCGACAATGCCGTAGATACGCTTCACCTTGGCGGCAACTAATGCGTCCACCATCACTTCCGCGACTTTTTTCGCCATGCATCTCTCCAGAAAGGATAGATGCATGAAACCGGAAGAGGGGGGCAGCTATTTATGTTCGGGAACAGACAGGCTGGCCTGATTTTCAGTGGCTGCCTGGTCGAGAATGCGTCTGGTTTCAGGCAGGCTGATGGTGGTCTCAACAGGCTGGAACTGCGAGCGGGCTTCATAGTGGTCTTTGCTCACGCTCTTGAAGAGAATCACGCGCCCGGATACATGTACATCTACAAGGTCTGTCTTCCAGCGCGTGTCGCTCACCTGCTCACGGTGAAGCTCAAAGCGACCGCCCTTATCAACGTACCCGAGCAACCCATAACCAAAGTCAATCCGATTGATAATCGTGCCGTGCACGGCCACGATCCGCTTCGCCTTCTGATTGACAACCATCGTGCCGGCCATTCCGTGAAAGACGCGCGCCTCATATGTTGGCGGCTTGAACGCCGGGTTTGGCCAGAATTTTAGTGTGAGCAAATCGCCAGAGGACTGCCCATCAGGCTCGTAAAGAAATGCATCAGGCATCAGGGCCAGGAGGCGCTGCATTCGCTCCTCATCCTGCAAATGGCTGTCACGGTTTTTGGCAAGTGCGCCGGGATTATTCATCAGCGCGCTCAGCCTTGCTTCCTCTTCGCGCTGCTGGTCTGGGGTCAGACGGTGCCCATCTTTTTCAATAATGCGGTAGATTGGCCCCTGCCCCGTCTCCACCTGGTATTTAACGAAGCTCTGCGCTCCCAGCCGCTGCTGAATGGAATACTGCCAGAAGCTATCTCGTTCGCGGTCATGGAGTTCGTTGTAGGCAGCGTCCTTAATAAGCTGCTGTATGGATGGAGATGTTGTCTGAGCAGGTGAGAGAAGGCTTGTCGTGAGGAGTATCGCCGCTATCCAGAAAACCCGCATCTTCTGTCCCTCCATTTGCCCTGATTTTGAGGCATGTTTCCTGAATCCAAGATGAAAATACGGCGATAATTCTGTTGAATATGTCCCTCGTACCAACTTGGGACACCCCTTGCTACACTGATGCCATGTTAGATGAAATTACCTTCCGCCGGTATGCCGATACGGCCATCGAATCGTTAAAAAAAAGCCTGATAGCCGCTGAAGAAGACGGCGACTTCGAAGCAGAAGAGCATGGAGGCGTGCTCAATATCGTATTCGATGAGCCGCCCGCCAAGTTCGTCATCACTCCGAACGCGCCTGTACGCCAGATATGGATCTCCGCTCTTTCCACCAGTTTCAAGCTTGACTGGTCAGAAGATGCGCAGGACTTCATCCTGCCCAAAGATGGCACATCGCTGAAACCTCTGGTCGCCCGCTTCATCAACGAACATCTGGGCACGGATTCCATCACGCTCGCATAGCATCCATGGGACAAACCCTCTCGGTCGCCATCATCACGAAAAATGAAGAAACAAATCTGCCCGCAACGCTATCGAGCGTTCGCTGGGCAGATGAAATCGTGGTGGTCGATAGCGGCTCAACGGATCACACTATCGAGATTGCGTGCAGCTTCGGAGCGAAGGTCATCACAGAGCTATGGCGCGGATTCGGTCGCCAGAAAAACTTCGCCATCGAGCAATGTTCAAGCGAGTGGGTACTTTCACTCGATGCCGATGAAGAGGTAAGCGCCGAGCTCACTCATGAAATCCAGCAACTGCTGAACGAGGCTCCATCAGTAGACGCGTATTTCCTGCCGCGCAGAAACTTCTTCCTCGGCCGCTGGATCAGGCATGGCGGCTACTACCCCGACCCGAAGCTGCGCCTTTTTCGTAAAGGCGCGGCCAGGTTTGAGGAACGCTCCGTGCATGAGACCATGCAATACTCTGGCGCGACACAGACTCTCACCGCCGGTCTGATCCACCGTGCCTATCCCACGCTCGAAACCTATATCGAGCACATGAACCGCTACAGCACTCTGGGCGCAGAACAGGCTGCGACTAAAGGCAAGACCAGCCGCAGTTTCCTGGCCTTCGCCTGGAATGTGCTTCTCAATCCCGCCGCGACCTTCCTCTACAACTACATTTTTCGCCTTGGATTTCTGGACGGGCGCGAAGGGCTGCTTCTGCACCTCTATCACTCCGCCTACGTGAGCTGGAAATACGCGAAGGCGTGGCAGCAAGAAAAAAGCTAGCGTCTTTGAAAAGAACACGTTACGCTGCCAGATATCTCCGTTTAAGGCTGACGAATGTTCCCATTGCGCCGAGTTCTCGCATTTCCCTTGCTGTTTGCCATGTGCCTGCCCTGCTTCGCTGATGCCCCATCCATCACGCAGAAAACAGCCGGTATGCAGAAGCTCGACGGACTCTTCCCACTTGCATGGGATACAAAGGCAGGCAAGCTCTACCTCGAAATCGATACCTTCGGCAAAGACTTTCTCTTCCTTGATTCCCTGCCCTACGGCGTTGGCTCAAATGATCTGGGTCTCGATCGCGGTCAGCTAGGTGAGGGTCGCGTCGTGCGCTTCTACCGCAGCGGCCCCAAGGTCTTGCTGATCGAGCGGAATCTACGTTACCGCGCCAGCTCCACTCAACCTGAAGAGCAGCTCGACGTCACCCAGTCATTCGCCGAGTCCGTCCTGTGGGGCTTCAAAGTAGAAGCCGAAGACAGCAACAAAGTCCTGGTCGATGCCACGGATTTCTTTCTCCACGACGCGCATCGCGTAGCCGAGCGCCTGCAGCAGGCTAAACAGGGAACATACAAAATCGACCCGAGCCGCAGCACCATTGCTGCAGAAGACCTGAAGAACTTCCCGCTCAACACCGAAGTAGAATCCGTGCTGACCTTCACTACCGATGGCCCGGCCAACGGCAAACTTGTCACATCAGTCACGCCGGACGCTCACGCCGTCACCGTGCATGAGCATTACTCTTTCATCCACTTACCGGACGACGGATACAAGCCCCGCGCCTTCGATCCCCGCTCAGGCTATTTCGGAGTAACCTATCGCGACTACTCCGCCCCGTTAGGCCAGCCGATGGATATTCACCTCATCGCGCGCCATCGCCTGCAGAAGAAAGACCCCAATGCGGCCATCAGCGAACCGGTCAAGCCCATCATTTACTACGTTGACCGCGGCGCTCCTGAGCCCATCCGCAGCGCGCTCGTTGAAGGAGCCAGCTGGTGGAACCAGGCCTTCGAAGCCGCTGGATACAAAAACGCTTTCAGGGTAGAAGTAATGCCCGAGGGCGCCGACCCGATGGATGTCCGCTACAACGTCATCCAGTGGGTACATCGTTCCACTCGCGGATGGTCGTATGGCGAAGGCGTCACCGATCCCCGTACCGGCGAGATCATCAAGGGCCAGGTCACACTCGGCTCCTTGCGCTCGCGTCAGGATTACATGATCGCCGAAGCCCTGCTCTCACCTTATGAGCAAGGCAAGCCAGTTCCCGAAATAATGAGGGAGATGGTACTGGCCCGCATCCGCCAGCTCGCCGCGCATGAAGTGGGCCATACACTCGGCCTCGCGCATAACTTCGTCTCCAGTTCCATTGCTCCGGGAACGTCCGTCATGGACTATCCGCACCCGCAGATCACACTCAAGCCCGATGGCACACCCAATCTTTCACATGCCTATGCAGTCGGCATCGGCGCATGGGACAAAGTCGCCATTACCTACGGTTACTCCGATTTCCCCAAGAACACAGACGAGCATAAGGCGCTCGACAGCATCCTGCGCAAAGCCACCGACAAAGGCCTCTACTTCATTACCGATGAAGACTCGCGCCCGCTTGGCAGCCCCCATCCGCACTCGCATCTCTGGGACAACGGCCCCGATCCCGCTGATGAATTGACCCGGATCCTCAAGATTCGTGCGGCTGCCCTCGATCGCTTCAATGAAAATGCCATCCAACCCGGAGAACCTCTGGCTCTGCTCGAGGATACGTTGGTGCCGCTCTACCTGCTGCATCGCTACCAGACCGAAGCCGCCAGCAAGGAAATAGGCGGTCTCGACTATCGCTATGCTCTGCGCGGCGACGGCCAGCCGGCATCTCAGATCGTCCCCGCCGATGAGCAGAAGAAAGCGCTGACCGCCGTTCTCCGCACACTTGATCCAGCAACGCTAACACTGTCTCCGTCACTCCTGCAGATTCTTCCTCCGCGTCCTCCGGACTATCCTCGCACCTCCGAATCCTTTCCCGGAAGAACAGGCCTCGCCTTCGACCCACAGGGCGCGGTTGAATCCGCTGCCGGACTCACAACCAGCCTCCTCTTCGAGCCAACGCGCGCCAGCCGTCTCGTAGAATACAAGCTGCGCGACAACTCCGAGCCCGGCCTTGACGACGTCATCGGCGAAACACTAAAGGCAACCTGGTACGCTCCCCGTCAGACGGCAACCACACTCAACACGCAGCTTACCGTGGAAGACGTAGTTCTCCGCCACCTTCTGGCGCTCGCCGCCTCGCCATCCACTTCACCGGAAGCACGGGCCATCGCCACTGCTCAGGCTGCTGACCTTCAAAATTGGCTGAAGAGCAAGGCCAGCGATACGTCAACATCACCGCTCCTCCGCGCCCACTGGCAATCCGCAGAAAAAGAAATCGAAGCCTTCAGCAAAGATCCCTCAAAATTCGCTGAACCAGGTGGACTCGAAACACCTCCCGGCCAGCCAATCGGAGATGACGAGAATTATTGAAAACACCTCTGTGCTCTCTGTGGCCGGAGCCTGCCCTGAGTGAAGCGAAGGGTGGTGAAATGCCTTTGGGCGAAGCCTCAGGCTTCATACTGCGAAGGATGTGGATATAACCTTGCCGATGATCCACTTCGTCCCCTATGCTGAGAAGTTTCTTGATGGCAGACTCATCCAAATCCGAAGCAAAGCAACGCTGGGAAGAGCAAACCCTCAACCCGGCACTGAGCAAAGCACCAGAAAAACCAATCGGCGCAGCAACAGGAGTTAACCTCGATGAAGCAGGCCGCACGCGCTTCACGACCATCTCCGGCGTACCCGTCGAGCGCCTTTACACAGAAGAAAGCCTCCCCCAGGATTGGGGATCACAACAGGACGCCTATCTCGGCCAGCCCGGAGAGCCGCCATATGCACGCGGCATCCACGCAAGCGGCTATCGCGGCAAGCTCTGGACGATGCGCCAGTTCTCCGGCTTCGCCTCACCGGAAGAAACAAACGAACGCTACAAATACCTGCTTGCTAACGGAGGCAGCGGCCTCTCCGTAGCCTTCGATCTGCCCACGCTCATGGGCTGCGACTCCGACGATCCGCAAAGCGAAGGCGAAGTCGGTAAATGCGGCGTTGCCATTGACTCACTCGAAGACATGGAAACGCTCTTCTCCGGAATCAACCTCGAGCAGACCACTGTATCCATGACCATCAACTCTCCCGCAAGCGTCATCTGGGCCATGTACCTCGCGGTCGCAGAAAAACAGGGCACAGACTGGAAGAATATCTCTGGCACCTTGCAGAACGACATCCTGAAGGAATACATCGCGCAGAAGGAGTACATCTTCCCACCCGCGCCTTCCATGCGCCTCGTCATCGATACCTTCGAATTTGGCTCGCGCTTTACGCCACGCTTCAATCCCATCTCCATCTCCGGCTACCACATCCGCGAAGCTGGATCGACCGCCCAGCAGGAGCTCGCCTTCACGCTCTATGACGGAATCGAATATGTCGAGTGGGCCCTCCGTCGCGGTCTTGCCATCGACGATTTCGCCCCACGCCTGAGCTTCTTCTTCAACGCGCATAACGACTTCTTCGAAGAGATTGCCAAGTTCCGCGCCGCGCGCAAAATCTGGTATCGCGTCATGATTGAACGCTTCGGCGCCAAGAATTCCCGCTCCACCTGGATGCGCTTTCACACCCAGACCGCCGGTGTCTCACTCACCGCCCAGCAGCCAAAGAACAACATCGCGCGCGTCGCCATCCAGGCGCTTGCCGCAGTGCTCGGTGGAACACAATCTCTCCACACCGATGCCTATGACGAAGCACTCGCCTTGCCCACAGAAGACGCCGCCCGCATCGCCCTTCGCACGCAGCAGATTCTCGCTTACGAATCAGGAGTAGCAGATGTGGCCGATCCGCTCGGAGGTTCTTATTTCGTCGAACGCCTCACCTTAGATATGGAAAAGTCCGCCTTTGAATATTTTGAGAAGCTTGACGCAATGGGCGGAATGGTGCGCGCCATTGAGCAGGGCTTTCCGCAAAAGGAAATCGCCGAAGCCAGCTATGTATACCAGCGCGCCGTGGAAGCCCGCGAAAAAATCATCGTCGGCGTAAATGAATACACCATCGACGAGCCCCAGCCGGAAATTCTCTACATCGACGAATCGGTACGCGAAGCCCAGACCGCCAAACTGCGAAAGCTGCGCCGCGAGCGCTCGAACGAAGCCGTAGATCGTTGCCTTTTCGCCTTATGCCGCGCCGCAGAAAAAGATGCCAACACCATGCCCCACCTGCTCAATTGCGTGAAGGCTTACGCCACTATTGGAGAAATCTGCAGCGCACTCAAGAAAGTGTTTGGAGCATACGAAGAGACCAATATCGCTTGAAGAAACAGGCAGATAGCGTCTTCATTTCAAACGTGTTACAAATCGCCTATGAGCGAAGACCGCAAAGACAGGCCGCAGCAAGCCCCGTATTCACCAAAAGACGGCGAGCAGATCAATCTCAAGCAGCTGGCCTCCATCCTGCAGTTATCGCAGACCACTGTGTCTCTTGTGCTGAACGATTCGCCTGCCGCAAAATCCATCCCCGCACGTACTCGGGAGCGAGTCTTCCAGGCCGCAAGAAAATACCACTATCGGCCAAACTATTTCGCCCGCTCACTGCGCAAAAACCGCAGCATGTCCATCGGTGTTCTCGCCCCTGATCTCAGCGAAGGCTACTTCACCATGGTGATGAACGGCGTCGAAGAACACCTGCTCCGTTCACAGTATTTCTATTTCACCGCCAGTCATTACTGGAACCAGGACTTAATGCAGGAGTATCCGCGCCTGCTGGTCGAGCGCGCCGTCGATGGCTTCCTGCTGCTTAACACACCGTCTGAAATCCGCAGCCCACTTCCCACAGTCGCCATCTCCGCGCACAACCAGTCACCCGGAGTCACCAACATCATCCTCGATCATAGGAAAGCCGCCGAGCTGGCGCTCAAGCATCTCTACGATCTCGGCCATCGCAACATCGCCTTCATCAAGGGCCCGAACATTATCCCCGACACGGAATACCGCTGGCGCTCCATTCTGGAAGTGGCGCAAAAGCTCGGCATGAAAGTGCATGCTGAGCACTGCATTCAGCTCGAAGTAGATAGCTGGTCGCCTGGAGTAGGCTACGGACCGATGAGAGATCTTCTGGCCCGCACCCGCGACTTCACCTCCATATTCTGCTTCAACGATATTTCCGCCATTGGAGTCATCCGCGCCATCTACGACGCAGGCCTGAGCGTGCCCGATGACATCTCCGTTATCGGCTTTGACGACATCATGAGCGCGGGATACCACAAACCCAGCCTCACTACAGTACGTCAGCCGCTGCGGGACATGGGCCGCGAAGGCGCACAGGTATTGCTGGATATGATCGAGCACCCGGAAAAACAATTTCCAGAAGAGATCGTCATGCAGCCTGATCTGATCGTGCGCGAATCCACTGGCCTGGCGCCAAAGAAGCCCATAAAGCGCAAGAAGTGAGGCTTAGCGCAAGCTCTGCGCATCCAGAATCGGCATATCGAGCGTCGGCTCCAGCAGGCAATCGAGATGCGCGATCTTTTCCAAAGCGCGCTGCAACGCTGAGCCCGGAGCAGGCTCTGCGATCACCACAAACGGCAGATTTGTCTTGGTATACCCGGGCTTCTGCAGAATCGCATGAATATTGATTTCCTGCTCGGCTAGAGCTCCGGCAATTTGAGCAATAATGCCCGGCCGGTCTTTCACAATGAAGCGAATATAGTGCGGCACAAGAAGATCTGAACTGATCGCCGTTTTCTTGCTGGGAAGATCAATGGTCCGCGAACCATGTGCAACAGCCAGCAAATCAGAGACAACAGCAACTGCCGTCGGATGGCCGCCTGCCCCATGTCCCGAGAAAACAACATCGCCTCCATATTCGCCACCCACCAGCACCATGTTCTCCGTGCTGCGCGACCACGCAAGCGGAGAAGCCAGCGGCACCAGCATGGGCCCGACTGCGGCCAGCACGCGACCTCCGTTAAGCTCCGCGCGAGAAATCTGGCGGATCGTGCAGCCCATCTCTTTCGCATACGCAAAATCGATAGCTGCAATTTCCGTAATCGGCTTACAGGAGACCTCATTCACAACCAGATCAGCGCGCAGCGCAATACGCGAAAGAATCACCAGCTTGGCACGCGCATCAAATCCGCCCACATCTTCCGTAGGATCAGCCTCCGCATATCCAAGCTTCTGCGCCTCTTTCAGAACCGGCGCGAACTCCGCGCCCTCTTCCATCTTGCTCAAGATAAAGTTGCAGGTCCCATTCAGAATGCCTTCAATGCGTTTGATGCGGTCGCCTGCAAGTCCCTGCTGGATACCGGGAATTACAGGCACTCCGCCTGCAACGGCAGCACCATAATAAAGATGCACTCCCTTATCGCGCGCCAGCTTATCCAGCGCGACGCCATGTTCCGCGATCAACTTTTTATTCGCAGTGACGACAGACTTCCCCGCCTCCAGCGCGCGGCGCACCCATTCACCCGCAGGATTCAAACCACCCGCCAGTTCCAGCACCACATTCACAGGAGACGACAACACATCGTCAATGTCCTCTGTCCAGATAACACCCGATGCAATCCAGTCAGCACGCTTGCGCGCAACGCTGCGGTTGAAGATGTGAGTCAGTTCCACGCTATCCGGCTTCGCATCACAAAGAATGCGCGCCACAGAACTGCCCACAGTTCCAAAGCCCAGAATCGCTACCTTCACCGTTTGCGCGCCAGAGACAGACGTACTCACTATGTTTGTTTTCCCCCTGTTATTTGTTCAATGGGAATTTGATTCCATCTTACCGGAAGTTCACCGAAGGGCTCCCGCCATGCTCACCAACTCATGATCTAAGACCATAGGAATCCTGACCTCTGCCTGGCATCCCCTGGCATCGGCACGATTGCGCAGCTCAAGCGACCCTCCATGCGCCTCGGCAATCTGCCGTGCAAGCACCAGACCAACGCCCGTACCGCTCCGTTTGGTTGTATAGAAAGGAACGAAGAGATTTCCAGGATTCGCGAGTCCAGGCCCATTGTCTTCCACGAGAATAGAAACCGATTCTCCGGCAAGCCTTCCATAGATCTTCACTCTGGGCTCACCCTGCGCTCCACCCTCCTCATGCTCACTCAGAGCAGCTTCAACTGCATTCCGCACCAGATTAATCAGCAACTGCTCTATCTGATCGGCATCGGCCCTCAGGTTCACCTGCGGCACTTCATCAATCTCAATCGTAAGTCGTGTTTCAAGTCCTGCTACACGATCCAGCAGCGCCGGAAGAGGCACACTCCGCAGCACCGGAGCCGGCAGCTGCGCCAGCTGCCTGTAGGCCTGCACAAAGCGGTTCAGCGACTCGGCCCTGCTCTCGATCACATTGAGCCCGCGTTCAAAATCTGTAGTGTTATCGCTGGATACTTGCCCGACCCTCTGCCGCAGACTTCCCGCGATAGATTTAATAGGAGCAAGCGAATTGCTGATCTCATGCCCCAGCACGCGAATCAATCTGCGCCACGCCGCGCGCTCCTCTTCGCGCAGCGCAGCACTTACGTTAGAAAGCAGCAGCAGAGTATGCGGTACACCGCGCTGGCGGAAGCTGCTGCGCCGCACCATCCAGCGCGTATGCTGCCCCTGCGACTCAATGGCAACAATGCCCTCATCTTCCTCTTCGAGGAAACGCTGCAGGTTCAATTCGCTGGCTTTTCTTCCCAGGTCGCGCGCCGCATTCAGATGCAGCACCCGCTCCGCCGCCGGATTCACAACCCGCAGCGTTCCCTGCTCATCGAATGCGAGCACTGGAGCATCCATCTCCAGAATCACGCGGCGCAACAGTGCTACTGCTTCCAGAGCGCCCAGTCGCTGTGCCTGCAGCGTGTCTGCAAGCTGGTTGATCTCAATTGCCAGCTCACCCAGCGAATCGTGCGGCGTAGCATTGCGCGCGCGGAAGGAAAAATCCTCTTCACGTAACGCCGCAACAACGTTAGCCAAAGTCTGCAGTGGCCTCACAACCTGTTCAAGAAAGATCGACGCCACCAGCAGAACAACCAGGGCCAGCGTTGCCAGCGCGCCCAGAATCACAGAGAACGAGACATGCTCCATCCACAACAGCACGGCGCACAAGGCAAAGATCGGCACGCACAACGAGGTGATCAGGATCTTGATCTTTGCCTCGAAGCGGAAGCCTTCTGCTGGAATTTTGCTTGTGGCTGCGTGCCGCTTGTCAGATGCCATATTTCTCCATCCGCCGGTACAGAGCGCCGCGGCTTAAGCCGAGCGCTTCAGCCGCCTGACTCACGTTACCACTGCAACGGGCCAGCGCCTTGCGGATGAGAATACTCTCTACAGACTCCAGGCTCATATCTTCCAGCGCCTGGGTAGAAATGCGCACCTGGTTCAGGCCCAGGTCTGATGCTTCAATCGTCGCACTGCGCGCCATCAGAACGGCGCGCTCAATCGTATGGTCCAGCTCACGCACATTTCCCGGCCATGGATATTGCAGCATCGCCTGCAACGCTGCCGGATCAATGCCTTCCATCTGCTTGCGATAGCGCGTGGCATAGCGGTTCAGAAAATGCGCCGCCAGCAGCGGAATATCTTCCCGCCGTTCACGCAGTGGCGGCAGATGAATTTCTACGGTATTCAGCCGGAAAAGAAGGTCAGCACGAAAACGTCCCTGTTCGACTTCAGCGCGGAGATCAGCATTCGTCGCAGAAAGCACGCGCACGTTTACGCGCCGCGTCTTCGATGAGCCAACTCGCTCCATCTCTCCGGTTTCAAGCACACGCAGCAGCTTGGCCTGCTGGCGCAGAGGCACATTGGCAATTTCGTCGAGGAAAAGCGTCCCGCCATCAGCCAGCTCAAAGCGCCCGATGCGCTCCGTACGTGCATCGGTAAACGCCCCCTTCACATGGCCAAACAGCTCACTCTCGAACGTGCCTTCCGGCAGCGCTCCGGTATTTACAGCGACTAGCGAGCGCGAGGCACGCTGCGACAGCGCATGAAGCATCTGCGCCACCACCTCTTTGCCCGTACCATGTTCGCCAGTAATCAAAACGTTGGCATCAGAAGGTCCGATGCGCGTAATCGTGGTCAAGACCGGTTGCATCGTCGGAGCCGTAGCAATCAATTCCGGAAGCCCCTGCCCACGCAGGATGCGGTTCTCTGCCTCCAGCCGCTGCGCCCGCTTCACCGCATGATGCAGTTCAATCTGCGTGCGCAGAATGGTGAGCAATCGCGCATTGTCCCAGGGCTTCTGGATGAAGTCACGTGCACCGCGGCGCATCGCTTCCACGGCGACCTCGACATTCGCCCACGCCGTCATCACAATCACAGGCACCTGGCTGTCGAGAGCCTTGATCTGCGTAAGAAGATCGAGCCCCTCTTTGCCCGAAGTCGTATCGCGGGTGTAGTTCAGGTCTACGAGTAACGCGTCAAATGAGCCGGACTGAAGCGCGCTCAGCACCATCATCGGCGAACGCGCCTTTTCTATGCGATATCCCTCCGGCTCAAGCAGAAGCTCCAGGGCATCCAGGATATGCGGCTGGTCGTCGGCAATCAGCACACGCGGCGGCTGTGTTGTGGCGATGCCGCTTTCTGCTCCGCCGAGTTGGTAGGTTGTGGCCATCAGAACTAGATTGTACTCACTGCATATGCGTGACTACGCCGCTCTTCGCATCATCAATGGATACTCCCGTGCGATCCAGCGTAAAGCCGGTGGCGTGGTCAATATCGACTTTGGCTTTTTCAAATGCAGTCTGAGCGACAACAAGCGCGGATTCAGCCACAGCGAGTGCCTGCTCGCTGGTGAGCGTGTCATATGCAGACATCGCTCCAAGTTGTTGCTCTTTTTTGGAAATATCGAAGGTCTTCTGTGCCAGATCGCGCGCTTTCTCGGCTGCGGTAACACGGGCCTGGGCCTGTTGGAGTGAATACTGTGAGTTACGGACATCCAGGCGGATCGTCTTCTTCTGTTGCTCGAACGTCAGCTCTTTTTGGCGATAGTCGAGCACCGCGCGGAATTGGTCGGCCTTGGCGACACGGTTACGAAGTGTAACGACGAGTGAGAAACCAACCTGATATTCAGGAGAGGAATAATTGAAGGTGTTCTGAAAGGCTCCGGCAAAATCTTTAGGAAGCGTGGTACTGCATTCTCCCTGAGGCAGTGCGCAAACAGGGTTCAGCTCGCCCCCCAGGCCAGTGCCAATGTACTGCCCATAGAGCGAAAGATTGGGCAGCAGCGCGTTCTTGATGGTCTTGAGGTTGTTCTGCGCGATCTGCATGGCAATCTGGTCTTCCGCGACGTCGGGACGGTTTTTTTCGGCCTCGGCAATAAGCTGATCGATTTGCTCTGTTGCCTTGGGATCCGGTGTTCCCATGAGATCAAGCGGTATTACAGGCATATCAGCCAGCGTGGGATCATCGACGGTTTTGGTGAGTGCGTCCTTGATGAGAAGCTCGTTCAGCCTGAGCGTCGCCCTGGAAACGGTAAGATCGCCTTCGGCAGTAGCCACCGCGGCCTGGTCTTTCATCACCTGCATCGCAGGGATGTTCTGCAATTCCAGCTGTTTCTGATCGGCGGACAGCGTCTCGTTGGCATAGGTAAGCG
>NZ_JBZYWJ010000010.1:0-314339 GCF_059115305.1 Acidobacterium sp. FHG110202_01
GGGCGAGGGGCGCTGGCGGGTGTTTCTGTGGTAGGTGCAGAAGGGCTGTTCTTTGAGTGCTGCCTGCCTGCATTTGGTGCCGCTGGTGAAGAGGTGGCGGCATTCGTTGTACATGGGTTCTCCTCAGGGTGCAGCGCTCAGCGCGCAGGGTGCAGGGTGCAGGGTGCAGAAACACGAAAGCCCGCCATTGAGGCGGGCTTTTTCTTTGCTCCTATTTCTATTTTAGCAATTTTACTGGGAATTCTATGCCAACTATTTTTCTTCGATCTTCCCTTTGCTTTGTTCAGGTTATGCGGTTTTCTTCAGATCAAGGAATTGACAAGAATTTTCGGCGTTCGTTCTGTCGCGTAAAATCCGTGTCCATACTACACTTGAGAAACGGAAGAGTGGCCGAGTGGTTGATGGCTCCGGTCTTGAAAACCGGCGTACCCGAAAGGGTACCGGGGGTTCGAATCCCTCCTCTTCCGCCATTTCCTTCCTGCACTCCCACTCAAGCCAAAACCGGGCTTGAATGCGCTACCCACCGTCGATTAGTGGTCCATAGGCCGTCCGGTGCCTGCATCAAAGGTCAGGCGCTTCCCGTCAAAGAGCAGCAGAATGAAGCGGTTCTGCCGGTTAAAGCCGAAGTAATTTCCCCACACCCTGCCCGAGGCAGACTGCGGGATTTCATCCAAATTGGGGAAGACATCGCTTACATGCACTTCGCGCACAAGTTTTCCGGAGGTGTAGAAGCAGAGAAAAGTGTCGGACGCTTTGACCGTTTCGCTGAAAATGCTGCCGCCGCTGTATCCGGTCATCAGATGCTGCCCGTCGTCGGACAGGAAAAGAACAGGGTGGTATCCCGGAATCTCCCATAGCGTTTTCTGCCTGTCCTGCGCAGAGAAGATGGATGTCTTTGCAGCTTTCAAGGCGCTGAAAGCGTAAAAGCGCCGGTTGGACGAAAAGACCTTGATGTCTTTTGGAACGGCTGGGGGTGAGTCGGAGTGGGCGGCGTGCGTCATGGAAATGACCAGCAGAGACCATGCGAAGAGTTTGAGGAAGGTTCGTTTGCCCACGGCTTAGTGTATGCGGAGAATCGGGGTCGCTGCACCTTCGGTTCCGCTCCGGCCTACGGCAGTGAGGTGCGGCTCTTCGAGCCGGTTCTTTTTCAGCGGGCTGAAGCCCGCTGCTTCTACCTGGAGGCGCTTTCACGCTCAACTACCCTACTCAAGTCGAAAGAAGGCTTGATGGGCCACCCGTCTAAACGCATCTCAGAAGGGGATATCATCTTCGGTTATCTTGGCGATCACTGTATCTGGGTTAAGTTTTGTGATCCTCAGATTAAGCTCGTCCTGATGCTCCATAAGCCAGTCTTCCCCAGAAGATGTAACGGATAATGACGTATATGGCTCATCGTTCATATTTGTACCTTCTTCAATCCGAATTAGATTCGCTTTAGCCAAGCCCTTTATCGCAAGAGTAGCTGCAATGGAGTTATATCCGCCGCGTTGCATGTCTTGGTTTAAGGACCAACCAGAGATGCCACCTGTATATTCCGATTGAAAAATCATAGTGAGAGCTAGTAGTTCATGTGGTCTTAGACCATTCATAGTCGGTGACGTTGATAATCCCTCGACTACTTCTGCAGTTTCTTTAAGAGCAATTTCACTTTTAGCGACGCTTTGCAGGCGATCGGCTATTTCGCTACGCAATTTTTCATATTCACTTGGTACAGGTCGTGTCGGATATCGAATAATCTTTCGATGTTGAATATCGAAAGGGAACTTTTCCCGATCTTTAGAGCAGACAAGGCAAAGCGGTTTCTGACGCGCAATCGAGTATCCAAGTTCGAACCAGACGTTTGGATTGTCTTCCGAAATCTCAACGAAACAAGCATCAGAGTTTGTGATGTGCTGTTCGATGGCTTCAATTGGAATGGACGCTGAGGGGTCTTGATCTACTCTGTAAGGGCTAAAACCAGCCTGCTCGATGGCAGGTTTGAATATCTCTTTGTAAAGGGAGTCGTACCTGCCACCATCGAACCTTTGAATCACAAAACACTTCTTTTCCATAGCGGGACCAGCTTAAATTACATAGTTCTCTGAATTAAATCGAATTTTTCTTCTATCGTGAGGGGACTTTACAATCCGGAATAGAACTCTTAGCGTTGACTTCCCCTTAAAAATCCCGTATTCTAAAATCCTTGCGCGGTTCTGCGTCTGCCTGTCTGTATGTCTTGAAGACGAGGCGTTGGATGCTCGAAAACCCGACCGGTTGAAACTGCGCAGATTCACCCCGACACACGAACACCACGCGCGTTGGGGCTCCGAACCTCACGCGAACAGTTGATGTCCTGCCGTGGGAAACCGAGTTTTACCGCGGCGACGCTTTGCGTGGGCAAAAAGCGTTTGCACGCAGAGATTTTGCTGGAGATAGAAAGATGTCGACGTATATTCCGAGCGCGCACGAGATCAACCGCAAGTGGTTCGTCGTAGACGCCAGCGGCAAGACCCTGGGGCGTCTGGCGACCGAAGCGGCCAGCGTGCTGAGCGGCAAGAGAAATCCCAAGTACACGCCTTATATCGATATGGGCGACCACGTGATTGTGATCAATGCGGAGAAGGTCCGGCTGACCGGCCTCAAGAGCCAGAGCAAGCTTTACCGCCGCTACACCGGTTTTCCCGGCGGACTGCGGGAAGAGTCGTTTGTGCGCCTGCTCGAGCGCAAGCCGGAAAAGATTGTCGAAGAGGCGATCAAGGGCATGCTGCCCAAGACCAAGATGGGCCGCAAGATGGCGACCAAGCTCAATGTCTACAAGGGCGACCAGCACCCGCACGCGGCGCAGAAGCCTGAGCCGCTTGAAGTGAAGGCTTAAGAAATTTGTGGTCTCCCACCCTTTCGCAAAAGGCGCGAAAGGATGGGGCACCCGGCACCCGGCATGATTTAAGGATTTGAGAGTTTAGGACAGGCGAATGGCAGATTTGGTTCAGTATTACGGAACGGGGCGGCGCAAGGCGGCGATTGCCCGCGTGTTTCTGCGTCCCGGAAACGGTGCGTTCAAGGTCAACGACAAGGAATTCGAGACATACTTCGTCACCGAGCAGCAGCGTGTGTCGGCGAAGCGTCCGCTGGCCGTGACCGAGACCGTCAGTACCTTTGATGTGGTGGCGCGCGTGACCGGCGGCGGTGTGACCGCGCAGGCCGACGCAGTGAAGATGGGCATTGCCCGCGCTCTGCTCGAGTTCAACATAGAACTGCGCAAGACCGTCAAGGCTGACGGCCTGCTGACCCGCGACGCTCGTGTGAAGGAGCGCAAGAAGTACGGTCAGAAGGGCGCCCGCAAGCGGTTCCAGTTCAGCAAGCGCTAATTGCGCTTCAGTTGTTAGTTATCAGTCTTCAGTTGTTAGTAGGGTGACTGAGGGCTAAGAACTGACAACTAAGAACTAAAGTGCGCTTCAGTTGTTAGTTATCAGTCTTCAGTTGTTAGTAGGGTGACTGAGGGCTAAGAACTGACAACTAAGAACTAAAGTTTAGGCAGTTAAATCTTCCCAAATAGGGGAATCAATTCCGGCGACCCTAACTTGCCGGAATGCAGTCCACGAAGGAGGCTGTTTGGCCACAATCACCATGAAGGAGCTGCTCGAAGCGGGAGTCCACTTCGGGCATCAGACGAAGCGCTGGGATCCTCGCATGAAGGAATACATCTTCGGCGAGCGCAACGGCATTTACATCATCGACCTGCAGAAGACCCTGAAGATGTTCAAGGACGCGTCGAAGTACGTCACGGACGTCGCTGCCCAGGGCAAAGTGATTCTGTTCGTCGGCACCAAGCGGCAGGCGCAGGACGCCATCGCCGAAGAAGCCAACCGCTGCGGCATGTTCTACATCAACAACCGCTGGCTGGGTGGCCTGCTGACCAACTGGGTGACGGTGCAGAAGTCGGTGAAGCGCCTTCAGGAACTGGATGATATGGCCACCGACGGCCGCTACGAACTGCTGACGAAGAAGGAAGTCATTCGCCTGGAGCGGGAGCGCAAGCACCTGCAGGCCAATCTCGCCGGCATCAAGAACATGAAGCGCCTGCCCGATGCGCTCTTCGTCATCGACTCGAACAACGAAGCCATTGCTGTCAAGGAAGCCCGCAAGCTGGGCATCCCCGTTGTTGCTGTCGTCGATACGAACTGCGATCCGACGGTGGTGGACTACGTGATTCCGGGCAATGATGATGCGCTGCGCGCCATCCGCCTGTTCGCTTCGAAGATTTCCGAATCGGTCATTGAAGGCGTACAGCTGGTCGGCGACAAGCAGTTTGCCGAAGCTGTCGGCGGCGAGACGGAAGCCAAGACGGAAGGCGAAGAAGGCACAGTGGACAGCATCGAAGCCAGCAGCCCTGTCGAGGAAGAGGTTGACCTCGAAGCGGCGCTCGGCGGCGTGATCCGCAAGTCGCCTGCGGTGGTCAGCTCGCTCGACGAAGCAGAGGCGGCTGAAAGCAGCTACTAAGACTTGAAGAAGGAAAGCATTTCTTTTGGAAGCGTGGCTGCAGTCTGGAAAGGGCCACGCTTTCGTTGTGTCTGAGTGGATTAAGCGCGGACTAAAGTCCACGCATACTGAAATTGCAGGTCCCTCCGCTGCGTCGCTACGCGACTCCGGTCGGGATGACAAACTTGAATTAACGTGCGCGTGATATAGAAGAGGATTGAGGAAAAAGGGAATGTCTACGGTGAGTGAAAAGATTGATGCAAAGCTGGTGAAGGAGCTGCGTGAGAAGTCGGGCGCGCCGATGGGCGACTGCCTGAAGGCCCTGCAGGAATCGAAGGGCGACATGGAAGAGGCCTTCGTCATTCTGCGTAAGCGCGGCATGGCTTCGGCGCAGAAGAAGGCTTCGCGCACCACGAATGAGGGCGCGGTGGGCACCTACATTCACGCCGGCGGCAAGATCGGCGTGCTGGTGGAAGTGAACTGCGAGAGCGACTTCGTTGCCCGCACCCCTGACTTCCAGGAGCTGCTCAAGGACATCGCGATGCACATTGCCGCGACTGACCCGCGTTACATCCGCCCCGAAGATGTGACGGCTGAAGACCTCGATCGCGAGAAGGACATCTTCCGCGCGCAGGCAGCTGAGACGGGCAAGCCCGCTCCGGTGATCGAGAAGATCGTCGAAGGCAAGATGAGCAAGTTCTACGAAGAAGTTTGCCTCCTGGAGCAACCCTTCATCAAGGACCAGACGGTCTCGATCAAGGACCTGATTGCGCAGAAGGTCGGCAAGCTGGGCGAAAACATTACTATCCGCCGTTTCGCGCGCTTCAAGGTCGGCGATCCGAACTGGACCGTCGCGCAGACCAAGGTTGTGGCTGCGGAAGAACAGCAGTAAGTCTCTTTCAATTAGATAAAAGGCCCGACGAAAGTCGGGCCTTTTGCTTTTCTGGAGACGGAACTATTCGCTGCTTCTGTGCGTTACTCCCATACATGAATTATCGTGCTCTTCCTGCTCTTGTTTTTTCAGTCTTACTCATCGCAAGACCTGTTCATGCTGCTTCAGCGGTGACGGAAGAATCGATTCGCACGGCGCTTGCGGCCCATGCTGTTCCGCTGCATGGAGCAGGTGAAGCCCTGCTGATCAAGGAAGCTCGCAGTCACGATTTCTTTCTCCTGGGAGAGCTTCATGGCGAACAGGAGATACCGGAGCTTCTGAAGGATCTATGGCCGCAGCTATGGCAGGCTGGATATCGCCATGCTGCTGCGGAAATCAGTCCCTGGGCTGCGGAACATCTGGACCAGGCTAAAGGAACCTGGACGCAGGAGCAGGCTATGATTGTGCGCCAGTTTGCAAAACCGGGACGGGAAGTTCTTTGGGGATGCGATATCGATGAAATGCAGCCTGATCGCCTGATCCGGGAAATGTCTGAACTCAATCCCAAAGACGCCAAGCTGCAAAGAATGGTGGAGATTACATCTCATGGCTATGATCGCAAGCAGGCAATGGAGCTGTTAAGCATCTCCGAGACGAAGCATCCGGTGCACGATGCCATGTACAGCGGCATCTCGCTCTGGCAAAACATTCGCGACACGTTGCAAGTGGAGACCCTTCGTTCTCGTTCAGACACAAGGCTTGCAGCTTCTGAAACAAGAGAGCTGGTGATGAAGAAGCTTTTCCTGGCTCATTACCGGCAGGACAGTGACGGCAAGATATTCCTGCGTTTCGGACGCAATCATCTGCATCGCGGTTATGATGCGCGCGGTGTTTCTACGCTCGGCAATTTTGTCGCTGAGCTGGCGCTTGCAGAAAACAAGTCCGTCTTCAATGTCGGCGCCTTTGCTGCAGGAGGCAAGGAGCACCTTGCCGGCAAAACATTCGATGCAGATGAACGGCAGGATGAGCTTACGTTTGCCCTGCTTGCAAATCTGGCTGGAACAAATGCGACGCTCTTCGATCTGCAAACGCTCCGGCCTATGCTCCACTCTGTTTCTCAGGCAGAGTGTACGCCATTGGAAGCCAACCTGATTTATTGGGCAGACAGCTATGATTTCCTGATCTGCTATCCGGTTGTTTCGCCGCTTTCTCAATGATCGTGGTGGCGTTGGAAGGAGTCAGAAGTTCCTGGGAGTGGCATAGGCAGGGATGTGCGCGAGCGCGCGTCCGCTTCATGCAATGATAGTGGACCCAAATATTGAAATTTTGAACCAGCTTGCCATGCAAGCGTCCAAAGCCGAGGTTTTCATCTCTGAATTAAATGGCATTTTGAAGGACTTGGAATGCAGCCAGTTCCCGGATGCCCAAAATGAACGTTTGGAGCGTCCGACCTCTGCAGATTCCAAAAGACGAAGCCAATCAGCGCCTGATCGGTCATCACAAAAGACTCCGCGGCCATCTGAAAGAGAGCGAACGGAAAGCATGAAAACTCGTGCGACATCTGAGAAAAGAACCATCAACGTTCCGAAAGCAAGTCCACCGCGATCGACACCTTCGACTATGCGCTATGACCGCAAAGAACTCTACAAAAGGGGCTGGAGAATGCCTGTGCTGAAAGTCGCGAGTTTGTACGGTGTTTCAATGTCGCCATCGCCAAAGCGTGTAAGAAGCTACATATTCCAGTCCCAGGCTTGGGTGATTGGGCGAAGAAAGCCGCGAACCGGCCCGTAAAGCCTCGGCCTCCATTGCCCAAGCTTTTTGCGAACTTAGCCGGATGAGGAACCCGACGAGACCTGCACAATGTAATTCATTTGAATTCCATTAGAGATGGAGGTTCTGATGCCATCAAATTCATTAGTGCAGACCCGGATCGATTCCGACCTGAAGGATCGGGCAGCGGCGGTGTTGGCAAACCTCGGCATGACGGTATCCGACGCAGTGCGTATTCTGCTTACCCGCACTGCGAATGAGGGAGCACTTCCCTTTGAACTGACGCAGGACCCCGCAGCCCACGATGCTTGGTTCCGCGCTAAAGTTCAAGAGGCCCTGGACGATCGTCGTCCTGTGTTCCCTAACGAGCAAGTCAAAGCTCACTTTGCCAAGCGGCGTGCTGCCGCAAAGCGCAAGGTAAAGTAAATCAATGCGATTGGTGTAGACTGTGTCCGCGTATGCCGATCGTGAAGCGATCTTCGATTACATTGAGGCAGAGAGCCCGCAAGCGGCTGTCTCTGTCGATGATCGTATCGAAGCGGAGGTGGAGAGGTTAATCCAGTTCCCCGATAGCGGGCGCATGGGACGGGTGGAAGGCACCCGCGAACTCGTCATCAGCCACACCCCTTACATCGCAGCTTACCGCATCGATGACGATGCAGTTCGCGTCTTGCGCATACTGCATGGTTCCCAGATATGGCCGGAGGATTTAGCGGGTAGATGAATTCAGCGGGCCTGGGGTGCTGTTATTCCGCAGACGCATTTATGCACTTTGCTAATTTGCAGCACCTGGACATCGCAAACGCTTGGGAGATTGCCGGTCCAACGCAGCGCGAACGGGTTCAAAATTTGTTATTTGGAGGGGGTTTAGAGTACACGCCGGAAATCGGTATTTTGAACCGCTTTAAATCTTCCCTTTTCTGTACCTTAAAAAGGATTAGTAAAAAAAATTCTGATTTGGTGGAGCTAATCGGGATCGAACCGATGACCTCCTCGTTGCGAACGAGGCGCTCTCCCAGCTGAGCTATAGCCCCATATCAGATCACCTCAGGACACGAACACTGCGTCTCATGAGGACCCCGGTAGGCGGGAATACTTCTACCAGTTTATCAGTGTGGTTGCGATTCGCAAAGCACATCCGGCCTCTTGTTTATGCATCTTTGGAGGTATGCGAAACCGCCTGGCGTACAGATGCGGCGAGTTCATCCATCAACGCGGACAGATGCTCTTCGGGTACTTGCCCCTGGGCCAGGATAGCTGAGCCTCCGCCACGCAGGCCTAGCCGGGTGAGAGCTTCTTTCATGATCTGACCGGAATTGCATTCGAGATCTTCACTGTGAGCGAGGACAACAAAGGCCGGCTCCTGATATGTCGATGCCAGCAGCGCTACAGTTTGCGGGACCGCCGATGCCAGACGTGAAGCGAGCAGTTTTACATAGTCAGCATCGCGATCATGAAAAACGCGCCGCACCACGCGCAGGTGCTCGATCATCAGTTCTTCTACAGCCAGGCGTGCAGCGTGATAATCAGCCAGTTCTTCACGCAGCTTCTGTTTTTCTTTCGCGCCGGATTTGGCTTCTGACAGAATGCGTTCCACGGCCGCAGGAAGATCGGAGCGCGGCACCGAGAGTGATGATGCGCTGTGAGTGAGAGTGGCGTAGTCGTGGCGCGCTGTTGTGACGGCGCGAAGGCCGCAGACAAATTCGACGCGAATGCCCTGGCGGACGCGCTCGACGCCACGGATCAGGAGGCCGCCGATCTGTCCGGTGGAGCGGACGTGTGTGCCTCCGCAGGCGTTGAGGTCGCAGTTGGCAATCTCGATCAGGCGAATATGTCCTTCGCGTTCAGGAAGCTTGCGCAGCTGTCCGGCAGCAAGCAGCGATCGTGCTTCTTCGCTGCTGACAGTGCGCACGGTGATGGCGCGGTCTTCGGCGATCAACTCGTTAGAGATGCGCTCAACACGCTCGATGCTGTGAGCGGCGAGCGCATCGACGGAGAGATCGATAGTCGATGAAGTCTCGCCAAGATGAAAGGAGACAGTCGGCGCTTTGAGCTCCTTCAGAAAGACAGCTGAGAGCAGATGCTGGCCGGTATGCTGCTGCATGTGGTCGAGGCGGCGCGCCCAGTCGATTTCGCCGGAGACTTCTGTTCCGGCGAGCAGCGGCTTAAGGGTGTGGTGCCAGATCTCTCCATGTTCATCTACTTCGACAGCGATCACAGGAACTTCAAGAACAGCACCGCTGCGCGCTGTCGCGGTCAACAGTCCCAGGTCGTGCGGCTGTCCGCCGCTGGTGGGATAAAAAGCGGTGCGGTCGAGCGCAATTTGCCACACGGACTGGCCTTCGGTGCGTGCGAGCTCATGGATATCGGTGACACGGGCAGCGAAGGTTCGGAGAAAGGAGTCCGGATAGTAAAGGCGGTCGGTCATACTGCACTAGATAGTTTATCCAGAGGATGTTTCGAAAATCTATTTCTACGCAAATGCGGGAAAAACATTTCACCACAGAGGGCACAAAGAGCACAGAGGACCGAAAGCACTTTCCTGGAGGAAAATTTTTATGGGAAGCAAACTTTCTTCTGGGCCCGGTGTCTCTATTCATAGGATTTTTATGGTTTCGCGCGCTTTTGTTCGCATTTTCGTGGCCACTGTGCTTGTCCTGGCTCCGGCAGCCGTCCATGCCCAGGTCGATGACTCGTGGATTCCGCGGAATGTGGAGACGATCAGCCACAATGCCTCGTTCCGCACGGATTTCACCTTTGACCGCTCGATGCTGGCGCTGGCGAACAACTTTATCACCGATGAAGATACACGCCGCGTGGTCGCCAAGCTGCGCGGAATCTCGGTGCACTGCTACAAGTTTTCGATGCCCGGGCTCTATGATCCAGCGGGGCTCGATGCTGTCCGCCAGCAGTACCATACGGAAGGCTGGAAGCACATGGTGACGTCAAAGTCGATCCACGATCCGGATAACCTTGGACGCACCGATGTGTGGATTCGTTTTGAGCACACGAATGTCGAGGGCGCGGTGGTGATGCTGGCGAGTCCCACGGACATCAACATTATTGCAATTAATGGGACGCTGAGCCCGCTCGATCTGCTGCACCTGCGCGGGCATTTCGGGATTCCCCGGTTCGCGGGCGACCATCTGCAGGAGCAGAACAACTAACTCCATTCATTTCAAAGTATCGACGGCGCGCAATTCGCTTGTGATGACGTCATGAGGCAAGGGCGCGTAGCCCAGTGCTGAGCAGTCTTTCTGCCCATCGGTGAGCATCCAGCGCAGAAATGCTGCTATGGTCTTGCGCTTTTCAGGATCGCTGCCTGCTCTGGGCACCACGAGCCAGGTAAAACTGCTGATGGGATAGGCATCTCTTCCCGGAGCATTCAGGATCGACTGCTCCGCATCGCGGCCGGCTGCGGACGCAGTGATGCTTGCAAGATCGGCCCGGATGAAGCGTCCGGAGGAGTTCCTGACGGCCGCGTAGCTCAGACGGTTTTGGATTGCATAGATCAGTTCCACATAGCCGATGGAGTTCGGTGTTTTTGCGACCTGCTCGGCTACGCCTTCATTGCCTGCAGCCTCGATTCCAACCGGCGATTCGATACGCGAACCGACTTTGGCCTTCCACTCCGGGCTAGCCTGTGCCAGATAGCTCGTCCAGATATAGGTTGTGCCACTCCCATCGGAGCGATGGACGACGGTGATTTCAGCGTTGGGCAAGTGCGCGCCTTTGTTCCATTCCGCAATATGTGGATCATTCCATTTTTTGATCGTTCCGGAATAGATACCGGCGAGGACTTCGGCTGTGAGGTTCAGTCCATGCGCGAGCTCCGGCAGGTTGTAGATGGGGACGACTCCGCCGACTACGACGGGGAAGCGGATGGTCTCCGGCTGCGAACCGGGAATGTCGGAGGCGGCCATGTCTGCCTTGCCGGCGAGGAGTTGCTCGATGCCGGCCTCTGAGCCGATGGCGCTGTATGTGATGCCGGCCTGCTGGAAAGACTCGAACCATTTCATGTAGAGCGGTGCGGTGAAGGTGGATCCGGCAGCATGGAGCGCCGGGCCTGCGCTCTTGGGAAAATATGCCGATGGCGATGTTCGAGTAATACCTCCTTTGATTGCTTCCATCAGCTTCTGGCTGAGACGGTCGGCAAGATCATCGACAATGCTGCTGGTACGGAAGCGGCCCGGTGTGACCAGGTAAGACCATAGCGGCTGGTTTTCTGCTCCATTGCCTGCATTGACCAATTCGGCGGAGAGATAGCCCTGGTAAATAACCTGGCGCAGGCTGTGCGAGCGCGGATCATTCGAGATAGTTCCGGTCGGCCAGATTACGGCATTGCCGCGCAGAACGGCGTCTGCGGAGGCAGCGCTGTCCGCGACAGACAGGCCGCTCTTTTTGAGATTGTCTTTGAGTCGCCTCTCGATTGCCGATGTGCTGCTTCCGCCCGCAAGCGGCGCCACAAATACGGAGCGGATAGTCTGTGCGACGGCAATTCCGTGGAGGAACAGCAACAGCGCACAGAGACTGGCTCGGAATGCCCGCATAGCATTTATAAGATTGCTACAGCTTTGTACAAATTGCATAAAAAGAGTAAGCGACAATCGAACTATGACATCATCAAGCGCGAGACGACCGGATGTTCCCCGCAACCTGAAACCCTATTTCCTCTGCCTGTTGAAGAAAGGCCCGCGCTGGAACCAGACGGAAGGGCATGAAGACCTGATGGGGAAGTATCTTGCTTTTTTGCGGCGTGAAATGGAAGCGCGGCGCTATATCGTAGCAGGGCCGGTGACCGATGACAGCGAGATCATCGCGACGGCTATTCTTGAAGCTGCCAACGCCGAGGAAGCTACTGCGCTGGCAAATGCAAATCCTGGCGTCGGATCACGGCACTTCATTGCGGAAGTGCATCCCTGTTATCTGCCGGCGCTTGATGGGGTAAGGGTGGAGTATTAGAACTGCGAGCTGCGGAAGGAAATTCACAGCCCGCAGGATTGTACGAAAGCTAAAGCGCGGCGATGCCGTTAAAGCCGACGTTTTTCGGGAGTCCTTCAATTTCGTCGATGTTGGTAAGCGTACCGTCCTGCTGGACTGCAAAGACGCCGATGGTGCCGGCTGCTGAATTCAGCGTGAAGACAAACTTTCCGTCATTGCTGGCGGCGATATCGAGATTGCCGCTGCCCTGCGGATTGCTTCCCACTACAGTGCCTGCGATTGGCGTCAGGTTTCCGGTCTTGCCAACGGCAAAGCCCGAGATGGTGGATGAGGCGGCGTTGGAAACGTAAACACGCTGGCCATCAGGTGTCACAACATTCCAGCAGTTGGCTGAGCCCAGAGTGGGAACACTGCGGCTGATGACCGCAAGTGAGCCATTGGGCGAAACAGAGTAGGACGAGATTGCCGACGCATTCGTACCGCCTGCAGGCCCTGTCTCAGATACAAACAACTTTCCGTCTGGAGCGAAACGTGCGGCAAATACACCTGGGCCTGCGCTCGGATTCGCCATGATGGTTCCCAGTGTGCCGTCGGGTTGAATGGGAAAGATATCGATGTTATTGGTTGTCTTCTCTGTTACAGCGAGGAAGCGGCCATCGGGGCTGATCGTTATCGATGCTCCTCCGGCGCCACTTGCAGTGAGGAAGGTAGTTGAGTTCCTGATTTCCTCGAGGTGCCCGTTGAAGTTCAAATGGAAAGCTACAACACTTCCGCTGCCACCTGCGTTGAGCACATACACGAGGTTCTGGTGCTGGGCAATGGCGACGGGTTCGCTGCCGCTGGACGGGACCTTATCGGCTAGAAAAAGTTCTCCGTGCAGCACGCGAAAGACCGAGATGGTGCCGCTGCCCGCGTTGGCGGCAAAAAGCAGCGAGTGGTCGGCGCTCAGGGTAAGAGAACCCTGCGAGCCGAGAGGATCGTTGATGCCGCCGCTTCCGCGGCCTTCGGTATAGTAACGATGGGTTTGAATGAATTGCCCATAGTAAGCCTGCTCGTAAGCGATTACTTCATTCCTGTCTGCATTGTTCGTCATGACAAAGACAGTTTCGGTTCCATTTACCGACGCTGCCTTGCTTGCCGTTGGTGCAGTTATGCCAATGCCTACTGCAATCGCCAACAGACTGCTTGTAACTCTCTTCATGGACTGCTCCTTTGAAAACGGGTTGCGCGACGCAATCCAAGTGGCTGGCCTATCTACGACGCGCACACGTTAGAAGAGCAATTGCCGGAGAAGTTACAACAGCCGAAAATGCTTTACCGGAATGTCAACAGCATTGTGTATGGCAATGGAAGCAAAGGAAAATTTCATGTAACTGCGTCCACAAAACTTTGTCTAATGTGAATTCGAAAATCTATCCAGCAATCATGGGCACCTGGATTTGCCGGAAATCAATTCTTTGGCGCAGGGGAGGCTGCGGCCGGCTTGGCAGGCGCGGCGATTCCTGACCTGGTGTTGTAGGCCTGCACTACGGCTGCTGTGATGTCCGTATTATTTGCCGCGTACCAGACGATGGGGTTGTCCTCTGATCCGCGCTCGATGACAAACGTGTAGCCATGCTGCTGGGCATATTCCTGAAGGAAGGAATATACCCTGGCCGCGACGCTGCGAAAGACTTCCTGTGACTCGGACTGCGAATCATTCTGAAAGTCTTCAGAGTCGCGCTGCAGCTGCTTTTCCCTGGTTTCTAGCGCTTGCGCACGGGAGGCTCTTTCCGTTTCAGACAATTTATTTCCCGCCGTATTCAGGTCCTTCTTCATGCTTTCGACCTCTGTGTTTAGCGCCTGGATGCGGGATTCGCGCGGGGCAAATTTTTTCCTGAGGTCATCCAGGTTTTTCTGAGCCTCATTGGTCTGGATGACTGCGGTGCTGAATGAGATGGTGACGGCATTGAGTTGTAGCGGGGTGACCGTCTGAGCCATGCATGCAGATGAGAGTACTACGGCGAGTAGAAACCATTTCTTCATAGGTGAGCCTCCTGAAATGACTGCACTTTTCAGACGGAGGAGCTTTGGGAGGGTTTTCTAAGAAACGAAATAAAAACGCCTGCTCCGGAGAGCAGGCGTTTGTGTGCCAAAGGTTGGTATCGCTGGACGTGCAGTTCCTTAGAGAGAGTTCATGTTCTGCAGGAACTCGGCATTGTTGCGGGTCTTGCCCAGTTTGTCGACGAGCAGTTCCATGGCTTCGACCGGCGACAGCGGGTTCAGCACCTTGCGCAGCACCCAGATGCGGCTCAGGTCTTCCTTGGGGATGAGCAGCTCTTCCTTACGCGTGCCCGAACGCTGGATGTCGATGGCCGGGAAGACGCGCTTGTCGACCAGCTTGCGGTCGAGGATGATTTCCATGTTGCCGGTACCCTTGAACTCTTCGAAGATCACTTCGTCCATACGCGAGCCGGTATCGACGAGCGCGGTGGCGATGATGGTCAGCGAGCCGCCTTCCTCGATATTGCGGGCCGCGCCGAAGAAGCGCTTCGGGCGTTGCAGGGCGTTCGAGTCGACGCCGCCTGAGAGCACTTTGCCTGAGGGCGGAACGATGGTGTTGTAGGCGCGCGCGAGACGCGTGATGGAGTCGAGCAGAATGACGACATCGCGCTTATGCTCGACGAGGCGCTTCGCTTTCTCGATGACCATTTCAGCTACCTGCACGTGGCGGGCTGCCGGTTCGTCGAAGGTGGAGCTGATGACTTCACCCTTGACCGAGCGCTGCATGTCGGTGACTTCTTCCGGGCGCTCGTCGATGAGCAGGACGATGAGGACGACTTCGGGGTGGTTCGAGGTGATGGAGTTGGCGATGGACTGCAGGAGCATCGTCTTGCCGGTACGCGGCGGAGCGACGATCAGGCCGCGCTGGCCTTTGCCGATGGGGGTAAGCAGATCCATGACGCGTCCGCTGATGTTGTCGCGGACGGTTTCCATCTTGATCCGCTCTTGAGGGTAGAGCGGAGTCAGGTTGTCGAAGAGAATCTTGTTGCGGGTCTCTTCGGGCGACTCAAAGTTGATGGCCTCGATCTTGACCAGCGCGAAGTACTTCTCGCCTTCGTGCGGCGGACGGACGTTGCCGCTGATGGTGTCGCCGGTTTTCAGGTCGAATTTGCGGATCTGGGAGGGCGAAACGTAGATATCGTCGGGACCAGGCAGATAGTTGTAGTCCGGGGAGCGGAGGAAGCCATAGCCGTCGGGCAGGATTTCGAGCACGCCCTCGGCGAAGATGTGTCCTTCTTTTTCGCTCTGGGCCTGAAGAATCTTGAAGATAAGGTCCTGCTTGCGGAGGCCGCTGGCGCCCGGGATTTCGAGCGTACGCGCGATGCGGCTCAGTTCGGTAATATTTTTTTCTTTCAGTTCGGAGATGGTCATTGTCACCTGCGGTGGGTAGGTTGTATTGGGAGGTTTTTCTTACTGGAAGGAATCTCGTTGGTGTTGCAGATGTTATTTAAACATAACAGCAAGCAGGGCGCGGCTTTTATGCCGCGCGACGCTGCTGAACTGTTGCCTTTTCTTCCACGGTGTTGGTGGATGCGGCCGCCGGGCTGGTGTGGCGGAAGCGGACCATGACTTCGTTCATGGTGTCTTGTACGCGCGTATTGGGCTTGTGCAGCTTGCGCGTCGCTTTCGATGCCAGCTGGCAGAGCTGATAGCGGTTGCGAACATGGGTCAGAGCCCCGAAAACCAAATCAGAACGCATTGTATTTCTCCTTCAATATGAAACAGTTAGACGGTTCAGGCTATAAAATTGTCAGCAGGGAACCGCTGGGTAACGAAACTCGCAAAAGCGGCTGGGTATCAGCTTCGTCGTCCCGGTAAAAATCTTTTCAAACAACTTAGACGCACCAGCGGGCGTCAACGATCAAAAATTTTTATGTCATCTCTCAGATTTTCAACAGGCTGCGCACAGCACGACGATCAAGTCTGGTGAAAAATCCGAAGGTTTTGCAATTATGTTCCCAGGCGCCAGAATCCATTTATGGCCGCCGGCCAAACCAAACATCAGTTGGATCTGGGAAGTACTCCAAGGCAAAGGAATCAAGAGCGAACAAACAACGCTCTTCCAGCGCCTGTTACTCGAACGGCACTCTTGAAGTTAAACCTGTAACGATATCAGGTCAATACTTTTTTTATAGATGGTTCGATGATTTTCTCCCGAAAATGGAATTTTTCTTTACGTCTGGCCTATCGATGCTATCTTTGCGCCAAGCTCGGCCCTTTTCATTGAAAATCCAGTGGTTCTACGGTGAATCCAGCCTCTTTTCGGTCTCTAAAACATGAAAACAACACTTGACGAATTTTAAAATTGTATTATTGTACTAATACAAAATGATTATCCGCGTCCAGCCCGCACTTGGCGTTCCGATCTACCTGCAGATCGAGTCGCAGGTGAAGCACGCTATTGCGGCGGGAGCATTGAAACAGGACGATGCTCTGCCACCGGTGCGCAAGCTGGCGGCTGAATTGCGGATCAATCCGAATACGGTCGCCCGGGCTTACCAGAATCTGGAGCGCGACGGCATCCTGCGCAGCGTGCCCGGAGGCGGGTGCTACGTCAACGGCCAGAGCCCGGGGCTGTTGCGGACTGAAAAACTGCGGCGTCTGAAGCCGATGGCGACACAACTTGCTGTAGAGGCGAAACACCTCGTGCTTTCCAAGGAAGATTTGGTTCAGTTGCTCGAAAGCTCGTATGAAGAACTGGGAGAAGGGCAATGAGCGATTCTGTTATCCAGACGCAGTCACTGAAAAAGTACTTCGGCGAAACGCGCGCCGTCGATGACCTTGACCTGCATGTTCCGCGCGGCGCGATTTATGGTTTTCTCGGCCGCAACGGGGCGGGGAAGACAACTACGATCCGCATGCTGGCCGGCCTTGCGCATCCCACGAGCGGCGAGATGCGCGTGCTGGGGCTTGATCCGCAGACGGAGCGGATTGCTGTTCTCGAACGCACTGGATTTGTGATCGACAGGATGCTGATTCCCTGGATGTCGGGAAATGATCTGGTGCGATTCAACCGCGGCTTTTATCCGCGCTGGTCGGATGACCTGGCAGCTAAGTATGCCGAGGCGCTCGAAATCCCGATGAAGCGGAAGTTTCGCAAGCTCTCGACGGGAAACCAGACCAAGCTGTGCCTGCTGCTGGCGCTGGCGCAGGGAGCCGAGGTGCTGATGCTCGACGAGCCGACGGCCGGGCTCGATCCGGTAGTGACAGACCAGTTGCTGCGAGTGCTGGTGGACGACTTTACGAATGAAGGGCGGACGCTGTTTCTCTCTTCGCATCATCTTTCTGAAGTCGAGCGGGTGGCGGACTGGGTGGGGATTATCGACCAGGGCAAGCTGCTGCTTGAAGCGCGACTGGATGATGTGCGGGCGAACTTCCGCAGGGTGCGGGTGGCTGGCGAGAATCTTTCGGTTGACTCGGGCAGCGAAGTCTTCCGGACGAAAACCGGCGAAGGCACAACGGAATTTGTGCTGCGCGCGCATGCGGATGCCTTTGTGAGTGAGCTGCGGCAGCAGGGCGCGATGGTGCTCGATGTTCTGCCTATGAATCTTTCCGAGATCTTTCTCGAGGTGGTGGGAAAGGGGGAACCGCATGTACCTGTGGAAGTATTGGCGTGAGAGCCGAGTTGTGTTTGGGGTTGCGGTATTGCTGATTGCTTTTCTTTTTGTGCAGGTCCTTCGGGAGCACATGCCGGGGAATGGCACTGCGCAGCTGGAAGGCATTTCGATGATGTTTGTTGCGGCCTTATATTTTCAGGCTGTGGTGTTCAGCTTATTTGGCTGGGCCTTCGGCAGTTTCGGTGTTGGACGCGATCTGGGAGAAAAGAGCGGGTCGTATCTCTTCAGCAAGCCGCGGAGCCGCGCATTTTTTGTCTGGTCAGACTGGGGATACGGCATGTTGCAGTTGTTCATTATCCTCATTCTTGCCAACCTGGTTTTCTTATTTCAGATACATCTGTTATCAGGCATTGTGACGGATCCGATGCCGGGTTATCTGCGGTTTCCGAATCGGGCCGTTCCTTTTTATCAGGTCGTGCTTACGACATTTTGTGCTGAGTTCCTAGTGGTGGGCCTGGTATTCAGTCTTACGTATTTCTTTACGGTGCTGATGAAACATTCTCGTGGTGTTCTTGCAGGGGCTGCGGTGATTACTGGCTATCTGGTGGGTGGGGTTGTGCTTCATCACTACTGGCCAGGCATCAAATTGCCCGGCCTCGTTGTTCAGGAATTCACCTTCAATACAGGACCTCGCCATAGCATCGTGTTTACAGGAATTGCTGATCATCTGTGGCTACCAATGATCATTCGTGCCGGTATAGTCTTGCTGTTCCCGCTGGCTTCGCAAATGCTTTTGGAGCGAAGGGACATTTAGAGGTGCCGACTGTGAGCTCCAGCTTGCGTGCATGCTCCGCATCTGAAAAAGACTTCGCGTCCAGCGGAACGCGCAGGTAGATACTAGCTATGACTTATACTGCGCGGATTTCCAGAGTTTTGCCCAGGGCTTTCATGGCCGACGCGATTCCATCGATTCTGGACGTGTGCCGGATATCGGTCAGCCTGTTTACCTCTTGCGGTGTTGTATGCAGCCGGCGCGCCAGATCTGCCGGGCGAACCTTCTGATCAATCATTTCATTCAGCAACAGCACCTTTGCCGACATGCTTGCGGGCAATTCCACGAATTCTTTGCTGCGCTTCGTGCGGGACGGCAATGGAACTGTGCGATGCTCTTCAAAATAGAAGTCGAGCGCTGTTTCAAGGGCATTTAAAGCAGCGCGCCTTGCCTCCTCGATGCTTCTCCCCTGCGTGACGGCTTCCGGAATATGGGGAAAGGTTACGAGGAAATATTTCCCGTCCTTCTTGATGTTGATTGGGTATCGCATCCAGTCCTCCTACTTCAGCCCAAGCTGCTTTTTGATGGCATTGACAAGCCCGGTTCCGAGTTCCTTGTTGTGCATAGGTAAAACAGAATTCCTGCCATTCAGATAGACCTTGAGGTGAGAACCTTTACCGGGTTTGAATATTGCTCCCTGATCAGCCAGCCAACCAACGTTTGAACTCGCTGCTTTTCACAATACTGTTATAAGCAAAATTGTTTATATTTACAACAGATCGAGAGGTGGTCGTATCCCGCCTTGCGTAGATGCGCGGCATCTGAAAAACTTGTCTCGGTCCTGTCTTACTTTATGGTTCGGCATTATCTTGTGAAAGGCCGTGTGCAGGGAGTGGGGTTTCGCTGGTATGTGCATCGCGAAGCCGCCTCGATTGGACTGCGCGGCTGGGTGCGAAATACCGAAGACGGCCATGTTGAGGTTGTCGCTGCGGGCGAGCCGGAGGACCTGGCTGCGTTGCGCGAGTCGCTCGATAAAGGATCGCGCGGCAGCCGCGTCGATCATGTCATCGAGCACGAACTCAGCGAGCAGGAAGCCGAAGACCTGGGACCATTTCAGATTGAAGGAGCCTGGTAAATCCAGCATGAACCATTCTCTTGATTGCGAGCCTCTGAAGGCTCTTGTCCGCACTGTGCCTGACTTCCCCAAGCCGGGGATTCTCTTTTACGACATCACGACGCTGCTCAAGGACCAGATCGGATTTGCGCAGCTGATCGATGCGCTGGCGGCGCACTACATCGGCAGGGACATTGATCTTGTCCTGGGCATTGAAGCGCGCGGATTCATCTTCGGGCCGGCGCTGGCCTATCGGCTGAATGCCGGATTTGTGCCGGTGCGCAAGCCGCGCAAGCTTCCTGCCCAGGTGGCGCGCGTGACATACGACCTTGAGTATGGGACGGATTCGCTCGAGATTCATCTGGACGCGATCGAGCCGGGACAGAAGGTGGTGATTGTCGATGACCTTCTCGCTACCGGCGGCACAATGGAGGCAACCGTGAAGCTGGTGCAGCAGCTGGGCGGGCATATCGCCGGGCTGGGGTTTGCGGTGGAGCTGGATTTCCTCAAAGGACGCGAGAAGTTCAAGGACTACGACGTGTTCAGTCTTCTGCACTATGCGGAGTAGGTGCTTCCCGCACGGGGACACGCGCCTCCGGCGCCATCCTGCTTGTGCCGACCGACGGTGGCTTTCCTCATCGCTCCCGTTGGTCGCTAATTTCTTTCGTTGGATACAGTGCTGCCCAAGAGCGGGTCACTCAGTCACGCGCAACTTCTCTTCCAGTTTTAAATAGCCTTTGCGGCGGAACCAGTCTTCCATGGCTGCTTGCAGGCGGTTGAGCGGCACGCGGTAGCCTGCTTCGAGCAGGCCGTCGGCGATGGGCAGGGTGTCGTCGAAGAGGGCGTCGTTAGTAAAGTTGCGCATGGCGAAATTGTCGATCCATGCGATGGGGCAGGGGTGCGCTGCTCCGGTTAGGTCGATGCGGTTGATTTGCAGCTTTCGGGTGAACATGTTTCAAGCTAATGCAATCCTGGTGGCTTCCGCGTTCTTTTTGCTGCGATCGATATCCAGCCGACCTATGGTCGGCCTCGCACGAACGCTAGTTCGTGCGGGTCCTTCGACTTCGCTCAGGATGACAACTTTGAGGGTCAGTTTACTTCCGTGATTTGGGGCCTGCGGAGCGGATGTTTTCCGGCGCATCGAATTTAGCGAAGTTTTCTTCGAACTTGGCTGCGAGCAGTCTGGCCTGCTTGTCATAGGCCTGCTTGTCGGCCCAGGCGTTGCGCGGGTTGAGGATTTCGCCTGGCACGTCGGGGCATGACGTTGGAATCGAAAGGCCGAAGGCATCTTCGGTGACGTACTCGGCTTTGGCGAGGCGTCCGTCGAGAGCAGCGTGCACCATGGCGCGCGTGTGCCTGAGGCTCATGCGCTTGCCGGTGCCGAAGGCGCCGCCGGTCCATCCGGTGTTTACGAGCCAGCACTGCGCGTCGTGCTGCTGGAGGCGGCGGCCCAGCATTTCCGCGTAGGTGCGCGGCGCGAGGGGCAGGAAGGGCGATCCGAAGCATGCGGAGAATTCGGGCACGGGCTCGCTGCCGAGGCCGGCTTCAGTTCCAGCGAGCTTGGCGGTGTATCCGGAGAGGAAGTGATACATGGCCTGCTCAGGAGTGAGCTTGGCGATGGGAGGCAGTACGCCGAAGGCATCGGCGGCGAGGAAGAGCACATTCTTCGGATGGCCTCCGACACCGGGGATGACGGCGTTGGCGATGAACTCGATGGGATAGGCGGCGCGCGTGTTTTCGGTGTAGCGAATGTCGGAGTAGTCCGGCATGCGTGTCTTCGCGTCGATCACAACGTTTTCGAGCACCGAGCCGAAGCGGATGGCGTGGTAAATCTGCGGCTCTTTTTCTTCGGAGAGATCGACGCACTTGGCGTAGCATCCACCTTCGAAATTGAAAACGCCGGTGGGGCTCCAGCCATGCTCGTCGTCGCCGATCAGCCGCCTTAACGGATCGGCGGAGAGGGTGGTTTTGCCGGTGCCGGAGAGTCCGAAGAAGAGCGCGGTTTCACCGTTCGCGCCGATGTTGGCAGAGCAGTGCATGGGGAAGACATCGCGCTGCGGCAGGAGGAAATTCATCACGCCGAAGATCGACTTCTTCATCTCGCCGGCATACTTCGTGCCGCCGATGAGGATGATTCTGCGGGTGAAATCGGCGAGGATGAATGTGCCGGATTTGGTTCCGTCGCGCTCGGGCACAGCTTCAAATTCCGGAGCGGCGATGACGGTAAATTCTGCCGCGTGTTTTTCGAGTTCCGCAAAAGTCGGGCGGACGAAGAGCTGTTTTACAAAGAGCGCATGCCATGCGTATTCGGCGATGACGGTGATGGGCAGCCGGTATGCGGGATCAGCGCCGGCGTAGAGATCCATGACGTAGAGATCGCGCTCGGCCATGTGCTTCACAACGCGGTCGAGCAATGCATCGAACTTTGCGGAGTCAAAGCGCTGGTTGACTTTTCCCCAGTCCACAATGGTGCGAGTTACGTCATCTTCTACGGTGAACTTGTCGCGAGGGGAGCGGCCGGTGCGCGCGCCGGTGAGCGCTACAAGCGCGCCGTTGGCAGCGAGACTGGCTTCGCCGCGGGCGATGGATGCTTCCACAAGCTGCGGTGTGGAGAGATTGCGGTGGACGTGCGGGCCTTCGATAAGAAGGCCCATATCGGCAGCCACGGTGGCAGCTCCCATGTGATACGCTCCTTTGGGGCAAACCATCTATTGTGCCATTCGCCTGAGCGCCATGGCAAAACAGTACAGCGCATGTCTAATTGGGTCAATTTGAATTTCCCTCGGCGGCTAAAGCCGCATTGGATTTCGGGCACTTACGGCACGGCTGAAGCCGTGCCCCTTCAAAACTGATCAAACTGACCCACTACTCAGCGCATGTCTAATGTATACGATGTGTTCTGCTTGTGTGTATAAGATGCATTCTGTTTGCGCATTTGAAATAGTGTTTTGAGAGGACGGGCCATGGAAGAGATTGCTCTGGTGGGAGCGGCAGGCGGTCTAGGAAAGGCCGTTGCCGATGTGCTTCGCGCGAAAGGAAAAGCGTATCGCGTGATCGGCCGCTCGGAGGCATCGCTGCGCAGGTCATTCGGCAATGATGCGCAGGCGACGATTGCCGTCTGGAATCCGGATGACCCGGATTCCGTGAAGCAGGCGCTCGATGGAATAGACACGGCGATTTATATGGTCGGCGTGAATTATTGGCAGTTCGAGCTGCATCCGCAGTTGATGAAGAAGACGCTCGATGGCGCGATTGCCGCTGGAGTGAAGAAGCTGCTGCTGATCGGCACGGTGTATCCCTATGGACTGCCGCAGACCGAGCGCGTGAGCGAAGACCACCCGCGTAATCCGCATACCTTTAAAGGCCGCATGCGCAAGGAGCAGGAAGACCTGGTACTCGCAGCGCACGCATCCGGCAAACTGCAGACAGCGATTCTGCGCCTGCCTGATTTTTATGGCCCCGGCGTAGACAAGAGTTTTCTGTGGAGCGCATTTCAAGGAGCGAAGAAAGGCAAGCGGGCGGAACTGGTCGGCCCGATCGATACGCCGCATGAGTTCGTCTTTCTTCCGGATGCGGCGGTGACGATCGTGCGCCTGATTGCCGAGCCGCGGGCGTGGGGAAGCGCGTGGAATCTGGGCGGAGCGGGCGCGACGTCAGTCCATGAGATGGTGAATGAAATTTTTGCGCAGGCGGGACGGAAGCCGAAATATATCGTTGCGGGGAAGGCGATGCTGCGGATTTTCGGACTATTCAATCCTATGATGCGCGAACTGGTGGAGATGCATTACTTACAGACGTCGCCGGTGATTCTGGACGATACGCGGCTGAAAAACCTTTTGAGTGGATTGACAAAAACTTCCTATAAAGAAGGCATCCGGCAGACGCTGGCAACAATCTAGGTAGCTAACGGGCAAGGAAGTGCGATAATAGGCAAACCAACCGTCGAACCGCTGCTCAGATTTTCTGCCGGTCTCCTCTCTAGGTATCGGGAATAGATCAGGGAACTATCTCCAGTCGGGAAAACAGGAAAGGCAAGGAACTAACAATGGCTGGAGATTTGCAACTTACGTGCAGCGACTGCGGGCAGGAATTTATCTTTACAGAGGCCGACCAGGCGTTCTTTCAGGAACGTGGTTACTCGACACCCAAGCGGTGCAAGCCGTGCCGCCAGGCAAAGAAGAATGAGCAGCATGGCGGGGGGGGCGGCGGCGGATACCGTCAGTCGTTCTCGCAGGGAACAACGGTGGTCTGCGCCGGATGCGGCCAGCAGACCACGGTTCCATTTGAGCCACGGGGCGACCGTCCTGTGTTCTGCAAGAGCTGCTACCAGGCGCAGGCAGGAGGAGGCCGCGGGCCTAGCAGAGGCGGGCGTGGTGGCGGGCGCGGGCGGTATTGATTTCAAGGCCCGCTGAGTTTCACGGAGAGAGTGCAATAAACCCCAGGTTACCCTTGGCGCTGCTCAGGGGAACCTGGGGTTTGTCGATGTCCTAATTATCAGGGAACGGGCTGGGCATCGCTTGTAGCAGGTATAGTCGGCAGCTTGCTGGTGTGGCCGGCTTCATGCAGCACCACGTCGAGATGCTCCAATACTTCATCGACGCTCATGGTGTACATCTCGCGCCCATTGTCGTAGCCGGACTCGATGGCCTGCTTGAGATAGTGGCCAGCGGTTTGCGCGGCGAGCTGGTCGGTAATGACATTGCCGGTGCGCTTTTTCTGTTCTACCCAGGCCGTGCAGGGCATGGCGATCCATACCGGCCTTCCATTCACATCAAAACGGATATCAACGGCATCAGCATGGCGCGTGGCGATGGCGACGACATTTGCCCTCCAGCGGCAGTGCAGATCTTCGCCAGTCCAATGGTCGGTAACGTGGAAATCTTCGTACATGGCTGATTCCAGCGTATACGGGTAGAGTCGCGGCATCAAGCTCGGCAGAAAAAACTGAAAATTCGAACAAATTTTCAGGCACATTGTGCGTCCAATATCTGTCATGCACGAAAGACAGAGTTTCGATGAGTGAAGGAGTTTGAACAAGTGACACATTCCTCTCAAACGCTGCTGCGGCTGGAAGAGAAGCTGCGTCAGCAGCAAAAAACGCTGGAGCGTTCCATGTTGACCGCCGTGGAGCAGGGACGGCAAACGGTTGCCGATGATACGCAGGATGTCGCAGACCAGGCCGTCAGCTCTTATCAGAAGGAATTCCTGTTCAGCCAGGGAACCAACGGGCACACGCAGCTGTCGCTGATTCGTTTTGCGCTCAAGCGTCTGCATGAAGGCGACTACGGCGAATGCCTGAACTGTGGCAATCCGATCGGAGAGAAGCGTCTTGAAGCAGTACCGTGGACTCCGGTCTGCATCTCCTGCCAGGAGAAGATCGAAAACGGCGAGATCGAAGATCCGGTGCGCGCCGCATAAGCGTACTTATAGGTGCAACTGACGGAGGTGGCCTTCACAGGCCGCCTCTTTGCATCTCGGAAGGCAGGCGAGCGGCACTTGAGCAGCAGAACGTCGCACCCAACGGCCATTCATTTTGCCTAGCTTCTCACGTGTGTCGACGATGCAGAAGCCGCAATTGATTAGTTGCCGAGTTCGTTATTGTTCCTGTAGGACTAACGCGTGCACAATGAAGGCGGAATTGCTTTCTACGATTTCGAATGCGCGAAATTTTACGGGCTACGGCATCAGCTTTGTTCCTGGGTCTCGCTTTGTGGAGCGCCGGCGCTCAAAGCGCCCCTCCCGCTCCCGATAAAGTGTGGCACGATTCTTCGGAAGGGAAGCTGAGCAGGCAAATTTCCTCTCTGCCCGATACGAAATACCAAGTTGATTCGAGCAAGGTTTATGCGCTGGCTGAGCTGATCGATCTTGCGGAGCAGCATAATCCGGAGACGCGCCTTGCATGGCAGCAGGCCAAGGTGCGCGCTGCTTCTTTAGGGATTGCTCGCAGCGCGCTCTTTCCAACGATCGCGGCGGTGGCTCTGGCCAACACCGCGAGGGTACGTGTTCTCTTCAACTCCGATTTCTTCCGTCAGACCTACGGCACTTTCTCGCCTGAAGTTCATCTTGAATATCTCATCCTGGACTTTGGAGGCAGGAGCGGCAGGATCGATGAGGCAAAGGCGAATCTATTGGCCGCTGATCTTGCTTTTAACGACACGCATCGCAAGATTATCTTTCAGGTGATGGCGGCCTATTACAAGCTATTGAATGCGATTGGTCAGCGGGCGGCGGCTGAGGTGAGTCTCAAGAACGCGCAGGCGGTTCAGGAAGATGCCGAGGCGCGCCTGAGCCATGGGCTCGCGACCAAGCCCGATGTGCTGGAAGCGCAGGCGGCGACGGCACAGGCGCAGTATGATCTGCAGGCAGCGGTTGGCGGCGAAGAAATTGCGCGCGGCGATCTGGCAACGATCATGGGTCTGCCTCCCGATACCGCACTACAGGTGGAAGACATCAGCAAGCTGAATATGCCGGGCGAGCTTGCAGATTCGGTGAACAGCGCAATCGACCGCGCTTTTGAGCAGCGCCCCGATCTTAAAGAGCAGGTAGCGAAATTACGGGCTTCCGATGCAGCGGTGAAGCAGTCGCGGTCTACTTATTTTCCGTCGCTGACTCTCAGCGGCGATGGCGGCATGGCGCGGCAGTACGGCAGGCAGGACCTGCTGCCTCAGTCTTATGCCACTGGCGAGACGTGGAATGTAAGCCTGGCGTTGAAGTGGACCATCTTTGATGGAACGCGCCGCGAGCATGAGATTGCCGCAGCGAAGGCAGAAAAAGCGGCGACGCAGGCTGAGATCGATTCGCTGCGAGATCAGATTGCCAACGATGTGTGGGCAGCGTATTCGAATGTGAAGACTGCGCAGAGGCAGCAGCAGGCCGCTGCCGCGCTGCTGACTTCTGCGGACCAGTCGTATGCTGCGGCGCGCGAGTCATACAGCTATGGGGTGAGAAATCTGCTGGATGTGGTCGCCGCGCAGAAGGCACTGGCTCAGGCACGATCAGAAGATGTAGGCGCGCGGGCACAGCTGCTGCTGCAGTCGGCGAACCTTGCGTTTGAGACGGGCGATTTGATTGCGGCTCCTCCGAGGAAAGGTCCCTGATGAAAGGCTTGATGAAGACAATGGCTGCGATGGGCATGCTGCTTCTGCTTGGCGGATGCGAGCGCGCGCCGTCCTTCAACATACTTGGATCATTTTTTCCCGCGTGGCTTTTCTGCATTGTTATGGGCATTCTTCTGGCCGCGATTGCCTATTGGCTCTTTACGCGCCTGAAGATCGAGCAGGAAATCAAGCCCTCGATTGTTGTTTATCCTTGCCTGGCTGCATTTTTTGCGTGCACACTTTGGCTGGTTTTTTTCAGGTAGACCGAGGAGATGATGGAGCCGACTGAATCGGAAGAAAAACGCCGTGCGATTGGACGCATCATCAGTGTTGCATCGATCCTGTGCGCGATTGCGGCCGGACTGCTGGTGGTGCGGGACAACACGCAGAATCCGCGCACGGATGATGCGGAGGTCTTTGCCAACTTCATCGGTGTTGCGCCTGTGGTCAGCGGGCCGATCATGAAGCTGAACATTGCCGACAACCAGCAGGTGAAGCAGGGAGATCTGCTCTTTGATATCGATGAGCGACCTTATGCCTATGCACTTGAACAGGCCAAGTCGCAGCATGCCGCACTGGAAGGCCAGATCGTCGATGAGCGGCGCACGATCGCTTCGCAGATGAGCGCGGTGGACGTAGCAAGGTCGAGCACCAAAAGCTCCGAGGCTGCAGTAGTGCGGGCATCGGCTGCTGTAGATGAAGCAAAGGCAGGCGTTGCGAATGCGAAAGCCGCGGTGGACCGCGCCAGCGCCGAGCTTGCCTATGCGACGAATAATCTCCAGCGCATCGAACCGCTGCTGGCCAAGCAGTTTGTCACTGTCGACCAGGTGGACCAGGCGAAGACACTGCAGGCCACGCGTCAGCAGGCCCTGCAACAGGCACGTTCGCAGCTCGCCCTTTCGCAGGCGGGGCTTGATTCGGCGCAGGCGCAGTACAGGCAGGCGGAGGCCATGCTCGAGCAGAGCCACAACCAGGTACAGCAGGCGTCCCATGCCGTCACTACTCTGGAGCCCCTTGTGGCACAGCGCTCCGGACGAAGCGCTGCCATTGACCAGGCGCAGTACAACTTCGACAACTGCAGGTTCTATGCGCCATTCGATGGGCGGGTCACGAACCTTACGATCTCAGAAGGCGCGTATGCGCATGCGGGGCAGGAGGTCTTTACAATGATCGACACGCGCGTCTGGTGGGTGGTCGCGAATTTCCGCGAGACGCAACTGCACCATATCCGCCCTGGGATGGATGCTGATGTGTATGTGCTTTCGCGGCCGAATGTCCGGCTGCATGGCGTTGTGGACAGCGTTGGATTCGGCGTGACGCCAGATGCCGATATCGTTGGCCGCATCTCGCAGGGCCTGCCCGATGTGCAGCGCACGCTGAACTGGGTTCATCTGGCTTCGCGTTTTCCAGTGCGCGTGCGGATTGAAACGGGGCCGTCCGATCTCTTCCGCCTGAGCGAGTCTGCGATCGTCATTATTCGCGGCGGTTCATCTTTGCGGAAATAACATGGCCACTGCTGCCACCGTTACGCGCACCGATACCAGGAGCTTCACGGCATGGTTTGCCGACTTCCTGCGCAGCGAACTTGCGCCCTATCCCGGGCGCGGCGCGGTCGTAGCGCGCATGGTGATTGCGGCTACTATCAGCATGATCCTCATCATGACGTTCCGCATTCCCAACGGAGCGACCGGGCCGCTTTATGCTTTTCTCATCTCGCGCGAGAACCTTGTTTCCTCGGCGAAGTCTGCGCTGAATGTCATCATCGCCTTTGGTCTGGGCACCATTTTCATTCCCATTGGCGCGGCGATGTTCGCATCGATTCCGTTCACGCATTTTCTGTGGGAAGCATTCAGCATCTTCCTCATTTTCTTTCTGATCCGCACGCTGTCGAATTACAGCATTGCCAGCGGGCTTGGCTTGATGGCAACCTCCGCGATTGCGATCTGGTATCTTCCTGGTCCGGCTGAACTGAATGTAGAGCGCACGCTGTGGCAGGTGCTTTCGCCGGCGCTTGGGGCTGCCGTCACCTTTGCGGTCGAAGCCGTTTTTCATGCATTCAACAAGCAGGATGAACTGCTTACCGGCGTGGACACGCGGCTTGAGGCAATTGAAATGATGCTTCAGGACTATGCGAGCGGCGCTCCTGTTTCACGCAAGACCGAGCAGAACCTTACGCGATTTGCGATGACAGGGGCAAGCATGCTGCGCAGGCTGGTGGCGCGCACAAACTATGCACAGCTGTATCGTGCGCAGATGACAGCTGTGGTATCGCTCGTTGCGCGCTCGATCGATTTTGCCGCCGGAATGATTCATGCATACCGTACTGTGCCGGAGGAAGACAGGGCGCTTGCAGCAAATATGGCGCAGGAGGTTGCGAAGATTCGAGAGTGCATGAAGACCGGAAGCAAGCCGCCGGTGATGAAACAAGGCGCTACGGAATCGAGCATCTCCCTGTTGCGCGAACTCGAAGAGATGATTGGGCTGATTCCGCGCGCATTTGAAGGTTCTACTTCTCTTGAGGCATTTCGCGCTTTCGCGCATGTGCCGGAAGAAAAGACTTCCGGCTTCCTGGTGCGGGATGCTTTTACGAATCCGGAGCACCTGCATTATGCGCTGGCGGGTTGTCTGGCGGGCATGCTTTGCTACATATTCTATGTCTCGCTTGCCTGGCCCGGCCTGGCGACTTCAGTGACCACCTGCGTGCTGACGGCATTGTCGAATGTGGGCTCCTCGCGGCAGAAGCAGGTGCTGCGTTTCGCGGGAGCGGTGATCGGCGGGTTTGTCTTCGGCATGGGCGCTCAGATTTTTGTTCTGCCCTATATCGATTCCATCACCGGCTTCACTTTGTTGTTTGTGCCTGTCTCATTAGTGGCCGCGTGGGTTGCGACGGCAGGCTCTCGTCTTTCTTATTGCGGACTCCAGATCGCGCTGGCTTTCTACCTGGTTCATGTGAACGACTTCACCATCCAGACCTCGCTCTCCATTGCCCGCGACCGTGTGCTTGGCGTGCTGCTGGGGATCGCCATGATGTGGGTGGTCTTTGACCGCTTGCAGCCGAAGACGGCGGTGGAACAGATGGTCGGAACCTTTACGAAGAATCTCCGGCTGATGGCCGACCTCGCGATTATGAAACTGCATCCGGAAGATGCAGCTGCTATTGCATCGGTGCGCAGGCTACGCGACCGCATCTACAGCAACTTTGCCACGGTGAATGCGCAGGCAGATGCAGTTCCGTTTGAGATTGGCGCGCGACGCAGCAAGCATATGGCTGCGCGCGACCGCATCCGGCGCTGGCAGGCAGCGCTACGCACCTTTTATCTGCTGGATCTTGCTCTGGTGCAGTATCGCGCCTTCGGCACAACCGCGACTCTGCCTGAGGAAATGAGGACTGCTCTCGATGCTTTTGAGAGATCCTGCGCGCAGACGCTGACCGAGATGGCTGGATATCTCGAAGGGGAACGCGAAGAGATGCTGCAGGCCCCGCCCGGAGTCATCAATGTGCCTGTGCCGGGTCCGGAACTGAAAGAAACTGCCGGCGATGACAAGCTGCACCATGCCAATATCTCTTCTCTGGTGGATGAACTGACCGGGATCCTTGCGAGAATGCGGATGGAGATGCTGGCGGCTCCGTTGTTTGCGATTGAATGATCGAAGTCAGGCTGCGCGCCATTGCGGATCCATGAACAAAGCATCCATTCCAGCGACCGGCGCAATATGAGAATCACGCCGGACCTGCCGGTAAAAACACATCGGGAGCAATCCGGGTTCTTTCAGAAAGGCATAGACTTCTTCAAACTGCCAAGGAGAAACTCTCACCGCAGAGGACACTGGAGGAGACGCGGAGGTTGGCAGAGGAAACTACTTCACCACAGAGTTCACGGAGAGCACAGAGGCTACGTTCAGGGCAGGCTCCGGACGCGGAATATATGCGGAGGTCCGCAGAGGAAATCTCTTCACTACATTTCAGGAAATTCAAATTAACCCAATGCCGATGTTCCGGCGGTTTGACCCCCTAATTTCAGACTGCTAGACTTTTTATACCTAAGCAGGCAGCCCATTTCTGAGATTGCCTGCCAGCTCTCCTGCCCTTAAGAAGGATTTTCGAAGGAACCTAGTGGATACTCAGACACGTCACGCGCTTAAGCAGGACAGTTTCGTTCAAGCGACAGCTTCCAGCATCTCCTGGCTGGACATGCATCGCTCTGCCGTCATTCGTACTTCTATCGTTGTCGTGGTGCTTGTTGGCCTCTTTTTTGCCGGATTGATTGCTTACAACAACCGCTCTGAGAGCGCGGCCAGCCTCTTCGGGCAGGCCATGGATATTTACAGCACTCCGCTGGCCCAGCCGGGGCAGCCGGCAGAACCCGGCGTGAAAACGTATGCTTCGGCGGCCGAGCGCGCCAAGGCCGCCAATCCGCTGTTTCAGCAGGTTGCCGACAAATACGGCTGGCTTGCGCAGGGCGGAAATGCCCGCTATCTGGCCGGCATGACGGCTCTCGATATGGGTCAGGCTGCCAACGGCGAGAACGATTTGAAGAAGGCAGCCGATTCGAGCGACAGCAATGTTGCTGCTCTGGCCAAGCTGGCTCTCGCAGGTGTCTATCACCAGACGGGCCGCGATGCGCAGGCGGTTGAGCTCTATCAGCAGCTGATTTCGAAGCCCTCGGCTACTGTTCCTGCCAGCCTGGCGAAGCTGCAGCTGGCCGCGCTCTACGAAAAGACCAAGCCGGACGAGGCAAAGAAGCTCTACGCCGAGATCAAGGACCAGGACAAGACGACAGCAGCCGGCCAGATTGCCACGCAGAAGCTGCAAGGCGCTGCCCAGGTCCCGGCCCAGGCGCAGCCTCAGCCATAGCTCAGGTCTATCTCCGGGAAAAAGGCCCACGACTACGTGGGTCTTTTTTATTTGGACGAGGATGTAGAGGCCAGGACCTCTTCATTTGCCGGGAAACAGCTTCGCGGTCTGCCGATCAGGTAGGTGATTCCAATTCTTCCGCCTCCTTGTTCGCCGATTTCCCATTGATATCCGTCGTTGCCCAGGCCATCCGTCAGTTCCTGCAGGTCCTCAAGCGAATACGCCCGCAGACACGAGAGGATTCCATCGACGAGTAAAGTAAAAGGGACAACCGGCAGCAGATAGGTCCACAGGATTCGCGACCAGCGAAATGGCCGCATGCGCGGGGTGACGTACCAGTTCAGTACCGGCACTGCCAGCATGGCGAATATCGTAACGGGGGTGCGTTTCGCTGCCTCGAAAACTGCGATTCCCTGATTTCGCATCACGGCGTCGGCAAGGATCGCGCGTGCCTGTGCTGGATTGAAATGGTGAAAGGTCGAGAAGATTGTACGGAAGCCATTGAGGTCTGCAGGAATCTGTTGTGCGTCTACCGGAGTGGAATAAAACTCGATTCCGGACGCGGCAGATGCCCGCATAAGAGCATCGTAATTTGGGTATTTATCAGTCAACGAGATGCTGACCGGAGATCCATCCAGGGGTGCCAGCTGCTCCTGCAATCGAATCCACGGTCCGCCTCCGCCGGAGCAGAGGTCTACGATCCGATGAGTCCCGGCTTCTTCCATAGCGGATTGCAGACGGGGCAAAATCACACGATAGCTGTTGGTATAGCTCCAGATAGCCTCCAGAGCGTCTGTCACCAGATTGCGCAGAAAGGCGGGATAGAGGCGGTGATCGTGCAGCTCAAACCACTCTTTGCGTCGCATGACACTGCGGCAAGCATAGCAGAGCCGTGAAATATCATTCTCAGGGGGATTCCCTGCTTTTTTCGTGAGCGTAAAAGCCAGGTTTCCCGTCATTCAGGATAGGGACATGAGTTCTGTTGAAGCACAAGCCGCTGTCTGGTTCTACACTCAACCTGTCTTGAAGCCGCACGAAGACGTGACAGAAATCATCACCGCGCTTGTTCAGGAATACTCGACGACCCTGTACCGGGTTGCGTATTCGGTTACGCGGAATGCCGCCGAGGCAGAGGACATTGTGCAGGAGACGTTCCTGCGCGTCCTGAAACACCAGGAACAGCTGAGCGAGATTCGCGATGCGCGTGTCTGGCTGGTGCGCATCACCTGGAACCTTGCGCTCGACCGCAAGCGCCGCGCCAAGACCCGTCCGGAAGCCGAGGACATCGATTCGTTTACGCGCACGCTGCCTTCCGGCGACCGCCGCACCGATGAGGTGGTCATCTCTTCCGAGGAGTGCGCCCGCATCCTGGCGCTGGTGGACAAGCTGCCGCGAAAAGAGCGCGATGCGCTGCTGCTCTCAGCGGTGGAGGAGTTGTCCACCGGGGAGATCGCCGGCATCTGCTCCACCACGGAGTCCTCGATTCGCTCCCGCATTTTTCGCGCTCGCAAGGAGCTTGCGGCCATAATGGCCCGGGAAAGGAGCGGCCAATGAACCGGATTCAGAACAGGAAAATCGACGCTGCCCTGCGCCGCTTTGCGCAGGCGCAGCCCAACCCGGATTTGGAGGGGCGTATCCGCGCGCGCCTCGATGAGGAAGCAGCGCAGATACGAAAGAGTCCCTCCGCCAGATTGCGAAGATTCTTCTTCGCCCAGCGCATTGCCTTTGCCACGGCAGCGGCCGCAGTGGGATGCGTGATGATCGTGATTGGAAGCGTGCAGCACTCACGCCAGAAGGCGCTCGAGGGAGCGATGCCTGCTTCCGGAATTCACCTGGCCGCTCCGGAGAGCGGAGTGGGCGCAGCCTCCGGCACGCATATCTCACCGCAGCCCATTGCTGCTCCGGAACATACACGTGCACGCTCCGAGCGCGACGCAGCAGGCGGACGGGCCACTGTTTCGAAGGATGCGCACAAGCCTTCCGGCGTGGCGGTTCCGCAGTCGGCTGAACCGCAAAAACCTAATTAGACAGCGCTTCAAAGAGCATGTGCAGCACCGCCAGCACGGCTGCGCCGATGAACGCCGCTCCGAAGGTGTTTACCTGAAACCCCGGTACGACCCCGCTTGCCAGCTTCAGTATCAGAGCGTTGATCACCAGAAGAAACAGGCCGAGTGTGAGGATGCTGAGCGGCAGGGTAATAACCTTCAGCAGCAGCCCCAGCGTCACATTGAGCAGGCCGATTACGATGACGGCGATGAGGGCTGACGGCAGGTTCAGAACCTTGAAGCCGGGCACCAGCCATGCCACAATCAGCAGAGCCAGCGCATCCAGAAACCATCTCAGGAGCAAACGCAGCATAATCTTGAGCAGAACCCCTTTCCTGTTCGGGTGGGTCTAATAATCGTACCTTGAGATGCCGAAGAAAGGCAGGGTGCTGTTTATGCGGGGTTTTCTGTCGATCTTTTTCTGTCTTCTGACGGAGGCCGTTCTTGCCCAGACCGCGCCGGCGCCTCTGCCCGATACCCTCACGCTCATCAAACAAGTGGTCGATCACCAGCACAAGCTTGATGAGGTGCGCGAGAACTACACCTTCCACGAGACGGCCGTGATCCATGAGCTGGACAAGAACGGCAATGTAAAGAAGACCGAGACCGAGGAAGACGAGGTGTTCTTCGTCAACACGCATGAGATTCGCCGCAAGGTGAAGAAGAACGGCAAAGAGCTGAGCGCCGATGACCAGAAGAAAGAGCAGGACAGCGTTCAAAAAGATGTCGAGAAGGCGATGAAAACGCCGCCGGGCCAGGCTACCGATAAGCATGAAGTCTCGGTTACGCGGCTGCTCCAGATCATGAAAGTCGGCAATCCGCGGCGCGAGCAGATGGATGGACGCAGTGTGATTGCTTTCGATTTCGCGGGCGATCCTCACGCCAAGACGCACGGCATGTCGGAAGATGCCTCGAAGAAAATCTCAGGCACGATGTGGGTGGATGAGAATGACAAACAGGTGCGCCGCGTGATTGCGCACTTTGACGACAATTTCCATCTTGGGTTTGGTCTGTTCTCTGTCGGCAAGGGCAGCACATTTGCCTTTGATCAGAAACTCGTGAACAACGAGCTATGGCTGCCGACCGCTGCGCAGATCCATATCGTGGCGCATGCTATTGGAGTGATCGGCTGGCGCGGTGACATTGCCGTCACTGACAACGACTACAAAAAGTTTCACGCAGATGCTGTAGAGCAGCCAGGAGCTGCTATCGTGAAGCAATAAATTCAGGCCGCTCAAGGCGGCCTGAATTTGTGATGCTGTCAGTTACGAATTACAACTGCGGCTGGGGCTGTGCGCCACCGCCGCCACGCCGGGCCTGCATTCTTTCCTGCATCTTCTGCTGCTCAGCTTCGTACTTCTGCTTTTGCTGATCATTCAGGACCGCTTCGATCTTGGTGGTTGTGTCCTGATGGATGCTCTGGGCTTTCGTCATCCGATCTTCGCGCGAAAGCGACTGGTCCTGATGCAGCTGCATCATCTGCTGCTGCTGGTTTTCAAGCAGCGGCTTGATCTGCGTCTGCTGGTCTGAGGTGAGGCTGAGGGTTTTTGTCATATGCTCGAGCTGCTTGTCAGGGCTGAATCCCTGGCCCCTGGGTCCATGCATCGGGGGAGCAGCGGCGTCCTGTGATTGAGAGGCATCCTGCGCAAGAGCAGTGACACCGGCTCCGAGCAGGGCAGTAAGAGCGAGGGTACAAAATAGTTTTCGCATTGTAGGTAGTTCCTCCAACATTTCTTCAGACACCGTCTGATATGCCGGGTTGCGCCTGTTCTTGTGAACAGGTGTTTCCATTGCACATAGACGGCGAATGTCGAGGGGAAGACGACCTTTACCCGAGAAAATTTTGTATCTATTTACTTTGAGTTTTTGGAGCTGTTGCAAGCGGCGGCATCACTACCGGCTCAGAACGCAGGCCGCAGGGGAGAAGGTCTTCTGCATGTTCCTGAGGATGCGGGAGATATGCGTAGGCAAAGACTGCCCTGTACTCATGCTCGCCGGGATTGTTGCAGATGGCGCAGCTGGGATGATAGGCAATGGATGGGTGATCGCTGATACTTTCTATCCAGTCCTGCGAGGAGTGTGCCGCAACTGTCAGGTATTCAGGATGCTGCGGAGGGTCCTTCGGCTGGTAGGCAAACACCGGGCCTCTCTCGTTGTTGGCGTCGACAAAGCTCCCGCCTGATCCGCTCGATGCGCGCCATAGCCACTTCTGTCCTACATGCGCATACCAATGCGCGCTAGTTGGAACAGGCCTGGCGAGGTGGATGTCCTTATTTGTATCGTTCTTGATTACAAATTGAAATCCGGGCCCCTTTCCCGGCTCGGCCTGTGCGAGATAGCTTGCAGTGAGGCTGATGTGCGAGCAGAGCGGGACAACCGTTCCCGGGTGATGAGTGACGGCCTGTCCTGCGGAAGCAGCCATGGCAGCAGCAAAAACCAGGATGGATGAAGGGACGATTTTGCGCAACAGCATCTCCTAAAGACTATCTTGATCGGATGCATTCGAGATAACGCTTGTCCTCACAAATTTTTAAGGCAAATGGAGTATCCTTACCTTCATTGCGAGGACGATGATGAAAACTTTATCGAAATTTGTGTTGTTGACAGCTGCGGCTGCACTTTGTGCCGCACCTGTGCTGGCGCAAGGCAAGGCCCCCAAGCAGGTAAAGGTTGCGTTGAAAACTGCGGATGGAAAAGACGCGGGAACGGCGACGCTGTCGCAGAGGAAAGCGGGCGTTCAGATCGCGGTTTCACTCGAGAACCTGCCTCCCGGCGAACATGCAATTCATATCCATCAGGAAGCAAAATGCGATCCACCGGATTTCAAGACTGCTGGAGGGCACTTCAATCCATCAGGCAAGAAACACGGCATCAAGAGCCCGGATGGCCACCACAATGGCGACCTTCCGCTCAATCTAACCGTGGGCGCGGACGGCACGGTAAAGAAGACATTTCTTGCTCCTGATGTGACGCTCGATCCGAGTGCGTCGAATTCGGTCTTTGCCAATGGCGGGACTGCGATCGTAGTGCATGAGAAGGCCGACGATATGATGAGCGATCCAACCGGAAATGCCGGCGGGCGCATTGCCTGCGGCGTGATTGCTCCGCCTTCGATGTAACAGTCAGTCCTCAGTTCTCAGATCAATGTTTTTTACTGATAGCTGGGGACTGAGGACTACAGCATGTTTCAAAAATATTCTTCCAGCGAAGAAATTTACCTCAGGGGCTAAAGCCCCCTTGCAAAGCGTGCTTATCGGCACGGCTAAAGCCGTGCCCTTCTAAAACACATTTTTGAAACATGCTTCATTAACTTGAAGCCCATTCATCAGCGGTGGCCTAATTCTTTTGACATGGTTATAAAGTGCGCGGGCTGGGTAAATACCTGCGTAGCTTCCACGCTCAGGTCTTCCGTTCCTGTCACTTCGTATCCGAATTTCCTGTAGATCACAGGCAGTTCTTCTCGAAGGTTTACGATGCGCAGGTCCATGAAGCGGCAGCCTGATTCGCGCGCGAACTCTTCTGCGGCGGTGGTGAGGCGGGCTCCTATTCCGGAGCGCTGCCGTTTGGGATTGATCGACAACAGCCCGAGATAGGCGCGGTCGCCGCGCAGCTCTACATAGACCGTCCCCTGAATTTCTCCGTTCTCTTCGAGCACCATGAAGCGGCCTTTCCTGAAGTAGTGCTCGACTTCTTCCTGAGTAATGCGATTTCCGGCCTTAAAAAAGAATTCGACCTGGAACGCCTGATTGATGAGTTGCGTAATAGCCGGCAGGTCGGCAGCATCGGCAAAGCGAATTTCCATGTTTTCAGTATGGCAGTTTTCTGCCAGGTGTTTTATCTTGCCAAGACAACGGAGGAACTACGGGCCATGGGGACCTTTCTGCAGGATTTGCGTTATGCGGCGCGGCAGTTGTGGAAGCATCCGGCATTTGCATTGACAGCGGTACTGACACTGGCGCTGGGCATCGGGGCGAACACGGCCATCTTCACTGTGGTGCAGTCGGTGTTGCTGGCTCCTCTCCCTTATACCGATGCCAGCCGCATTATGGCGCTCGATACGCACTTTACGGCTGAAGGGCGCGTTCATCCCCGGGTGACCGGGCCGGATGCTGTCGATGTGCGGGCGCAGGCGCACAGCCTCGAGGCGGTGAGCCTGTATGAGGAGGGACTCCAGGGAGTGCAGCTGCGCGACCATGCCGTGTTTACTCCGTATGCGGCGGTGGACGGGAACTTCGGGCGCGTCTTCGGGCTGGCGCCTGTTACGGGCAGGCTGTTTACCGATGCGGAGCTTGGACGGGCGGCGCTGGTGAGCGAGAAGTTTGCCCGGGAGCAGTTTGGCAGCGCGCAGGCGGCGCTGGGGCAGACGGTGAGCGTGGAAAACAAGCCGCTGCAGATTACCGGAGTTCTGCCTTCGTCCTTCAATTTTCCTGCCAAGACGCAGGTGTGGGTCGGCTATCTCTTCAAGCCGGAGACGGAAGACCGGACGGCCTACAACTACAAGGCTGTCGCCAAGCTGCGAAGCGGAGTTTCTGTGGATGCGGCGCGGGCGGAGCTGACGGCGATTTCACAGAGGCTGACGGCGGCGTATCCCGACGCGAACAAGAACAAGGAAATGACGGTGGTGCCGCTGCAGGAGCAGCTGACGGGCAAGGTGCGGCCGATGCTCCTGCTGCTGCTGGCGGCGGTTGCCATCATTCTGCTGATTGCCTGCGTCAACGTGACCCATCTGATACTGGCGCGTTCGATTGACCGGCAGCGCGAGCTGGCGGTGCGCACGGCCCTGGGCTCCTCTCGCTGGCAGCTGCGCTGGCTGATGCTGGCGGAGAGTCTTCTGATTTCCGTGGCCGGCGGCGTGCTTGGAGTATTGCTGGCTGCTCCGCTGGTCCGGGTGCTCCTGGCGATTGCTCCTGCTGATCTGCCACGAGCGGCGGAGATTCACCTGAACGGGTGGGTGCTGGCGTTCACTCTGGGTCTCTCTCTACTGGCGACGGTGGTGTCTTCGCTTGTTCCGGCGCGCAAGGCGGCGAAAGTCGATCCGGCGGAGGCGCTGAAGGCAGACAGCGCGCGCGGCATTACCGGGCATGGGACGTCTGCGCTGCGCAACGGGCTGGTGATTGCCGAGATTGCGGCCACTTTCCTTCTTGCCGTTGGAGCCGGACTGCTGCTGCGGACCATGATGACGCTGACGACGCGCGATCTTGGCTACCAGACGACGCGGCTGCTGGCGGTGGATGCGGCGGCTCCGGCGTCCTACACGAAGGAAGACGGGCAGAAGATTCTGCGGCAGTATGACGAGCTGCTTCCGAATCTCTCTGCCTTGCCGGGCGTGGAGCATGCAGCGGAAATCTTCGGATTGCCGACGGCCAGCCTGGGCTCGAACGGCGGCTACAGCGTGAAGCGCGGCATGCCCCTGGCTGCCCAGGCGGACTTCAGCCTGGCCAGTCCCGGATACTTCCAGACGATGGGGATTCCGGTGAAGCTGGGCCGCGACTTCAGCGCACAGGACACATACGACAGCCAGCGGGTCGTCATTATCAGCGAATCGGTGGCGCGGCGGAGCTTTGGGAACGAGAACCCGATTGGCAAGCGGGTTCTGTGCGGGCTGGATCCGGAGAGCTTTCGGGATGGGATGATGGTCATCGGCGTGGTGGGCGACGTGCGTCAGGATTCGCCGGCATCGACTCCCGGCGCTACGCTCTACATGCCGATGGCGCAGCATCCGTACTTTGCAGCGGAGACGTTTTTTGTGCTGCGCACGAAGGTGGCTCCGCTGACGCTGATGAACGCGGTGCAGTCGGTGATGATGCAGACCAACTCGCAGATCGCCCTGAAGTTCACTACCATGGACACGATGGTGGGCGAATCGATTGCCGCCGAGCGCTTCCGTTCAGCCCTACTGTCCTCCTTTGCCGGGGTGGGGCTCCTGCTGGCCATGCTTGGCGTGTACGGTACGATGGCTTATTCGGTGGCGCAGCGCCGGTTTGAGATCGGCGTGCGGATGGCTTTCGGCGCGGAGCGGCAGTCTGTTCTGCGGATGATCCTGTGGCATGCGGCGAAGCTGGCGGGGTGGGGGATCTCCCTGGGGCTGGTGTCGAGCCTGGTGCTGACACGGCTGATCGCCAATATGCTGGTGGGCGTGCGGGCGGTGGATCCCCTGAGTCTTGGGGTGGCGGCAGGGCTGCTCCTGTTGACGGCTGCGGCTGCTGCCCTGGCTCCGGCATGGAGGGCGGCTCAGGTGGATCCGATGGTGGCGCTGCGGGCGGAATAGGAGGGGTATCCCCTCCCCCTGTTTATACAGGGGTTGTTTGTTTTCAGTGATTTACGAGGGGGTGACCCCCTGATATGTTGTTGATTCTTCTATTGCTTGTGCACTACTCCAGTGTTTTCTTATATTTAGCGGATAATCTTTTTGGGTTATCTTCTTTCAAGGCACAGGGGATTTGGGGATGTCAGTTCGTGGCTGAAAGCGGCCGGGCGCTGTGGCTCTCGATGCTCTGTATGGATCCTTCATTTCATTCAGGATGACGAGTTCGCAGGGTATTGGCTTCCATTGTCTGCGTTGCCTTGATCTGCATCCCGTCGGCCTTTGGCCGACTTCCCACAAGCTCTTTGATTTACTCAGGGCAGGATTTTTCTGCTCGTGGGGGCCTTCGACTCCCCCACCCCAGCCTGCGAACAGCTCGCAGTCCGGGGACCCCCGGTCCGCGTTGCTCCGCTCAGGATGACAATCTGAATGAGCGAAAGAGGGAATATTTTCATCTCCCCATTTTCAGGATATACCGCGCACGGGGGCTTGCGGCAAGACCCGGTTCGTGTCTCATCATCGTCTGCTGAAGCAAAAAACTCAGGAGACGAGATACACGATGATGAAGCATGCAGTAGCGATTGCAGGAGGAGGGCCGACAGGTATGGTGCTGGCGGCTGAGCTGGCGTTGGCAGGTGTTGATGTTGCCATTGTCGAGCGACGCACCAGCCAGGACCTGGTCGGCTCACGCGCGGGCGGCCTCCACCCGCGCACCCTCGAGGTTTTCGATCAACGCGGCATTGCCGACCGGTTCCTCGCCGAAGGGCAGAAGGTGCAGGCCGCTGCGTTTGCCGGAGTCCGGCTGGACGTCAGCGACTTTCCTACCCGGCACAATTACAGTCTCGGGCTGCGGCAGAAGCACATCGAGCGGATCCTAGCCGGCTGGATCGACGAACTCAAGGTGCCGATCTATCGCGGCATGGAAGTGACGGGTTTCGCCCAGGATGAAACCGGCGTGGATGTCGAACTGAGCGACGACTGCTCGCTGCGGGCGCAATATCTCGTCGGCTGCGACGGCGGACGCAGCCTGGTCCGCAAGGCCACCGGCATCGCGTTCCCAGGATCGGATCCCACTACCAGCAACCTGATCGCCGAGGCCGAGCTTGCCGGGAAGCCGCCGGAATGGGGCATCCGCCGCGACGCCCTCGGCACCCATGCCCTGGCTCCGGTGGAATACCAGATACGCAACGGCGAGATCGTCTACGCGGATCATGGACCGATCGGCGTCCTCGTGACCGAAGCGCACGTCGGGCAGACCACCGAACCCACCCTCAGCGATCTCAGCGCTGCGCTCATCACTGTCTACGGGACTGATTACGGGATCCACTCTCCCACCTCGATTTCCCGGTTCACCGATGCTACGCGGCAGGCGGCTTCCTACCGCAAGGGACGAGTGCTGATTGCGGGCGATGCCGCGCACATACATCCCCCCGATGGTGGCCAGGGACTCCAGACCGGTGTGCAGGATGCGGTGAACCTGGGATGGAAGCTGGCGCAGGTGGTCAAAGGCGTGTCGCCGGAAAGCCTCCTCGACACCTACCATGCCGAGCGCCACCCGATCGGCGCCCGTGTGTTGCGCAACACGATGGCGTCGATTGTTCTTCGCCGCGAAGACGAACGGACGAAGGCACTGCGCGACACGATTGCCGAGCTCCTCGGCATGGACGAGCCGCGCCGACGATTCGCCGCGATGATGTCCGGCCTGGATATTCATTACGACCTGGGTGAGGGGCATCCGCTGCTTGGACGCCGCATGCCCGATCTCGACCTGGTCACCGAAAACGGCCCGCTGCGGGTCTTCAGCCTGCTCCATGCTGCTTGGCCAGTGCTCCTCAACTTCGGTGAGCCCGGCGCCTTCGACATCACTCCATGGGCGGATCGCGTTCAGCTGGTCAATGCCGAGTATGTTGGCCCGTGGGAGCTTCCGGCGCTTGGGGTGGTCACTGCTCCAGCCGCAGTATTGGTTCGGCCCGATGGATACGTGGCCTGGGTGGGGGATTCGACTCAGCAGGGACTTGCCAACGCTATGACCACCTGGTTCGGACCAGCTGTTGCAGCGTAGTGCAAGAAAAACGGCAGGTGCCGGGAATGCCGGAACCTGCCGTGTGGTGCTTCTCAGCTTCAGAGCGGTTAGAAGTCGAAGTGGAGGCCGTACTGGATGGTGCGCGAGTTGGCGCTGCCCAGCAGGGCAGAGGATGTGCCGAACCCCGGCTGGAGATCCTGGGCCGACACGACGTTGTTGGTCATGCTGCACGGGTTGTAGAGCGAGTGGCCCGTGCCGGGGTCGGTTCCTACTGCCGGTCCGCAGTTGATGGCTGAGATCGGCGAACCCTGTCCAAGCGAGGCCGGGTTGAAGTTGGGGTGGTTGAAGAGGTTGAAGAAGTCCATCTGGAACTTGATGTTCAACCGCTCGTGGAATGCCGGCCAGTTCTTGCGTGCAGAAAAGTCAGTGTTGTTGTAGTTGGGGCCACCGACGAAACCGCGCGGCTCCATGTTGCCGGGAATGGTGCCGAGCTGATAGCCGATCAGCGTGAATGCGCCAGGATTGATGATGGTGTTGCCGTGGCGCCCGGAGACGGGGCTCTGGCCGGTGAGCAGCGGACGCAGATTGTTGCTCCCGCCATTCAGGCCGATCATGGCCAACTGGCCATTTTGATTGAGCTGGCTGGTGTAGGGCTGGTTCGTTCCCGGAATGTTGGCCAGGTTTGCCTCGTGCGCTCCCTGGAGGATGGTGAAGTTGTTGCCGTTCTGCGCGGTGACGATTCCGGTGGCTTCCCATCCGCCGAGCACGCCGCGTTCGAGCATGTTGGCTCCCTGCAGTTTCGGCAGGAAGTAAGTTACGTTGGCTACGAACATGTTGGGACGGTTGACGTCTGATGTGCCGTAGTCAAGGCGCGGATTTCCGTAGTAAGTCCGGGCCTGGGAGCCGATGCCGCCGCTGGAGTCGTCGATCTGGACGTCGGCCAGAGCATGCGACCAGGTGTAGGCTCCGCCAATCTGCAGGGCATCGCTGATGCGACTCTTCACCACGACCTGCAATCCGTTGTAGTTGGAGTTGCCGCCATGCGCCCAGTAGGTGAGCGTGCCATTGTTACCACCCGCAGCGTAAGGCCGCAGGAGGTTAGTGTCCTTGCCACTGTTGGCGAAGGTTGCCGCCAGCCAGTTCTGCGGAGCGATGCTGTTCACGTCATACACACTGGTGAGGTGGATGCCGCGGTTGCCAACATAGCCGATCTGGAAAGTGGTGTTGCGGGCAATCGCCTGTTCGACGGTGAGGTTCCACTGCCAGGAGTTGGGGATAACGGAGCTCGGGTCTTTGCCGCCGGTGGGGCTTGCTGTGCCCGAAATGCTCGAAGGCGTAGCGCCATCGAGTGTGCGCGGGTAGGCGCTTGTCGTCAAAGCGAAAGGAGCATTGGATACCAGCGTGTACTCGGAGACGCGCTCACGCTGATAGAACTGGCCTGCTCCGATGCGGAAGACGGTTTTGCCGGTGCCGTAGGGATCGAAGATGATGCCGACGCGCGGGGCGACGTTGTGATAGCCATTGTTGACCAGGGAGCGATTGGGGCCCGGAGTGCCGCTGCTGAAGGTGGTGCCGAACTGCTTGTTGGCAGCGCCGCAGGGATCCTGGCCGGGCGCTACCCATAGACCGTTGCAGGCATCGGAGGATGGCTTGCCCGGGTCATAGAGGAAGGGCTGGAAGCTGCTGATCTGGTCGTTGGGCTGGTAAGGATAGAACAGCAGGGAGTAACGCACGCCGTAGTTCAGAGTTAAGCGCGGCGTCAGCTTCCAGGTATCGCCGGCGTAGAACTCGTAATCACGCCAGCGGAGCTGGGCGCGGATGTTGGTGGATGTCTCGCTGAGATTGAAGACGTTACCGGTCAGCTCGAGGTTGGCGAGTGTATCTGTTGTGTCGATGCCGCCGTTGGCAGTAGCAACACTACCTGTAGCCGGGCGTTCACTGCTGGCGCTGTTCACGTCTTCATTCTTGCCGTTGAAGCCGAGGAAGGCGCCGAACTTCAGAGTGTGCTGACCCTTGATCCAGGTGAGATCATCGCGGCCGCTGAAGATGTCGAGCTCGTTCTGCCAGGGGGCCTGCATCGTCATTGTGCCGCCGTAAGAACCGAAGTTCACCTGCGGGACACCCTGCGAGGCATGCTTGAGGGACTCAGAGTAGAGCGTGGGAACAGCGGAAGAAACCTGGGACAACAGGCCGGGGTTTGTGCCGCCGGCGGTGACGTTGATGCGGTTGTTGGAGTAGTTGAAGGCGGCGTCATTCACCAGCGAAGAGGAGATGGTGGAGGTCCAGTGCGCGGTGATGGACTTGGATGGCTGCGCCCAGCTGCTGTTCAGAGCAGGAAATACAGTATCGCCCCAGTAGCCGGCGTTGAAGGCCGGGTTCGACCAGGTGTCCTGCGTGTAGCGGCCCATGATGTGGTTCCTGCTGTTGAGGTCGTAGTCGATGCGGGCGTTTTCCTGGCGCCAGAAGAGACCAGTGGGCAGAGACTCTGACCAGTTCTGGCCGTTGGAGTTGAGAGCGCCATTCGCAGTGGTAGGCAGCGGAAGCATCTGCAGCATGGTGGCCGTGGCCGGATCCACCGAGTTCAGAGTGTGCGGACCGGCGAGCTGCGATGCGGGCACATTGCTGAAATCGGGAAGGCCGGAGGTGTTACAGCCGAGGGTCGAGAAATCTCCGGCGCGCTCTGCTGCGGTAGGTACGCAGGAGCTGACCTGGCGGCCCTTGATCCAGTGGTTCCACTCCTCGCTCCAGAAGAAGAAGAGCTTGTCTTTCTTGATGGGGCCGCCGATGGAGTAACCCCAGTCGTTGCGACGATCCTTTGCCTTGCCGTCGAGCGGAAGTCCGGTGCCCGCGGTGGGAGCGGTGAAGTAATCGTAGGAGTCGAGCGCGTCGTTGCGTCCGCTGTAGAAGGCGCTGCCGTGGAAGGCATTGCTGCCGCTGCGGGTGACGATGCTGATGATGCCGCCGGAGGCCTGTCCATATTCAGGGCCATAGCTGTTGAGCAGCATCTTGAATTCGGCGATGGCTTCATCGGACGGATAGATCAGGATGGTGCGGTTGGAGCCGACGTCGTTGTTGTTGACGCCATCCACCAGGAACAGATTGTTGGTGGTAGGGTTGCCGTTGATCGACATGTCGACGCCGCCGTTGAGGCCCTTGCCGGTGTTGGTGAATCCGTTGGCGGCAGAGACGCCGGGCTGGAGCTGTGTGAGCTCGACGAAGTTGCGGCCGTTGAGGGGCAGCTCCTTGACCTGCGTGCCGTCGACGACCTGGGCGAGCGAGGCGCTGTCAGTCTGCACCTGAATGGCATTGGCCTCCACGGTGACGGATTCGCTTACGCTGCCGAGCTGGAGCTGCGCGTCGACCGTGGTGGTGGTGGCGACGTGAACGACAGCCCCCTTGGTGACGAATTCCTTGAAGTTGGGCGCCTTGACGTCAACCTGATAAGTGGACTCGGGCAGTTCAGGGATGGTGTAGCCGCCCTGCGAGTCGGTGGTGACGGTGTATACCTTGTTGGTTGCAGTGTTGGTGACGGTGACGGTAGCGCCGGGAACGGCTGCGCCGCTGGTGTCAGAAACTGTGCCGGTGATGGAACCGGTGATTTTCTGAGCAAATGCCGAATGCCACAGCAGAAATGCTGCGGCAAGACAGACGAGAGCTCGCCTCATTGAATTTGCCTCCTAATGCTGGTGCAAAAAGCGGGGCGCCTCTGGTTGGGGGCTGTCCGCTTAAGTTTGTTTACCTGTATAGACTTATGGACTGGATTTTCCTGATGCTCCACTTGTCTAAAACATACTTAAAATTACTTGTGAAAAATCTTTCCAGTCTTCAGAAACCTGTTTAGTAAACGGTTTGAGTGGAGTATTTGTGACCACAACAACCGCGTTCAACATTAGGCGACTTTGGGGATTCAGTTGTCAAGCGGGGAAGCGTGCGAGGGGCCAGAGTAGTTATCCCGCGGGAGACGGCATGACGGCATATGGCTATGTATTTATTGCATTTAATCGTTTTATTTCATCAACATGTGTTGTTGCATTTCCTGATTCGGCGTGGACGCCGAGTTATACCGCTCTATGACAGGTATTGGGTAGATGGGGCCTGAAGTGGGAACCGACATGTTTTCTGCCGAGGGCTGCAAAGGTGCGGCATCTCTAGAGAAATCGTTTGGAGGCGGGACGGCGATGGAGGGATGAAGACGCTTTGTCAAATCGTGGAATTCATATATGAAAATTACTTTTTATGTAAGGGCCTGATTTTTTCAGGGGCTACGAGGCCTGATCCTTCGAGGACGGAGTAGAAGCGATCGGCGTCGAGGTTGGCGAGCTTTTCTACAGAGCCGGAGGGCCATCGGATTTCTACTGAGTCGATTTTTGCGGCTTTACCAAGGCCGAAGTGCAGGCGCAGATCGCTTTGGGAGAGATAGCTGCCGCCACTGCGGACTTCATCGGTCTGCGTGATGCCGCCGGCGGTGATGGTGACGCGCGCGCCGAGGGCAAGGCGGTTGCTTCTGGTTCCGGCGAGCTCGAAGCTGATCCAGTGCGTTCCGGGGATGCCCTGGTTGTGCAGGAGCATGGGCTGGCCGTCGATGTCGGAGACGACGATGTCGAGGTTGCCGTCGTTGTCGAAGTCGGCGACGGCGAGGCCGCGGCTCACGCGCGGCTCTTCGAGCGCGGGGCCGGCCTGCTGGCCTGCGTCGCAGAAGGTCCCATCGCGCTCGTTCATAAAGAGGTTCTTGGGCTGGCGATAGCGCGCGCCTGAGGGAAGGGAGTCGACCTGGGGATAGACCTGTCCGTTGACGGCGATGAGGTCGAGCCAGCCGTCGTTGTCGATGTCGACGAAGGCATTGCCCCACTTGACATAAGGAAGCGTCGGAAGGCCTACGCCGGAGTCGTAGGAGACTTCGCTGAAGTCATATTTGCCGTTGTTGCGATAGAGCGCGTTGTTTTCATCGACGAAGTTGGTGACGTAGATGGAGAAGCGTCCGGTGTGGTTGTAGTCGCCGATGGCAACGCCCATGGAGCCTTGCTCGGAGCCGTCGGCGCTGACGGCGGTTCCGGACTCGAGGCCGATCTCAGTGAACTTGCCGTTGCCTTCGTTTTTGTAGAGGAAGTTGGGGGTGGAGTCGTCGGCGATGTAGAGGTCGGGGCGGCCGGTGTTGTTGAAGTCTGACCAGACGACGCCGAGTCCGAAGTAGCCGTTGGAGTCGTCGACGCCTGCGGCTTTCGAGACATCGGTGAAGGTGCCGTTGCCGTTGTTGTGAAAGAGGGCATCGCCTGCGCCGCGGAGTCCGCGCGGGCCGCATTGCACGTCGATGCCGCGGTATTTGCAGGTGGGCGCTTTGCCGAAGCCGGGCAGGTCGGTGAGCTTGAAGTCGACGTAATTTGTAACCATGAGGTCTACAAATCCATCGCCGTCGTAGTCTCCGAATGCAGCGCCTGCGGACCAGCGGCCGTCAGCTACGCCTGCCTGTTTCGTCACATCGGTGAAGGTGCCGTCGCCGTTGTTCTTATAGAGGATGTTGCCGCCGAGGCAGGTGATGTAGAGGTCGGGCCAGCCGTCGTTGTTGTAGTCGCCTACGGCTCCGCCCATGGCGAAGCCGGGAGTGGCGATGCCGGCCTTATCGGTGACGTCAGTGAAAGTGCCGTCGTGGTTGTTGTGGTAGAGCGCGCCGCGGGCCTTTTCACCTTTGAGGGCCATGTCGACGGTGGGCGCGTTGGTGAAGTAGAGATCGGGCCAGCCGTCGCGATCGTAGTCGATGACAAGGACGCCGCCGCTCATGGATTCGACGATGTACTTCTTTTCCGGCGCGGAGAGGTGTTTGAAGCGGATGCCTGATTTCTGCGTGACATCGATGAGCTGCGGGATGGTGCGGTCTTTGCAGATGCGGGTTTTGACTCCGGTTGGTGGTGGAGTGGCGGGACTGTGCGCCTGCGCCAGGAGGCTCGCTACCAGAGTGCTCTGTAAAGCGCAGACCGCGAGGGCGCGGAGGGGAAGGAATGTCTTGAAAGTCGGTTGCATTGAATGTGGCGTTACGCCATCCTCTGAACCCATTGGCTCCGCCAGGCTGGCGCATCGAAGGGATCTGCGAAATATTGTGTCTCGTGTACGACCTTACCGTTGCGGAACTCCATAATGCTCAATGTGTATGCGGGGCGCCCCTGGTAAATGATGGTGTATTCCGTGATCCAGAGATCACCATTTCCGAGAATTCGCTTGACGTTGAAGCCTGACGGTTTGCCGGGATGATGACTCCGCAAGGCCTGCAAATTGCTTCGCCCGAGGATTCGCTCACCAGACTGAGGATAATCACAGATGGCGTCGTCATCGTAAATATCGTGTTCCGCGTTTGCATCGCCGGCTGCCGACGCGAGCCAGTGTTTATTCAGGGCTTCACGTATTTGTTCCTCTTGCATGGATCGCTCCAGGTGCGGTTTGGGTTTCATGATCATCTGCTAGTCCGGCTTCTGGCAAGTTATTTGCTATTTGGTGCTGACAAACCTATGCATTGATTGAGCTATGTCTTTGGCAACTCAGAAAATTGACCTCTACCAGACAATAAGCCAACCTTCTTTGCTTCACGAGTTGTGGCGAATCATTTATCGTTTTGTACGTCCCTAAAAATTGAAAGCGATTTCATTTTGTGAGAGGCAGTATGGATCGGCGTGACTTTATGAAGACCGGCGGCGCGTTGCTGGCCGGGGCCGCGATGGGTGGGCGAGTGTTTGCTGAGGGCCGTGAGGCGGATGGAGATTCAGGCGGGCAGGGGCGGCTGGTGCTGCCGATCAATCGCGGGTGGCGTTACAGTCCGAAATTTGTGGAAGGCGGGCATGACGCGGGCTTTGATGATTCTGGCTTTGAGCGTGCGGTGGTGCCGCATACGAATATCCGCCTGCCGTGGCATGGCTTCGATGACAAGGAATATGAGTTTGTTTCGCTGTACCGCAGGAAGTTTCGCCTGCCGGCGGAGGCGAAGGGCAAGCATGTGTTTGTGGATTTCGAAGGCGTGATGACGGCGTCAACGGTCTGGATCAACGGGACGCGGCTGGGTGAGTACAAGGGCGGCTATACGCCTTTCTCTTTCGATTTGACGCCGCACCTTAATTTCGATGGCGAGAATGTGCTGGCGGTGGATGTGGACTCGACGGAGCGGGCGGACATTCCTCCATTTGGATACCAGATCGATTATCTGACCTTTGGCGGCCTCTATCGCGAGGTGGCGCTGCGGGTTGTGCCTTCTACGTTTCTTGAAAATATTTTTGCGCAGCCGAAGGATGTGCTGAGCGGAAGCCCTTCGCTCGATGTGCAGTGCTTTGTCGAGCATCTGGAGGCTTCGCGGGAGACGCTGACGCTTGAGGCTGTTCTGCTGGACGGCGACAGAACAGTTGCCAAGGCATCGCAGAAGGTTGCGTCTTCAGCCGCGGCGGCGGAATCTGTGCCTCATACAGTTACATTTGGGAAATTGAGCGGTATTGAGCTTTGGAATTTGGCGAGTCCGAAGCTTTATACCGTACGCGTACAGCTGCTGCGCGGCGGGCATGTGATAGATGAAGAGTCGCGCCGCATGGGTTTCCGGCATGCGGAGTTTACCGATCATGGCTTTGAGCTGAATGGCAAGGTCATCAAACTGCGCGGGCTTGACCGGCACCAGACATTTCCCTTTGTGGGGCAGGCGATGGCGGGACGCGCGCAGCGGCGCGATGCCTACATTCTGCGCAAGCAGCTGCATTGCAACATTGTGAGGACTTCGCATTATCCGCAGTCGCGGCATTTTCTGGATGCGTGCGATGAATATGGGCTGCTGGTGCTCGAGGAAATTCCGGGATGGCAGCATATCGGCGACCTGGCGTGGCAGGATATTGCAGTCGACAATGTGAGCCGCATGATCCGGCGCGACTGGAACCATCCTTCGATTGTGCTGTGGGGGGTGCGCATCAACGAGTCGCACGATAACCATGATTTCTATGTGCGCACAAACGCGATGGCGCACAAGCTGGACCAGACGCGGCAGACAGGCGGTATCCGTAACTTTCAGGGATCGGAGTTTCTGGAAGATGTGTTTACGGTGAATGATTTTGGATGGCCGCTGAAGCCGCCGAACCATCCGCGCTATCTGAACACGGAGTTTGTGGGGCATACGTATCCGGTGAAGACGGTGGATGACAATGTGCGGCACCGCGAGCATACGATTCGCCACGCGCGCATCCATGACCAGTTGGCGTCGAATCCGCAATATGCGGGCGGCATTGGCTGGTGCGCGTTTGATTACAACACGCACTTTGATTTTGGCGCGGGCGACCGCATCTGCTATCACGGGGTGACGGACATCTTTCGTGAGCCGAAGCCGGCGGCAGGATTTTATAAATCGCAGTGCGATCCGGAAGAAGAGATTGTGCTGGAGCCGGCGTTTCACTGGGCGCGCAGCGATGAGGCTGTGGGCTTTACGGTGGCGATGATCTGTTCGAACTGCGACCATCTGAAGCTCTACGTGAAGAGCAAAGGAGAGTGGGCGCTGTTTGCAGAGGCTGATCCGGACCACGAGCAGTTCAACCATCTGAAGTACGCGCCATTCAGCATCGATCTGAGGAAATACAAGGAGAAGTGGGGTGATCTGCGCATTGATGGATATCTCAAAGGCAAGCAGGTAATTTCGAAGACCTATTCAGGCCAGGGAGCGGATCAAAAATTTTCGATCCATGCAGATGATACCGAGTTGATGGCCGATGGCGCGGACGTGACGCGGGTGGTGATGCGGGTGACGGATGAGTTTGATGCGATTCGTCCTTATGCGAATGATGCGATTGCGTTCACTCTGGAGGGGCCTGCGGAGCTGATCGGGGATAATCCGTTTGCGCTGTTTGGCGGCACGGGCGCGGTGTGGGTTCGCGCAAAGGAAGAGGTTGGAACGGCGCGGCTCACGGCGAAGCATCCGAGATTCGGCAGTCAGACGGTGGAGATTGCTCTGCGGGCTGCTCCGAAAGAGCTGGCTTAGATTGTGCTTTTGTACTCATTCTTTTGTCTGAATGAGAAACTACCCCAGGTTAGCTACTCACCCCAACGCGCGAACACCGCGCGCGCCGGGGACCCCGATACGCGAACCTGGGGCACCCGCTTAGAGAGATTGGCCTGATGATGTTGCGACGAGTCGCGGGTTGTTTTGCTGCGCTGATTCTGAGTTGTCTTGCGGCGCGTGCAGATGTTTTGCGCGATGGCTGGAGTGTGCAGTCGGCTTGCAAGCTACAGGCTGGGGGCGAGAGCATTTCGACTGCTGACTTTCGTCCGGAAGGCTGGTACAAAACTGCGGTGCCGGCCACGGTGCTGTCAGTGCAGGTGAATGCGGGTGTTTATAAGCAGCCGTATTTCGGCACGAACCTGCGTGACATTCCGGGGACGACGTATCCGGTCGCGCACAATTTTGCGAATCTGCCGATGCCGGAGGACAGTCCGTATCGCTGCGGCTGGTGGTATCGCAAGGAATTTGTTGTGCCTGCGGCGGAGAAAGGGCGCACGCTCTGGCTGAAGTTTGGCGGAATCAACTATCGCGCGAATCTCTGGATCAACGGCAAGCGTATTGCGGATTCTTCGCAGGTGGCGGGCGCATATCGCACGTATGAGTTCGATGTAACGGACAAGGTTGCGGCCGGCAAACCGAATGTTGTGGCGGTGGAGACTTTTGCTCCTACTGAGAAAGACCTGGGCATCAACTGGGTGGACTGGAATCCTTGTCCTCCGGATAAGGACATGGGTTTGTGGGGCGGAGTGGAGCTGGTGACAAGCGGGCCTGTGGCGCTGCGCTCGCCGCTGGCGGTTACGCACTTCACCGATGCTTCGCTGAAGCAGGCGAACCTGACGGTTTACGCGGAGCTTCACAACGCGACAGACAAGCCTCAGCATGGAATTGTAACCGGCACGGTTGCAGGAATCAGAATCGAGCAGGAAGTTGATCTGAATCCGAATGAAGATAAGACTGTCGTCTTTGATCCGGAGAAATTTGCGCAACTGCAGGTGAAGAACCCGGCGGTGTGGTGGCCTTACCAGGTGGGCGCGCCGCACCTGGAAACGATGAGTCTTCGTTTTGTGGAGAATGGCAGAATCTCGGATGAGAAGTCGGAACGCTTCGGCATCCGTGAAATGACTTCTGAGCTTACGGACAAGGGCTATCGGCTCTTTCGCGTGAATGGCAAGCCGATTCTGATTCGCGGCGCGGGGTGGTCGCAGGACATGCTGCTGCGCGAAGATCCGACGCGGCTGCGCGAACAGTTTGCGCTGGTGCGCGACATGCATCTGAATGCGATTCGCCTGGAAGGCAAGCTGGAGACAGATGACTTTTTCCGCCTGGCTGATGAGCAGGGCATTCTTGTGTTGCTGGGGTGGTGCTGCTGCGACCAGTGGGAGCACTGGGACAAGTGGACGCCGGAAAATTACCAGGTGGCGCAGGCGTCGCTGCGCGCGCAGATGCTGCGCATCCGGGACCATGCGAGTTTGCTGGTGTGGCTGAATGGCAGCGACAATCCGCCGCCGGCCGATGTAGAGCGCATGTATCTTGACGTGGAGGCGCAGACGCACTGGCCGAATCCACTTCTGTCATCGGCTTCGGCGAAGCCTACGACGGTGACGGGGAAGAGCGGCGTGAAGATGTCGGGGCCATACGATTACGTCGCTCCGTCGTACTGGTATGTCGATACGGAGAAGCATGGCGGCGGTTATGGCTTTAATACGGAGACGAGCCCGGGGCCGGCGATTCCGAAGCTGAGCAGTTTGAAGAAATTTATTCCTGAAGATCAGTTATGGCCGCAGACGAGTGATGCATGGAATCTGCATAACGGCGGCGGCGGGTTCAAGACGCTGACGGTCTTTGATGATGCGATGAAGGCAACGTATGGCGCGCCGCAGAATCTTGAAGACTACGTGCGCGTGGCGCAGGCGATGACGTACAACGGTGAGCGCGCGATGTACGAAGCGTACACGCGCAACAAGTACACATCGACGGGCGTGATTCAGTGGATGCTGAACAATGCGTGGCCTTCGACGATATGGCACTTGTATGACTACTACCTCAATGTGGGTGGCGGGTATTACGGGACGAAGAAGGCGTGCGAGCCGCTGCATGTGCAGTATTCGTATGACGACCACAGTGTGGTTGTGGCGAACAGCATGTATCAGGCTTCTCCGCGTCTGGTGGTGAAGGCGAGTGTCTATGACATCGATTTGAAAGAGCTTTTCAGCAAGGAGCAGGAAGTTACGGTCGATGCGGATGCGTCGCAGCGCGCTATTGCGATTCCGGATTCTGTTTTTTCTGAAGGCTCCAAAGTTTATTTTGTGGATTTGACGCTCAGGAAGGAATCGGGCGAAGTGGTAAGCCGGAATTTCTACTGGGTGCCTGCTGCTTTAACCACATTTGACTGGCCGAAGACGAAGTACACACATACGCCTGCGATTACGCATGAGGATATGACGGCGTTGGAGTCTTTGCCGAAGGCCAGGGTTGAAGCGGCAGCTTCAATGCAGGGAAAGGTCGTGGAGCTGCGGCTGCGTAATCCTTCGAAGGCACTGGCGTTTCAGGTTGCGGTTGCTGTCGAGGATGGTCACGGGGAGGATGTCACGCCGGTTGTGTGGTCGGATAATTATGTTTCGCTGATGCCGGGTGAATCGCGCACGCTGACGACTGTGCTTCCTGCGCGTGTTCCGGAGAATGCAGTGGTTCATGTTTCCGGATGGAATGTTGCGGAGCAGACTCTGGGCTTGCTGCGGAAGTAGAGTGGTGGTGTGCGGCTCTTTGTTGGCATGGCGTTATCACGCGAGACGGAAGATGCTCTGGCTGTGTATGTGGGTGGGCTGAGCGGGGATTTTCCGCAATTGCGATGGTATGTGCCGGAGCTGTGGCATGTGACGCTGCAATTTCTTGGCGAAGTGGATGATGCGAAGTATGCCTGTGTTGTTGACCAGCTGAAATTGGTGCAGGCGCATGAGGTTGAGATTCGATTGGCGGAGCCTGGCTTCTTTGAGCGTGCCGGGGTTTTTCATGTGGCGGTCGAAGCTACTGAGACATTGACTGCGCTTCATCAGCAGACGGCGCAGGCGCTGCAGCATTGCGGCTTTGAGCCGGAAGACCGGCCTTATGCTCCGCATATTACGCTGGCGCGCAACAAGGGGCGCGGGCCAGCGCCTGATTTCAAGCGGCTGCGGAAGGTGGTGGAGCAGCAGCCGGTTCCGATGCTGCCTGCATTTCTTGCGCGGGAGTTTCTGCTGTATCAGAGTTTCACGGAGTCATCCGGTTCGCGGTATGAAGTGCGCGAGCGTTTCCCTTTGATGTAATCTGCGGCCATACTCATGACCAATAACCAGAACTTAACTGCAGATGTTTTAGGCAGGATCGGGCTGCCTCTTCCGGTTAAAGACCTGGCGCAGCGCGCCTGGGATGTGATTGTCGCGGGCGCGGGGCACAACGGTCTTGCATGCGCCGCTTACCTGGCGCGCGCGGGGAAGCGCGTTCTGGTGCTGGAGGCACGTGAGCGTGTCGGCGGAGCCTGCACGGTTGAAGAGCCTTTTCCAGGAGTGAGGATGTCTCCGTGTGCGTATCTTGCGGGGCTGCTGCATCCGCTGGTGGTGGAAGAGCTGAATCTGCCGCAGCGTGGGTTTGATTGGACTCCTGCGGTGAACGGGTTGTTTGTGCCGTTTCCTGATGGGAGCAGCGTGCAGCTCTGGGATGAGGATGCGAAGTGCGAGGAGGAAATCCGCCGCTTCAGTCCCGGTGATGTTGAAGGCTGGCGTGCAATGAGCGACGTGGTGCGGCGGTTGCGTGATGCGCTGCGTCCGGCGGGCGATGGAGATGTGTGGATTGGCGATGCTCCTGCGCGCGAGCAGATCGAGGAGCGGTTGGGGAATGACGATGAGGCGCGGAAGTTGCTGTTTGATTGGTCGATGGCGGAGTTTGTCGAGCACTATTTGCAGGACGAGCGTTTGCAGGTGGCGCTGTTGGGGCAGGGAGTGATCGGGACGAATGCGAGTCCGTTTGATGCGGGCACAGCTTCGATTCGCTTTCATCATTCTTCGGGCAGGCTGGGCGGCATGCCGGGCATGTGGGGATACGTGAAGGGCGGAATGGGCATGGTCTCGTTCTACTTCTGCGATGCGGCGCGCGAGGCTGGAGCGACTGTAGCTGCCGGAGTTCCGGTGGCTGCGATTCTGCCGGGAGAGGGCGTGCTGCTTGAGAGCGGCGAGCGCATCAGTGCTCCGGTTGTAGTATCGAATGCTGATCCCAAGCGCACGTTGACGATGCTTGGCGCGGCCGCTGATGGCAAGTGGAAGGCGAAGGTCGAGTCTGTGCCGATTGAGGGGTGTACGGTCAAGCTGAATGTTCTGCTGCGCGAGCTTCCGAGTTTCACGGCGCGTCCGGGGATGCTGGAGCCTCATCATTTTGGGCAGATCAATGCGCCTCTTACCAAGTCTGAGTGGAAGGAGGGTTATGCTGCGGCTCGTGCTGGACGCTTACCCGAACATCTGTGGTGCGAGCTTTATTTTCAGAGTGTGCATGATGCGAGCGTTGCTCCTGAAGGACATCACACGATGAGCGTGTTTGCGCAGTATGTTCCTTACCGGTTCGAGCAGAGCACGTGGGATGAGCGGCGCGATGAGGTTCGCAGGCTTGTGCTTGGTTCGCTGGGGCGATTCTGCAGCAATATCGAGGGTGCTGTGATCGATGTGCAGGTGCTGGGGCCTCCGGACATTGAGGAGAAGGTCGGGCTTACGGGCGGTCATATTTTTCAGGGGGAGTGTCTGCCTGCTTATATGTGGTCGGAGCGGTTGACGGCGCGGACTCCTATGAAGGGCGTTTATCTTTGCGGGGCTTGTACGCATCCGGGTGGGAGTGTGATCGGGATCAATGGGAGGAATGCTGCGATGGCTGTGTTGCGGGATCTTGGCGCTGAATAGTCCCGGGTTTATGTTGATATGAAAATTTTGCTTTCCCACCCTTTCGCAAAAAGCGCGAAAGGATGGGGCACCCGATATCCGGCGGGATTTTGGTAATCATAGCTTCGGTTGTGATTTCCCACTCTTGTGGTGGCTATCGACACGAAAAGCAGGTCCTTCGCTTCGCTCAGGATGACAAGGTTGATTGAGAGTTGTGGTCTCCTACCCTATTGGGGCAAAACCACCCAGGTTAGCTACGCGACCCTTCGACTACGCTCAGGGCAGGCTCTGGGGCACCCCTTGTGGTGCCTACCGAAGCTAAAAAGCGGTCGTTGCTGTGCAACGATTCGCAGGAACGCTTAGATTTCGCTCAGGGACGGGCTTTTCAAGTTCCTGCGGGTCCTTCGACTCGCGCTGCGCGCTTCGCTCAGGATGACATGCTGGAAATTTTGTTGCTCGGGGATGGCAACGTAGTTTTCATTGCTTCCGGCTAAATAGTTGTGGTTTTCGTGTTGGGCAGACGGTATGCTGGCGCGAATATCTTCTTCATGCTGGAAAAACCCGCTACTCAAAAACTTGCGCGCGAACTGGGGCTGTTTGATCTGACGCTCTACTATCTGGCGAGCGGGCTGAGCCTGCGCTGGGTTGCAACGGCGGCGGCTGCGGGGCCGAGCACGATTCCGATCTGGGTGTTTGCCTGCCTGTTCTTTTATGTGCCGCTTGCGGGCTGCGTGCTGGAGCTTTCTTCGCGCTATCCGGACGAAGGCGGACTGTATGTTTGGACGCAGCGGGCCTTTGGGGACTTTACAGGGTTCATTGCTGCGTGGACTTACTGGATGAGCAATCTGCCTTTTTTCCCGGCGGTGCTTTATTTCGGCGCGGGCAGCGCGCTTTTTGCGGCGGGGAAATCGGGCCAGTATCTGGCGAACAGGGCTTCGTACTATCTGGTGTTTGCGCTGGGGTGGCTTGCTCTCATCACCATTCTGAACATCATCGGGCTGAAGCATGGGAAGTGGTTGAACAGTGTCTGCGCGCTGGGGACGTGGATTCCGGTGACGGTGCTGATTGGGTTGTCGGTGGTGTTTGCGAAGCATTATGGCTCGGCTACGGATTTTTCGTGGCGCAATCTGGTGCCTCATGCGGATTTGAAGAATGCGGTCTTCTGGTCGACGATCTTTTTTGCCTTTGGCGGGTGCGAGACGGGATCGTTTATGGGTGAAGAGATCAAAGACGCGCGGCGCACGATCCCGCGGGCGCTGATTCTGGCTGCTGTCCTGATCACGCTCGGCTACATTGCCGGGACGGTGGCCATGCTGGTGGCTCTGCCGAGCTCCGTTGTCAGCGGATTGAGCGGATTTGCCAACGCTATTCAGCTGATGTGCTCGAAAATGGGGCTGGGATGGCTGATTGCTCCGGTGGTGCTGCTGGTGGTGCTGAACAGCGTGGGCGGAGCGGCCACGTTTCTCTCTTCTACTTCGCGGCTGCCGTTTGTGGCGGGGATCGATCGCTATCTGCCTCCGGTGTTCGGGCATGTGCATCCGCGGTGGCGCACTCCGTGGGTTGCGATTGGGGTTTATGGGCTGGCGGGGATGCTTTGCGCGCTGCTGAGCCAGGCGGGGAGCACGGTGCGCAGCGCTTATGACGTGCTGGTGAGCATGTCGATCATTACTTATTTCATTCCGTTTGCTCTGCTGTTTCTTTCGATGATCCGGCTGCGGATGCCGGGCCGTGAGCTTCGTGCTGTTTTGCTGGCTTTGACTGGTTTGCTGACTACGCTGCTGACGATTGTGCTTTCGGTGATTCCTCCGGAGGAGGAGCCGAATAAGCCTCTGGCGGTGGTTAAGGTGATTGGGTCTACGGTGTTTCTGGTGGGGGCGGGGGTGGTTGTGTATTACTTGTCGGAGCGGAAGAAACGCGTAAAGATTGCGTCCTGATCAATAGCGAATCATTTCCCAGATCGTCGCTGAATCGCGATCATCGTGCTGCGCGACAAAATGTAAAAGGGCGAGTTGCAGAGAAGACGGCGATTCGTGTTAAATCTCGAATTGCGGGAGGTACCTCTATGGCACAGCCTTCAAATGCAACGGTCACCATCGATGGAACCAAGTTCAATGCCATGTCCGCCCACGTGGGCGTAGACACCGATCACGACCACACCGGGATGCCGCAAATGGGCACCCTGCGGTGCGCCATCAGCTGCGATGTAGATATCCACGACACCAAGAACATGCCGTTTGGGACGCTGCAGAACCTCTTCAACCTGGCGAACATCGCTACCCGGGACAGATCAAGGCCATCAAGGTCGAGTTCTGGCAGGATGATGCCCAGCAGGACGCCATCTGTACGTATAGCTTTCAGGGATGGATTTCGGGCTTCCACACCCAGGGCGGCGGAGGCGTCAACCATGTGCTCAGCCTAACCCTGCAGCCCGCACTCGACTCGAAGAACTTCATTGATATGAAGATGGGGAACTGACCATGTTGACCATGGATCAGGACGGAGTCATTCGGGATTCGAAGGTCAAGGTCGAACTCATCCCACAGATCGCGCATGGACCACTGGTGCATATCAATGCGATTGTGGTCCACCAAACTAATTCTTCCACGGCCAAAGGGACCTTGGCCGGATACCGGACTGGTCCAAAGGGCACAGGGGCTCACTTCCTGATTGACAAGGACGGGACTGTGTACCAGGTCGTGCCTCTCAAGAAGAAATGCTGGCATGTCGGCCCGCTCCTTCCAAGGTGCTACGAGATGCACACCTGTATTCCCGAGGAAGAGAAGCTTTATAGCCGCTGGCAGCCTCCGAGTATTGTCAATCCTCGGGAGCAGAAGAAACCATACCCCAAACGCTGGCCGGGGAATTCGGATTCCATCGGTATCGAAATTGTGGGCCTCTACCTGGGCAAAGACACATATGAGAAGCCTACCGATGACCAGCAGCACAAGCTGCAATGGCTTGTCCGTGAATTGCTTGCATCCCTTAACCTGAAGCGGACGGATGTCTACCGTCATCCCCAGGTATCTTCTAAAAACCCCGGGGAGGCCGCAGATGCTGTCTGGTAAGGTCCTTGTAGCGCTGGCTCTCTTTTCCGGTGCCATCCATTATCCGTTGCCGAAGTCCTCGGTTATCAGGATTGGGGAGAAATATGTGAGCCATAAGTACCCCCATTCCATGGCGCTTTTGGCCTGCAAGGACTACAACCTTACTGAGGTGCAGGTCCGGGAACAGTTCCGTACCTATCACAAGCTCCGTGACAGCGAATACCACGACTCCTATATGAATTACCCATGCTGGATTGATGGCACGATAGAGGTCAATGGAAAGACCTACACTTTCTCCAGCGAACTGGGCAACACGATGGAGACCACTTGGCCCGATGGTGTCAACAAGATGCTGGGGGGCAAGCACACGGACGATCTGAGCGGGAAATAGTACCGGGAAATGATAAGGAGAGGCCAAAGATGCTGTCTGGTAAATGGCTGCTCCTTCTGGCGCTGTTTGCCTCTAGCCCGGGGAGACATTATCCGCTTCCTTCCACAGCAGCAATAGTTATAGGCCCGCTTCAGCGCAATATGAAGGATTCGCTTGCGGACTCAGCTTACTGCAAGAACTATCACCTGACAGAACGCCAAGTCCGGATGAAATTCCGAACCTACCATGAATTGACTGGTGAGGAATTTCACTACAAATACGACTATCTTCCGTGCTGGATTGAGGGCACGATCCAGTTTCAGGGCAAGACCTATACCTGGAGCAGTCAGCCGGAAAACACGATGGAGACGACATGGCCGGACGGGGTCAAGAAAACTCTGGGTGGCAGGTATACGGATGACGGCGGGAAGTAGCGCCGCGCGAATATAGACTATGATTGTCCGCTTAGATCATTGAAGATTGCTTGCGGGGAAATGGTGAAGAGAGCGTGATGCTGACGCGGGCCTTCCTGATTGCAATTCTGGCCGCCCTACCGGCTGCAGCGAATAAAGCTGCGAGTTACCGGCTTCCTGCTCAAGCAAAGATCACGATCGGACATTCTCAGTCTGATCCCAACGATGTGTCCAGTTCCCTGGATTGTCTTTCTTTTAAACTCACGGAACCTCACGTGAGACGCATGTTTGCCACCTACCATCTCCTGAAAGACGACGATCTCCATGATCTCTACGACTTCCCCGGCTGCTGGATCGATGGCACTGTAGTACTCCATGAAAAAACCTTTACCTGGCAGGCACGCTCTGGGAATACACTCTCGACGGACTGGCCGGATGGAGTAGTCAAGATGCTTGGAGGCAAACACTCCGAGACACCGGGCGAAGACGGCTGGGGGCAGCGCTATCCACTGCCTTCTACGGCAATCGTGTCGATAGGGTCTACGCAGCATGACCCGAAGGATTCGCTCTCGGATGGTGATTTCTGCAAGCAATACCATCTCACCGAAAGGAAGGTCCGGAAGCAATTCCGTACCTATCATCAGCTGGGGCCGGACGGTGTCAGCAAGGAGCTGGGCGGCAAGTATACGGATGACATGAGCGAAGGCGAGAGCCGCCACGCGAAATAGGCCATCCTGCGAAACCACCCAGGTTAGCTTCGCGAACCCATTCGGCTAGGCTCAGGGCAGGCTCTGGGGCACCCTTTGTGGTGGTTACCGATGCATTAAAAACAGGTCCTTCGACTCCGCTTTGCTCCGCTCAGGATGACAAACTAAATTTTTCATCGTTCAGGATGACAATTCATTAAGTTGTGATGGCTGCGTTTATTGCACTTTGTCGAGGCGGAAGGCTGTGGCCTGGAAGTCGCCTTGCAGGTTGAGGTTTACGCCGTGTTCCATCCAGTAGGCTCCGCTGGCGGTTTCAGGGAGGTGGGCACCGGGTTTTTCTGTGATCCAGTGGAGGCGGTATTGTGCGCTGCTATCGAGGCCGCGCAGGAAGAGGCGCGGATAAGGGTAGCCGAACTGGCTGGAGTGCAGGAAGGCGAAGACTGCGGCCTGGCTGCCGTCGGCGGCTACGGATTCTGTCGCTGAGTACTCGCTGCCGTTGGTGGGCGCGATGAGGCGGTAGAGCGCTCCGTGCTGGACGGTTTCGCGAACCTGCTTGTATTCGGCGATGAGGTGGCTGGAGGTTGCGAAGTCGGCGTCCTGCCAGTGGTTGAGGTTTGCGCCTACTCCCAGGGAACCCTGCATGGAGGAGAGGAAGCGGTACTCGGTGGATGTGGTGGTGCGGCGCGCATCGGTGACCCAGGCCATCATGACGCCGGGGGTGTAGGCGTAGGTGAATCCGTCCTGGATGGTGAGGCGGTCGAAGGGGTCGGTGTTGTCGGAGGGCCAGACTTCGTCGGTGTAGCGGAGGATGCCGAGGTCGACACGGCCGCCGCCGCCGGAGCAGGATTCGAATTCCACCTTGGGGTGCTTGGCGCGGAGGTCCTTGAGGATGGAGTAGAGGTTTTCAACGTACTTGACGTAGACCTTCTTCTGCTCGTCGGGTGCGACGGCAGGCCAGCCAGGCTCGGCCCAGTTGCGGTTGTAGTCCCACTTGATGAATGCGATGTCGTTTTCGCTGAGAAGCTGGTCGAGGAAGTGGAAGACGTAGTCGCGCACATCCGGGCGGGCGAGATTGAGCACAAGCTGGTTGCGGCCTTCGGTGCGCTGGCGTCCGGTGAAGTTCAGGACCCAGTCGGGATGCTTGCGGTAGAGGTCGCTGTCGGGGTTGACCATCTCGGGCTCGACCCAGAGGCCGAAGTCCATGCCGAGGGAGTGCACTTTGTCGATGAGGGGCTTGAGGCCATTGGGGAATTTTTCCTTGTTCACGTACCAGTCGCCGAGTCCGGCGTGGTCATCTTTGCGCTGGCCGAACCAGCCGTCGTCGACGACGAAGCGCTCGACGCCGATCTTTGCTGCCTTTTCGGCAAGGGCTTCCTGGCCCTGTTCAGTGACGTTGAATTCAGTCGCCTCCCATGAGTTGTAGAGGACGGGGCGAGGCTTGGGTTTTGGGGCTTGAGGCAGGATGTTTGCCAGTTCGAATTGATGAAAGAGGCGCGATGCTCCGCCGATGCCGTGGGCGGTGAATCCGCCATAGAAGACGGGGGTTTCGAGCTTTTCGCCGGGGGCGAGCCTGTAGCCGAAGTCGAATGGGTTGTAGCCGCCGGTGATGCGCACCTGGGCGAGCGTGTCCTGCTCAATGGTGATACGCCAGGAGCCGCTCCAGCCTAAGGCGCCGAACCATACGTTGCCGTTGTCCTGATCGGTTGAGTTGCCGCGCTCGATGGCAAACCAGGGGTTGTTCTGGTGGCCGGTGGAGCCGCGGCGGCTTTCGATGACACGCGCGCCGGGGCGGATGGCTTCGTGCTGTACATTCCATTCGCCGGCCCAGCGGCCGGTGAGGTAGTAGAGCCAGTAGTCGGAGCTGTCGGGCAGCGACCAGGTTGCGGCGGCGGATTGCTCGATGAGGAAAGGCTCTCTGGTCTTGTTGGTGATGATGGCGGAGCGTCCGATGACTCCGGTCTTGTCGTCGACCTGATATTTGAGATCGACGAGGATGCTGCGCTCGCTGTCTTTCATGTGAACAGTGAGCGTATTGCCGTCGATGGTGTGGTCGACGTAATGGAGGACGAGATCGCGGTTTCCATCAGGGAAAGTGACTTTGAGTGCGGGCTCATAGAAAAGGCCCTCGCCCCAGCCGGGGAACTCCTGTGGCGTGCTGCTGGCGGACAGATCGAAGGAGGCGTGACCGCTGTTTGCATGGGCGGGGCCTAGCGTGTCGGCTGCTCCAAGGCGCGCTCCCCAGTAAAGGGGCTGGAGCTGGTTGAGATCATTGACGCCGAAGGCATAGGAGACATTCCCTCCGTCGATGCGGAAGACGCGGGTTTGCGTATCGAATTTGATGGATGCGGGCTGCGCGAATGTATACGTGTACATCGGCAGAAACAGAGACAAAGTCAGCAGCAATGATAGGCGAAATTTCATTTTGATGAGGAGGCTCCTTGGAAAGGGTACAGAAAAGTTTGAGGGAAGGGAATATTGAGGATTGGTTGAGATTTGTAGATCCCACCCTATCGCGCAAAACCGGCGCGACAGGATGAGGCACCCCTTGTGATGGCTATCGATGCGAACAAGCGGTTGTTGCTTCGCAACAATTCGCACGAACCTTTAGAGTTTGCTCAGGGCAGGTTTCTTATTGTTCGTGCGGGTCCTTCGACTCCGCGCTACTTCACCCCAGCAAGCAAAGACCGCTTGCCGGGGACCCCGATTACGCGCTTCGCTCAGGATGACAGCCTATTTTTCATCGCTCAGGATGACACTTGTGCGCAGTTTACCGGTTCAGGTACCAGGGGATGTTGATGACTACGATTCTTGAGCTTCCGCGGAGGAGCAGGATCAGCTTGATCAGGTTGGCTCGCTGGTTGTGCAGCAGGTTTTCATACCAGTGCTTTACGACGAGTTCAGGAACGAGGACGGCGATCTGGCGGTCGCTGTATTTTTTTTCTTCGGCGAGGACGTGCTCGACCAGCGGCTGGATGAAGAAGCGGTAGGGGGATTTGATGGTGACCAGTTGAGGCTCGGGTAGTTTTGCTTCCCGCACGGGCTTGAGGACTTTTTCATCCCAGGTGTGGCAGATGCTGTCTTCTTCATCGCCGCAGTCGACGTGGACGGCCTCGACGTCGGGAGACATCATGAGAGCGAAGCGCAGGCCTTTTTCGCTGATGCGGTTCCATTTGTCGATGGGGATGATGACGCGCGGCGGGCGCAGGCCATCGACGCGCAAGGGATCGGGGCAGGCGGTCTCTCTGGCGGTGCGCACGTAGTGGCGGCGGACGATGGTCATGATGGTGATGAGCATGGGGATAAGAAGAGCGGTAACCCATGCTCCTTCAGCGAACTTTGCTACCAGGACAACGAGGGTGGTGATGCCAGTGGCCAGAGCGCCGATGCCGTTGATGAGCATGCGCGCGGTGGCATTGCGCTGGCGGTACCAGTGCACGACCATTCCGGCCTGGGAGAGCGTGAAGGCAAGGAATGCTCCGATGGCGTAGAGCGGGATGAGGCGGTCGGTGACGCCGTCGAAGAGAATGAGCAGCGCAGCGGTGAAGGTGACCAGCGCGTAGATACCGTGCGAGTAGAGCAGCCTGCGTCCACGGAGGATGAAGACGTGCGGCAGATAGTTGCGCAGGGCGATGGAGCGCGCGAGGCGCGGGAAGTCAGCGAAGGCGGTATTGGCGGAGAGCGCCAGCACGAGCAGGATGGAGGCGATGGTGACATAGTAGAAGATGCCCTTGCCGGCCACGGCGGCAGTGAGTTGCGAGAGGACACTTTCATATCCGGGCTTGCCCGGGTCGGTTGCACCAATGCCATAAGCGCGGCAGAGGAAAGCGATTCCAGCGAGCAGTACGATGAGCAGGGCGATGATGATGGTCAGCGTGGCCTTAGCGTTTTTTGTTCTTGGGTCGCGGAAGGCCATGACGCCGTTGCTGACTGCTTCGACACCGGTCATGGCGGTGCAGCCACTCGAGAAGACCTTGAGCAGCAGCCACAGGGTAAGGGCGGTAGTTGCCGGGGGCAAGTGCGGCGGAGCGGTGACGGGTGTGGGATGGCCTCCGGTGGCGAGCACGTGGAAGATGCCCAGGCCGATGACAACGAGCAGAGAGCCGAGGAACAGATACGTGGGAATCATGAAGGCGACGCCGGTGTCGCGCACGCCGCGCATGTTGATCAGCGTGAGGATGAGGAGGATTCCGAGACACAGCAGGAGAGTGTGCCGCTGCAGAGAGGGGACGGCGGAGACGAGCGCGCCCACTCCGGCAGAAATGCCGACGGCCGCGGTGAGAATGTAGTCGATCATGAGGGCAGCGGCGGCGAGCAGGCCGGGGCCGTTGCCGAGGTTCTCGGTCGCTACGGTATAGGAGCCTCCGCCGCTGGGATAGGCTTCGATGGTCTGGCGGTAGGAGAAATAAACAATGACGAGCAGGATGATGATGGCCGTGCTGATGGGCACGATGTGCGCCACGCCGGCTGCGCCCAGCGGGATGAGCAGGGTCAGTGCAGCTTCAGGGCCGTATGCGGCGGAGCTGAGGGCATCGAGGCCGAAGATGGGGATGCCCGCGCCGGGACCGATCTGTTCGGCGCGTTCTTCTGAGGTGGCGAGAGGACGGCCAAACAGCAGGTCGAGTGTTCGCATGCTCCCGAATATGGTACCTGCTTTGGAATAAAAACCGCGTAAGGGGGTGCATTTTTACCGCAGCATCATGACCACGATGCGTCCATCAGAGTGGAAGTTTCCGCCAGTTGCGGTGCGGGCCGTGGTCAACGGATTACCGGGGCTGACATAGGCGGCGCCGGTCAGCACACCGGCGGCAGCGAAGCTTTGCTGGATGAAGTCGCGCTCCACGTCGATGTTGGGGTCGATGTGATGGGTGACGCTGCCGTTGCGCTGGTCCTTTTCAAAGCCGTTGTCATGCGTGGCTGAGCCTACCCATAACGGCTTGCCGTCGATGGCCTGGGTTGTCTGCCAGACGCGGAGATGGTGGCGGACGGCGGCGACGGCGATGGGATCGGCGCGGGCAAAAGATAAATCCTGTGGACGGCCGAAGAGGTAGAGGGTACTCATCGGCATTTCGGTGTAGGTCTGGTGCTGGAGCGTTGCCAGCAGGCCATGAACGATAGCGTCCTGCGTAGTTTTGTCGACAGAGGTCCAGCCGGCGGCGGTGAAGGCGCTCTGCACCTGACTTTTGGTTCCGATGATGGCGAAGTTCACCATGTCACCGGGATCGCCCTGCTGGTCCTGCACGCGACGGGGAATATTGGCGAACAATGCAGGCGAGAGCAGGTTGCCGAGGTTCACGGATGCGGCAGGCGAGACTGCGGTCTGCGACTTCGAGAGCTTCATTCTGACGGAATAGCTGCCGTCACCGGAGAGGTCGCTGCTCAGGTTGACGTTGAGGAAGAGCTTGCCGGCCATGGTCACGTCCATCTGCTTGTTAGCACCGATGGTAAAGGGGACGGATGCCTGGCTGCTGCTGATGCGGCCGATCAGTGTTCCTACATTTCCGTTCGGGAAAGGGAACTGGCGGATCAGATCTTTCCAGCCGCGCTGTGAGCCGTCGGGTGTGGTGGAGCGGCTGTCGGAAATTGTAACTGTTCCGGTTGCTGTAAAGCTGAGGCGGTCGCCGGGTCCGACGGTCACACCGGTATCGACCCAGTCGCCGGGTGTGACTTTGAAGGAATAGGAGTCCTTGCGCAAGGAGAGGACTTTTGCGTCCAGAGTCTTTGCCTGAATGAGCTGGACGCCGGGGCGCACTTCAACGGTTGCGGGAGCGGATGAGGACTGGCTCTTTGTATTGGCTGCGGCGGCCTGGTCCTGGCCTGGGGGGGACTCGAAGTCGCGCACTGGGGGATTCTGCTGCTGGGCACCGGTGCTGAGGGCGAGTGTTAAGAAGAGGACATAGCTGAACGAGGTTGAGGGAATGCGCATGGTCCTGTTCCTTATGGACGCGGACGGGGAAAGAAAAGTCGTGGAGTCGAATTTAGTTAAGCTGACATCCTTCACTTCCAGTAAAACTCGCTGGAGCTAAGAAGTAAAATCCGACTCTGAGTCAAAATGCGAAAACCCTTTTCACCACAGAGGACACAGAGAGCACAGAGCAGCAGCAAAAAGCCCCAGCCGCAAGGCCGGGGCTTTTCGAGGTTGAAACTGCCTTGTTTCTATGTGCCTTCCGACCAGCTGGCCAGGTATTCTTCCTGTTCCGGCGTGAGGCGGTCGATGCCGACGCTCATGGCATCGAGTTTCAGCTTGGCGACGCGCTTGTCGAGCTCCTGCGGAACCGAGTAGACCTTCTTTTCGAGGCTGGCGTGGTTCTTGATCAGGTACTCGGCGGCGAGGGCCTGGTTGGCGAAGCTCATATCCATGACCGAAGCCGGGTGGCCTTCAGCGGATGCAAGATTGATCAGGCGGCCTTCGCCGAGCAGATAAATCTTGCGGCCGTCGCGCATGGCGTACTCATCGACGAATTCGCGGGTTGCGCGCTTGGAGGAAGCGATGCGCTCAAGCGCCGGGATGTCGATTTCGACGTTGAAGTGGCCGGAGTTGGCGACGATCGCGCCGTTCTTCATGGTTTCGAAGTGCTCCTGGCGGATGACGCTCTTGTTGCCGGTGACGGTGACGAAGATATCGCCCTGCTTGGCGGCCTCGTTCATGCTCATGACGCGGAAGCCGTCCATGACTGCTTCGAGGGCCTTGGTGGGATCGACTTCGGTCACGATGACTTCTGCGCCCATACCGCGCGCGCGCAGAGCCAGACCGCGTCCGCACCAGCCGTATCCGGCGACGACGAACTTGGAGCCGGCGAGCAGCACATTGGTGCAGCGGATCACGCCGTCCAGCGTTGACTGGCCGGTGCCGTAGCGGTTGTCGAACATGTGCTTGGTGAGCGCATCGTTGACGGCGACGACGGGATAGCGGAGAACGCCATCCTTGGACATAGCGCGAAGGCGAATGACGCCGGTCGTGGTTTCTTCAGTACCGGCGATGACGCCGTCGAGAGCATCCTGGCGCTTGGTGTGCAGCAGGTGGACGAGGTCGCAGCCGTCATCCATGGTGATGTGCGGCTTGTGGTCAATGGCCGCGATGATGTGGGAATAATAGCTGTCGTTGTCTTCGCCCTTGATGGCGTAGGTCTGAATGTTGAAGTCGCGCGCCAGCGATGCGGCCACGTCGTCCTGAGTGGAGAGCGGGTTCGATGCGCAGAGGGCCACGTCAGCGCCACCGTCGCGCAGAGTGATCATAAGGTTGGCGGTTTCAGTGGTGACGTGCAGGCAGGCGGCGACGCGAATGCCTTTGAGAGGCTGGTTCTTGATGAATTCTTTGCGGATGGTCTGCAAAACGGGCATCGACTGGTTTGCCCACTCAATGCGCTTGCGTCCCTGGTCAGCCAGGTCAAGATTTTTTACATGATGCAGGGTAGCTGTCGTTGTTGCCATAGATTCTCCAAAGCCAGTAGATGCGATATTAGGTCTTCCCAATTACCTTAAGAGGATACCATCTGTTCCAAAAGGGTACGATGAGAGGGTGGCTCCGGGGAAGACAGTCCAGCTTACAGCTAAACAGATGACGCGTATCTCCCACGCGCTGGCCGATCCTCGCCGTTACGAAATCCTGAAACAGATCGGGGACCAGGAACGCTGCCTGGCCTGCCAGTGCCTGCGGGAGAAGCTGCCCATCAGCGCGGCCACACTCTCCCACCATGTTAAGGAGCTGGAGACGGCGGGACTGATTGAGATTGAGCGCGAAGGGAAATTCGCCAACCTTTCGCTGCGGCGCGATGTGTTGCAGGCCTACCTCGACCAATTAGCCAGGATTTAACTTCCGAGTTTGCGACTTTTTTCTGGTCCCATCATCAATTTGACAGTTATCGAAATATCGAAGTTTTTGACTTCGAGACAGGGGTAAGAACTTATGGGTAAGCTTCAGGGAAAAGTCGCTGTGGTTACGGGCGCTTCGAAGGGAATTGGCGCGGCTATTGCAAAGCAATACGCGGCTGAGGGCGCATCGGTGGTGGTGAACTACGCGTCGAGCAAAGAAGGCGCGGACCGTGTGGTGGCTGAGATCAAGAGCAAGGGCGGGAAGGCGGTTGCCGTCCAGTCTGATCTGTCGAAGCCGGCGGAGATTGGTCGCCTTTTCGATGAAACGAAGAAGGCGTTCGGCAAGCTGGATATTCTGGTGAACAATGCCGGGGTGTACGAGTTCCAGCCGCTCGAAAATATCACGGAAGAGCACTACCGGAGACATTTCGACCTGAATGTGCTGGGGCTGGTACTGGCTTCGCAGGAAGCGGCCAAGCATTTCAATTCCGAGGGCGGAAGCATTATCAATATCAGCTCGACGGTCACGAGTGTCACGCCACCAGCTACGACGATCTATACGGGCACGAAGGGCGCGGTGGATGCGGTTACCAGGACGCTCGCAAAGGAACTGGGCCCGCGCAAGATTCGCGTGAATGCCATCAATCCGGGAATGGTGGTGACGGAGGGCGTACAGGCGGCCGGATTTGACAAGAGCGACTTCCGCACGCAGCTTGAAGCGCAGACTCCGCTTGGGCGCATTGGCCAGCCTGAGGATATTGCTCCTGCTGCGGTTTTCTTTGCTTCTTCTGATTCTTCGTGGATTACGGGAGAAGTGCTGCGGATTGCCGGTGGATTGCGGTGATTGTGATGCCACCCTATCGTCGTGTGTTTAACGGTAGGGTGACATCCGGTATTCTGCGAAGAACCCAGGTTAGCTACGCGAACCTGGGGCACCCTCTTATGTGGCTACCGACGCGAAAAGCAGGTCCTTCCCCTTCACTTACGTTCAGGGTCAGGATGACAACTCGTTAGTCAATTGAAGCATGCTCCAGTTTGAGCAGCTTCTTTTTTCTTTCCAGACCCCAGCGATATCCAGTCAGCGTGCCGTCGCTGCCGATGACGCGATGGCAGGGCACGACCACGGCTACGGGGTTGGTTGCGCAGGCCCTGGCTACTGCCCGGACTGCGGTTGGCTGGCCGATTTCCTGCGCGATCTGGGAGTAGGTGCGGGTTTCACCGCGCGGGATATGCCGCAGGGCTTCCCATACGCGGCGCTGGAAGGCTGTGGCTCTTACATCGAGCGGCAGCTCCAGTGCGACAGGGTGCTCGGTCATCTGCGCCAGGATTTGCTTGACTGTTTCGCCGAGGCCTTTTTCGTCGTGCTGCCTGCTTGATTCAGGGAAGCGCGATGCGAGGTCGTCCTCAAGCTCACTGGCCAGCGAGCCGAAGGCAGTCGCGCAGACTCCCAGGTCCGTTGCGGCCACCAGCATTTTTCCCAGGGGCGAATCAGTGATCGAGTAACGGATGGTTACATCTTTTCCGCCACGGCGATATTCAGTTGGCGTCATGCCCAGGTGCTCGCTCGAGGATTCATAGAGCCGGCTGCTCGACGCGAATCCGGCTTCGTAGATGGCTGTGGTGACGCTGTCGTGCGCGAGAAGATTTTCCCGGAAGCGCTCCATGCGGCGCGCCTGCTGATACTCGCGCGGCGAGATTCCGAGATAGCGGCGGAAGAGACGCTGGGTGTGGAAGGCGCTGAGGCCGACTGACTTGCCCAGTTTTTCAAGCTTCACAGTGTTGTCGAGATTGCGCTCGATGTAATCGCACGCCTGCGTCAGGATGTGCGCCTGCGGGTGCACCTGCTCGGGCAGGCAGCGCTTGCAGGCGCGATATCCGGCGCGCTGCGCCATTTCGCTGGTGGGGAAGAATTCGACTGAGGCCCGCAACGGACGGCGACTGGGGCAGGATGGCCGGCAGTAGATTCCTGTGGTGCGTACGGCGTAAACGAAGAGCATGTCGGCGGACGCCTGACGGGATTCCACCATCTGCCATGCCTGATCCCAAACCTGAACTGTGCTCATATCAACCTCGCTTTCTTTCTTCTGGGGTGATCTTCGCGCAGGCGGGATGGGTAGATCACTCCGCTTCTTGCTTTCGAATTTTTTGTTTCCGGGCACTGGTTATGTTGATTAGCGGCGGGTGTTTGGGGATTCTTGCCAACCTCGAAAAATCAAAAGCTTAACCGCAGAGGACGCTGAGGTGGCGCAGAGATGTGTCTTTCCCGGTGGACATGCAGTTCTCAACTTTTCAGGCCCAGACTTATCCGAAGCGCACCATCTATAAGGGCCATGGTTTCCAGGCCCAATGTGCCGTAAATACCGCGAAATCTACGCTGGTCTACGGTGCGGATTTGATCGCACAGGGCGTAGCTGTCTTTTGTTGTTCCACCATCGCCTTTCCTGACCAACACATAGATGGGTGACGGCTTTTTAATATGCGCTGTGCCTGTCAATGGAACGATGATGGTGGTCGATGAAAACCGGTTGCCGATGTCATTCTGGACGACAACGCAGGGGCGTGATCGTCCCTGCTCATGCCCCACAACGGGATCCAGGGTGACCTCGACGACCATTCCCCTGAAGGGCTTACCGATCATCGAAGCTCTCTTTGTCAATATGGGCGAATTCTTTCGCGAGGCCGAGGTTCATTGGAGCGTTGGCGGCATAGGCGGCGGCCAGCTCGAGTTCGAATTTTTCTTTTTCCATGTCATCGAGAAGCTGTTCTACGGCTGTACGGATGAACTCACTTCTGTTTTTTTCGAGTTTGGCCGCTGCGTCGTCAGCCCGCTGAAGCAGGTTCCGGGGGAATTCGATAAGGACGCGCTCTTTGGTGATGCGGACGGCCTTGTGCTTCGCCGGGGTGGGTCGCTTTGTTTTTCCAGCTGTAGTTCCCATAGATCGGATCCTATTAATAATTATATATAGGCGTATATAAAAATATCTATCAGGATTAAGGAGGGAAATCTACCGCCAAGACACCAAGGGCGCCAAGGTTCCGCAAAGAAAACTTTTTACCACAGAGAACACGGAGAGCACAGAGAATTTCAGCGAAATCCGGGGTTTAAGGGATAATCTCTTCGCAAAGTAAAAAGGCAGGCCCGGAGGCCTGCCTTGAAGGTTTTGCGCGAAGCGCTTGTGCCTGAACGGCTAGTTCTTCGTGGCTTCGACTTTCAGGCCGGCCTGTTCACGCAGGGCTGCGGCCTTGTCGGTTGCTTCCCAGGTGAAGTCCTTGTCGCTGCGGCCGAAGTGGCCGTAGGCTGCGGTTTTCTTGTAGACCGGGCGGCGCAGGTTCAGGCTTTCGATGATGTCCTTGGGCGTCAGCTTGAAGTTGGCGCGGACCAGCTCTTCGAGCTTCTTGGCTTCGACTTTGCCGGTGCCGAAGGTGTCCACGAGAACGCTGACCGGCTCGGCCACGCCGATGGCGTAGGCAAGCTGCACTTCGCAGCGGTCTGCGAGTCCGGAGGCCACGATGTTCTTGGCGATGTAGCGCGCCATGTAGGCAGCGGAGCGGTCGACCTTCGTCGGGTCCTTGCCCGAGAAGGCGCCGCCGCCGTGACGGCCCATGCCGCCGTAGGTGTCGACGATGATCTTGCGGCCGGTGAGACCGGAGTCGCCCATCGGTCCGCCGATAACGAAGCGGCCGGTCGGGTTGATGTGGTACTTGGTGTTCTCGTCGAGGAGGTTGGCGGGAAGGACGGCCTGTATGACGTTCTTGAGAATGTCGGAGCGGAGCTCTTCGTTCGAGACGGTCTCGGCGTGCTGGGTCGAGATGACGACGGCGTCGATGCGAACCGGCTTGCCTTCGGCGTTGTACTCGACTGTGACCTGGCTCTTGCCGTCGGGACGCAGGTAGGACATTTTGCCGCTCTTGCGGACTTCGCTGAGACGCCTGGTCAGCTTGTGCGCCAGAGAGATGGGGGCCGGCATCAGCTCCTCGGTCTCGTTGGTGGCATAGCCGAACATCATGCCCTGGTCACCGGCGCCACCGGTATCGACGCCCATGGCGATGTCGCCCGACTGCTTGTTGATGGACGAGATGACGGCGCAGGTGTTGGAGTCGAAGCCGTAAAGGGCGTTGTCGTAGCCGATGGCTGCGACTACGCCGCGTACCAGCGTCTGGAAATCGACGTAGGCCTGGGTGGTGATTTCGCCGGCGATGACGACGAGGCCGGTCGCGGTCAGGGTCTCGCAGGCGACGCGGCTGTAGGGGTCCTGCTCGAGGCAGGCGTCGAGGATGGCGTCGGAAATCTGGTCTGCGATTTTATCGGGATGGCCTTCGGTGACAGATTCAGAGGTGAATAAAAACTTGTCGCGTGCGGACAAAGAGTATCTCCCTTGGTTGCGGATAGCCTGCCTTCAGGCGTCGTTACGATGGTACTAGACGGCAGGGGCGGGAGCAAAGGTTGTCCCTCAGGAGGGAAGAGCAGCTGTCCAGCGGGGATTCTGGGGCAGTAAATGGTTTTTCTGCTTCATTTTGTGAAGTTGTGTACACTTATATGTACACATGGAGAATGCTATGCCTGCAATGAAGGTTGGCATCCGGGAATTTCGAGAGCAGATTGCCCGTTTTCTGGAATCGGATAAACCCGTTGCGATCACCAGACGCGGCGTGACTGTGGGCGTCTACGTTCCTACACCCCGGAAACATGTCAGATCAGCCGATCTTGGCGAACTCAAGGCGGCGGCCGATGAACTAGCCGCTGCCCTGGCTGACCTGAGCGAAGAGGAAATTGTTACTGACTTCAAACAATGGCGCAACCGTAAGAAGGACACGACGCGCTGATGATTGTTCTGGATGCGAATATCCTCATCCGTGCAATCCTGGGGAAACGCGTTGGACATCTTCTTGAAGAGTATTCAGTGCATGGGGTTCGGTTTTATGAGCCTGATACTGCATACTCCGAGGCCGAGGAGTATCTGCCAGTCCTTTTGAAGAAAAAGGGCTGGTCTGGGCCCAATGTTTCAGTTGCACTCCGGTACTTACAGCGCTTCATTGAGCCGCTAGACAGGGAATCTTATGTGCTCCTTGAGGAGGAAGCCAGACAGCGTTTACAAGGACGGGACGGGATGAAGAGGATTGGCCTGTACTTGCTGCTGCGCTCATGCTGTCATGCGCGATATGGACGGAAGACAGAGATTTCTTTGGGACAGGCGTCGCTATCTGGACTACGAGCAACATTGAAATTTTCTTAAAAGCGCAAACGGAGCCCAGAGAATAGCCGCTACAGAGCCAATGATTTCTGAAGCTGTAACCGCTCATCCATATTCGGGAGAACGGGCAGTTGAGCCGTGTCTGTTGCGGGTGCGGAGAGGGATTGGCGGTGTTGCTCGGCGGTGGCAATGCGGTGACTTACGTAATGCCAGACGAACCATCCCAGGACCGAGAGAAGGATGAGGAGCACGGCAACACCTGTCCAGCGGAGGCGCATTTCCGGGCGAAGGTCGGTGTGGTTGCGGGTCTTGCCTACGTTTTCTGCGAATTCGATCCAGTTGGCGTCGTCGTCCTTGAGCTGTCCGCTCTGCTGGTAGGCAGACATGAAACGGTCGACCCACACGTTTTCATCGAGGCCGACAATGCGGGCGTAGCCGCGCACGATGCCCTTGTTGAAGACGCCGCCGGGCAGAATATCGAAGTGCTCCTGTTCAAGAGCCAGCAGATGGCGGCCGCTGATCTTGGTTGCGTCGGTGATGGCCTCGAGGGCAACACCGCGAGACTCCCGTTCTTTTCGCAAATCTTCGCCGAACTGACCCATGTTTCCTGTTCCTGCGCAAATCTCCCTGGGGTTGAAAGCGGAAAATTTCCGGTCAAAATCTAGCGTTATCGAGCGTAAAGCGAAGGGTTCTATGCCCTGTCTCTAGTGCACAACATAAAACTCTGAAGCTGACAAGTCAAAGCAAAATCCTTTATTTTCGTGGTTCTTGCCGCTCCAAATGAAGAAAACGTAACCTCAGAAATTCGAGTCCGGAAGAATTTTTAAATCGATTTTTCTTCTTGTTGCTGCCCTGCTGGCTCACATTATCGGCAGTTGCACCAGCTTTGTTACACTCAAAATTCGAGATATCCGTGTTTTGTACCGGAATGGGACGGTAATCTGCCTGCATGAATAAGCTTGTCGTCGGCAATCTGTTGCATCGCCCAATACGCACCCTGATCGGCGTTTTTGCCGTTGCAGTCGAGGTGGTCATGATCCTGTCCATTGTCGGGATCTTTATCGGGCAGATTGATTATTCGCGCCAGCAGACCAATGGCATTGGGGCGAACCTGATTGTCCGTCCGCCGAATGCGAGCTTCATTACTGGCGTCAGCGGCGCGCCTGTTCCGGCGAAAGTTGCCGATGTTCTTGGGAAGCTGCAGCATGTCGCGGTGGCGACGCCGGTGATTCAGGATTTCAGCCTGGGCAGCTCGATCGAGGTCAACTGGGGCATCGATTTTGACGGATTCAACGCCCTGAAGCCGTTCAACTTTATTGCGGGAACAAGATTTCAGGGACCGGATGACATCCTGGTGGATGATGTTTTTGCTCGCGCGAATGGCGGCCACCATATCGGTGAGACGATCCAGATCAAGAATCATCCCTTCCGCATCTGCGGCATTGTGGAGCATGGACGGGGGGGACGGAAGTTTATTCCCATTCGCACGCTGGGCGAGATGATCGGGAACCCCGACAACGCATCTGCGTTTTATCTGCGCACGGACGACCCCGCGAATCAGGAACTGGTTCGTCAGGAAATCAAGAACACGCCGGGCCTCAGCCAGTACCAGGTGACAACGATTGAAGAGGCGATGTCACAGATGACGGCTGGGCACCTGCCGGGCTTCAATGCTGCACTGAACAGCGTAATCGGCATTGCAGTGGTGATTGGCTTCATCGTTGTTTTTCAAACGATGTACACGGCGGTCATGGAGCGCACGCGCGAGATCGGCATCCTGAAGTCGCTTGGGGCTTCGCGCGGATACATCACCAATGTAGTGCTGCGGGAAGCGGCGATGATCTCGATTGCCGGCATTGTTCTTGGCGTCGGCGTCACCTACCTGCTCAAGTTCGGATTGAACTACCGCTATCCTGCGCTGCCGTTTCCGGTGAGTCTTGACTGGCGCATTCGGGCGGCGCTGATTGCCTTCTTCGGGTCGATCCTGGGGGCGCTTTATCCGGCGCTCAAGGCTGCGCGCAAGGATCCTATCGACGCGCTGGCTTACGAATAAATCAAAAGCTTTTTACCACAGAGAGCGCAGAGGACACAGAGAACTCGCAGAGAGGTCTGTGCTCTTGTGGTGAAAGTTTTTATTCGGCGCGCAACGCCTCTACCGGATTGACAGAGGCTGCGCGGCGCGCGGGCAGGGCTGCGGCCAGGATCAGCATCACTGCAGTGAGCGCGAGTGCTGCTGCCAGGGTGATCGGGTCGGAGGCGGTTACTCCGTAAAGCTGGCTGCTGAAGAGCCGGGCCAGAGCGATGGTTGAAGGCACGGCGATGAGGATGGCTATGGCGGTGATCCATGCCATCTCGCGCAGGACAAGCAGGATGACTGAGTATTGCCGCGCTCCGAGGGCCAGGCGCACGCCAATTTCGCGGGTGCGGCCCTGGGTGGAGTAGGCGAGCACTCCGTAAAGGCCGATCGCGGCCAGCAGCGCGGCCAGAGCGGCAAAGCTCATGGCCAGAATGGCCAGAGCGCGCTCGTTGGCGGCGCTGATGTCGACCTGGGTTTCCATAGTGCGCAGGTCATCGACTATGAGTTTGGGATCAAGGTCGTGTATCGCGCGCCGGATGGCGGATTCGATGGTTTCCGGTTGCTGCCTGGCGCGGACGTAAATCTGTACGCCGGAGGGATGGTCCCGCTGCAGATAGGGATGATAGACAGCCGGGCCGATATCGGTGCGGAGGTCTTCGTGCTTGATATTGCCCACGATGCCGACGATAGTGGTGTCGAACTGTGGAGGATCGCCGCCGAAGCCCAAGAGATGGCCCAAGGCTTTTTGCGCCGATCCGTAAAAGCGATCCGCGAATGCTTGATTGACGATGGCTATCTTAGGCGCGCCCTTTGCGTCCGCCACGGTGAAATCCCTGCCAGCCAGAAGAGGCTGATGCAAGGTTGTGAAATAACCAGGCGTGACATCGGGGGATTCGAAACTCATGCGCTCGTCTTCGGCAGGCTTGTAGCCCTGCACGGCGTATCCATTGAATTCCTCATTTCCTGAAAGCTCGGCATCGGTAGTACCTGCTGCTGTTTCCACTCCGGGAATACGGTGAAGGGCGTCGAGGGCGTTGGTGATGATGGAAGAGGTGCTGACTCCGTTATAGCCCGACTCGGTTGGATCGAGGCCGAAGGTTACCAGATGGTTTGTGTCGAAGCCGAGGTGCTGCTGGCGAAGATTGTCGAGGGTGCGGACGAAGAGACCTGCTCCGCCAAGAAGCAGCACGCTGAGCGCGATTTGTACACCGACGGCGATTTTGCGGAAGAGATGCGAGCCTTTCGAGGTGGTGCCTGTGTTCTGGCGCAATGCATTGGCGAGATCAGGGCGCAGGAAATGCAGCACGGGCGCGATGCTGAAGAGCAATCCTATGGCGATAGACAGCGCCAGGGTGAACAGCAGCACGCGCGTATCGACTGAAGAAGAATAGGGTTCATTGCCTGGGTTGGCATGGGTCATCAAGCGGACCAGGATTCGAGCGATGAGGGGAGACAGCACGAGGCCCAGGGCTGCGCCTGCGATACTGAGCAGTCCTCCTTCGATAAGTAATTGTGAAGCAATGCGCCCGAACCTTGCGCCCAGCGCGTAACGCATGGACATTTCCCGTGCTCGCGCCGACGCGCGCAGCAGGAGAAGAGTGGCCACATTGAGAGTACACATGGCTGTCAGCAGTCCGGCCATGCTCAGCAGGATGATGAGAGGCGTTTTCAGTTCCATGCGCCCGGGAGAGAAGCCCATGGAATCGTCCTTGACCTGAAGATGTGACTTATCGACAAAGCCTTCGCGGAAGTGCGGCGAGACGCTTTTGTAGAGCGTCAGCTCCTGGGCGCGTAACCCGTGCCAGAGCGGTCCGAGACTGGCTTCAGCCTGGGCAGCGGTAACCCCGGGCTTGAGACGCGCGACCAGAGTCAGCCAGAGCGATTGGTGGTTGTCGAGGTTGTGACTGGGCGCCACCCAGGGTATGGCGATGTCGACCATAGTGAGAGGGACAAAAACGGCGGGACGGTAGCCGCCGATGGCGGTGTAAAAATTCTCCGGCGCGACGCCAATGATGGTGAAGGGATGGCTGTTGATGAGCAGGTTCTGGCCGATGACATCGTGCGATGCGGTAAAGCGCGTTCTCCAGTAGTCGTAGCTCAGAACAACGACGGCGTTGGCATCCTTTTGTGTTTCGTCAGCTGCGGTGAAGAGCCTTCCTGCTGCGGGCTTCAATCCCAGAAGCTCGAAATAATTGCCGCTCACCATCTCAGCCGAATCATTTTCTGCCTGATCATGCCAGGAGATGCCAAAGCCGGTGCGCAAGGTGGCAAGTACGCCACTGAAGACCTGGTTACGGTCGCGCAGGTCTTTGTACATGGGATACGAAAAATAATTGCGCGTGCCGCCGCCGAAGCCGCTGCTGGAGCCGGAGAACGATCCGGTCCATTCGAAGCGCACCAGTTCTTTCGGGCGCTCGACAGGGAGCATGCGCAGCAGCACCTGGTCAAAAAGCGTGAAGATGGCCGAGGTGGCTCCGATGCCGAAGGCCAGCGTGAGGACTACGGTCACCGTGAAGCCGGGCATTTTGAGGAGCTGACGGAGTCCATACCGCAGATCGCGCCAGATGCTGTCGATTGTGAGTGAGAGATCCATGGCGGCAACACGCTCCTTTGCGACGGTTGGATTTCCGAAATGAAGCAGGGCATCGCGGCGTGCGGCTTCCGGGGACATGCCTGCGGCGATGCTGTCTTCGATCCGCATTTCGATGTGCGAACGAAGCTCGGCTTCGGTTTCCTGGTCGATCCGGGACCGATGGAAGAGGTTGGCGATGCGGCGAAAGATCGACATTGGTTCACTCTTCTCTAAGTAATCGCGCGGGATCGATTGCCAGAGCGCGCCGGGCTGGAATCCAGGCTGCCAGAAGGCCTAGCAAAGCCATGGTTAGAACCACGCCGCCGAGCACCAGCGGGTCGCGCGGTGTCGCTTCATAGACAATCTGCGCCAGGAGGCGGCTGGCCAGAATGCCTGACATCAGTCCTGCCGCTGAACCGAAGAGCAGCAAGACTAAAGGTCTGCCGAGCGCGGCGCGTATGAGTTGTACGCGTGCCGCTCCTAATGCTACGCGGATACCTAGCTCCTTCATGCGCCTTGAAACGCTGTACGCTGCCATGCCGAAAATGCCGGTGATGGCCAGCATGGCTGCCAGTAATCCCATGATGCCGAGCGCGGCGGTTGCGGCTCGCGCCGGGAAGAGGGTGAGCTCGAGCGAGTCCGGCCAGCTGCGCACAATGAAAGGAAGGTTGGGATCGATGCTCGTAAGCATGCGATCGAGCGCAGTTGTCATTTCTGTTGGAGACAATGCTGATCGGACAACGAGCACGGTGTCAAAGTTGCCCTGTTCCTGCGTCAGAGGAAAGAACATGGCCGGCTGAGGGGCTTCGGTCAGGGACATGTATTTCCCGTCTTCGACGACGCCAACGATTTCCTTCGGGCGAGTGTGTCCCCATAATAGAAAATGTTGGCCTACTACCTGAGTGGTTCCGAATATCATGTGCGCAAATGTCACGTTTACCAGCGCAACTTCAGGGGAACTGGCATCATCATGCCAGGTAAAATCGCGGCCTGAAAGCAATCGCGTGCCGGCGGTTTTCAGATATCCCGGAGAGATCGCAAAGTTGTGAGCGTCGAGGACTTCCTTCCGGAAATCGGTTGTGCCGATCCGGAAGACACCTTCGCTTCCGCAGCAGCCGTTGCCAAGCAGGATACGATCAATCACCCCTACAGAAGATACGCCGGGGAGGCGCGCCGCCTCATCGAGCATGCGCTTTTGTGTTGGGAGCCTCTGGCCATCTTTGTATCCGGCCATATTGAATTGGGTTGCTGCAAGCATCACATCTTCTGGTTGAAAGCCAAGAGGCGCGTGCAGAGAGCGTTGCATTCCGCGAAGAGCTACGAGTGAAGCTGTCACCAGGAGAGTGCAGAGGGCAATCTGCACGCATAGCAGGACATCGCGCAAGGCGAAGCGCCGGAAGGTTGTTGTTGTGCCTGCTCCGCTCTTGATGACTTGCGCCGCATCTGATCTCTGGACCTGCCGCACAGGCAGCAAGCCAAACAAGATGCCGCTGCATAGAGACAGGACGAATGCAAGTGCATAGACCTTTACATCAGGAAGGACAATTGCGTGGATGGGGAAATCAGCGAAAGGCTGCCAGTGACTCATCGCCTGCAGCAATGCTGAGGCAAAGAATGTTCCGACTGCTCCGCCAGCCAGAGAGATGAGGACCGCCTCCGTCAGCAGGCCACGGATGATGGTCCATCGGCTGGAGCCAATCGCTAAGCGAAGGGCCAGTTCGCGGCTTCTATCCGCGGCGCGCGCGGCGAAGATACTGCCTAAATTAGCGCATGCTGCAAGCAGAACCAGCGCAGCCATCGCCATGATTCCAGTCATAAAGCCGCGGATGGAATCGCCCCACATATCTCCCATCAATCCGGGCTTAATAAGGCGAGCATCAAGGCCGAAGTCCTCAGCCGGGTACTGCCGGGCTAATTGATTTGCGATGGCGTTCAGATTGTCTGTAGCCTGCTGAGGGGTCACCCCAGGTTTCAAACGCCCTAATATCCAGGGATTGTGCATCGCTCGATAGGTGAGATAGTTCGGGCTGTATCCAATTAACGGCGCGTCGATGATCGGAATCCAGAAGTCGGGCCACCAAAAGATTTCTGTTCCATGAAACTGCCGGGGAGCAACTCCGATCACGGTAAATGGGTGGCTATTCAGATCAACAGTTGTGCCGATGACATTCGGATTGCTGTTCAAGCGTCCATGCCAGAAGTCATAACTGAGGACAACATACGGGGCGGAGTTCATCCCATGCTCATCGTTTGCATGAAAAAAGCGGCCTATCGCAGGTTGAATGCTCAGCACATCGAAGTAATTGGAAGAAACCAGATAGCCGGAGCTTCTGATTGTGGTTTTGCCAGTGGTGATCGCTATTCTGGCCGTATCGTAGGTCAGCATTCCGCTGAAGGTGTTGTTGCGGTTGCGATAGTCGAGATAGTCCGGGTAGGACTGGAAGAGGCTATCGCGCGCTTTCATTCCTACGTTATAGAGATTTTGCGGCTGAGGGACGTTCATGGGACGCAGGATCAGCGCATTCAGCACGCTGAAGACAACAACGTTGGCTCCGATACCTAGCGCGAGAGTCGCTATTGCGGTAAGCGAGAAGCCTGGATGCTTGATCAATTGCCGCAAGGCATAGTGCAGGTCGCGCCAGATGCCGTCCAGTGTGAGTGAGATATCCATGGCGGCAACGCGCTCCTTCGTAACAGTGGGATTGCCGAAATGCAGGAGGGCATCGCGGCGTGCGGCTTCCGGGGACATGCCTGCGGCGATGTTGTCTTCGATCCGCATTTCGATGTGCGAACGAAGCTCGGCTTCGGTTTCCTGGTCGATTCGGGACCGGCGGAAGAGGTTGGCGATGCGGCGTGGCAGCGACATGGATCACCTCATGCGTAGCGGAGGATGGCGCGGATGCCTTTGACGAGCTGCTCGAAGCTCTTTTCCGCTTCTTCGAGTTGCTTTCGGCCGGCAGGCGTCAGCCTGTAGTACTTGGCTTTGCGGCCGGTCTCGGTGAGCGACCACTCGGAGCGGAGCCAGTTGCTCTGTTCCATGCGGTGCAGGGCGGGGTAGAGCGAGCCTTCTTCCACATTTAATAGGGCGTCGGAGGCTTTCTGGATGTGCAGCACGATTCCGTAGCCGTGCAGCGGGCCTACCTGTGACAGAGTTTTGAGGACGAGGAGGTCGAGGCTTCCCTGGAGGTCGTTTTTTGCCATCTGCTATACCTATATGTCTTGGTATTGGAGGGTAGACCTAGATGTATGGGTATGTCAATTTGCTTTTTAAAAAAGCTACTGCCAATCACCCCATCACACGAAAATCGCGCGTGATGGGGACCCCGATAGACGCAAAGGGCGCCAAGAAAACCCGCTATGGTTTCTGCATAAGTTCAGGCATATATGATCTTGCCAAGTCGAAGAAAAGCAGATCCTTCGCTTCGCTCAGAATGACGGTTGGTGCTGCTTGCGGGGAAAAGACCCAGGTTAGCTACGCTGCGCTCCGCGAACCTGGGGCACCCGTGTTGTGGCTATCGACGCGAAAAGCAGATCCTTCCCCTTCGCTGCGTTCAGGGTCAGGATGACAGCGTAAGGGAAAGAAATTGCCTGTCCCTTCGGCTTCGCTCAGGGACAGGCTCCTCCGCTGAATGAACGCAGAGGATTCATCGCAGAGCCTTCTGCCGTGCATTCAGAAAACTGCAGGTCCCTCTGCTACGTTCTCTCCGGTCACTTCGGTCGGGATGACAACTCTATATAGCTATCAAATCAAATCCAGCCATCAGGCCAACTATAGCTATCAGACCAGCTCATATCCTCTTAAATGGGCTGGAGGAAGTCTGTCGTTACGGGGTTCTCATAGAGGGAGTAATCGCGTGTGACGACTGTCAGTCCTGACGGTGTGACGAAGTAGTTGCGACGGTCTTCGTTCTGGTCGTAGCCGATGACTGTGCCTTCGGGCAGGTGTACATCGCGGTCGATGATGGCGCGGCGGATGCGGCAGTGGCGTCCGATGTTGACGTGCGAGAAGACGATGCTCGAATCGACTTCAGAGTAGGAGTTCACGCGTACGTCCTGCGAGAGGACGCTGTTGCGCACGAGCGCGCCGGAGATGATGCATCCGGCGGAGACGATGGAGTTGATAGCCATGCCGGTGCGTCCCGGCTCGCCGAAGACGAACTTTGCCGGCGCATACTGGCGGACGCGCGTGCGCATGGGCCAGTTGTTGTCATACAGGTTGAAGATGGGCGAGACGGAGGCCACGTCCATATTGGCTTCGTAGTAGGCGTCGAGGGTGCCGACATCGCGCCAGTAAAGCGCGTCCTGCTGGTTTTCGTCGACGAAGTTGTAGGCGTACATCTTGTACTTGCCCAGCAGGCTGGGAAGGATGTTGTGACCAAAGTCGTGCTTGGAGGTGGGGTCTTCGGCGTCTTTGATGAGCGCGGGCAGGAGCACATCGGTATTGAAGATGTAGATGCCCATCGAGGCGTCCACCATGGCGGGATTGAAGGGCGAGCGCAGATTGGTGGTTTTCGGTTTTTCCTGGAAGCCGATGACCTCGCCGGAACGCGCGACTTCGACCACGCCGAAGCGCGATACTTCTGCCGGATTGATGGGCAGAGTGGCCAGGGTCACATCGGCTGCGGCGTGTATGTGCTGCTCGAGCATCTTGCCGTAGTCCATTTTGTAGATGTGGTCGCCGGAAAGGATGATTACGTACTTGGCCTGTTCTGCGCCGATGGAGTAGATGTTCTGGTAGACGGCGTCTGCTGTGCCCATGTACCAGTTGGCGCTGACGCGCTGCATGGGCGACAGTATCTCAATGAATTCGCCCAGCTCGTGCGCGACGACGCTGGTCCAGCCTTCACGGATATGGCGGTTCAGCGAGAGCGCCTTGTACTGCGTGAGAATGTAGACGCGGCGCAGCTCAGAATTGATGCAGTTGGACAGCGTGATGTCGATGATGCGATAGTGGCCGCCGAAGGGGACTGCGGGCTTTGCGCGATCGCGAGTGAGGGGAAAAAGGCGCTCGCCTGCGCCGCCTGCTAAAAGTACGCCAAGAGTGTCCTTCATGGGTTACGACGCCCTCTTTGCTTTTATTTGCTTCGTTCGCAACGTTCACGGCGGAATATCGTACGCCGGGAATGGCGATACTAGCATATAGAACAGCAACAAGGAGTCAAAACCGCTATTCTTCTTTTCCGTCCTCGTGAATGGCGATGCGGAGTGAACGCAAAAAGTGAACGTCCTGCGATGAAAACGTCCCGCTACTCTCTTCCTGCTGGTCCCCTGCGTTCGATGGTCCGAGGGCGGCCTCAGGTTGCTGTTCGAGCTCGTTCAGGCCGATGGTCGCCTCGAGCATGAGCAGCACATCGAACCCCTGCTTGCGAATGTCCTGGACGACTCCGGCGATGTGCTCCGATTCAGAGACGGTCTCGTGGATGGCTTCTCCCAGTTGTTGAACGAGTTTTCGCAGCTTGGCGTTCAAGATGGATGTTCTCCGTTTCTCCCTCACCCGGGGGCGGCGGCGAGGAGCGGGGGAATAGTCCTTACATTACTTCTGATGACGGAGGAGGGCAACTCGAATCTCCCCGGCTGGTAAACTTTTTTCTATGGAGCCGAATACGCTCGGCCGCAAATTCGGAGTTGGTTTTCGCGTCGCATCCAGGATGCTCAAGGACCGCGCCACGCAAGGAAACCCTCCGCATGTTCAAACTGCGCCTGCAAAACCGCTAAAGCCAGTGTACGCCGCAAAAGGCAAGGCTGTCGCGCAAGGCGCGCGCAAATTCGGGGAGTCCATGTGGAAGCCCTTTGCGCATGCCAGCGGCGTGCTGTGGCTTGAGATTACAGGACTGTTTTTTACGCTGTTCACTATTGTTTTTGCTTCAAATACTTACAAGCTGCGGCAGTACTGGTCGGCGGGAGTTGGGCACTCGCGGTTTTTGACCTATGCCGTGGTTACTCTGGTGTTTGCCTATTTCTCGATCAGCGCGTTTTACCGGGCGGGACGGAAGCAGCGTACAGGGCGCAGGGCACAAGGCGCAGGGCGCAGTTCTTAGTTGCTGGCTGTTAGCCCCCGGTTTAGCAACTCCTCGCTGTTTTGACCAAGCACTGATGACTTACAACTGACAACTGTACCCTGAGCGCTGCGCGCTGTACCCTGTTCCCTGTAATGCCTAAGCCTGTCTATACGCGCGAAGATCTCCAGGCTATTGGCTTTGATCCGCTGAAAGACCTGGGTTTTCCCGGAGAGTTTCCCTATACGCGCGGCATTCAGCCCACCATGTACCGCGGGCGGCTCTGGACGATGCGCCAGTATGCGGGGATGGGCGATGCTGAGGAGAGCAATCGCCGCTACAAGTTTCTGCTGGAGCATGGGACGGCCGGGTTGTCGGTCGCGTTTGATCTGCCCACGCAGATTGGATATGACTCCGATGACCCGATGTCTCTGGGCGAGGTCGGCAAGGTGGGCGTCGCCATTGATTCGATCGAAGACATGGAGCGGCTGTTTGATGGAATTCCGCTCGACAGGATTTCGACTTCGATGACGATCAATGCGACGGCGAGTATTCTGCTGGCGCTCTACGTCGCCGTGGCCCACCGGACGGGGGCTGATGTCAGGAAGCTTTCCGGTACGGTGCAGAACGACATTCTGAAGGAGTACATTGCGCGCGGGACCTATATCTATCCCATTCGACATGCCATGCGAATTATTACCGATATGTTCGCGTGGGCGAATGAAGAGGTTCCGGAGTGGAATACGATTTCTATCTCCGGCTACCACATGCGCGAGGCGGGATCGACTGCTGCGCAGGAGGTGGCCTTCACGCTGGCCAACGGCATGACTTATGTGCAGGCGGCGATCGATGCCGGGCTCGATGTGGACAGGTTTGCGCCGCGGCTCTCATTTTTCTTCAATGCACACAATAATTTTTTAGAAGAGGTGGCGAAGTTTCGGTGTGCGCGCCGCGTGTGGGCGCACCTGATGCGCGATCATTTTGGCGCTAAGAATCCGCGGTCCTGGATGCTGCGCTTTCATACGCAGACGGCGGGCTCGACGCTGACGGCGCAGCAGCCGGAGAACAACATTGTCCGCACGGCGATTCAGGCGCTGTCGGCGGTGCTGGGCGGCACGCAGTCACTCCATACCAATGGATATGACGAGGCCCTGGCTCTGCCGACGGAAGAGGCTGCGCGGATCGCTCTGCGCACGCAGCAGATTATTGGGATGGAGTCGGGTGTGGCGCAGACGATCGATCCGTTTGCCGGGTCGTACTACATTGAGTCGCTGACGCACGATCTTGAGGAGCAGGTGAAGGCGTATCTCGGCCGTATCGATGCGCTGGGCGGAATGATGCGCGCCATTGAGCAGGGGTGGGTGCAGCAGGAGATCCAGAACGCAGCTTATGAGTATCAGCGGGCTGTCGATTTGGGCGAGGCTACGGTGGTTGGCGTGAACCGCTTCACGCGTGAGGAAGAGCCGCCTATCCCTATCCAGCGCATTGATGAGGAATTGGAGCGCAGGCAGGTGGAGCGCGTCCGCGCTTTGCGTGAGCGCCGGGATAAGGCCCGCTGGCAGGCGGCTCTGGATCGAGTGAAGGAGCATGCGCGGTCGGGGGAGAATCTTATGCCTGCGATTCTTCAGGCCGTTGAGAGCTATGCGACGGTGGGGGAGATTGCTGCGGCTTTGCGCGAGGTATTTGGGGAGTATCGGGAGAGTGTGGTGGTGTAGGCATTAAGACAGCAATATGCCTATCTAATTCGCCGATTTGAAGATGGGATATACTTAAATACATAGGATATCCCTATGGCACTCTACATTAAAAATCCGAATGTAGAAAAATCTGCGCGTAGGCTTGCCCGTCTTACTGGTGAAACTCTGACCGAGGCAACAGAGCGAGCCATTGAGGAGAGGCTGGCACGCGTTCGTCCGGCACATCATGCAGGCTGTGGTGCAACGCAGCTTGAAAAAGATCTGCTGCGTATTGCCCGCCAGTGTGCGGCACTCCCTGATCTCGATACGCGCCCCGCGGATGAAATTCTTGGATATGATGCAGAAGGACTTTTTGGCTGATGGTCCTCGACACCTCGGCAATTCTGGCTATTCTCCTGGAAGAACCGGAAGCTGAGCAGTACATTCACCTCATTGGTGAAGATCATGTACGGTTTTGTTCCGCTGTCAGCTTCGTTGAGGCATCAGTTGTTCTACGCAACCGCAAAGGAGAGCGCGGCGGGCAGAAGCTGGACCAGTTTTTACGGCGTGCAAAGGTGCAAATTGTTTCTGTAGATATTGAACAGGCGGAAGAGGCTCGCGATGCGTATCAGAAATTCGGGAAAGGTAGACACCCGGCGGGGCTGAATCTGGGAGATTGTTTTTCCTATGCGCTGGCAACGGTAAAGAACGAGCCCTTGCTTTTTAAGGGGAATGATTTTTCTCAAACAGACGTGGCCTCTGTTATTTGAAGTTTAAAGCTCGCGAGTTTAGCGAGGGCCTGCTTTTTCTTGGTGCTACGTTAGTCTGCAGAAAAGCAGGTCCTTCGACTGCGTGCTTCGGCACTCCGCTCAGGATGACAACTTATTTGTATCGCTCAGGTGTGCTCGCTAGGATGACAGCTTATTTTTTGGGGCTTTCGGGTAATTCCTTTTTTGCAATTCCTTTATAGTCGTAGTGAATCAGGAGGAGGCTCTTTGGAAAGACGCCGGTTTCTTACTTCATCTCTGGCTGCATCGGCGGTTGCGCTTGCAGGTAAATCTCAATCTGAAGCGCAGGCATCTGCGGGGAAGGCGCGCGAGTATTACGAGCTGCGCAAGTACTATATGCAGTCCGGGCCGCAGACGAAGCTTACGGATAGCTATGTGTCGGGTGCGCTGATTCCGGCGCTTAATCGGCTGGGCATCACTCCTGTAGGGGCGTTCAACCTTACTTTCGGGTCGGAGACGCCGGTGCTTTACGTGCTGATTCCCAGCACTTCATTGGAAACGCTGGTGACCACCGATCTGCGGCTGGCGCAGGACAAGGAGTTCATGCAGGCGGCTGAGCCTTTCTGGAATGTGTCGGCGAAGGAACCTGCTTATGTTCGCATCGAAAGCTCGCTGCTGATTGCTTTTGAAGGATGGCCGAAGCTGACGCCTCCACCGGCACCTGCACAGAAGACAGAGCGTATTTTCCAGCTGCGTACCTATGAAAGTCCCACAAACCAGGACCATGTGCGCAAAGTGGAGATGTTCCACAGTGGTGAGTTCGGGATATTTGCCCGGGCTGGCTTCCATCAGGTTTTTTATGGAGACACGCTGATTGGCCCGCGCCTGCCCAACCTGACCTACATGCTGGCTTTTAACGACATGACAGAGCTGAACGCGAAGTGGAATGTCTTCAGCAATGATCCTGAATGGAAGAAGCTGTCCGCGTCGCCGAAGTTTGCATTTGAGCAGATTGTGAGCAATATTTCGAATCTGGTTCTAAAGCCGACGGCGTATTCGCAGATTTAGCGTTGATCTAAATGTTCTAATCCCGGGTACCCCATTCAAGCCAAACTCAGACTTGAATGGTACCCGGCCGGGGCTAAAGCCCCTGTGTTTTCGGTTCTCATTCACCGGCCTAAAGGCCGGTGCTTCTACCATCCAAACCGAAAATTCTGCTTACACATCGTTTCCTAAGTGGAAGATAGGTTCTACGCCGGTGGCTCGCGCGATGAGAGCTTTTTCTTCGTGCGGCTCGAGCGGTTTGTAGTTCTGCGCTACGTCCATGGCCAGGCGGAAGTATTTTTCATCGCCCGGCGGCAGAGCGGCGGCGATGGGGTGCCCTAAGGTCCAGCGCAGGCCGAGTGTGGCTTCGTCGGGGAAGCCGGCGGGCTGGTACCAGCATTTCGGTTCAGGGTGGTTCTGCTTCTGGTCGGCTGACCATACGGTCTTCGCCATTGCCTTGAGCGCGAGAATGCCCATGCCTTTTTCCTGCGCGCGATTCAGAATCTGCGGGCCGAAGTTTGCCTGCGAGAAGAGCACGAAGTTCACAGGGAAGAGCACAGTATCGAAGTGGTAGCGGTCCATGGCAGCGAGCGCCGTCTCGGCTGAGTGCACGGAAAAGCCGATGTAGCGGATCTTGCCTTCTTTCTTCGCGGCTTCCATGGTTTCCATGGCGCCGCCGGGGCCGAGCACCTTGTCGAGGTCGGTCATCTTGGTCAAAGCGTGGAACTGGTAGAGGTCGACGTGGTCGGTCTTGAGCAGGCGCAGCGACTCTTCGAGCTGCTTGCGCGAATCGTCTTTCATGCGGCCTTCGGTCTTGCAGGCGAGGAAGCAGTTCTTGCGGTAGGGAGCGAGCGCGGGGCCGAGCCGCTCCTGCGCATTGCCATAGCTGGGGGCTACGTCAAAGTAGTTGATGCCGCGATCGACGGCTTCGGCGACGATGTTGCCGGCGGCTCCGGTCTCTTCGTTCATCACAACGATTCCGCCAAAGCCGATCATGGAAAGGTGCTCGCCGGTCTTGCCCAGAGGGCGGCGCGCGATGGGATTTGTGGGAGTCGCGGCAGAAAGTCTGGTCGTGGCGGCGGCAGCGGCGGCAAATGCGCTCTGCTTGAGGAAGTCGCGGCGTTCCATAAGTGGACCTCGGGTTGGAGTTTTCAGGGTCTAGCCGGGCTTGCTGCAAACATTTTCTCAGAATCCCGGCGATACCGGGTTGCGCTCAGTTAGAAATTCCGTGAACGTACATTTTCAGTCCGTAAAATGCATTGCCGGGCTCTTCAACCGGAATGCCGGTTTTTCCGTCTAACAGGCAACGATACCTGTTATGTTTCCCGCGAAGCCTATTCGTTGCTGTTCCGCCCTCGTCCTTGGACTGCTCTCGACTGCTGTTGCTGCGTACTGTCAAAGCTCGACGCCTTCTGCCGCGCCTGCTGCCCCGGCTCCAGCCACTTCGACCACGACGCTTTCGGTCAATGTGAAGGTGGTGACGCTTCCGGTCACGGTCCGCGACAAGAAGGGGCAGATCGTCACCAATCTGACCAAAGACGATTTCACCCTAACGGAAGACACTCGTCCGCAGACCATCAAGTATTTCAACCTGGACACGAACCTGCCGCTTACGCTTGGCCTGCTTACGGATACCAGCATGAGCATGCGCAATGCTCTTGACCAGGAGAAGGCTTCGAGCAAGAGCTTTCTGAACCAGATGCTGGTGAAGCAGGAAGACAAGGCTTTCCTCATCCACTTTGACCGCGAGGTAGAGCTGCTGGAAGACCTGACGAACTCGAAGGACAAGCTGGCTTCGGCGCTGGAGGGGCTTGGGCCGACGCAGCAGTCTTCTTCGGATGATTCCTCCCGCATGCATCGCGGTGGAGGCACGCAGCTTTATGACGCCATCTTTCTTGCATCGGATGAGCTGATGAAAAAGCAGCAGGGGCGCAAGGCGCTGGTGGTGTTGAGCGACGGGCAGGACCGCGGCAGCAAGGAGACGCTGAACTCGGCGATTGAAGCGGCACAGCGCTCGAATACCGTGGTCTACACCATTTATTTTCAGGGCGAGCAGCAGCACGACTACGACAATCGCGGCGGAGGCTATGGGCGGCCGCGCATCGGCATGGGCGGGGGTGGCTGGCCCGGCGGTGGCGGCGGATATCCGGGGGGTCGCGGCGGGCAGCGTCCGTCGTCAGAGCCGCATGTGGATGGGAAGAAGATCATGATCCAGATCGCGCAGGAGACGGGCGGGCGGATGTTTGAGGCCAAGAAGAAGGAAAACTTCGACCAGATTTATTCGAGCATTGCCGAAGAGCTGCGTTCGCAGTACATGCTTGGCTACACGCCGGATAAGTCGAGTACAGATGAGAGCTATCACAAGATCGCTCTGACGGCGAAGAAGAAAGACCTCTTTGTGCAGACGCGGGATGGGTATTACGCGGAGAAGTGAAGAAACTACCCAGGTTAGCTGCGCGAACCCGGGGCACCCTTGTCGTGGCAACCGAAGCGCAACTGCAGGTCCTTCGACTGCGCTCCCTCTGGTCGCTTCGCTCAGGATGACAATTCGTTTTGTTTCGTAGATAGTTTGCATGGCAGTCGACTGCTCCTGGCGCCTCTGGTTTACACCTGCCTGCGAAATGCTTTAGCGTAAAAAGTTCCGCACTTTTTGCCTGAAGGATTTCTCCCGTGTCTACATCAGCTACTGCACCTGTGCTTCGCAAGACCCCGCTTAATGCTGTTCACCGCCAGATGGGTGCCAAGATGGTCGATTTTGGCGGGTGGGACATGCCTGTCGAATACTCAGGGCTGATCGCCGAGCATATGGCGGTACGTACCGGCGTGGGGCTCTTCGATGTGAGCCATATGGGCGACATCCAGCTGCGCGGGCCGGAGACGCTCGATGCCATCCAGCACATCTGCATGAACGATGCCTCGAAACTGCAGGTGGGGCAGGCGCAGTATTCGGCGATGCTCTATCCGCAAGGCACGTTTGTGGATGATGTGATCGTCCACAAGTTTTCTGATAATGACTACCTGATCGTCATCAACGCAGGCACGCGCGAGAAGGACTACAACTGGGTCAGGACGAATGCGCAGAAATTCCACTGCCACGTGAACGATTACAGCGACTACTACACGCAGCTCGCGATTCAGGGGCCGAAGGCGGCGGAGACGCTGCAGAAGCTGACCAGCGTGGATCTTTCGACGATCAAGCCCTACTGGTTCAAGTGGGGGACGGTCTGCGGATTGCACAATACGCTCGTCGCGCGCACCGGGTATACGGGTGAGGACGGTTTTGAGATTTATGTGCCGTCGGATGAGGCGACGAGCAAGCGCGTGTGGGAGGAAGTGCTCGATGCGGGCAAGGAGTTCGGGATTATTCCCTGCGGGCTGGGCGCCCGCAATACACTGCGTCTCGAATCGGCGATGTCGCTTTACGGGCATGAGATTTCTGAGACGATCAATGTTTTTGAGGCGGGGCTTGACCGCTTCTGCAAGCTCGATAAGGGACCGTTCATCGGGTCGGATGCTTTGAAGCAGGTGCAGGCTTCGGGCGGCCCGGAGCGCAAGCTTGTTGGACTTGAAGTGATCGAGCGCGGCATCGCACGCGATGGCTACGGCATCTTTAATGAAGCCGGCACGCAGATTGGCGCGGTCGCCAGCGGCTCGCCTGCGCCATTCCTGAAGAAGAATATTGCGCTGGGCTTTGTTCCGCTCGAATACGCGGCTCTCGACAAGGAAGTCTTTGTGCAGGTGCGCAACACCATGGTCCGGGCAAAGGTCGTGCCCACGCCGTTCTACCGTCGACCCAAAAAGCAGCAGTAGCAACAGACCGTACAATAGGAAGAGAAATTACATGGCATATCCTGCGAAGTACCGCTATACCCGCGAACACGAGTGGATTGAGGTTGACGGCAAAACCGGCAAGGTCGGCATTACGGACTACGCCCAGAACTCGCTTGGCGATATTGTTTTTGTCGAGTCGCCCAGCGTGGGCACAGCCGTGAAGAAGGGCGAAGTCTTCGGCAGCGTCGAGTCGGTGAAGGCTGTTTCTGACCTGTATTCGCCGGTTACAGGCACTGTGACCGAGGTGAATGAAGAGCTGGCTTCTGCTCCGGAAAAGATCAACACCGATGCGCACGGCGCATGGATCATGAAGGTTGAGCTGAGCGATCCGGCGGAAGCGGAGATGCTTTTGAGCGCCGAAGATTACGAGAAGTTCATCGCGGAAGAAACGGGGCACTAGAACTTCGCAAGTTTTTAGTTATCAGTTGTTAGTTCTTAGTACCAAGAACTGGAGACTAACAACGCGCAGCTGGCCGCCTTAGCACCTTCGCGGTTGATTTTTCAGCAAGGACCGAACATGCGCTATCTACCTAAATCACCTGCCGAGCGTGCTGAGATGCTGCGCGAAATCGGCGCCTCTTCGATTGAGGATCTCTTCAGTCACATTCCGGAGGAGTACCGCCTCACGCACGACCTGAACATTCCGCGGCAGATGGGCGAGTCGGAGATTGTCGACCACTTCAAGGCTGCGGCGGCGCACAATGCTGCCGGTTATGCCAGCTTTCTGGGCGCGGGCGTCTATCGGCACTACCGGCCGGTCATTATTGATTCGCTGGTGCAGCGTGGCGAGTTTCTGACCTCGTATACACCGTATCAGGCGGAGATTACGCAGGGCACGCTGCAGGCGATCTTTGAGTTCCAGACCATGATCTGCGAGCTTACCGGCATGGACCTTGCCAACGCTTCGATGTATGACGGATCGACGGGCGCAGCAGAGGCGGTGATGATGGCGGTCCGCATTACCGGGCGCGATGGCGTGGTGGTCGCGCGCACGGTGCATCCGGAATACCGCGAGGTGATGGAGACCTACTCGCAGCACCAGGCGCATTCGGCCAAGGAAATTGGATATGGCGCGGATGGCCGCATCGATCTTGCTGCGCTTGACCAGGCGGTGAGCGACCAGACTGCGTGCGTGCTGGTGCAGTCGCCGAACTTCTTCGGAGTGGTCGAAGATATTCCTGCGATTGCCGAGATTGCGCATAAGAAAGGCGCGCTGCTGATTGTCTCGATTGCCGAAGCTGTTTCTCTGGGCATCGTGAAGCCTCCTGCCGAAGCCGATATCGTTTCGCTGGAAGCGCAGTCGTTCGGTGTGGCTTCGAGCTATGGCGGTCCGTTCTGCGGCGTGCTGGCGGCGAAGGAAAAGTATGTGCGCCAGATGCCTGGGCGGCTGGTGGGAGAGACCAAGGACAGGGATGGGCGCCGCGGTTTTGTGCTGACGCTCTCGACGCGCGAGCAGCATATCCGGCGTGAGAAGGCTACTTCGAATATCTGCACCAACCAGGCGCTGGTGGCGTTGATGGCGACGATCTTCATGACTGTCTATGGCAAAGAGGGAATTAAAGAGCTGGCGGTGCAGAACCTGGCGAAGGCGCAGTATGCGGCGAAGAAGCTTGGTGAAAGCGGGAAGCTGCTCTTTGCTGGAACTCCGCGCTTCAATGAGTTTGTGATCGAGACGAATGAGGCTCCGGAGCAGCTGAATGCTCGGCTGCTGGAAAGCAAGATCATCGGCGGAGTGCCGCTGAGGAAGTGGTATCCGGAGCTGGGCAATGCCACGCTTTGGTGTGCTACTGAGCTGACAACCAGAGAGCAGATCGATCAGGCTGCCGGCGTGCTGGCTGAAGCTCCTGTGGCTACGACTGCATAAAAAGATGAACCGCAGAGGACGCAGAGTCAGCGCAGAGGCGCGAAGTATTAACTTCCTAATGCGATAGAGATATGGGCATCGTCCCTGAGGAAAGATTGCAATGGCAACAGCAGAACAACCCTTTGTAGGAACGCCGCGCAAGGTTACTGCGCATCTGACGCAGAATGAGAAGTTATCTTTTGAGATTTCTGCGCCGGGTAAGAAGGCTTATAGGCTGCCTCCGCTGGATGTGCCGGAAGTGGATCCGGCGCAGCTTCTTGGCGATGCCGCGCGCGAAAGCACCGGCACGCTGCCTGAGCTGAGCGAGATCGAGATCATCCGCCACTTCACGCGCCTTTCTACGTGGAACTATGCCATCGATCTCGGAATGTATCCGCTGGGCAGCTGCACCATGAAGTACAACCCGCGCGTGAACGAGTTTGTTTCGCGGCTTGAGGGGATCGCCGAGGCGCATCCGTATCAGCCGGAGGCCTTGTCGCAGGGCTCGCTCGAGATCATCAAGCTACTGCAGGATTGCCTGATTGAAATCACCGGCATGGATGCGATTACGCTGCAGCCTGCTGCGGGAGCGCATGGCGAGTTTACGGGCATCCTGCTGGTGCGGGCTTATCACAAGTCGAAGGGGAATCCGCGCAAGACGATTCTCATTCCCGATTCGGCGCACGGGACCAATCCGGCGACGGCTGCGGTCTGCGGCTATCAGGTGGTGAACATCAAGTCGAATGCTCAGGGCGGCATCGATGTTGCCGCGCTGGAGCAGATCGTCAACGAAGACACGGCTGCGCTGATGCTTACCAATCCGTCAACTATCGGTGTTTTTGAAGAGCAGATTCACAAGATTGCGGACATTCTTCATGCCAAGGGCGCGCTCCTTTATATGGATGGCGCGAACATGAATGCTCTCTGCGGTAAGACGCGGCCGGGCGATTTTGGCGTGGATGTGATGCACCTGAATCTGCACAAGACTTTTTCTACTCCGCACGGGGGCGGCGGGCCGGGGTCGGGTCCGGTGGCGTGCAAGAAGATTCTTGAGCCGTTCCTGCCGGTTCCGGTGGTGGAAGAGGGAAGCGATGGGAAGCTGCACTGGAACTATGATCGTCCTGAGTCGGTGGGGCGCGTGCGCGCTTTCTACGGCAACTTCGGGATGTTTGTGCGCGCGCTGGCGTACACGCTGGCGAATGGGCCTGACGGTCTGAGGCAGACGACGGAAGATGCGGTGCTGAATGCGAACTATATCCGCAGGAAGCTCGAAGATGTCTATGATCTGCCGTACAACACTCCGTCGATGCATGAAGTTGTCTTCAGCGACCGTCGGCAGGTGAAGAACGGGATCAAGACCGGGGACATTGCGAAGCGGCTTATCGATTACGGATTTCATCCGTATACGGTGTCTTTTCCGTTGATTGTGCCGGGGGCGCTGATGATCGAGCCTACGGAGAGCGAGTCGCGGGAAGAGCTGGATCTGTTTGTGGATGCGATGCGGCAGATTGCGCGCGAGGCGGAGGAGAATCCGCAGGTGATTCTGAATGCTCCACATTCGACGCGTGTTTCGCGGCTGGATGAGACGACGGCGGCCCGTAAGCCGATTCTTCGCTGGAAGCCACAGGCTGAGTAGCTTCTGTGAGACCAGCAGAACTGAATGCATTGTCAGGCCAGATTATCGATGCTGCTATGGCTGTGCATTCGGCTCTGGGACCGGGACTTCTTGAAAGCACGTATGAAGCTTGTCTCTCCTTTGAGTTGCAGAACAGAGGAATTGCAATTCGAAGTCAAGTTCCGTTGCCCATTGTTTATCAGGGACGTCGCTTAGAGATCGGCTACAGAATCGATCTGTTGGTAGCAGAGCAAATCGTCGTAGAGGTAAAAGCAGTGGAGGCAATTGCGCCAGTTCATAAAGCGCAATTGCTCTCCTATCTCAAACTCAGTGAAAGACGGTTGGGTTTGTTGCTGAACTTCAATGTGGCTCACATGCGGGAGGGAATTACCCGCATGGTCAATAAATTTTGAAAAGCTAAACCGCAGAGGGCGCTAAGGAGTCGCAGGGGTTCGCAGAGAAAACACCAATCCGCGTGCCTTTGCGTCACCTCCGCGTTCTCTGCGGTAAAGTTTTTGCTTTTAACGGAGCAAGGAATGTCCATCTTTCATGACCGGCGGGATGAGCTGGAGAAATATGAATTCATGCTGGGGACGGCGCGCGGGCGGCTGGCAGTGACGCTGGATACGCTGACCGATGCGCTCATCCTCATCGGCCAACATGGGGTGTATTGTGTTTCGAACCGCAATCCTTCGAAGCCTGCGCTTGATCTGGAGACGGTGATGAACGAGATCAACGGGGCCAAGGAGCTGATCCAGTCCGTCATGCAGGAGCTGGAGCGGGCGAAGCAGGCTGCGGGTTAGGGAACTGCGGTCAGGGTGACGAAGACGTTGGTCGTTTCCCACTCGAGATGCAGGTCGCTTGAGTTGCCGTGGGTGTTCTCAAACTTGATCTGGAAGGTCTCGGCCGGTTTGCTGGGCATCACGCCTTCGGACATTTCCACGCGGCCCAGGTCCTGGTCCTGGTTATAGACGGTTCCCCACTGGCCGGTCTGCTTGTTGATGATCAATGTCCATCCATGCTGCTTTGGGATGGTGTAGAGCGTGTAGGTTCCGGCAGGTACGCCCAGGTCGCCAATGCGAAGATTCACGTCGGTCCTGAGCGTAGTTGCTTCGTTCGCGCCGGTGCGCCACCACTGGCCATAGGGCACGAGGCCGCCGAAGATTTTGCGCCCGCGCATGGAGGGTGCGCCGTAGTCGATGGTGATGGGATGGCCGGACAGGACGAGGCTGGCCTTTGCTGGCGGGCTGGGCCGGGAATTTTTATCCTGTTGCGCAAAGGCTGAGGTGACGAGCGAGGTTGCGAGCAGGGCGCAACAAAGCGCCTTCCAGAATTTCGTACACTGCATTGCGGGGGAACTCTCCTTTAACTGACTGCCGGAAACCGGCCTCTCCATCAAAGCGTGAAGAGGCGCTTCTGTCAAAGCAAAAGGAGAAAGCGGTTATAGTATCCTAGAAACATGCGCCCGTAGCTCAGCTGGATAGAGCGAATGCCTCCGGAGCATTAGGTCGGGAGTTCGAATCTCTCCGGGCGCACCATGAATCCCATATATTCCTCAATCACTTGCTCCGATTTCCCTAATTTATTCCAATGCTTCTTTCTTCACTGAGCCCCAGAATTGTGCCCATCCAAGTGCGAAATGGCGTTCAGCACTGCGCCTTCAGACGGCTGAATGTAGCGGATGAGATTACGACAGAACTGTGTCCAGCTACTGGTTCAGATCTTGTGTTGTATTATGAGTTAGCCTTGGGAAAACAATCCTTTCCTGCGGAAAATCATCTAGAGCTGAGGATGCCGATAAACAAATAAAGCTCCATATTCGACTAGCGTTTCAAGCAAGAACTCAGATTGAGGGAACCGTTGGCAGCACAAGAAACATACCCACATGCGCCTATCGTTGAAGCGGTACTCGATATCAGAACGAGGCTGTCATCTGGTCTCTCGATTGAGACTTTGAAGGAGATTCACGATGGCGAAAAGGATGCTTACCCTATAACCAGACAGCCTTTTCTAGTTCAATTCAAGTTCGAGAAAAAAGATGCCGAAACAGACCCAATTACTGACACATCATATGCCTCAAACGGTCAGATGTTTGTCAGCAAAGATGGATTGCAGCTGTTTCAGGCTAGACCGGATGGTTTTAGCCATAACCGACTAAAACCGTATACAAACTGGATATCGTTCAGGGGAGAAGCACGCCGTCTTTGGGATAAATATCGAAACATTGCAAAGCCCGAAGTCGTCGAAATGCTGGGGCTCAACTTTATCAATAAAATTACTATTCCCAGCGGAAAGGAAATTAGCGAATATCTTAGGGCGTATGTGGAAGTGCCGAAAGAACTGCCTCAAACACTGGAGGTTCACAATTTCCTGATCCAGATGACTGATCCAGAGTCAAATGCGAAAATCGCGATTTCAGTGAGTTTTGGTTCGGCTGATGAGGAGAATAAAGTTCCGGTGACATTAAATATCCAATCATTTGCTTTCATCAATAAGCCGATGAATCAGATTAACGAGGACGAAATTTGGGGTACTTTTGATACGTTAAGAGGATTAAAAAATCTAGCGTTCGAGTCCTCCATCACAGAAAAAGTGAAAGCAGAATTCAGATGAGTACAATAGCGGAACCAACCACGCGTTACTATACTCCTAGCCTGATATCGTCCACGATGGAACAGAGTAATCTTCCGTTGGAGTTGTCTAGGCGAACATCCAGCTCAGAGACGGATAAGTCAACACAGTACAACGATTGGCAGGCACCTTTATTTCGTGAAGGCAATAAAGAATCATACGTTGCATTCTGTAGCGATATTTTGAATTTTAATCGGGAAGAAGACGAGGAAGATCATATTTCGGAAAACGCACTCAGGGCAGCTTTATGGACTGCTGAGCGTGCGTTTACTCAGCTGCCAAATAAGTGGAGAAAGCCAAGAATTGCTACAGATGGCGGGGGCGGTGTTCGCTTGACATGGCGCTCAGGTGAAAAGGAGATTCGTGCTGTTTTTCCCGCAAGTATGAGGCGTCCGCAGTATCTGTATGTTGAACAAGGTGAGATGCATCAGACAATAAAGAATTTCACTTCAACGACCCTCAGCCATCAATTTGAGTGGCTTCTCTCGAACAAATGACCCAGTTAGGTGATGGGACCGAAGATGTCGAATGTGATGAAATTGTCTACCGGGCTTTGAAACGAAGCTGGACTAGCGAAGATAAGGTAACTGCTGAAGCTTTTATCCGAAGAGTGCAGGGTGAAAGCTCTGAGGGCTATGTCTCAATATCTCGCAGGAAGTATACGACCGCACGGGAATGCAGACTGAAACTAAGTAGAATGCCCACAACAGCATCTATTCACGTTGGTCGAATTAGAAGTCTTCCATACAATCTCGATGTACATCCTGATCCAATCAAAGATGAGTTCGGCACTATTATCGATCCTGGTCACTGTTCATTATTGAATCTGCCTGATCCTATTAATGACTCCGATAATGCTGAATACATTGCCTCTCAATTGGCTAAAATTGCCCGTGTGGTAACAGTCCTCCAAGAAGAACAAGAACACCATGAGAGACGCTCTTAAATGGTAGTTGGAGAAGAATTAAGTCGGGAGCTCGAATCACCCTGGGGCGCGCCAATTGCTTTCGCACTCACAACTCTAGGACTTTGTAGCCGATCATGAATTAGATATGGCAGCTGGCCATCCCGCGCTTTTCTAAATACTTCTGGTGGTATTCTTCGGCACGCCAGAAGGTCTGTGCCGGCACTACCTGGGTGACAATCGGCTTGGGGAAGCGCTTTTCTGCGGTCAGCTTTTCGATCACGTTTTTAGCGGCGGCTTCCTGTTCGGGTGAATGGAAGAAGACGGCGGAGCGGTATTGTGTGCCCCAGTCCGGGCCCTGGCGGTTGAGCTGCGTCGGGTCGTGCAGCGAGAAGAAGGCTTCGAGGAGCTGCTCGTAGCTGACCTTTGCCGGATCGAAGCTCAGCTCGACTACTTCGGCGTGGCCGGTCGCGTCGGTGCAGACATCTTTATAGGTTGGCTGGTCGAGTTTTCCGCCTTCGTAGCCTACGGCGGTTTCTGTTACTCCGGGAATCTGCGCGAACTGCGCCTCCACGCCCCAGAAGCATCCTGCACCAAATGTCGCCTTTTCCATCGCACACCTCTGTTATAGAGATTACGGCAGGCGGGGTCGCGATTCATAGCGCGCCTGTGATTTGAAAGCAATTCCCTCGGCGGCTAAAGCCGCGCTGATTCTGGTTCTTATGGCACGGCTGAAGCCGTGCCCCTTCAAAGCCTGGAATTTTCGTTGCTGCTGAAGCCATGCCTTACAAAGCTGAGCAAGTGCCTGCGACTGCAAAGCCTACGCAACTCCGGTACGATGGGCATAGATGCCCAGCCTGAAAGAACTGAATGAGAGCCAGGGCGCGCTTTCACGCGAGGATGCCCGCGCCGCTCTCCGGGAAATGCTGACCGGGGATACCAGCGATGCTGAGATCGCGGGGCTGCTGACCGCCATGGCGCGCCGCGGCGAGACGGCCGATGAGCTGACCGGCTTTGCCGAGACCATGCGCGAGCTTGCGGTTCCTGTTCCGTTGACAGAAGAAGAGCGGGCGCTGCTGATTGATACTTGCGGCACGGGCGGCGATAGTCGCGGCACCTTCAACATCTCGACTGGAGCGGCACTGGTGGCTGCGGCGGCGGGCGCGAAGGTCGCCAAGCATGGCAATCGCGCTGTGACCTCGAAGTGCGGCTCGGCGGACGTGCTGGAAGCGCTGGGAGTGGCGGTGGCGCTGCCGCCGGAGCTGGCGGTCGAGTCGCTGCGGACGGCGGGCTTTATGTTTCTGTATGCTCCGGCGCTGCATCCGGCGATGAAGCGCGTGCTGCCGGTGCGGCGGGCGCTGGGGTTCCGGACGATTTTCAATCTTGCCGGGCCGCTGACGAATCCGGCGGGCGCTCCGGCGCAGGTGATGGGGGTTTTTGCTCCTGACCGCGTGAACCTGATGGCGGAGACGATGGCTCGGCTGGGAGTTCGGCATGCCTTTGTGGTGCATGGCAGCGATGGGCTGGATGAGCTGACCATTACGGGGGCGAGCCATGTGGCTGAGGTCAGGGCTCAGGGCGTAGATGGCGTGCGATTGCTGGAGGTTACTCCGGAAGATGCTGGACTCGAGCGGGCTGAATTGTCGGAGCTGGCCGCGGCGGAGAGTGCGGCGAATAATGCGGCGATTCTTGAACGCATTTTCGCCGGGGAGCGCGGGCCGAGGCGGGACATTGTGTTGCTGAATGCTGCTGCTGCCCTGGTGACGGGCAGGATTGCTGCTGATCTGCGTGAGGGCGTGGAGCGCGCGGCTGAGGCGATTGATTCCGGCGCGGTGATCGGGACGCTCAGGAAACTGCGGGAGTTTGCGGAGGAGGTTGGGTAAAAATCTACCGCCAAGGCGCTAAGGTCGCCAAGAAATGCCGCAAAGATTTCTTAGCGTCTTAACAGTAGATCTTTTTATCTCGGAGAAGGCACAACCTCAGCGGCGAGTTATACTTGCCGGTGCTCATTGTGGAGGGAAGATATCCATGAAGCTTGTACGATTTGGTGCTTTGGTTCTGGCTTTGACTGTGTGGGCGCAGGCGCAGACGATCAAGGTGGACAAGGACAATCGCACGATCGCTGTTACTGCCAGCGATAAGGCCATTGCTGATGCCGATCTTGCTGTGGTGCACGTCGGATTTCAGGTCTTCGGGCCGGATGAGAAGACGACCTATGCGAATGGATCCAAAGTGTCGAATGCGGTCACGGATGCGCTGAAGAAGTCAGGGGTTCCTGAGAAGTCGATTGAGAGCGAGAACCAGAACCTTTCGCCGAACAATTTTTTCGACCAGAGAGAATCGGAGATGGACCGGGCGCAGAAGAAGTTCGTTCTGAACCAGTCGTGGACGGTGAAGACGAAGCCGGATGATGCGGCGAAGGTGCTTCATACTGCAGTTGAAGCGGGTGCGAATCAGAGCGGGCAGATCGACTGGCAGTATGAGGACATGAATGGCTTGCAGGCGAAGGCTGCGGCCAACGCTCTTAAGAAAGCGCAGGCGGTGGCGCAGCAGATGGCCGATGGGCTCAATGTGAAGCTGGCTGGATTAGTCTATGCCAGCAATCAGGCTCCGGAGAGCCCTGTGCGGCCTCTTCCGATGGCTATGAGAATGAACGGCGCGATGGAGGCTCAGAAAGTTATGCCGCTCGCGATCAATCCGCGCAGGATTGAGGAGTCGTCCACAGTTTATGCGGTCTTTGCGATTCAGTGATTGCGACTGTTATGTTGTGTTGCTCATCTGAATATAGTTAGTGGTCGAACGAGGAAAACTGCAGGTCCCTCGGCTACGCACTTCGTGCTTCGCTCGGGATGACAAACTGATTCTATGCTCAGGATGACAATCTATATACAATCGTGCTCCTCATGGTGACAAATTATGCCTCGTTATGAATATCGCGACATTCGGCCTTCCCGTGAGGCTGAGGAAGTTTTTCTTCGCTGGCTCACTTATCTTGACGAAGAGTTCACCAAGCACAAGAAGCCCGATCTGCGCGCCGAGCTTGTTCACGACAACCTGCATCAGTTGCTGCTGGGACGGCCCAAGGGCGGGCGACTGAATTTCACTCTTACGAGCGAGCTGCCGTTCAATGTACTGCAGCTTTCGCTCGATTCGGCCAATGTCACGCTGGAACCGGAGTATTACGGCGAGGTCGACGAGAAGAAGTATGCCTGCATCAAGCCGCTGATCTATTTCTGGCAGATGTTTGACCGCTCACCGGTCGCGCTGAACCACTGGCTGGGGTTTCGCTTTCGCGCCATGCTGGGCAAGCATATCTTCAAGCACATCGGGAAGAACGTGAAGATCTTTCACGGGGTTGAGTTCAGCTTCGGCTATAACCTCACCATCGAAGATGATTGCGTCATTCACAAGTACGTCATGCTGGATGATCGTGGCGAGCTGATCATCCGCAAGGGCACGTCGATCTCTGATTATGCTGCGGTCTACTCGCATGCGCACGATCCTAAAGACCCGATGGTGGTCGAGAACCGAAGGACTGAGATCGGGCCGGGGGCCAGGATTACCTACCATTCCGCGGTGATGGCTGGAGTTACTGTCGGCGAAGATGCGATGCTCGGCACAATGGGCGTGGCGACGCACGATATCGATCCGCACAGCATTGTCGGGGGCGTTCCGGCAAAGCCGATCCGGACCAAGGATGAGGCGACGCTGTTTGCTGACCGGGAGACGTATGTTGCTCCGCCGTCTACCGGCGAGCACTGCGGGGACTAGCCGTCCCGGGCGGACGCGCGCCTTTTGGCGCGCCATTCTTGCCTTGGCGCTGGTTCTCGACTTCCTTTCGCTCCCTTTGGTCGCTTTCTTTTGCGGCTGGTTCTACAGAGATATTTAACCGCAGAGGACGCTGAGGTTTGGCGCGGAGGTACGCAGAGGAACTGCAGGTCCCTCCGCTCCGCTGCGCTTCGGTCGGGATGACAATCAAGGCTGTGTGGCGCCGGAGGCGCGTTTCGCCGTGCGCGCAGCACCCTGATAAGATCAGAAGCGTTGCATGAGCCAGCAAGAGATCGTTCTCAAGATTTTTCAGTTTGTCATTCTTGTGTTTGCGTTGAGCCTGCATGAGGCGGCACATGCCTGGATGGCGTCGCGGCTGGGCGACCAGACGGCGCGGATGCTGGGGCGCGTGACGCTCAATCCCATGAAGCATATCGATCCGCTGGGGACAGTGCTGATTCCGCTGGCGATGCTGTTCCTTCCCGGGTCGGGGAGATTCCTTTTTGGATGGGCGCGACCTACCCCGGTGACTACGCGCAACTTCAAGCGTATTGTGCGGGACGATATTCTGACGACGCTGGCCGGACCGGTAAGCAATATTCTGGCGGCGGTGGCGGCGCTCTTCGGGCTGATCCTAGTGGCCAAGCTCAGTCCTGCGGGGGCGGTCGCGGTCAAAGGGCTGGCGATGGGCATGATTGATCCGTCGCTGATGCAGGCGAGCCCGGTAATTTTCCCCATGGTGATTCTGTTCTACATGGGGATTGTGCTCAATCTCTTTCTGGCGGCCTTCAATTTGATTCCTCTGCCTCCTCTGGACGGGTCGCACATCATCCGGCACATGCTGCCTTACAGCGCGCTGCGCGTGTATGACTCGCTGGGGATGATCAGCCTGGTGCTGATCCTCTTTTTTGGTGGGCCGATTGTGAACCTGCTGGTGAGCCCGGCGCTCTATGCGTTTAACCGGGTGCTGCTGAGTCTTTAGAAGCACTATGCCTCCGGCGGCCGCTTCGCGCGGGGCGGTCCTCGCCGGACGGGCGTACCAGATGGGGGAGCGGGAAAGAACCCGCTCCCCCATCTGACTTTGCCTGCCTGCGAGCCTCTTGGTGAATGAGCCGTGACGCCAAAAGTACATATGCCTGGACGGCTAGTCCCTGTTAAGCTTGCGGCACTGTGATTAAGCCATTCGTTTTTGCTCTTTGTGTTGCTGGTGCTTTTGGGGTGGTGCGGGCGCAGGCGCCTGCCTGGCAGCCGGCGGCGGGGCTTACGGAAACGCCGCTCTGGCCGGGAGCTGTTCCGGATGCGCAGCCTGTTGCGGGTCCGGAGGCCGATAAGACCTCGAGCACGGATGGATTGATTGCCGGCAGGCATGTGATTCGGCTTGGGAATGTTGCGCTGCCTACGATGACTGTCTATCCGCCGAAGGGGAAGAGCACGGGGGCGGCGGTTCTGGTTTTTCCCGGTGGGGGATACCGGATTCTGGCGATTGATCTTGAGGGCTCAGAAGTCTGCGACTGGCTCACTTCGAGCGGGATTACCTGTGTTCTGGTGAAGTACCGGGTGCCTGATTCGGGGCCTTATCCGAAGTCGCCTATGGCTCTGGAAGACGCGCAGAGGGCAATGGGACTGGCGCGGCTCCATGCGGCGGAGTGGCATGTCGATCCGCACCGGATCGGGGTACTGGGGTTTTCTGCGGGTGCGCACCTGGCGGTGGCGTTGAGCACGCATTTCGATAAGCGGCTGTATCCGGAGGTGGATGCGGCTGACCGGGAGAGCTGCCGTCCGGATTTTGAGGTGGTCATCTATCCGGGATATCTGGCGATTGCCGATCAGAACTTCGCGATGAATCCGGACATTCCGGTCACGAGCGAGACTCCGCCGACATTTCTTCTGCAGACTGAGGACGATCACGTAGCTCATGTGGAGAGCTCGCTGGCGTATTATGCGGCGCTCAAGAAGGCCAATGTCCCGGTGGAGATGCATCTGTATACCGATGGCGTGCATGGGTATGGCTTGCGGCGCACGGCGCTTCCGGTGACGGGGTGGCCTCAGCTGGTGGAGACCTGGTTGCGGACGATCAAGATAATCGCGGAATGAACGGTCACTCTATCGCATTACATTGGTGCGATAGAGTGGGACTCGGAAGAAGCAAAAAACCAGGTTAGCTGCGCGAACCTGGGGCACCCATGTTAGAGGCTGCCGATGCGAAAGGGCGGTTGTTGCTTCGCAACAATTCGCAGGAACGCTTCGACTTCGCTCAGGGCAAGTTCTTCTTGTTCCTGCGGGTCCTTCGACTCCGCGCTTTGTGCTTCGCTCAGGATGACGACAGAGGTGGGCGTTCTTTTCTGAAAAGTTCCGTACAATAAGGCAAGCAATTTCTCACGTGAAGGATACGGTGTCGACTTCCTCTTCTGTTCCTTTGAAGCGCGTGCTGAGCGGCATGCGTCCGACTGGCAAACTTCATCTCGGCAATTACATGGGCGCGCTCAAGAACTGGGTGCGCATTCAGGATGAGTATGAGTGCTACTACTTCATCGCCGATCTGCATGCGCTTACGACTGACTATGCCGATCCTTCGATGGTGAAGCAGAATACGCTGGATGTCGCGCTTGATTTTCTGGCTGGCGGGCTCGATCCGGAGAAGTCGGTGATTTTTGTGCAGAGCCGGGTGCCGCACCATGCAGAGCTGCATCTGCTGCTGTCGATGATTACGACGCTTGGATGGCTCGAGCGCGTGCCTACTTATAAGGAGCAGCAGGAGAACATTACCGGCAAAGACCTGACTACGTATGGGTTTCTCGGATATCCGCTGCTGCAGAGCGCCGATATTCTGGTCTACCAGGCTGCTTTTGTCCCTGTAGGGCAGGACCAGGTGGCGCACATCGAACTGACCCGCGAAGTGGCACGCCGGTTCAACCAGTTCTATCCAAGACAGGGGACAGGGGACAGGGCACAGGGTTCAGAAATACTTCCCGAGCCGCAGGCTTTGCTGACTCCTTCGCCCAAGCTGCCGGGAACCGATGGCCGCAAGATGTCGAAGAGCTATGGGAATACGATTCTGATGTCCGATCCTGAGCTGGTGATACGGCAGAAGCTGAAGCCGATGGTGACGGATCCGGCGCGGGTGCGAAGAACCGATCCCGGTAATCCGGATGTATGTCCAGTGGGCGACCTGCACAAGGTTTTCTCGTCGCAGGAGACGCTGGCGAAGGTCTATGAGGGCTGCACGACGGCTTCAATCGGCTGTATCGAGTGCAAGGGCTGGGCGGCGGATGGAGTGGTGAAGGAGCTGGCTCCAGTGCAGGAGCGGCGGCGGAAGTATGAAGAGAATCCGCGGCTGGTGGAGGAGATTCTGGAGGCTGGATCGGCACGCGCACGGAACCGTGCCGAGCAGACGATGAAAGATGTTCGGACGGCGATGGGTCTGGTGGAGAATCTGGTGGGGGAAGCGTGATGGATGAGCTGAAACCTGGTTCCTTGCCTGAGACGGAGGCCGGGTCGTCCGGGGAAAGTCCACAAACCGAATCATCCGGGGAGAATCCTGCGAATCTCCCACATTTTCCTTCGGAAAATATGGGGCACCCTGGTGTTCAGGATTCCACCACTACTGAAATCTCGACTCCATCTAAGAAAGAAGCTGACAAAGACAAGAAGGATGAGAAGAAGGAAGAGAGCGCGTTTCCTTTTTCGGTTACTGTCGGCAAGGTCTATGACGGTCCGCTTGATCTGCTGCTGGATCTGATCCGGAAGCAGGACATCGATATCTACGACATCCCCATTGCCAAGATTACGGCGCAGTTTCTGGCTTATGTGGAGCAGCTGAAGGCTACGGACGTAGATACGGCGGGCGAGTTCATCTATACCGCGTCGCTGCTGATTCACATCAAGAGCAAGATGCTGCTGCCGCGCTCGCCTGTGGAAGTGGCGGAAGGGGAAGCTGAAGATCCGCGGCGCGAGCTGGTGGAGCGGCTGCTCGAACATGAGCGCTTCAAGAATGCGGCGCAGATGCTCAAGCAGAAGCAGGTGATTGAGGAGTCGGTGTGGTCGAATCCGAACTTCAAAGACTTCCGCAACGATGAGGGCACGGAGGCGGAGATTGCCGCCGATACGCTGGATCTGGCGCGGGTGCTCCGGGACATTCTGTCGCGCATGAAGCAGCGGCCGGTGCTCGATGTGGAAGAGGATTCGGTGACGGTCGGCCAGATGATCGATTATGTGCGGCGGCGGCTGATTACGGAAGACAAGCCGGTTTCGCTGCGCAAAATTCTGGCGAATGCAAAGTCGGAGCGGACGCTGATTGCGATGTTTCTGGCACTGCTCGAGCTGGTGCGGCTGCAGGCCATTCTGCTACGGCAGGACCAGATTTTCAGCGATATCTTCATCAAGAAGCATGCCGACTTTGAGACGGTGATGACGGAGCGCATGAACCAGATGCAGGACGACTGGACGTAAGGCCCGCTGCGCTTCCACAGGCCTTTTCTCTATTGTTGTGCTACTCTTTGGGACATTTCATCCCTAACGGGAACAGGAGATTGGCTATGGGATTGTTAGAAGATGCGGAGAAGATCGCCGGAGCAGTGGTTGCAGTGGAAGGAGCAAAGAAGCTCGACCCGAATGCCGGCTTTTTGACCGAAGCCGCGGCTGCGGTCGCAGGCTTTGAAGGCGCTGGGGCTATTGCTGAACATCTTGAAAAGAAAGAAGATGGCGGCGACCAGCAGAGCTAGAATTTTCGCCTGGAGGCGGTGGAGAGATAGGTCCTGCCGCCTCCATTCACCAAAAATTCATAAAACTTTCGGGTCAATTTTTACACATATCGTTCATTGGCTTTGATAGGGTGCAACAACGCTTGCTCTCTTTCGGAGTCAATGACCATGAATGAAGCTACCTCTGCCGTAATTTCCCCTGGATCGACACCTGCTGCAGGAAACCTCCTCGACCAGAAGATGAAGAAATCACCCGGATTGATCGGGTCGCTGCTCTTCGGTGTCGTTCTGCTGGCCGGTCTGGGATATGCCGGCTTCCATCTAGCTCAAGACATTTCTGGAGCGCCGATTCTCAGCGTATGGCCTTATGTGCTGCTGGGTGTCGCATTGCTCATCGCGTTGGGCTTTGAGTTCGTTAACGGATTTCATGACACGGCCAATGCCGTGGCCACGGTGATCTACACGCATTCGCTCGAACCGCATATCGCTGTAGTCTGGTCGGGGATGTGGAACCTGATCGGCGTGCTGACGTCGTCGGGCGGCGTGGCCTTTTCGATTCTTTCGCTGCTGCCTGTGGAGCTGATTCTGCAGGTGGGCAAGGGCGCGGGATTCGCGATGGTCTTCGCGCTGCTGATTGCGGCGATTCTGTGGAACCTGGGCACCTGGGCGCTGGGCCTGCCGGCTTCGAGCTCGCATACGCTGATCGGGTCGATCATCGGCGTGGGCATTGCCAACCAGCTGATGATGGGCCGCACGGGAACGAGCGGCGTGGACTGGGCGCAGGCGGGCAGCGTTTTCAAGACCCTGCTGATTTCGCCTTTGGTCGGCTTTATCTGCGCGGCCCTGCTGCTGCTTGTTCTGAAGGTCCTCATCAAAGACCCGGCGCTGTATCAGTCACCGAAGGGCGATGCTCCGCCGCCATTCTGGATTCGCGCGCTGCTGATTCTGACCTGCACGGGTGTGAGCTTTGGGCATGGTTCGAATGACGGGCAGAAGGGCATGGGCCTGATCATGCTGATCCTGATCGGCGTGGTGCCGACGGCGTATGCGTTGAACCATGCGGTGGGCTACGGCCAGGTGCCGGATTTTGCCGCGGTCTCCGAGCAGGCGTCTGGCATCCTGAGCCATTATGTCTCGCCGGATGCAGTCATGAGCGATCCGCGGAACGACCTGACGGAGTACATCCGCACGAAAGAATACACGCCGACGGTTCCGCTGGCGGCGCGTGAGCTGGCTCTGGATATTTCGCATGAAGTGCAGCTCTATAAGTCGCTTGCCGGAGTCCCTGCCAACCAGCAGCAGAACGTGCGCAATGACATGTACGTGGAAAGTGAAGCACTGAGGCTGATGGCCAAGGCCGGCACGCCGAACTTCACCGCGGAGGAGACGTCGTCGATCAACAATTACAAGAAGCATCTCGATACGGCCACCAAGTTCATTCCGAGCTGGGTAAAGGTGGCTGTGGCGCTGGCTCTGGGGCTGGGCACGATGGTCGGCTGGAAGCGGATTGTGGTGACGGTTGGCGAGAAGATCGGCAAAGAGCACCTGACGTATGCTCAGGGCGCTTCGGCAGAGATCGTCGCTGCATGCACCATCATTGCTGCTGACCAGTTCAAGATGCCGGTTTCGACTACCCACGTTCTGTCGTCCGGCGTGGCCGGAACGATGATGGCCAACGGCAGCGGCCTGCAGCTTTCGACAATCCGGAACATTGCTCTGGCCTGGGTCTTCACGCTGCCTGCAGCAGCGCTGCTTGCCGGCGGCATCTTCTGGGTGCTGCGGCAGTTCGTTCACTGATCCGAGAACAGAACCTCTTCACCACCCTTCGACTACGCTCAGGGCAGGCTCCGAGCGCAGAAGACGCAGAGTCTTCGTACTTTCTGTGTCCTTCTGGGAGGAGGAGGTTTTTTGCACATCTGACGAAAAAGGCGCTGCTTCGGTAGTATTCAGAAAGAGCCGGCGCTGTTCTCCGGCTCCCCTGACCAAAGCATGAGTCTGAAGGCAAAGATTGAAGCAGTAATTTATGCGGCTGAAGAGCCGGTGACCTTGGCGCAGCTTGTTGGTCTTTTCGGCGAAGAGGCGCTGGAAGAGAAGCGGCTGAGAGATGCTGCGTCTGCGAATGAAGCCGTCGATGTCGAGAACAGCGGTGCACCAGATACTGTTCTTCCGGTAGAAGAGACGGATTTTCTTACCGTGGAAGAAGCGGCTGTCGCAGCAAAGCATGAAGCTGAGGAAGAGGCGCCATCGCCGGAAGACGAGAAGCGCGCCACACGGCAGCGCGACCGGGAAGTCCGCGAAGAGCTGCGTCGCTCGCTTAATGAGCTGATCGCTGACTATGCCAACGGCGACCGCGGCATGGAGATTCGCGAGATTGCCGGCGGCTACCGGGTGGCCACCAAGCCCGAGTACCACGATGCGGTGCGCGGCTTTGTGAAGAGCCTCAAGCCGCCGATGAAGCTGTCTCTGCAGGCGTTGGAGACGCTGGCAGTCATCGCCTACAAGCAGCCCATTACTGCGCCCGAAGTGGGCGAGATTCGCGGTGTCGATTCGGCGGGCGTGATCGGGTCGCTCATCAGCCGCAAGCTGGTGACGACGGCGGGACGCAAGCAGGTGATCGGCCGGCCGATTCTCTATAAGACCACGAAGGAATTCCTGCTGCGCTTCGGCCTCAGGGACCTGAACGAGCTTCCGTCCATGGAAGAGTTCGAGAAGATGGCTGCGGGAGAGCTGGCTGAGCCGGGCGATTTGCCCTTTGAGGAGAAGCCGGCGGCCCAGGTTCCGAACTCCGAAGGCATTCTTGAAACGGACGAGAAGAGCGAGACCCTGGAAGAGGCCGAGGCCAAGGCCCATGCCGCGGTTGCGGTGACCGATGAGTCGGAGGATGAGGAAGAGGACGTTCCCGGCGTTGCGGTTGAGGTCGAGGTTGACGACGAGGACGCTTTGGAGGCGGCTGCCACCTCAGATGAGACTCAGTCATGAGCGATCCCGTCCGGCTGCAGAAGATCATTGCGCAGGCGGGCATTGTTTCGCGGCGCAAGGCTGAGGAGCTGATTCTTGAAGGGCGCGTGCAGGTCAACGGGCAGACGGTCACGGAGCTGGGCACGAAGGCCGATCCGGAGCGCGACCATATCCGCGTGGATGGCAAGCTGCTGCATGGCGCGCAGAAGCACCGCTATTTTCTCCTGAACAAGCCCAAAGGTTATGTCACGACGGTCAGCGACCCAGAAGGGCGTCCGACGGTGATGCAGCTGGTCGAGCGCGCTGGAGTGCGCGTCTTCCCTGTAGGCCGGCTTGATTACCAGAGCGAGGGCCTGCTACTGATGACCAATGACGGCGAGCTAGCCAATGCGCTTACGCGCACGGCAGCGAAGGTCGAGAAAGTTTACCTGGTCAAGATCAGCGGAAAGCCCAGCGAGGCTGCGTTGGACCAACTGCGCTCGGGCATCATGATCGAGCGCGGAAGGCCTGGATTCAAATCGGGTTCGCATCAGGGATCGCGGGGACCGCGGCTGGGCCGTGTGATGACTGCTCCTGCTGCGATCAAGCTGATTCGCGATGCTGAGAACCCCTGGTATGAGATGACACTGATCGAAGGCCGCAACCGGGAAATCCGCAAGATGTTTGAAGAGGTCGGGCATCATGTGGAGAAGATTCGGCGTGTTGGGTACGGGCCGCTGGTGCTCGATGTGCCTCCGGGTGAGGTGCGGGAACTTTCGGAAAAGGAAGTCGAGGCGCTGCGGAAAGCTGCTGCAGGCCGTGTTGGGAAAAAGAAGACACATGCTGCAGCGAAACCGAAGAGGCGTTCGAGTTAAGTGCTGACCGGCACGCAGGCTGTGTCGCGTATAAATAACTCATCATGCCCCGCGTCATGCTTTGTGTTGAGTTCCTGCTTCTGTTTGTTGCTCTGCCACTCGCATATCGTTTCTCGCCGCGGCCGGTTCCTGCGCTTCCGGCTCTCTGGCTGGTAACACTTTACTGTTATTGGCAGTTGCGTCGGGACGCATCGTTTTCCGGGAGCCTTTTCTGGAATCCCCGTCCTGTTATGGCGCAGCTTCCATCCATTGTTATTTGTTTTCTGCTGAGCGCCCTGGTGATAGGACTTGCCGTCAGGCTGGTTGCTCCGAACCTTTTGTTCGGTTTTGCAAGGACGAATCCTCGGCTGTGGGCATTAGTCATGGTCCTCTATCCGGTGCTGTCCGTCTATCCGCAAGGCATCATCTACCGCTGTTTCCTGATGCATCGCTACGCTTCTTTGCTGCCTTCCAACCTGTTGCTTATGGTAGTAAGCGCCGGAGCCTTTGCATTTATGCATATTATTTTTCGGAATCCTCTGGCAGTGCTGCTCACGTTTGCCGGTGGACTGCTGTTTGCGTGGAGGTATTATGCGACAGGCAGCCTGTTTACATCTGCTCTAGAGCATTCTCTTTATGGCTGCTGGCTCTTTACCATCGGCCTGGGGGAGTTCTTTTATCACGGGCGTATTTCTATCAGGTAGCTGTGCCTTCATTTCCATCCAATAACTGACAACTGACAACTGACAACTGACAACTGACAACTGCGGCCTGTAGTATGGAAGGTTAGCCGTCATTTTGCCTGCCACTGCACGGTCGATCCGCGCTAAAGGGAAAATCTGCGGCGCATACAAGCTATGAAAATCCACGAGTATCAGGCGAAGGACATCCTGGCAAAGTACGGCGTTGCCGTGCCCCGGGGTGAGGTGGCCAACACGCTCGACGAAGCGCTGGATGTGGCCAAGAAGCTTTTTGCCGGCGGAGCGAACGGCGTCGTAGTGAAGGCGCAGATTCACGCCGGAGGCCGCGGCAAGGGCGGCGGCGTGAAGGTCGCCAAGAACATTGACGAAGCCGAGCAGTATGCCAAGCAGATTCTGGGCATGCAGCTGGTGACGCACCAGACCGGTCCGCAGGGACAGAAGGTGCAGCGGCTGCTGATCGAAGAGACAGCGGCGATTGAGCGCGAGCTGTATCTCGGAATCGTGCTCGACCGTGCAGCGGCGAAGCTGGTCTTCATGGCCTCGCAGGCGGGCGGTATGGAAATCGAAGAGGTCGCGGCGAAAGACCCCACGGCAATCCACAAGGCATACATCGATCCGGCGGTCGGATTCCAGCCCTACCAGGCGCGCGAGCTGGCCTTTGCACTGGGGCTGAAGCCTACGCAGATCAGCGAAGCGGTGAAGTTCATGACCGGACTCTACCAGGCTTATGTCGACACGGATGCTTCGCTGCTCGAAATCAATCCCTTCATCACGACCAAGGATGACAAGCTCTTCGCGCTCGATTGCAAGATCAACTTCGACGATAACGCGATGTTCCGACACAAGGATTTGAAGGAACTGCGCGACATTGCGGAGGAAGATCCGCTGGAAGTGGAAGCGTCGAAGTATGCGCTGAACTACATCAAGCTCGACGGCAACATTGCCTGCATGGTGAACGGCGCGGGCCTGGCGATGGCGACGATGGACATCATCCAGTATGCCGGCGGCTCGCCTGCGAACTTCCTTGACGTGGGCGGCGGCGCGAACCAGCAGCAAATTGAGGCGGCCTTCGCTATCCTGCTTGCCGACAAGAATGTGAAGGCCATCTTCATCAATATTTTTGGCGGCATCCTGCGCGTGGATGTGCTGGCAACGGCTGTGGTCGCAGCGGCGAAGAAGCTGAATGTGACGCTGCCTATTGTTCTTCGCCTGGAAGGAACGAATGTGGACGAGGGCAGGAAAATTCTCCAGGAATCAGGTCTGAAGTTTTCTGTTGGCGCAACGATGAAAGATGCAGCCGAGCTGGTGGTTGCTGCTGCAAGCGGTAAGTAGTGAGTTGTTAGTTGTCAGTCCCCAGTAGAGCTCGGAGACCTAAGTACATATGGGGAAGTCATTTCGAGACCTTGTGGTATGGCAAAGAGCAATGGATTTAACGACGTGTGTTTATCAGGCAAGCGCTGCGTTTCCCAAGTCAGAAATGTACGGTTTGACATTACAGATACGGCGGGCAGCTGTTTCCGTAGCGAGCAATATTGCGGAAGGTGCTGGAAGAAGCAGCAAGAAAGAATTTAGGCAATTTCTTAGCATGGCAAGAGGATCAAATTGTGAACTGCAAACGCAATTAGCGATCGCTTCCAGGCTCCAATTGGCGAGTCCTGAAAAGATTGCAAGAGCAGAATTGCTTTCGAGTGAAGTAGGCAGATTGTTGAATGGACTGATGAGGTCACTCTTGCAATCCGCTGGAAACTAACAACTAAGGACTAAGGACTAAAAGCTAATGGCTGTTTTAGTAGACAAGAACACTCGCCTCATTGTGCAGGGCATCACCGGCAAGGAAGGCACTTTCCATGCCAAGGGCTGCGCTGAATACGGAACGAAGGTTGTTGGCGGCGTGACTCCCGGCAAGGGTGGAACCATTCACGAAGGCTGGCCGGTGTTTGACACGGTCGAGAAGGCTGTTGCCGAGACGGGCGCGAATGCGACGGTGATTTTTGTGCCGCCACCGTTTGCAGCCGATGCGATTCTCGAAGCCAACGACGCGGGCATTCCTCTGATCATCTGCATCACGGAAGGCATTCCGGTGAACGACATGGTCAAGGTCTGGAGCGTGCTCAAGAATTCGAAGTCGAGGCTCATCGGGCCGAATTGCCCTGGAGTGATCTCGCCCGGCAAGGCCAAGATCGGCATTATGCCCGGGCGTATCCACAAGGAGGGCAATGTCGGCATCGTCTCGCGCTCGGGCACGCTGACTTACGAAGCTGTTTATCAGCTGACGCAGCGCGGCATTGGCCAGTCGACGGCGATCGGCATTGGCGGCGACCCGATTATCGGCACAACGCACGTCGATGCGCTGAAGCTGCTCAACGAAGACCCTGAGACGGAAGCGATTATCCTGATCGGCGAAATCGGCGGAACGGCGGAAGAGACGGCGGCTGAGTATGTGAAGCAGCACATCAAGAAGCCGGTCGTGGGTTTTATTGCCGGTCAGACGGCTCCTCCGGGACGCCGCATGGGCCATGCAGGCGCGATCATCTCCGGCGGGCAGGGAACTGCGGCTGAGAAGATGAAGGCGCTCAAGGCTGCTGGGATTCATGTAGTGGAGAGTCCGGCTGCTATTGGGGAGACTGTAGCCAAGGTGATTGGGAAGGCTTAGGTTTGACTAAAAAGAGCGGCGCAAATTTTGCGCCGCTCTTTAATCTCCAAATTCGGAAGCTACTGTCTTGGCAGCCGCGCCTCCAGCACAGCCAGCCGTTCACGAATGTCGATTGCAAAATCCAGCTTCTGGCCAAAGGAGCGGATGATCTCATGGGTTCGCTCATCTCTAAGCTGTATCTCGCTATGGAGTCCATCTACCGATTCCTGGAGCTTCTCATCCCGCAATTGTGTTTCCTTATTGCCGGAATGAATCTCTGCCCTTAAATTTTCATCCCGCAACTGCATCTCTTTCTGCAAGCTTTCATTCCTGACCTGCATTTCCGTGCGTAGCGAATCCACCGACACACGCACCGCTTTCAGCTCAGGAACGAGCAGGTCCTGAACGACTTCCCGGAATGAATCCACAATGGTTTTGGCTTGAATGCTCATCTTCTGGCGTTGATCATACTTTACCTGCATAACAGACGAGTAGTGACGAAAATAACAAAGGCAGGCTTGTAGCCTGCCCTTTATTGTTTAGAAAGAGATTGCTTACTCGGTGGTCGGTCCGGGGGTGGCCTTGGCCGTTACGGTCTTCTGTGTGTCGACCTTTTCAGCTGCCTGTTCGAGCGTTGTTGCCTGCGGCATGTAGCCCAGCGCCTGGGTGATCATTGGATCCCATGAGGCTTTTACCTTCAGGCCTTCTGCCTGGCCGAACTGGGTGGTGAAGATGTTGTATTTGATCATCATCTTCGTCCAGTCGAGCACGGCATTGAATTCCTGATCGGTGAAGGTGATGTCCTGTGTGCCGAGGTATTGCTTGAAGTCAGCCAGAACGTTGTCATCCACCTGGAAATCGCGGCCGACGGAGCGGTTCGCCAGGTAGTGCTTGGCGAAGTTGAAGAAGGAATAGTGCTCGGGCGACATCAGCACTTCCTGGAAGTGTGTGGACTTCGGCGTCTCGATTTTGTAATCAGGCGTAATGCCACCGCCGCCGTAGACGGTGCGTCCGGAGTCAGTCAGCTTGACTTCGCGGTCTTTGTTGTCCTGCGGCTGGTCGTGGTTGAAGTAGTAATCGTAGAGCGAAACGCCGCTGTAGTTGCGCTGGATGAGGCGTCCGCTGGGCGTGTAGTAGTGATAAGTGGTGAGTGCGAGGCCGGTGTTGTCTGAGAGCTGATAAACAGTCTGGACAAGGCCCTTGCCGAAGGTGGTCTCACCTACGATGATGGCGCGGTCGTGGTCCTGCAGTGCGCCGCTGACAATCTCGGCGGCTGATGCCGTTCCCTTGTTGACCAGGACGATGACGGGATAGGTCCTGCCGCCGTTGCCGTGCATGGCGTGATACGTCTGCTCGGGGAAGGCGCGTCCGCGCTGCGAAACGATGACCTGGCCCTTCTTGAGGAACTTGTCGCAGGTAGAGACGGCTTCCGTCAGCAGACCGCCTGGGTTGCCGCGCAGGTCAAGCAGCAGGCCCTTCATGTTGGGGCCGAAACTGTCGAGCGCATCGGCGACCTCGCGTCCTGTAGTTTCCTGGAACTGCGTGATATGGATGTAGCCGATGCCGGGGCGAATCTCTTCCTTGAGGTCGATGCTGGGGTGCGGGATCTCGTCGCGGACCAGATCGAAGGTTAACGGAGCGGCTGCGCCCTCACGCGAGACGGTGAGCTTGACATGCGTGCCTTTGGGGCCTTTCAGCATGTTGGCCACGTCTTCAGAACTCATCGTGTCGGTCTTCTTGTCGTCGACGGAGATGATGACGTCGCCGGGCCGCACGCCTGCCTTGTAGGAGGGCGTGCCTTCATAGGGGTAGAGGACGACGACCTTCTGTACTCCGCTGACAAGCTGCGGCTGGATGGTCATGCCCACGCCGTAATACTTGCCGTGCTGGTCCTCTTTCATCTTGGCGTAGGCTTTGGGGTCGTAGAAATTCGAGTGCGGGTCGAGCGTTCGCAGCATCTCGGGGATGGCCCCGTCATAGATGGCCCGGTCCTGCTTATCGCCATCGAGCGGCTCGGCGTAATTCTGCGCGACCACGTCGTAGACGCTGGCAAAGGTCTTCAGGCTGTCGCGGAACTGCGACTCATCGTTGCTGGACTGTGCGCCGACTTTCTGGCTGACGACGATTCCGGCAAGTCCGCAGGCGGAAAAGAAAACTGTGAGCGCGAAAATGGTACGGCGAGTGCGGGAAGGCATGTGACGAGGACCCTCAAGGCATCCTTGTGGAAAGTATAACAGCGCGGGTAAAAACGCGCGGCCCACGCGATGAAGCGGTTTTATTTCCTCATGAGGCGAGGATTGGCGATGGCATAGGCCCCTTTATGGCTGATGAAGAGCCGGTCGAAGATATTGGTGGGCAGCGTGCCGTCGATATCCACTTTATCGCGGAGCCCTTCGCAGGAAGCGAGCCCAAGACGGGGAAGCGTGTCGCTGCCTATTTTGATTGTCACGAAGTCAATACGGCAGCGACTATTGCCATGAAGGGTTTGGAGGTTGCCAGCAGGCGTTGCGCGGCCCTGATACGGCAGCGGCTTTGATGCATAGAGCATCGCGTAGTTACTTCCGCTGTCGATCAGGAAATGCATGAATTTGCTTTCGTTGGGCAGCTTCAAGCTGAGCACCAGCCTGTCAACTGTCGGTTGATCATAGCGCATGCCGATAAAAGAAAGCGGCAGAAGATCGCCGCTCAGAGACCGGGCCAGAGCGGATGAGGCGTCCAGGGTCAGAGTCTTTGCATGATTGTCGATGAGGAGGTCGAAATGTTTAAGGAAGTCTTCGCCCAGAACTCCCTGGATGGAATCTCCCATCCTGCTCATCTGGTCAGCGTCGATACCCTCGATTTCAAGGTTATTGACATGCAGACCGGCGACGGCTACGCTTTCGGCCACCACCTGGTGCAGGTAAGTTACTCCAGTTGTCATATTGGCGGGAACCAGTGTGTTGGATGAGATCTTCAGGGTCTCCAGAATGTCGTTCTGGACCAGAGTGCGGTTGGATCCTGTATCAAGAATGAGGGAGTACGGGCCGGATCCGTTGATGAATACTGGAACGACCGGGAAACCCCAGCTGTTGAATTTGAGGGTGGCGACAGATTGAGCGCCGGCGAGCGCAGGAAGCAACAGGCAGATTGTCCATAGAAGGTATGACCGCATCACGACCCCCCGAATGCGGTCGAGAGTGCTCCGGTTCAGGCCTGTAAGTCATTGTTTTCAAAGCAGGTTTTTGTGAGGTTTTTCTGAGGGCTGTGACAGCTATGTCAAGCTACCGGTTCCTCGAATTCGAGCTGAATGAGGCGGATTTCTGCCTCAGCCGCAGGGGCCAGCGCGTCGCACTGGAGCCCAAGGCCCTGCGCGTGCTCACGCTGCTGGTGAACCGCGCCGGGCACCTGGTGGACAAGCAGGAGCTGCTGGAATCCGTCTGGCCCGACACTTTTGTTGAAGAGAACACACTCACGCGGACGATCGGCATCCTGAGACGGGAACTGGGCGACAGCAGCCGGGATTCCCGGGTGATTGAAACTGTACCGACGCGAGGCTACCGGTTCATTGCGCCGGTTGAGATTGTGGGAGAAGTCGTACCTGCCCCGACAACGTCACCGCAATCAGCACGAAAAGAGGTACAGACGGCAGGTACTCGCCGCCGCTCAAAACTAATCCCATTTCTTTTTGCTGGATTCGTATTGGTGATCGGCATTTCTATCGCAGTGTTTCTATCGGGAAGCAGGACCAGGCACGAAGCATCGAGACATCCGGCGGTCGAGCAGCGAGTCACATCCAACTCGCCCGAGGCTCCGGTGGAATATGCGGTTGTTTCACCGGATGGCAAATATGTTGCCTACTCTGACCCAGGCGGGCTATATCTGCGCGTGATTGCCAGCGGGGAAACGCGCCGCTGGGACCTGCCGAAGGATTTCATTGCTCATCCCAACAGCTGGTTTCCGGACGGCACGCATCTCCTGGTGACACGGCTGGAAGGAATGCCGCAAAAAGCCAGCCTGTGGAAGCTTTCGCTGCTGGGCGGCGCTCCGCGAAAGCTCGTCGATGATGCAGCAGCAGGGAAAGTTTCTCCGGATGGGATGAAAATTGCTTTCCTGGATTTCCATTTTCCCGCCTGGGGACGTGAACTCTGGGTTGTGAATGCAGATGGTTCCAATCCCCACAAGATAGCCGAGGCCGGCCAACGTGCAGACCCCAGCTACTCGAGCCGGATGCTGCCGCCGGCCTGGTCGCCGAACAGCAGACGGATTGCCTGTATTGAGCGCTATGGATTTGCTGACCTTTCTCCAGCCACAGGACTTTCCTCCCTATGGACGCGCGATGCGGAGGGAAGAGATCTTCAGGTGATTCTTAAAGACAGCTGGCTGGGGCCGGGACTCTCCTGGGCACCAGACGGGCGCATTCTATTTGCTACCCGGGCAAACCCGGCGAGTGAACGCGACAATGAGGATATGCGCTCGATTCGCATGGACGAACGCACCGGGAAAGCAGCTGGACCGCCGGAAGTCGTAACTACTGGCGCGGGGACAATCGGAGGCATAAGCGCGACCTCGGACGGGAAGAGGCTTGTGCTGTGGAGAACGAGCTCCCATGAGCAGGCATTTATCTCTGAATTTGACGCCAATACGCGGAAGTGGAAAACTCCCACTCGCTTCACATTAGACGCGAACGGCAATCAAGCTACGGCCTGGCTGCCTGACAGCAAGACGGTCCTGTTCGTTTCCAACCGGAATGGAACATGGACTCTCTTTAAGCAGGCGATCGATGAAACTACAGCGGATGTTCTGGTCGAAGGGCACAGCATATTTCTTCCACGATTAAGTGCCGATGGCCGGCAGGTGCTTTACCGATCGCAAGCTGATCCGGCAGACCCCTCTGTTCCTGAATCCCTGATGCGATTGCCGGTCGCCGGAGGCCCGCCTCAGCTAGTGGTACGAGATGTGGGGCTTGGGAATGACCAGTGCGCACGTCAGCCCTCGACATTGTGCATTTTTGACAAAGCGCAGGGAGATGACCTCATTATTTTTGTTTCCTTCGACCCCGAGCGCGGAATCGGGCGAGAACTTCTGAGAAGCAGTGGCGGGCGTCGTAATTGGAGCCTTTCTCCAGATGGCAGAACGCTTGCAGATTTTCCTGATAGCCGTCATAGCATCCGGTTTTTTGCCGTTGAGAACGGAGTCGCCAGGGAAGAAAAGACCATCACGCTGAATGACTGGCTGATTCCTTCCGGCGACTGGACCGCAGACGGTAAGGGCCTCCTGGTTCCGAGCGTTACTCCGACAGGAACGCCTGTCATTCTGGAGGTGAATCGAGCTGGGAAGGCGGCGGTTGTTCTGGAAGGGACCGCGAATACCTTATTTGAGTATTTGGTTCAGTCGCCCGATGGACGCCACGGGATTGTTGGAGCAGTGGTGCCCGGCGACAATAACGCCTGGATGATCGACAATTTCTAAAACCTATTCGTACACCCTGTAGGGATTTACTACAGCCGCCTGTCAGCGGGCATAGCTGTATATGCCGCACAGGCTCGTGGAGTTCGAAATGGAGTCCACGGTGAAGGTCGGGGGCTTCTGTCCGGAAAAGAAAGCCAGATTCAAGGTGCGGCCATCCACGTAGGTCGCCATCCACTCGGTATCTTCTGAGCCGCACAAGGTGTTCTTGTGCTGGAGCTTCTTTGCAGCAGGAATGCTCAGTTTGTAGAGGTGGCCCTTGGCACCGGAGTTGCTGTCAGCATCGAAGACTGCGCTTACCTCGGCCGGCGCGAGATCGCGCGCGCGGACGATGGGGAAACTGTAGAAGTTATTGATGAGCAGCTTTGTGTCCGACATGGCCACATCGCCTGTAACCGACTGCGCTGTGGAACTCTGCGCGCGCCAGTATCCCATTTCCTGCGCTTTGACCGCCGCGGAACAGACGAGCAGCACTCCCGCGATCACGCATATGAGTTGTTGTTTCTTCATTCTTTATAGGATGACATTCGCGGGACGTCTGGGCAAATGGCGTGCCAACCAAAAGGCCATGCGGGCGGTCCAATCAGGTATCTGCTCCGCGCGTATTCCGAATTGGCTTTCATCCGCGTAGAGTGTTTAGAATGTTGGGAAGCGCAATCCGACAGTTTAAGAAGCAATACCCTGAAATCGCGGCATGCGCTGAATCGAGACGTACAACCATGACTTACCGACCCTTACCGCTCTCAGCCGCGCTCGTAGCGGGCATCGCATTCCTGGCAGTTCCATCGTTCGCCCAGACCTCGGCTAAACCGGCCGGCGCGCAGCAGACACCGGCGCAGGAGTCGCCCTACCAGGGCACCGTGGTCGAGGAAATCGTTGCGCGCATCAATGACCAGGTCATCAGCAAATCGGACTATGAGCGCGCCGAGCAGGAACTGGAAGCGCAGGGGCGTCAGCAGGGGTGGTCGCAGCAACAGCTGTATGAGCAGAAGCATACTCTGCTGCGCGACCTGATTGACCAGCAGCTGCTGCTTTCGAAGGGCAAGGAACTGGGCATCACGGGCGAGGCCGAAACTGTCAAGCGCCTGGACGAAATCCGCAAGCAGAACCATCTGGACAGCATGGAAGACCTGCAGAAGGCGGCCGAGTCGCAGGGTGTCTCTTATGAGGACTTCAAGCAGCACATCCGTGAAGGCATTGTTTCTTCGCTGGTGATTCGCGACCAGGTGAGCCGGCACCTTTCGCTCAGCCAGGCTGATGTGCAGAAGTATTATGACGATCACAAGTCGGATTTCGACAGCCCCGAATCGGTGCACCTGAGCGAGATCCTGATTCCTACGGCAAACCCGGACGATGCGGCGCAGGTAGAAGCTGCGCAGAAGAAGGCTGATGATGCTGCCGCCAAGCTGAAGTCAGGTTCTGATTTTGCTGAAGTGGCAAAGGCCGATTCCGGTGGGCCGACTGCGGCGCAAGGCGGTGAACTGGGCGAATTCAAGCGCGGGCAGCTGGCCAAGGTTTTGGAAGACTCGACCTTTGATCTGAAGCCAGGCGAATATACGCAGCCCATCCGCACCAAGCAGGGTTTCGTCATCCTCAAGGTTACTGGACATACTGCCGGCGGAGTGCAGGCCCTGAAGGACGTAGAGCCGCAGGTAGAAGACGCGCTCTACGGCGCAAAGATGGGTCCCGAACTGCGCAAATATCTCACGAAATTGCGCGAAGACGGCTACATCGAGATCAAAAACGGCTATGAGGATTCCGGTGCCAGCCCCAATGAAGTCCGGCCGGTCTATAGCGCTTATGTTCCGCCCTCAGGAAAGAAAAAGCATGTGGAGCGGACGCGCTTCCGCCAGAAGAGCGTGAAGGCGAAGCCTGCGACTGAGACTGCGGGAGCACCCGCTGCTCCTGCTGCGCCGGCGGGCACTCCGTCGCTTGCGGATGCTCCGGGAGCGAGGACGGCGAAGACTGAGACGGGAACCGCTGCGCCGGCGAATGCCGAGACGGCTGCGGCTGGCCAGACTGCTCAGCCAGCGCCCGCTCCGACTAATGCCAATACGAATCAGACTGCCAGCACTGCGGGTGTAGAGAAGCCGGGCAAGAAGGAAAAGATCCGCTTTGGCCAGGCTCCTCGCGAAACGCTGCCGTATTCGCCGACGAAGAATGAAGACGCCGGCGCCAATACACAGGTGGCCTCGAACAATAACAATAATGCTCCGCAGAACATGCAGGTGGTAGGACCAGACGGAACGGTGACCGGCCAGCAGGAAGAAGAGAAAAAGGAGAAGACTCGCTTTGCCGCTCGCGCTAAGCTGCCGAAGGACAAGAAGGCGAAGGATAAGAGCGATCCTTTTGCTCCTTCTCCTGAGACTCAGGATGAGGTGGCGACGCGGCAGGCGCAGCAGGCTCCTCTGGGCCTGAATGGCGATACGTCGAAGCCGAAGAAGGAAAAGCCCACGGAGAAGACGCGGCTTTCTGACAAGGCCAAAGAGAAGACGGCTGACCAGCAGCAACAGCCGAATGCTCCTGCACAGCCAACCAACCCGCCGTCACAGCAGTAACGGGCGGCGCTATGAAGGAACTGTTCGTTCAGGACCTGGCCAGATTTGAGAACCAGGTCATCACCGGCTATTTTGCAGTTGCGGCGAAGCAGGTGCGCTCGAGAAAAGACGGCGCGCTCTACTTCGCCGTCTCACTTTGCGACCAGACCGGCCAGATCGAATGCCGCATGTGGGAAACGGATGAGGCGGGCGATTTTGCATCCGGCGATGTGGTGAAGGTGCAGGGCCAGGTCAGCCGCTACCAGGACAAGCTCCAGATCAACATCGATAAAATCCGCAAGGCCGATGAGCAGAGGGACCCTGGGAAATATGATCTCGGAGATTTTGTTCCCAAGACCTCGCGCAACATTGACGAGCTCTGGGCGGAGCTGAACAGCTACATTGCCGGCTTTACCAATCCGCACCTGTATGCGCTGGCGCACGCGTTTCTTGATGATCGGGAGATTGCCGCAGCGTTGAAGGCTGCTCCGGCGGCCAAGAGCATGCATCATGCATGGATCGGCGGCCTGCTGGAGCACATCGTCTCGCTGATGGGCATTGCCGATCTTGCGGCGCGGCATTACACAGAGATCAACCGCGACCTGCTCCTGGTTGGAGTCCTGCTGCATGACATTGGCAAACTGCATGAGCTGCGCTGGGGCACGAGCTTCGATTACACGCTCGAAGGCCAGCTTGTCGGCCACATCACCATCGGCATCCGCATGATCGAGCAGAAGCTTGCTGCTTTGCCTGATTTTCCTGAGCCTCTGCGCCTGCTGGTGGAGCACATCGTGCTGAGTCATCACGGCAGGTACGAGTTCGGCTCGCCCAAGCTGCCCATGATTCCCGAAGCTGTGATGCTGCATTATCTCGACGATCTCGACGCCAAGATGCAGACCATGCGCAGCGAATTTGCGCGCGCCGAAGCACTTGGCCGCGAGCCCGGACAGATGACAGAATGGGTGCGCGCCATGGAGCGCCCGCTGCTGAACACCGGACCGTATCTGAACCAGAATCAGACAGAGAAGCAGCCGGAGCCAGAACCCGCGCCAGTGGAGGAGACCGATGCACTACCTGCTCAAGACGGAACCGGAAAGCTATTCCTTTAGCGATCTCGAACGCGATGGAGAGACGGTGTGGGATGGTGTGAGCAATCCTGTGGCGCTCAAGTACCTGCGCGGCATGAAGCCTGGCGAGAATCTGGTGATCTACCACACGGGCGATGAGCGCACCGCTGTTGGTACGGCGAAGGTAGTTTCGGTCGATCCTGACAATCCTAAAGCGCCGGTTGTCCGCATCAAGGTGGAAAAAGCAGTGAAAACGCCGCGGACACTCGCTGACATCAAAGCTCACGACCTCTTTGCGGATTCGCCGCTGGTGCGGCAGGGACGGCTTTCGGTTGTTCCGCTGAATGACGCGCAGTATGCGTGGCTGACTAGGGAGTGAGCCTCTGAATAAGTACTAAGAAAGGATTGCACCACAGAGAGCATGGAGAACACAGAGACTTACGGGGCTCTGCGGCCTCTGTGATCTCTGTGGTGAAAGATTTGTTCTGCATACCTCAGCAGAACTTCGCGTACCCTGCATCCGTTCACTTGCTGCGCTACAATCATAATTGGCATCGTACGCAAATGTTACGTTTTTCTACTGCAGGTGAGTCGCACGGCGAGAGTCTTATTGCCCTGGTTTCCGGGCTTCCAGCCGGCATTGAAGTCGACCAGAATTTTATCAACCGCGAGCTATGGCGCCGCCAGCAGGGCTATGGCCGCGGCGGACGCATGCGCATTGAGCAGGACACAGCGCATATTCTCTCTGGAGTACGCCACGGCAAGACGATCGGTTCGCCTGTTGCAATGGAGATTGAAAATCGCGACTGGAAGAATTGGATCGATGTGCTGCCGGTAGAGACCGGTGATCCGTCGAAGCACAAGGCTGTTGCTTCGCCGCGGCCTGGACATGCTGATCTTGCAGGCGCGCTGAAATACGATTTTCCTGATGCACGGTACATCCTTGAACGCGCTTCGGCGCGCGAGTCTACGGCGCGTGTAGCTGCCGGAGCGCTGGCGAAGCTGCTGCTTCGTTCGTTGGGGATGGATGTTGCCAGCCACGTTATCCGTGTAGGGCACGCGGAGCTTGAGCGCGATGGCGTGTGGGAAGAGATCGCAGCCCTGCGCGAGAAAGATGAAGTGCTGCTTGCATGCGTTGATGCGGAAGCTGAAGCGCGCATGAAGGAAGAGGTCGATAAGGTTTTGCGCACGGGCGATACTGTCGGCGGCGTCTTTGAAGTTGTGATTCATGGCGCACCTGCCGGCATTGGCACGCACACCAACTGGGATGAGCGTCTGGACGGCATTCTGGCGCAGGCCGTGATGTCCTTGCAGGCGGTCAAGGCTGTCGAAATCGGCCGCGGTGTTACTGCGGCTGAATCGTTCGGCACAGAGGTGCACGATGCTATCGGCTACGCAAGCGAACCGCAAAATGGCGCGAAGACCCGCTTCACCCGCGATCACAACAACGCCGGCGGACTTGAAGGCGGCATCTCGAACGGCGAAGACATTATCGTGCGCGGATATCTGAAGCCGATTTCCACCCTTCGTCGTCCATTGCAATCCGTGCGCTTCGACACGCGCGAAGTTACGAAGGCGGCTTATGAACGCAGCGATGTTTGCGTTGTTCCGGCTGCCGGCGTTGCTGCTGAGGCGATGGTAGCGCTGGCGTTTGGACGGCTGGTGCTCGAAAAATTCGGGGGCGATTCACTGCGCGAGCTGAAACGTAACTATGATAGTTACATAGAGCAGATTCGCGCTTACTAACAGAAGAATGATTCGAGAAATCGTCAAATATCCAGACCCGATCCTGCAGCGTCCCACTGAGCCCGTTGCCGAGTTCAACGATGAGCTCCGCGCGCTGGTCGACGATATGTTCGAGTCGATGTATGCTGCGCAGGGAATAGGGCTGGCCGCGCCGCAGATCGGCGACCCCAGGCGGGTTACTATTATCGACCTGAGCTTCCAGAAAGACCCCAAGGAAAAAATCGTCCTCATCAATCCGGAGATCATCCTCAAGGAAGGCAAGCAGTACGAAGAAGAGGGCTGCCTGAGCCTGCCGGAAATACGCGAGAAGGTCTCGCGTGCAGCGAAGGTGACGGTGCGCGCGCAGGATGTCGAAGGCAAGTGGTTCGAGATCGACGGCGAAGAGCTTCTGGCCCGCGCCATGCAGCACGAGATCGACCACCTTGACGGTATTCTCTTCATTTTCCGCGTCAGTGCGCTCAAGCGCGACCTGCTTCTGCGCAAGATCCGCAAGATGCAGCGCGCCGGCGAATGGTAGGCTGCCATGCGCCTTGTATTCTGCGGCACGCCACAATTCGCTGTTCCAACTCTCAAGACTCTGTTGCGCGCTGGGCATGATATTCGCCTTGTGGTTACTCAGCCGGATCGCCCTCAGGGGCGGGGCATGCAGCTGGTGGCGCCTCCGGTAAAGCAGGCGGCCATCGAGGCCGGTCTCCAAGTCACGCAGCCGGAGAAGATCAAGAACAATGTGGAGTTCCGCGCGCAGCTGGAAGCAATTGCGCCGGAGGCCATCATCGTCGTTGCCTATGGCCGCATCATTCCGAAGTGGATGCTCGATCTGCCGTATCATGGCAACCTGAATCTGCATGCTTCGCTGCTCCCGAAGTATCGCGGTGCGGCGCCGATCCAGTGGGCCATTGCGAACGGAGAACCGGTCACGGGCGCGACCACGATGCGCATTGACGAAGGCCTGGACACTGGCGACATGCTGATGCAGCGCGAGATGCCTCTCGCTCCAGATCAAACGGCAGAGGATGTTTTTCCGTTGCTGGCCGAGATGGGAGCAGCTCTGATGGCGGAGACGCTCGAAGGGCTTGCTGCAGGTAACATCACTCCGAAGAAACAGGATGATGCCAAGGCTACGCTCGCTCCGATTCTGAAACGCGAAGACGGTCTGATCGATTTCCATCGCACCGCGATGGAGACCTACAACCGCTGGCGCGGCTTCCAGCCATGGCCTGGCATTTACACGCAGTTTCGCGGGAAGAAACTTGTATTTCACCGAATGATGCCAATGGAACTGCGCGGCGAAGAGAGTATTCCCGGCCAGGTGCACATCGATCGCGCGCGACTGTTTGTTGATTGCGGCGGCGACACGCGCCTTGAGCTTCTGGAAGTCCAGCCTGAAGGCAAGAAGCGCATGGCTGCGGCAGATTTTCTGCACGGGTATCAGCTGAAGGACGGCAACAAGCTGGGATGAAGAATGTTGCTCCAGCCCGCGCTCGCGCCTTTGAGATTCTGCTTGCTATTGAGCGCGACGCGGGGAGGAGCGATGAGCTTCTGCATCAGCCGTCAGTGGATCGGCTCTCTGCGCCAGATCGCAATCTTGCAACGAATCTTGTCATGGGCACGTTGCGTTGGCAGATTGCGCTTGATGTGCGCATTGCTTCGTTCCTAACAAGACCTAAGGCGCAGATCGATCCGGCAGTACGCGTGGCGCTGCGCCTGGGAGCGTTTCAGCTGCTCTATCTTGATCGCGTTCCTGCCTACGCCGCGATTGGTGAGAGCGTTGAGCTGGCGAAAAGCGCTGGCAATCGCTTCGCGGCAGGCATGGTGAATGCGGTATTGCGGAAAATCGCTGCGCAGGCAAAAGATACGAATACAGTTACAAATTCTTCAAAAGCAGCGCATCCGCAGTGGCTGGTCGAGCGCTGGGTAAGAAACTTCGGTGCGGAGTATGCAGAAGCGATCTGCGAGTATGACCAGCAGCCCGCGCCTGTCCATGTTCGATTGCTGGCATCTGATGCCGAACAGGAACTGCTGCGAGAGGGGATCGAACTGGCTCCGGGGAGTTTTCTCGCGAATGTCCGCCGCATTGTGAACGGCAATGTTTCGTCGACAAAGGCATTCGGGAATGGTCATGTCAGGATTCAGGATGAGGGTTCGCAGCTTGTCGCCGAGCTTGCTGGGGTAGGGAGAAAAATCCTTGATGCCTGCGCTGCTCCCGGAGGAAAGACGGCGATCCTTGCGGAACGCAATCCGGAGGCTGACATTACGGCGTGTGATATCGGCAAACGGCGCCTGGACGAGATGCAAGATCTGTTCCGAGGCCAGACATACATGGCTCGCGTGAAATATGTAACTGCAGATGTGGCAAATATGAAACTGCAGCCGGAGTTTGACCTGATTCTGTGTGATGCGCCTTGCAGCGGTACCGGAACGCTGGCGCGCAATCCGGAGATTTGCCATCGGCTGACAGAAGAGGAAATAAAGAGGCAGCAAGAGCGTCAGGTCAGAATTCTGTCAGCCTTGATGCGTGGCGTGAAAAGCGGCGGGCGTCTGCTTTATTCGACCTGCTCACTCGAACCTGAGGAAAACGAAGCGGTCGTGCGCCAGTGCCTGGATGACAACCGTGAATTCAGGAAGACTTCGATCGAGGAAGAAATCAACAGGCTCGATCGGGACGGCATTCCACAGCCGGGTGCTTCAGAACGACTATCCAAGACTGCAGTTGTGAATGGCTGCCTGCGTACTATTCCCGGCGTCCATGCCTGCGATGGCTTCTTTGCGGCGTTGCTGGTGAAGTACGCTTAGCGAACCACGGTGAGCTGGATAGGGATGTTCGCGTCCACGTAATGTCCGGCGGCTGGGTTCTGTGCAATGACGCTGCCTGCTGGTACTGGTGCTGCAGGAGCTTGCGCTGATCCTGCAGGAGGTATAGCCGGTATGCTGGCCGGCACTTCAATGGTCGGGGCGAGCTTCAGTCCGGCGCGCGTGATTGCTGACGATGCGACGGAGATCAGCTGGCCGGTCAGATCCGGCATCACGATCCCTTTGGCGTCTGCGGACTGACCATCCGCAACCAGCAAGCTGAGACTGGGGCGCTCCACACCTTCGGCATCCGGTGCAGGATTCTGCGCGATCACGCTGTCAACCTGAGCACCGGGATAAGACATGTGCGCAACATTGCCGAGGTCGAGCCCCGCACGACGCATCTCGATGGTCGCTGCGCGCTCCTGCTGGCCAATTACATTTGGAATGGGGATGCGCTGCGGGCCAAGGCTCTCGGTCACGCGCACATGCCACTCGCGGCGGACTGTTGTGCCCGGCGCAGGCGACTGCGTGAGCACGCGTCCTTCAGGCATCTCTGCGCTGTAGAAACGGTTGTCCACGGTGAGGTTGAGGTCGAGAGACGCAGCCTTGCGCGTAGCGTCGGCGGCGCCGAGGCCACGGAAGTCGGGGACTGAAACTTCTGCGCCGTGAATGGCAAAATGCATGGTCGTGATCGCTGAGAGCAGCGCGACGACACATAGCAGCAGGACCACCAGCGCGAGCCGGAAGAAACTGATCATGCGGCAGGCTCTCCGTCGGCATACTCGATCAGGAATTCAATGGTGGCGCTTTTTTCCAGCATCTTGGAAACAGAGCAGTACTTATTTTTTGAAAGCGCGACGGCATCTTCCATCGCTTTCTTTGAGACCTTGCCGCCGACGCGATACACCAGTTTGATGTGCGTGAAGACGCGCGGGGCCTCCGCCGCCTGCTGCGCTTCCGCAGAGACAACCAGGCTGGTAAAGGGCTCGCGCTTCTTCTGCAGGATGCTGACGACATCGACAGACGTGCAGCCGCAGAGCGCGGTCAACACGGCTTCCATTGGGCTGGGACCTGTGGTGTGCGCCGCGTCGGCGTCGAAGCGGATGGTGTGGCCGCTCTCCGAGTGGCCGTCAAACTGCATTTCCTGTTTCCATTCTGCGCGTGCAATCATTTTCTCTTTTCCTCAATAGTGTTGATTATCAGAAGCTGGCTCGGGATGGATCAAAACGCGGTGCACTTCAGGGCACTCGATTTTGAAGCGATCTTCGAGCGCGGTGATGACCTCGTGCACCTGCTGCATGTCCATTTCGTCGGGCAGTGTGCAATGGCATGAGACCTGAATCTTATCGCCAATGCGCCCGACGAGGACTTCGTGGATGTCGATGATTTCGGGAATCTGCGAGGCAGCGTGGCGCAGGCACTCTTCGAGGATGCGGTCGCTGGCAACGATTTCTGTTTGTTCAATGGTGGCGGGCTCGCTCTCAATGTGTGTCAGAACGTGTTCCACCTGCGGCAGCTCCCGGCGGATCTCGTCTTCAATGCGGCGGACAAATTGATGCGCTTCGCGCAGCATCATCTTCTCGGCAACTTCAATGTGCTGTTCGACGCGGAGCTTTCCGTCGACGGATTGAATGCTGACGTCATGCAGGACGACGTTGTTGCGGGCCGCGACTGCACGAACCTTGTCGAAGATACTTTCCGCTATCCCCGGACGCGGCACAGTATGGATGACGACGTCGGCGTCAGGCAGCACGCGCCGTACTGCTGCTGTCGCATCTTTCACCAGCTGCTCGGTTCGCTGGAAAGTCAGCTGGCGTGAGAGCGAGAGCGTGAAATCAGCAAAATAGGAATTACCGGAGCGCCGCATGCGCGCGCTGTCTACGGATAGAACTCCGTCGGTGTGGCGCAGTTCGTAGAGCACATGCCGGCGCGTTTCGGGAGGGATCGAGTCTACCAGCTCGGCCACGGTGCGGCGGGCGAGCTTCACGCAGAAGTAAAGGATCATCAGCGAGACGCAGATGGCGGCAATTGCATCGGCCAGGCGCAGCCAGGGAATCCCGAGGTGCGCACCGAGCCATGAGGCTGCGAGTCCTATAAAGACGGCGACGCTTGACCAGATATCGGAAGAGAAGTGCAGCGCATCCGCCTCAAGCGCCTGGCTGCCATGCTTGTTTGCCACAGCCATCAGCTGCCGCGAGCGCCAGAAATCGACGGCGATGGAAATTGCCAGCACCAGCAAGGGCCAGAAGGAGTAGCGAATTGCAACGGAGTGGAAGAAGATGCGGCTGACGGCTTCATAGGTGATCCACAGGCTCGAGGACAGCATCAGAAACGTTTCGACAAATGCCGATACGTTTTCGATCTTGCCGTGGCCGTAGGGATGGTTTTCATCTGCGGGCCTGTCGGACACGCGGACGGAGAGAAATGTCAGGCCAGCTCCGATGAGGTCGATGCCCGAATGCGCTGCGTCGGAGAGCATGCCGAGGCTGCCGGTGAGGACTCCTGCAACCAGCTTAAGCAGCGTCATGGCGGTGGCCGCGAGCATGGACACAACAGCCACGGAGCGCTTTTCTGCGCCGGCTTGTTGGCTGGACTGGATGGTCGCTGCCTGCATCGTCAGTCTAGGTTTTCACACCGTGGTAGAGGCCTGCAATGCCCATGCTGTAGGGCTTCCAATCGGCCTTACTGAAGCCGATTTCACGCATGAGCGCCAGCATCTCCTGCGGCGGAGGGAAGCGGTGCACTGAGGCGGGCAGATACGCGTATGCTCCGGAGACGCCGGAGATGCGCGATCCGATGGCGGGAAGCACGCGGCGGAAATAGAAGGCATAGAACTTTCCCAGCAGGCCTCCCGGCTCGCTGAAATCGAGAATGCCGAGCTGCCCGCCGGGCTTGAGCACGCGGTGGAATTCTTCGAGGCCGGTGCGGTAGTTTGCCAGGTTGCGAAATCCGAATGCTGTGGTGATGAGATCGATGGAAGCTGAAGGCAATGGCAGGTGGAGGGCATCGGCTTCCAGTACGACTGCATTGTTGCCGGCGAGTTTTGCTTTGCCGCGGACCAGCATCTGGTGCGAGAAATCCGCGGCAAGCACAGGCCGCGCGCTTGTTGGTCGGTGCCGCAGCAGAGCCATGGTCATGTCCCCTGTTCCGCAGCAGATATCGAGGACGGTTGCTTCCGGGCGCGCGAGAACGGATTGAAATACTTTTGCAGTGCGGCGCCACCACAAGCGGTCAATGTTCAGCGAAAGCACATGGTTCAGCAGATCATAGCGCGGCGCGACGCTGTCGAACATCTCGCGCACAGCGCGCGCGGCGCTCGATGCGTCGGTTGTTCCGGCGGGCTGGGCGCCTAGCGTCTGCATCTATAACTCGCGGACCTGCTGGAGCATCCATCCAGATGCGGATAAAAGCTCAGTGTCGGTTACATTTTCGACGACCTGCGCATCACCAATGCCTGCGGGAAGAACGAAACGGCGAATGCCGGCACGGTTTTTCTTGTCGCGTCCGGCGGCTTCGAGCAATTTTTCTGCTGTGGTTTTGAAAGCGGGCAGCGGACCGTAGGCGAGAATCGTTTGCTGCATGCGGTCAGCCTGTTGCGCAGTTATGGTTTTGCGCACGAGGGCCAGGTGCAATGCGGCTAACATTCCCCAGGCAATGGCTTCGCCGTGCAGAAGCTTGCGATAGTGGGTTGCTGCTTCGATGGCGTGTCCGATGGTGTGGCCGAAATTCAGGATCATGCGCAGTCCTGACTCACGCTCGTCGATGCCGACGACGTCAGCCTTCATGCGAATCGAAGCAGAGATGACGTATTCGAGCGCCCTGGTATCACGTTTCAGAACGGATGCCGCGCTGCGTTCCATGAAGCGGAAGAGGCGGGCGTCACGGATGATGCCGGCCTTGATGCTCTCGAATAACCCGGCGCGCAGCTCGCGGTCTGGCAGGGTCTGCAGCAGGTCAATGTCAGCGAAGACGGCGAGCGGATGATGGAAGCTGCCGATGAGGTTCTTGCCTGAGGCGAGATTTACCCCTGTCTTTCCGCCGATGGATGAATCCACCTGCGCGAGCAGCGTCGAAGGAATTTGAATGAAGTCGATGCCGCGCATGTAGATGGCGGCGAGGAAGCCGCCGAGGTCGCCGACAATGCCTCCGCCAAAGGCAATGAGGAGCGCACTGCGGTCGGCGCCTGCGGAGGCAAGCTCAACCGCGAGCCTCTCTACCTGTGCTAGCCGCTTGTTTGGCTCACCGGGCGGCAGGAAGAGCACGATGGGCTGATTTTCTTTCGGAAATGATGCAAGAAAACGCTTTGCCCAAAGACCCCATATTTCAGGCGAGGTCAGGACGAAGATACGTTTTTGTTCCGGCAGTCTTCGATAGAGATTGGCGAACAGACCGCTGCCGACATAGACGGGATATTGAGCCGATGCTGTTTTGACTTGAATCGTGCGCACGCTTCTTTCATCGTATCGCAGGCGTCTGCATCTTTTCGGCCAGCCGCGAGTCTAAAAATAGTTGCGTGATAGCCTCAAACGTTATGGCAGATTTTGTAGTAGTAGGCGCGGGCATCGCGGGCCTGCGCGCCGCTATCGGGCTCTCTGAATCGGGCCGCGTTCTTGTTATTACCAAAGAGCAGCTTGGCGAATCGAATACGCAGTATGCGCAGGGTGGCATTGCTGTGGCCATGAGCGGAGATGAAGATGTTGCGCTGCATCTGGAAGACACGGTAAATGCCGGCGATGGCCTGGTGAATCGCGAAGCAGCAAGAGTGCTGGTGGAAGAAGGTCCACAGCGTGTTGAGGAACTGTTGCAGTGGGGCACCGGCTTCGACCGCGAAAACGGCAAACTGATGCTGACGCGCGAAGGCGCGCACAGCCGCAATCGTATCCTGCATGCGCATGGTGACGCGACTGGCGCGGAGATTGGGCGCTCGCTGCTGGCGCATGCACGCGCTCTCGAGAACATCACGCTGCTTGAATGGACAACATGTGTTGACCTGCTGGTCGAGGGTGACGAGGTAGTTGGCCTTACGGTTCTGGATCGCGAGGGGCGTTTGCACCCGATCCAGGCGCGGGCTGTGCTGCTGGCCAGCGGCGGCGCGGGCCAGGTTTACAGCGATACGACGAATCCTGCCGTGGCTACTGGAGATGGCATTGCTATGGCTTATCGCGCCGGCGCTGAAATCTCTGATATGGAGTTTTACCAGTTTCATCCCACGGCGATGAGCCTGCCGGGAGTGCCGCGGTTTTTGCTCTCTGAAGCTCTGCGTGGTGAAGGCGCGTATCTGCGCAATGCGCAGAGTGAGCGCTTTATGGATCGCTATCATCCGCTGCTGGAGCTGGCTCCACGCGATGTTGTGGCGCGGGCGATTACACGCGAAGGACTTGGTCCGCAGGGCGAGGTTCTGCCGGTGTATCTCGATATGAAACATGTGCAGGGAGTCGATTTTCATCAGCGCTTTCCCGGAATCTCGGCGTTTCTGGCACAGCATGGACTTGAATTAAATCGCGATCTGATCCCGGTACGCCCTGCGGCGCACTATCTGATGGGCGGGGTCGGGACAGATATGGATGGCAGGGCATCGTTGAAGCGCCTCTATGCTGCGGGTGAAGCAGCTTGCACGGGCGTTCATGGGGCGAACCGCCTGGCGAGCAATTCTCTTCTTGAAGGGCTGGTTTTTGGTGCGCGCGCTGCGAAAGCGATGCGCGATGAGCCGGAGATCAAGGCTTCGGCTGTTTCGGATGCGGGCGCAGTGGTTCGCTCAAATCCTGATAGCGGTGACCTTCTGCCGCAGCTGCAGCAGGTCATGTGGCAGAAGGCCGGGTTGCTGCGCGATGCGGAAGGACTCAGTGAAGCGGGTGATGCTTTGCAGCAGATTTGCGCCCGGCTGCCTGAAGCGACGGACCGCTGTTCACTCGAGTTGCGCAACCTGTATGCAGTTGCGGAGCTTATCGTGCGTTCGGCGCGTGCGCGCGAAGAGAGCAGGGGAGCGCACTACCGCAACGATTTTCCGAAGAGAGACGATGTTCATTTCCGGAAGCATTCTGCGGTCAATAAGAACAGCAGCACAGTGAAGTTTGTCGCCGACTAGATTGTTTCTGTAAGGGTGTAGACGGAAGATTCCGGGGCTAAAAGCCCTTGTTAGACAGGACGAGTTTTCACCGGACTAAAGTCCGGTGCTTCTACCTATCCTTCCAAACCTGATCTATACCTGAATGAAGCTGATCAACCTGCCTTCTTTTCCGGAATCAACTTGCTGGCAACGGCAAAGACCAGGAGCGTCGTCAGAATAACGGCCAGCGATACGGTTACCGGCACGTCGACCCAGTGCACAAGAAGCATTTTGAGCGCGACGAAGGCGAGGATAACAGCTAGCCCATAATGCAGCAGGCGCAGCTTATCGAGCATTCCGGCGAGCACGAAGTACAGTGAGCGCAGGCCCAGGATCGCGAAGATGTTCGACGTGTACACGACGAATGGATTACGCGAAATGGCCAGTACGGCGGGGATGGAATCAAGCGCGAAGATAAGGTCTGTTGCCTCGACGGCAAGAATGACAAAGAGCAGCGCCGGCATTTCAAGGTGCACGCCGTGCGGGCCGTTGTCTTTGATTCCGCTCAGGCAGCGGCGCTGCAGCCATGCCAGCATGCCGGATTTCGACTCCTCTCCCCCTGGTTTTTCGCGCATCAGGCGAAAGGCGGCGATCAGCAGGAATGCGCCGAAGATGTACTCCACCCATGCGAAGCGGTTCAGCAGCGATACGCCGACGGCGATAAAGAAAGCGCGCATCACAATTGCGCCCAGTACTCCCCACAGCAGCACGCGCCGCTGCTCCTCGGCATTGAGGCGCAGCGAGCGGAACATCATGAGAAAGACGAAAAGATTGTCGACGCTGAGCGAGCCCTCGATGAGATAGCCGGAGAAGAATTCGAGCCCCAGCTCATGTCCCTGCATTCTGGTTAGAAAGAGGGCGAACCCGCAGGCGAGGGATGCGAGGAAGATGGTCCATGCCCATGCTGTGCGCAGTCTGACCGAGTGATGGCCCCGCTGCAGAATAACCAGGTCAACAAACAGCAATACCACTACCAGCACATGGAACGAGATCCAGTACGTGATGGTGGCTCCGGCTATCATCAGCGCTCGTTTAACAACCGGATGGTTTCAAGCATGGTGTTACCGACGATGGACAGGCTTTTGGCGCTGATCTTGTCCATCGTGTCCTGTGCGGTGTGCCAGTAGGCTCTTTGATAGCCGTAGTTGAGATCGATGATGTCTGCGGAAGGAACGCCGCGCTTCACGAACGGGATGTGGTCGTCGAAGTCTGTCGTCTCCTGTTGAAAGAAATACGACTGGTCGCCATGCTTCACCGCCGCGCGCTGGATAAGGTCGAGCAGCCATCCGGTCGAATTCGTGTCGCGCTGGATGTCGAGGTCCTTGTCGCCGATCATGTCGAGCACAATGAATGCTTTGATGCGCTTCAGTGTGCCATCGTTCTGCCATTTTGCGGCGAGATGGCGCGTGCCGTAGGTGCTGTCGGAATCCGACCAATCTTTGAAGGCTTCTTCGCCGTCAGTGAAGACGAGCCATACGCTGTAGCCGTCAAGCGTGCGCCCGCGCAGATGGTTGGCAAGCTCGATGAGCAGACCGGTGGTCGATCCGCCATCATTTGCGCCAACGTAATTGATGTTGCGCAGCGGGTAGTTGGTCTCATAGTGCGAGGCGAAGACGATCGCACCGTCTTTTTTGCCGGGGAAGCGCACGATGATGTTGTGCATCTCCTGCGGGCCGGCGGGCGTGTTCGAAGTGAAGGTATCGACTTCGAGATTGTCTTTGGCGAACTGCTTTTTGAGGAAGGCTTCGGCTTTGGCGTGGCCGGGGCTACCGACCCAGCGCGGTCCGATGGCGACGTACTGGCGTGTGTACTCCAGGGCGCGTACGCCGTTGAAGGACTCCTCTGTAGAGGCGTGGGAGATGCTGGACAGGGCAAATATCAGTGCCAAGAAGAAAATGAAAAAGCGGTCGTTGCTACCCCACCCCAGAACACGCGGTGTTCGTGTTCTGGGGTGGGGTAGCAACGAATCGCACGAACTTTGTTCGTGCGAATCCTTCGATTCCGCTACGCTCCACTCAGGATGACATCTCATTTTTATCAAGCGGCCTCGGCCTTTTTCTTGCGGCGCGACGGATGCACCATGTAGGCCACTCCAATGCTAATGAGGTAAAGCACAAGCATCGGCGTAGCGAAGACGCACATGGTGAGGACATCGGGCGTCGGCGTGATGATGGCCGCGATGATGAAGATAATCAGAATGGCGTAGCGGATGTTCTTGGCCAGGAACTTCGCATTCACAATGCCGAAGAGGGCGAGGAACATCACCAGGATCGGCAGCTCGAAGGTCACGCCGAGGCCGAGAATCACGGTCATGAAGAGATCGGTGTATTCGTTGATCTCGATCAACGGGTTGAAGTCCTTGTTGAACGTGAAGAGAAAATCAAGCGAGCCGGGGAAGACCCAGCGGTATCCAAAATAGGCTCCGGCAAGAAAGAGGCCGACCGTTGAGAACATGAAGGGCGTGACATAGCGCTTCTCGTTCTTGTAGAGCCCGGGAGAGATGAACTTCCAGACTTCATAGAGCACGAACGGCGCGGCGATGATGCAGCCCACCATGAAGCTGATCTTGAGGTAGAGGTTAAAGCCGTCGATGGGGTTGTGGTAGTTGAGCTGCGCGGGCAGATGGTGCCGATTGAGCGCAAAGACGATCGGCTTTTCCATGTAGCCGTAGATCTTCTCGTGGAAGCCGTAGGCGACGAAGAAGCCGAGAACGAGGTAAATTGCAGCGCGGATGATGCGCTTGCGCAGTTCTTCGAGGTGCTCGAGCAGCGACATGCCCGGCAACTCGGCACGTTCGGATACTGCGGCGCGTGCGCGATCGACTAATTTTTCTGTCTTGTCATCATCAGCCATGATGAATGGAGGCCTGCTCGCTTTCGTTCGTAGGTTCGCCGGCCTTGCCGTTCAGGGCTGCAGCCTGTTCCGTCTGTTCTTCCTTGGCCAGAGCCTCCATGTATTCCGAGGCGATCTCGCTCTTGGGCATATTTACGTAGGGGGATTCGGCGGTGACGGTCACGCCGGTTGACGGAGGCATGATGGTTGGCTGCGCCGGAGTCTCGGCGGGAAGCTCGTTCGCAGCGGATTGAGCAGCGGTGTCGGCTGCGGCCTTTTCCAGCTGCTTCTGCCGCTCCTGATGCTCCATGGCGCGCAGCTCTTCGTCGATCTGCATCTTGAATTCATTGCTGGCGCGGCGGAACTCAGCCAGAAGCTTGCCGATCTGGCGGCCGATTTCCGGCAGCTTCTTGGGGCCGAACAGAACCAGAGCCAGAACAAAGATAAAGATGGAATCGCCAAAATGCATTTGTTCCCTTCATGATACCTATGGCAAGGGACAGGCCACAAATAGACTTGCCTTTTCTCTTTTCCATCGGATTACTTTTTCATCCGTCCGGCTTATCATAACGTACTGCATTATTATCATTACGCGTTATTATTTATATTATTCTGTGATCGCCGACTGTAAAGACCGGGAAACTGAGCTGCTCTGGAAAACGGGGAAAAGCCGGCAGTTCTCGTCGATTCGCGATGTCGCCAACAGAAAACTCGCCATGCTTGATGCTGCTTGTATGCTTTCTGAGCTTTTAGTACCGCGCGCAAATCGATTGGAAAAACTGAAGGGAGACAGGGAGGGACAATATTCCATTCGCATTAACGATCAATACCGCATCTGTTTCGTCTGGAAAGACAACAATGCGCATGAAGTTGAGATCGTTGATTATCACTAGGGGGCAAACAAAATGGATAAGACATTTGCAGTACATCCAGGAGAGATTCTTCTGCATGAATTTATGGAACCTATGGGGCTGACGGCCTATCGTTTAGCCAAAGAGATTGGTGTACCTGTACCACGAGTGAACGATATTGTACGGGCAAAGCGCGCGATTTCTGCAAATACAGCACTGCGGTTGGGCAAGTATTTCGGGATTTCAGCGCAATTCTGGCTCAATTTACAGAACCGCTTCGATTTGGCAGAGGCAGCGAAAGACAAAACGATTGGGAAGATCAAACAGCGTCCAACAGAAGCGGCTTGAAGCGGTTGTGCGTTCATGTGTAACTCCGTAAAGAGTGGCTCAGATATTTCAACTATATTAAAATCAGTCTATTGAATTTGCCCAAGCAGCCGTTACAAGTTTTGTGACGTTTCTGTGAAAGGCACATCAAAAAGACAGGGTTGCAACATCCCCGTGGGCTGGGCGGCATGCCGCAGTGAGTCCACTGCAACCATGATTGCTTTCAACATCCCCGTCCGAAAACTGGGGTCTCCAGCTTGCGCAATGTTTGCATGCTGGGTGAAAGATTCGGACTGAAGGCGGAAAAGGAATTGAGCATACTCGCGGAAGAAATTTTGACGGCCCCTGCAGACATGCAGGATGTTTGTTCCCTCGATAACTATCTTGCGCAGCCCGACCATACCATGGACGAGCGCATTGCGGCGGCGCGGCTGAAACTTGGCAAAAGCACTGTTCTGCTCGGACACCACTACCAGCGTGATGAAGTGATCCGCTTCGCCGATTACACTGGCGACTCCTACAAGCTCTCGAAAATTGCTGCCGAGACAGAAGCGAAATACATCATCTTCTGCGGCGTGCATTTTATGGCGGAGAGCGCAGATGTTCTCGGACATGAAGGCCAGCAGGTAATTCTGCCCGACCTGAACGCCGGCTGTTCGATGGCCGATATGGCCGAGATCGGCCAAGTCGAAGACTGCTGGGATTCGCTGATGTCGGCGGGCCTCGAGCCGGGTGAGATTGTGCCGCTGACCTATATGAACTCGACTGCGGCGATCAAAGCCTTCTGCGGAGAGCGCGGCGGGCTGGTCTGTACTTCATCGAATGCAGGGAAGGCCTTCGACTGGGCATTTGCGCGCGCGGAGAAAATCCTCTTCCTGCCTGACCAGCACCTGGGGCGCAATACGGCTTTTACCATGGGCATTCCGCTGAGCGAGATGGTGGTCTGGGATCCTTACCAGATCAACGGCGGGGTTACGCCGGAGCGCCTGCGCAAGGCGAAGATCATTCTCTGGAAGGGTCATTGCTCGGTGCATCAACGCTTTCTGCCGGAGCACGTTGATAAAGTCCGCGCCAAGTATCCGGGGATTCAGGTCATCGTTCATCCTGAGTGCCGGTGGGAGGTCTGCCAGAAGGCCGACGCACTGGGCTCGACTGAGCGGCTCATCAAGATCGTGAGCGATGCTCCGGAAGGCTCGATGTTTGCGATCGGCACGGAGATTCACCTGGTCAACCGACTGGCGAAGGAGTTTGCGTCGAAGGGCAAGAAGATCATCACGCTCGACGATACGGGCTGTCTCTGCACCACGATGTACCGCATCAGCCCGCAGCATCTGGCATGGGCACTCGAAAACCTGGTCGAAGGCCGCGTCGTGAACCAGATCAAGGTGCGCAGTGACGTAAAACACTGGGCGCGCGTGGCGCTTGATCGTATGCTGGAAGTATGAAGACGTTCACGCTGGACGAAGCGCAGTCGCTGCTGCCGATTCTCGAATCTCTGCTGAAGCGTGCCATAGAAGGCAAGGCGGCGGCGGAAGCAATCGAGGCGCGCCTGCATGAACTGCGCCAGCGTATCTTTCTTTCCGGTGGAATGCAGGTGAACATCCTGACGCTTGCCCGCCAGCGCGCGGAGATGGAGAAGTCCGTGCAGCAGGCGAAAGATGCCGTTGCCGAGATTGACTCCATCGGTGTGCAGGTCAAGGACCTCGATACAGGACTGCTGGATTTTCCCTGCATTGTGGACAGCGAGATTGTGCTGCTGTGCTGGAAGATGGGCGAATCACGAATCGACTTCTGGCATACCGTAGATGCAGGATTCCGTGGGCGGCAGCCCCTCGATGAGAGATTCGGAAGATCACAGCGGCCTAACTAGCAGGGCACAGCGCTCAGGGCTCAGGGCTCAGGGCTCAGATAAGAAACAGGGAAGCAGGGAATAAAGGAACTAGTTTAGGGGAACTGGTTTTGTTACTGCCTGTCCCAACTATTTCCCTATTCCCCTTTCTCCCTCGCTTCTTTGACAAACGATAATCATTCTCGTTTAATAAAATTGATGAATGCGGTTGAAAACAGGGAGTTTCGGGATATCTGCGATCGCGCCGGCCTGGCTGTGACCCACCAACGGCAGATTCTCTTCGAAGTTCTCAAGAACATGCATGGGCATCCCAGCCCGGAAGAAGTCTATGCGCGAGTCAAGCGCAGGATTCCCTCGATATCCCTGGCAACGGTTTATAAAAACATTCGTCTTTTTCTCGAGAGCGGCATTTTTCGCGAGGTGAGTCTGCATCACGGCTCGCTGCGGATGGAAACGAACAACAAGCCGCATCATCACCTGGTGTGCACTTCCTGCAAGGCGATCATCGACATCGATGTGGATGCGCTGGGGTTATCAGAAAAAACCGGCCCGCTTCCAGGTGGGTTTCTCGCTCAGAGATATTCAGTCGACGTGCTCGGCCTCTGCCCGGAGTGCCAGCAGAAAGCTTCATAATCCTGGCTCTCACGCAGTTCGTCAGAGAGTAGCGGAAAAGCCCGCAAAATGCGGGTTTTTTCTTTTTGTAAATACAGCAAATTTCACGGCTGCGGCATATCCACCAAGTTAGACAGGGGTGTATGATTCGTGGTGCCTTACAGCGGTCACTATACAGGCGATAAAGGAGATTCCCATGGGCTTGTTATCAGGACTTGGCGATATTTTGAAGCAGTTTTCCGGGGGCAGCGCTCCCGCCAATGTGGAGCAGCATTTCGATCAGGTAGCGCAGAATGTGCCGTCATCGTCGCTTGCCAGCGGTCTGGCGGAGGCATTCCGGTCGGGCGATACTCCGCCGTTTGCGCAGATGGCATCCCAGCTCTTTGCCAATGGAAACGGCCAGCAGCAGGCCAGCATGCTGACCACGCTGCTTTCCTCAGTTGGCCCGGGTGTTCTTTCGCAATTTACGGGAGCCAATTCGGGTTCGCCCCTGGCTGCGCTGCTGCAGTCCGGTCAGACGCAGGTTACGCCCGAACAGGCCGCGCAAGTCGATCCATCGGAAGTCCAGGCGCTGGCGCAGCATGCCGAACAGCACAATCCGTCCATCATTGACCGCGTGAGCGAGGTCTATTCCGAGCACCCGACGCTGATCAAGACACTGGGCGCAGCGGCCATGGCCATTGCGGTGAAGAAGATCGCCGAGCAGCATCAGGCTTAAACACAAATCGAGGAGGATACGTTATGGCAGATTTGGAGCAATTGAAGCAGAAGTATGCCCCTGTGATCGATACCATCAGCGGCTTCGGTGATCTGGGTGCAGCGGTTCAGGGCGTCAGTCTGGACGGCGAGAAACTCTACCTGAAGGCTACGGTTCCTTCTCAGGTAGTGGCCAACCGGGTGTGGGATGCGATCAAGAAAGTTGACCCGCAATACGCTGACCTTCATCACGAAATTGTCACGTCGGGCGGCACGGACCAGCCGTATCAGATCAAGTCCGGCGACAATCTCTCCAAGATCAGCCAGCGGTTTTACGGCGCCGCCAACCACTATCCGAAGATTGCCGAAGCCAACGGCATTGCCGACGCCAATAAAATCAGCGCCGGGCAGCAGATTTCCATTCCTGTACTAAGCTAGAGCACGAAGCGAAAAGGCCCGCCCGGATGAGGCGGGCCTTTTTGTTTTTATACCGGCGACATGCCTTCAACGATGTGCGTACCTTTCGGGGCGCGAAAGAGGAAATCGTCGTCCGAGGCTGCGGCGTTTACCTGCTCGTCGCTGAAGGCGAATGTATTGATTGCACCGTCAGTCTCTTCAATGCGCATGGACTGGATGACCCCATCAGGACTGGCGGTGATGGTGAGCGATGAGACGCGCTTCTCCATGCCTTTGGGAATACCGGAGAGAGTGAAGGCGCCGTTTTCTGCGGGAGCTATCTGCAGGTTGGTCAGCTCTTTTTCAAGCTGGGTATGGCCAAGCAGGAAGCGCAACGGAGAGCGCAGGTCATCAAGTTTTTTAGCTGGTACGCGCGGGATTTCCGTGTCACCGGGCGAGTAGAAGTAGGCGTTTTGCCCATCGAGGACGAAGAGTTTGCCTTGCGGGTTTGAATAGGTCCAGCGCATCTTGCCGGGTTTTTTGAGCAGAAGGACGCCGCTTTCCTGGCGGTGCAGGCCCATTCCGTCGTATTTCTGCGAGAAGTGAACGGAGAGGGAGTGGAGCGCGTTGTAGTGCTTGTTGATGCGGGCGGCGAAGGCTTCCGGGGACGGGGATTGGGCGTGGAGCTTGAGAGGAAGAGTAATCAGAAGAAACGCAATGAGGTGAAGGGATGCCCGAACTTTACTTAGATTACTATTCACCCATTGCTCCACTTGCCTGGGAAGGGATTTGTGCTCTCCCACCCTATCGCAAAGAACGCGACAGGATGGGGCACCCATTTTTTGTGCAACTCGAATAGAAAAGCGGATCCTTCGCTACGCTCAGGACGACAGCAATTCGGTTACTGAATCGGCACAGTGCAGTTTGTTCCGCCTGCCGGGTCAGACTTGATCTCGCCAGTCATGTCAATGCAGAAGCCGCGATGTCCGGTCTTGCCAACGGATTGCGGAACCGCCGTGACTTCATAGCTGGTGTACATGTCCTGGTTGTTTACTGTCGTCTTCTGGCAGTTGACGATATTGAAGGTATAGCCCGATTTTACGCCGGAGGACAGGTCGCGCTGAAGAACCTGTGCGCTTTGCGCGCTCGGCGGGCCGGAACTGGAGTCTCCGCCCAATGCCTGCAGCGAGCAGGCAAATCCGTTGGCGGGGTAGTTGGTCTGGTACTGAATCTGCGCCTGATAGACCGTGCGCAGGGACTGGATGGCGGAGGTCTCGTTCGCCTGGCTCTTGAGGTTCAGCATGTTCGGGATGGCGATGAGCATGAGGATCAGCATGATGGAGATGACGATAAGCAGCTCCATCAAGGTAAAACCGGATTCGGGCAGTGTATGTCCCTCTTGCCGCTTGCGGCGCGAAGTCTTTCGAGTCAGCAGATCAATGATGTACATGTGTCGTTTGCTTCTTCCGTCTATCGAGAGAAATGCTAAATGAATAAGACGCAGGAAGCCAGCAAAGTGCTCATTTGCAGGTCGCAGCGTACAGGGGTGCAGTTTTTTGCGGCCTGACTGTTACCAGCTTTCCCATTCATCGCGGAAAAATCCAGGAAACTACCCCAGGTTAGCTGCGCGAACCTGGGGCACCCTTTTCGGGGCTGCCGACGCAGGAAGCAGATCCTTCGCTCCGCTCAGGATGACAACCTAATTTTTCTGCACCCTGTACTCTGCTCAACATTCCAGCTGGCTGCGTGTCAGCTTTACGCCATCCAGGCGGCCCAGCAGGGTAACGGCGACCGTTTCCGGCTGGAAGAGCTGGTTTGCCATTGCCATCACCTGGTCTTCCGAGATGGCTTCGACGCGGTCGAGAATCTCCTGCATGCCGAAGAAATGGTCAAAGTGCATCTGCTGGCGCGCCAGGTTTGACATGCGCGACATCGAGCTTTCCAACGAGAGCAGCAGGTTGCCCTTGAGCTGGTCCTTGGCGCGGCGGAGCTCGTCGGCGGGCAGCGGCTCGGTTTTGAGGCGGCGGAACTGTTCCATGACCAGGTGGATGACCTGGAGGGCGCGATCGGACGATGTTCCGGCATAGACGCAGAGCGAGCCAGTGTCACTGTATGGGTTCAGGTCGCTGTAGATCGAGTAAGCCAGACCGCGCTCTTCGCGCACGGTCTGGAAGAGACGTGAGCTCATGCCACCGCCGAGGATCGTGTTCAGAACCAGGGTGGTGTAGCGGGACTCGTCGGCAATGGGAGGAGCGGGCACGCCGAGGCAAAGCTGCACCTGTTCGAGCGCCTTCTTGTTCTTGAGAATGATGCGGGCCGCAGTCTTGGGCGGACCCTCCACTGTCAGCGATTCTCCGGAAGGCAGCGATTCGAAGCGGCGCGTGACTTGCTCGACAAAAGCATCGTGGTCGATGTTTCCTGCCGCCGAGAAGATCATGTTGCTGCCGTGAAAGCGCTGGCCGTAAAAGTTGAAGAGGGTATCGCGCTCGAAACGGCGTACTGTCTCGCGCGTGCCGAGGATGGGGCGTCCCAGCGCGTGGTCTTTCCAGAAGTTCTGCGTGAAGATTTCGTGTACGAGGAAGTCGGGGTTGTCCTCGTCCATCTTGATCTCTTCGAGAATCACGCCGCGCTCCCGCGTGATTTCATCTGTTGCGAAGACGGGGTTCAGCACCAGATCGGAAAGGATGTCGAGAGCCACAGGGACATGCTCGTCGAGCACCTTGATGTTGAAGCAGACTGTTTCTTTGCCGGTAAAAGCGTCGAGATTGCCGCCAATGGCGTCTACCTCGCGGGCGATCAGCTGCGCGGAGCGCGACTTGGTGCCTTTGAAGACCATGTGCTCGACGAAATGGGAGATCCCATTGACTTCCTGCATTTCATGGCGCGACCCGGCGCGTACCCAGACGCCCATGGCCACGGAGCGGATGTGGTCCATTTTTTCAGTGAGAATAGTCAGCCCGTTGGGCAGGGTGGTGCGGCGAATATTGCGTTCGTTGTCCATCATGTATCTGAAGTTGATGCTGCCGGGCGGTTACCAGATAGCGCTCAGGAATCGTTCTCGAGACCAGGGGGAAGTTGCGCTATGCTGTCTTGAGACGGAGCTTGTAATGATGCCGCGGGGCAGGAAAAACTCTCTCTCTATTTTAGACTCTCCGGTCCCCGCTGCGGTTCACAGTCTTTTTGGCCTTAATAATCAACAGCTTAGAGATTTAATCGGAGAATTTTCCGCTCCAGCCTACCGGGTAAAGCAGCTTTCGGATGCCCTCTACCGGCAGTGGGAGGAGGACCTTGGTGGGGTTTCGACCCTCCCAAAATCGCTGCGTGAATCGCTGATTGCGGGCGGGTATCGCGTCGGATTGCCGCAGGTTGTCGAAGCCTTCAAGTCAATCGATGGCACGGAGCGGTATCTGATTGCCACGAACGATGGCCAGACCGTCGAAACTGTCTGGATGCCGGATGGCGATGGCGGGGAAGCCGGAGACGGCTCGGAAGCAGAAGCCGATCTGCGGCGAGCCACCATTTGTGTTTCGAGCCAGATCGGCTGCGCCGTGAATTGCCAGTTCTGCCTTACGGCGAAGCTGGGCATCATCCGTAACCTGACTGTGGGCGAGATTGCCGGGCAGGTGGTCGCGGTGCTCAAGCGGCAGAAGGTCAGGATCGGGCAGGACCGCATCAACCTTGTTTTTATGGGCATGGGCGAACCCTTCCTGAATTACGACGAGTTCATGGCTGCGGTGCGCCTGCTGGTGGAAGAGGTCGGCATTCCTGAGTCGCGGATGACGGTCTCAACTTCGGGTATTGTGCCTGGGATTCTGCGCTTTGCCGAAGAAAAGATCAGGCCGAAGCTCGCGATCTCGCTCAATGCTCCGAATGATCAGGTGCGCACGGGCATCATGCCTATCACCCGCAAATGGGACATTGCGCATGTGATGCAGGCTGTGCGACAGGTGCCTTTGCGCGCGCGAGAAAAGGTCACGTTCGAGTACGTGCTGCTCGGCGGGCTGAATGACCGCCTCTCCGATGCGGATGAAGTGGGGCGGCTGCTGCGCCGGGCGAACCTGCCGCTCAAGGTAAACCTGATTGTATGGAATCCCGGTCCCGGACTGCCCTACAGCATGTCCGACCCTCAGACTGTCGAGAAGTTTCAGGGGCAGCTCAAGTTCAACGGTATCCCGGCGTATGTTCGGCGTCCGCGGGGACGGGATATTTTTGCGGCTTGCGGACAGTTGAAGCGGACTACGGAGCTGGTCAAGCTTGCTTAGTTTATTGAGAGGGCTGTCATCCTGAGCGAAGCGAAGGATCTGTTTTTTGCTGGCTATGTCGCAGATCGAGGCTGAAAAGCAGATCCTTCCCCTTCACTTCGTTCAGGGTCAGGATGACAAAGCGTTTTAACCGCGCGACTGCGCCTCAAGCGCAAGCTCCAGAACCTGAGCAGCTACGCGGTCTGCATCGTGACGGAGCACATTGCCTTCCGCAGCAAAATCGCCGGTGATGCAGCGGATGCCCATGGCTTCAATTCGCTCAATGTCAGGCTGGATAGGTTCGGCGCCTTCGGCGGCGTAGCGCTGGCGTATTTCCTCAGAAATGGCGCCGGTGTGTACCAGCGCATAGTCGAAGACTGCCTTGCCGGCATGCTCATAGATGCGCTCGATATGCTGCGATGCGGTGAGATGCAGGCTCTCATTCGCCTGCGTCATCAGGTTGCAGATATAGACGCGCACGCCGCTCGCTTTAGCCAGCGCTTCGGGAATGCCCTCGACAAGAAGATTCGTGATCACGCTGGTAAAGAGCGAGCCCGGGCCGATGGTGATGAGATCGGCGTTGGCGATGGCGTCGAGTGTTTCCGGCATCGGCTTCGCGTCCGGCGGCTCCATGGTGAGTTCGACGATGCGCTTCTTGCTGGCGGTGATATTGGTTTCTCCGCGCACGATCTCGCCATCGTCCATACGGGCGGTGAGGCTTACATTCGCCGTAGTGGCCGGATAAATATGCCCGCGCGTAGCGAGGATTTCTGCCGAGAGACGCACTGCCTCGGCGAAGTCGCCTGTCATCTCAGAAAGCGCAACGACAAAAAGATTACCGAAGCTGTGACCTTCAAGCTCCGCTCCGGAACGGAAGCGATGGCTGAAGAGGCGTGATAGCAGGTGCTCGTCCTCGGAGAGCGCGACCATGCAGTTGCGCAGGTCGCCGGGAGGAAGCACATTGAAATCCTTGCGCAGGCGACCGCTCGATCCGCCATCATCGGTGACCGTCACCACGGCGGCAAGCTTGCTGATGAGGCTGGGTAAACCGCCGGAATCCGCTCCGCTGGGCGAAGGGGCATAATGCTTCAATCCACGAAGGATCGTAGAAAGCCCGGTGCCGCCGCCCATGGCCACCACCCGCAAATCGGTCTGGCCGGTTCGCCGGATAGCAGTCTCGAGCGAAGATGCAAGTGTTGCAGACTTCATAAATGCAGCTTCAGTGGTGTGTTGAAGCCCCGCCTCATCTTACTCTGTGCAGGAACCCGGCCTGGTTAGGAAAGTTACGGTGTTTCGGGGTAGAGCAGTTCAGTGAAGCGCGGATCGTCAGCCATGTCCTGAAAATCAGAATCCGTGCGTGCCTGAATGCGGTTCTGCGCATTGAGTTCAATGGCTGTCGCCAAATGTTCCAGACATTCTTCTGCCTGGCCGGTGATGCTGTTCAAGATCGCGAGGCCGTAATGCGCATAGTCGGCGGAGAGGTCTCTCTTGAGAATGTTTTCGAGGTGATCGCGCGCGTCCTCGTAATCGCCTGTGTTTAACAGCGAGATGGCATAGTCGTACTCCTCGCCCAGCGAGGCGAAACTGCGCGTCTCCTGCTGGGTCTGGCGCTCGCAGGCGGCAAGATACACCTTAGTCCGCTCGACCAACTCAGGCGGAGCCACGGACAGGAGCTTTTCGAAGGCGGCGCGCGCCTTATCGAACTTGCCCTCCTGCATCAGTTGCACCGCGCCCTGGTACAGCTTCAGCGCCTGCTCATGTTCCTTATCAATAACCGGACGGCCCTGGCTGGCGACAGCGCGAGCGGTGCGGCGGGAGCCAGCCTGACGTGTTTCTTGCATACCGATGATCTTCCTGGTTTCCTTGAGACATGCTGCGCGCGGCATACATGCAAAAATTCCCGTTGAACTCGTTTTTATACGCAGAAGTGGGCCGCGAGTCAAATGCCTGGCGTCGTGCAATGAAGGATGAAGCCAGGTAATCCATCCATCGCGCCGCTTTCGGTTGACAGATGGGGAACAGAATCTACTATAACCGGGATTTATAAATCGCCGGGTTTAATGCAGGATCGTTGTACATCTTGAGCTGGCGATAGAGCTTGAAACGGCGCTCGCCATTGAGCGCCTGCTGCCAGAGACGATCGAGGCACGCAGCGAGATCGTTGCGCTGCTCTTCGAGGATCAGGTAGCGCTCGCGATTGCGCTCCTCGTGGCCTTGAGGCGCATCTTTGCGGCGAATCTCTTCCTCCGTGTGAAAGAGCTTGAGTGCAAGGATGGAAAGCCGGTCGATGATGAGCCCCGGGCTTTCCGAGTTCAATTCAGACTCAGGATTGGGGGGGGCTGCGGCACGCAAGTGCTCGAGCAGGAGGATGTCGCAACGTTCCGCCAGATCATTGCGCCTCTGGTTGACGCCGTCAATGGCACGCTTGACCTTGGCGATGTCACGGTCAGTCGCATCCGGAGTACGGGCCTTGTCTTCTGTGTGCCACAATTCGAAATTGGCGAGATGCTGCGCGATGACTGTATCGAGGAACTCTCCATGGCTTTCTGCCGGGAGTGCGGAAGGCTGTTGGTGCCACAATGCTGTCAGGCGGTCATGGTGCGCAACAATTTCGGTAGCGGAGAGAATCATTCTTTTGAAACAGCGTTATCAAACGAACTGGCCTGCGGTTCGCAGGTCTTTATGGTAGAACGAATTCCGGATTGAATCCATGAAGGAGGATGAGGTTGAAATGAAGTTTGCGCGGATTGTTTTCCTGATCGCAGGTATCTGGGGCTTTCTTGTTCTCACTCCACTGTACTTTCTCTTTGACACGATTGGGAAGCAAACACCTCCGCCACTTACGCACCCCGGCTTCTATTACGGATTTATTGGCGTCGGCCTTTCCTGGCAGCTGGTCTTCCTCATCATTGGTTCGAACCCGGCGCGTTATCGCCCTATCATGGTGCCTGCGATTTTTGAGAAGTTTCTCTATGGCATTGCGTTGATCGTGCTCTACGGGCAGGGACGCATCGTGCCAAAGGAGATGGCGGGCATTTTCGACCTCTTTTGGGGAGTGCTCTTCATCATCGCCTTTTGGAAAACCAGACATAGCCAGGCCTGAGCTTTTCATCTCCAGGTTGATGCACTCGACCCAATAAATCGGACGCCTGCCTTAGAGAAAGTTTGACCGCTTTTTTCCCGCCCGATATACTCATTAAGGAATCACGCGGGAGTAGCTCAGTGGTAGAGCATCGCCTTGCCAAGGCGAGGGTCGTGGGTTCAAATCCCATCTCCCGCTCCAGTCAGCCGCAGAAAATCTGAAGCTGGCTGGCTTCACGACCGCCTCCTGAAGTAAGATTTTCTGTCCAAGGCGCGGTACCCAAGTGGTAAGGGAGAGGTCTGCAAAACCTTTATGCGTCGGTTCGATCCCGACCCGCGCCTCCAAAGCTTTCATATCAAATTCAATTACTTCAGTGGGTTCATCCCGCTTGTGCCGTTTTTATATAGGCGTGTCTTTTTCTGCAAATTTAGCTGGGCGTGTCTTGACCGCATGGAACCAGCCGAGTCCGCACAGCCGAAGGCATGAAACGTTAGAGGCGCAGGGTAATGACTGTTACGCAGCTTAGCGGCGTTATCGTGTCTTCGATGTAATTGCAGTCAAATATTTCAGATATGAAGTCAGTTTTTCCGGCACAGCGCGGTAAAAGACATTCAGCCCTTCTTTGCGGGATGTGATCAGCCCCAAATCAGCCAGAACCTTGAGATGATGTGACAACGTTGCTGGCGTGATGGTGTGTTTCGCGTGAATTTCACCGCAGAACAGTTCGTCATGCCCGGAAATTTGAGTATAGATCGCTAGACGATTCGGATCGCCCAGCGCCTTTCCAATCCGTGCAACTTCATCGTCGTTCATTCTTCCCATATCAGACAGATGTACAACTCTGAATTCTGAATCCAACTATTTTGATGTGCATCGAAATAGTTGCGACCTGATGAATTGTTTTTCTGGGGGACCCACATGTGGATTGTACGGCTAGCACTGAACAGACCCTACACCTTTATTGTAGCGTCCATCCTTATTTTGATTTTAGGGGTCACTTCGATTGCCACTACGCCCACGGATATCTTCCCGAATATTGATATCCCGGTTGTCTCGGTGATCTGGTCGTATCAAGGGCTTTCCGCAAGAGAGATGGAGAAGCGCATTACGACATTCAGCGAATTCGTAATGGCGACTGTCAACGATATCAAGGCAATCGATTCGCAGACGGTAAATGGCGCTAGCGTTATCAAAATCTCCTTTCAGCCGCAAGTGCGCATTGACGCAGCCATGTCGCAAATCGGCGCTGCAGTGAATGCCATACGGTTCCGCATGCCTCCTGGAGTGAATCCACCCTGGATTCTCCGCTTTAGTGCATCTACAGTGCCTATTATTCAGCTCTCGCTGTCGAGCGACTCTCTGTCGGAGTCCGAGCTATATGACTATGGCCTCTTCCGTATTCGGCAACAGTTATCTACCGTCCCGGGGACACTTCTCCCCGCGCCGTATGGCGGCGTTGCACGGCAGATTATGGTGGACATGGACCAGAACGCCCTCCTTGCCAAAGGCGTTACACCCACGGACGTGGTCGCTGCGATCAATACGCAGAACCTTACTCTTCCTTCCGGCACAGCGAAGATCGGTACTCATGAGTACACCGTCAGCACAAATTCAAGTCCAGTAGACGCCCTTACGTTAAACGATGTGCCAGTCAAGACCGTCAATGGTTCGCTCGTCTATATGCGCGACATTGCCCATGTAAGAGATGGTTGGGCAGTACAGCAAAATGCTTCCCGCGCAGACGGCAAACCCAATGTCCTGCTTTCGGTCATGAAGACCGGATCCGTTTCGACTCTGGATATTGTGGATCAGATTAAGAACGATGTGCTGCCTGCATCCCGTGCTGCTGCGCCAAAAGGGTTGAAAATCGCAGAACTGTTCGACCAATCCCTATTCGTACGCGCATCCATTGAAGGCGTTCTGCGAGAAGGAATCATTGCTGCATGTTTGACCGCACTGATGATCCTGCTCTTTCTGGGAAGCTGGAGAAGCACGCTTATCATCGCAGTCTCTATTCCTCTCTCAATTCTGACCTCCATCATTGTGCTCAGCGCTATGGGACAGACCATGAATACCATGACGCTGGGCGGGCTCGCTCTCGCTATCGGCATTCTGGTGGATGACGCGACTGTCACGATCGAGAATATTCACCGTCACATGGGTTCGCAGCCGCTCAAAGAGGCAGTGCTCATCGGGGCTTCAGAGATTGCAACTCCAACCTTCGTTTCTACGCTCACCATCTGCATTGTGTTTGTGTCGGTTGTGTTTCTTACAGGACCGGCCAAATATCTCTTTACGCCAATGGCTCTGGCCGTTGTCTTTGCCATGCTGGCTTCTTATCTGCTGTCCAGGACTCTGGTCCCGGTGATGGTGAATTATCTGCTGGGAGCGGAACACTCCTTCGAAGGTCACTCCGACTCTTCCGCATTCGAGGAGCGCTCGTTCTTTGGGCGCATCAATCACCGATTCAACGAAGGATTCGCCTGGGTTCAGCATCGCTACACCGATGCGTTGCGAAGCGTTCTGCGCCATCGCAGAGCAGCGTTGATTGCTTCCATTGCATTCATGGCAACAGCCTTTGTGCTGCTGCCCTTTGTTGGCAGAGACTTCTTTCCCGCAGTTGATTCAGGTCAGATCCGGCTACATGTACGGGCTGAACCCGGAACCCGCATTGAAACGACCAAGGTGATCTTCAGCCAGGTAGAAGACCAGATAAGGCACATTATTCCGGCGAATGAAGTGGAACTGATCATCGACAACATCGGGCTCAGTCCTGAAACCTTCAACTACGCTTTCGGAGATGGAGCGACGATCAGCAGCGCAGACGGAGAAATCCTTATTGCGCTGAATGAAAAGCACCATGGCCCAGCTGATCGTTACGTCAAGCAAATGCGCTCGGAGCTGCAGAAACAGTTTCCGAATCTGACTTTCTTTTTCCAGCCGGCAGACATTGTCACGCAGATCCTCAACTTCGGTCTCCCTGCTCCGATTGATGTTCAAGTGCAGGGATATGATCCGGCGAACTACGACATTGCACGCCATCTGCGCGAGCGCCTGGCGAGCATTCCGGGCACTGTCGATGTTCACATGCATCAGGTCGTCAGCGCGCCTGATCTGCATCTGGACATCGACCGGGTGCGCGCGGCGCAGTTCGGTCTCACTCAGCAGGACGTAGCAAACAGCATCTACATCTCTCTCAGTTCCAGCAGCGCGGTGCAGCCGAATTTCTGGCTTGATCCGAAGATGGGGATGACGTACATGGTTGCAGCCCAGACGCCACAGTACCGCGTCGATTCGATCAACGCGCTGCAGAATACTCCGATCCCTCTTCGTACCGCGAACAACAGGAGCGAACTACTCGGAAACATGGCGACCCTTACACCTGCTGTTCTGCCGGTAGTCGTAAATCACCATAACGTTGCACCGGTATTCGACATCCTCGCAAATACCGAGGATAGTGACCTCGGTTCGGTAGCGGCCAAAATCAACCGTGTCCTCAAGGAAGAGGAGAAGCAGCTACCGGCAGGGACGAAGATTGTTTTGCGCGGGCAGGTGGAAAGCATGAACGAGGCATTCAATCGTCTCGGCCTGGGACTGGCCTTCGCGGCGATACTGGTCTACCTCCTGATGGTCGTCAACTATCAGAGCTGGCGCGATCCTTTCATCATTATCTGTGCGCTCCCCGGAGCCTTTACAGGCATCGTTTGGGCGCTTTACCTGACACAAACGACCTTCAATGTCCCCAGCCTGATGGGAGCCATTATGTCGACCGGTGTGGCGACAGCGAACTCGATTCTTCTGGTGACCTTCGCCAATGAGCGCCGCGCAGAAGGCGTCTCTGCCGTTGAAGCAGCGGTCACCGCGGGCTATACGCGCTTGCGGCCGATTATCATGACAGCCTTTGCCATGATCGTTGGCATGTTGCCGATGGCGCTTGGTCTGGGTGAAGGCGGCGAACAGAATGCCCCGCTCGCTCGCGCCGTAATTGGCGGTCTTGGCGTCGCTACCTTTGCCACGCTTTTCTTTGTTCCTTTGATGTTCACCTTGATTCACGGAAAGAAACAGGAGGCTCTATGAAGCAGGAGATCGAGACCATATCGGCCGAGCAGAAGGTGAAGGGCGCTATTGGGATCAGGACTAAATTGACCGCAGCAGCTGCACTGCTGATTGTTCTTGCTGCTGTGGGTGCGGTTCCAAGGCTGGCCCGCCAACGTGAGGCGCTTGCTGCGATGAACGAATCGCCTGTCACACATCCTGTCGTGTCGCTCATTCACCCGCAGACGGGCGCACCCACATCGACGTTGCTTCTTCCCGGAAACATCGAGCCGCTCTATAGCGCGTCTATTTTCGCGCGCACGGAGGGCTATATCGACCGCCGAAACGTCGACATTGGCTCAACTGTGAAGGCAGACCAGGTTCTCGCTATCATTTCATCGCCTGAAGTGGATCAACAGTTGCTTCAAGCGCGCGCTACGCTGGCACAATCCGAAGCTGCGTTGAAGCAGGCCAATGCATCCTTGCAGCAGGCAAAAGCGAATGCAGAACTTGCCCGGCTTACGAAGGAACGTGATTTGCCTCTGGGGCAGCAGCAGGCCATTTCACAGCAGATTGTCGACGAGGCAGTTCAGGCCTATGATGCGCGCGTAGCGGACACCGCAGCAGCCGAAGCAAACATCACGGCCGCGCAGGCGAATGTTACCGCGAACCGGGCCAATGTGGCGCGTCTCGAACAGTTGCAAGGCTTTGAACGGGTGGTTGCACCCTTTGATGGAATCATCACTGCCCGCAATGTGGAGCGCGGAGACCTTGTGACCACCGGCAACACCACCGCCAGCAAACCACTTTTCACCATTGCTCAAAGCGGAACACTTCGCATCCAGATTGATGTGCCTCAATCGGAAGCAGTCAAGGTCCAGAACGGCGAGAAGACCGTTGTTACTGTGAAGGAACACATGGATCGCGAATACGTTGGTACGGTAGTCCGTAGTGCCAACGCTCTCGATAACGCGGCCCGCACAATGTTGACTGAAGTCCAGGTTGACAACAGAGACGGATCGCTTCTCCCGGGTATGTATGCGCAAGTGAGATTCACTCTTGCCCAACAGCGCCTCTCACTCATCATTCCAACAAGCTCTCTCGTGATTGATTCCACAGGTATGCATGTTCTTACTGTGGAGGACAGTCACAAAATCCACTTTGTGCCTGTAGTGATCGGTCACGATATGGGGACGCAGGTTGAGGTTCTCAGTGGACTTCACGCCTCAGACGCGCTCGTGGCAAGCCCGAACGACCTTCTGCACGAAGGCCAGGACGTTCAGGTGCGGTAAGGGGAAAGGTTCGATCATGTTTCCAATTCCAGTTGTCAAGCGGGCTACGATGCGTGTCGCCGGCATACTATCTCTGGTTGCTATGCTGGGAATCGCCGGCTGCACTGTTGGTCCGAACTATAAGAGGCCCGCAGTAGATATCCCGGCGAACTATCATCAGGCACAGGCTCCTGACATTGCCGCTATGACATCCACCTCAATTGGGGATGAGCAGTGGTCTGCAATCTTCCAGGACTCCATTCTGCAGAAACTCATTCAGGAGGCGTTGGCCAACAATCTCGATCTGCACATTGCGGCCCAGCGGGTGCTTGAGGCGCAGGCTCAGGTGGGTGTAACGCGCTCGCAGCAATTCCCATCAGTAAGCGGAGGCGGGAGCTACAGCGCACTGCAGATTCCTCAATCTCTGGCAGGCAACAACAGCAACGGAACACCCGCTAACTCTTTCTTCAATGGCGGCGGGCCAAGCGCGTCAGCGGCGTGGAATCTTGACTTCTGGGGATTGTATCGGCGCCAGACGGAGGCGTCGCGGGCTGAGCTTCTGGCCAGCGAATGGGGACAGCGCACAACCCGAACTACCCTGATCCAGAGCGTTGCTGAGGCATACTTCCAACTGCGCAGCCTGGATGCACAGTTGGCAATTACGGAAAATACCATCAAAGCACGAACCGACTCACTGAAACTTACGCAGGCTCTCGCACAGCACGGCGCAGGCTCACTGGCTGACGTTCGTCAGGCAGAAGAGCTGCTCCATGCAGCGCAGGCAAATCTGCCAGAACTGCGGCGTCAAATCGTCGTGGAAGAGAACGCCATCAGCACACTTCTCGGTCATAGCCCGGGAAGCGTCGACCGTGGCCTGCCAATTGAACAACAGCCGCATCCGCAGGAGGTTCCTGTCGGAATACCATCGCAGCTGCTTGAAAGACGGCCCGACATTCAACAGGCTGAGGCGAAGCTTATTGCTGCCAATGCCCGCATTGGAGTAGCTCGTGCGCAATACTTTCCGCAGATTTCCCTTACCAGCATGGGAGGAGCTGCGAGCAACCAGCTCAGTGCGATCTTTAATGGAGCTAATTCGTATTGGTATGCGGCTGGTTCCGTTACCGAGCCGATCTTCGATGGTGGACGCATCCGCAGCAACTATCGATTGAGCAAAGCACAACAGCAGGAGATGGTGTTTACCTATCAGAAGGCAATACTGAGCGCTCTGCAGGATGTTTCAAACTCGCTTGTATCTTACAAACAGACCCGGGAGCGACGGCAGGAGCAGTTCGAACAAGTGCGGTCCGCTGCTGATGCTGTGCGGCTCGCGAGGCTTCGCTATGCCGGCGGCAATACCAGCTATCTTGAAGTTCTTACCACGGACACGGATCTTTACGCCGCACAACTGCTTCTGTCTCAGGCTCAACAGCAGGAAGCAAATTCACTCGTACAACTTTACGCTGCGCTGGGCGGAGGCTGGCAGCAATAATACATGCTGATTCCGGGTAATATCTGCAAACGCTAAATCGAGCTAAATAAGTGTAATTCCTTATCTCGTGAAGCCGGTTCTCTCAAGAATCACATGCGGAGTGGATGCGTTTGTGGCGACATTTCCGGCACCTACCAGCACTTCAAATGGCTGTAATGTGCCATTTGCGGCCTTCGCATCTTGAAGAATAGGGGCCATGAGCGTTCGATCCAGCAGAAACGAGGTCGCAGCCTGAGTGCCAGCCGTATTCAAGCCCGCGACGATCAGGACGTGACCGGTCGACGTGAGATTCGGCAGGAATGCGATGAGCCCATAGGTATCGTCATCCCCGCTGTTTACATAGATTTCCTTTTCTCCAGAACGAGGATGCGCGTTAAAGATAACCTGACGCCTTTCAGGGCCACAGTCAAAACAAAACCGAAAGGGCATCTGTTGCTGGAATAATTCGATCCATGGATTGGATTCGTCCGCGCCGATAAGGACAGCATTTCCGGTGCGCAGATCGTCCATGCGCAGGTCGCGGGCATAGCGCACCATCATTCTTTCCGGAATGACCTCTTTCATCTGCGCCACGTGTGCGACAAAATCCAGATCGACGACGCTGGTAAAGCGCCGCCCTCCAAGCAGGAAGAGTCTTGCGCCGCCGGGCATTGCGTTAAGGTCGGCGCTTACACGGTAGCGGCCGTTGACATAGTCCGCCAGTGGCAAGGGGCGAGGTGTAAGCCCCTGCATGACGACTAGCCCATCGTCGCTGGGAACAAGAAACGTATCACGGTCGCTGCTGAAGATCTGGCTCCACAGACGATGTGCAAGAGCATCGGAATGCGAGAAGGCGGGCTTCCGCATCACCAGGAGAAGTGATGCGCCGAGACCGATGAGAACACCGAGCCCAAGAGCAAGCCACATTCCCGAAGTCAGCTGAAAGCTTCGTGGCTGGACTGGTGGTGGTTCGGGTAACGGCTCGGGCAGAGGCTTCAGCCCATCGGGCGTATCTTCTATTGATTTATCTTGTGCTGATTTATCTTGCGGTTCTGATTCGGGCTCGAAGAAGACAGGGCGATACCCTCCGCGTGGAATCGTAAGGCGGAGCTTTTCCTGCTGGCCTTCTCCGGCGAAATATTCATCTACCCGCTTCCGAAGATTCCTGGCGTAGCTGCGGACAATGTTGTCTTCATTGGAGTCATAACCTTCGGGTCGTCCGAAGACCAGAACTCCGATCTGCTGCTCAGTGATGTCGTCTATGCGCTCACTAAGTTCGCGGTCAACGATGTACAGCAGAAAATCCTGCTGCAGCCGTGATCGGCTCAGACCTTCACTTGATGCAATTCTTTGCGCAAGCTGCCATCGTGGATCATTCGCATGCGCACGGCAGTCTATCAGCGCATCCCGTCGCAACCTCGGAGAAGCCCCGGCAGCAACCTTCTCTGATGACTCCAGGATTGGCATGTTACGTAATAAATCTCGCTCTGCTTTTCTAAAAGTTTAGTGAGGTTCTATGAATGCTCAATGAATGACCGTGTACGGACGTGTGTTTTGACCAACTCACCCGTGTATGCGGGCTCCCATGAGATACAAAACTACAGCCTGATTTGCCACCAGATACGACGATCACAAGGTAAGACGATCACTTCTCACGAAGAAACCCCTACCGCACGAGTCAGCATTCTCCAATACTCGGGGAAGTTGAAACCCCAGCGCTGAATCATGTTCGTCGTGCAATTCACGATTAAAAAACAGGAGAAGTGATGAAAGGTTTATTAGAGGAGATGCCGAATCGATTCCGGGAAAAGTACGGGAGCACCGGAATCCTGTTCATAAAGCGATGTGTTCTTGTTGCCAGCCTGCTACTTGCATTCATACTTGTTCCGTGCTCCTTTGGCCAGGGACTTACCGGATCGATTTCAGGAACCATTACCGATTCGAGCGGAGCGCCGATTTCCGGGGCAACGGTTACCGTACGCCAGGTGGATACGAACGCGATCCGAACGATCGCGACATCGGACGCCGGCACCTACAAGGTCACCCAGCTGGTTCCCGGAGTCTACAGCGTTCGCGTCGAAAAGGACGGCTTCAAGGTTTTCGAACAGGAAAATATTACGCTGGCAATCGATCAGGTAGCGCAGATCGACGCCAGGCTGGACGTTGGTTCCGCAACACAGACCGTCAACGTTACTGCTGAAGGGCCTGTACTCCAGACGGAAAACTCTTCTGTCGGCCTGGTTGTTGACAGCCCGACGATTCAGAATACGCCTCTCAATGGTCACCTCAGCATTCTGGGACTGCTGAATCTTGTTCCCGGAGTGCAGGATGTGGCGGCCCAGGACCAGGTTCCCGTTCGCGGTGTCACCCTGGCATTCGGGACGAATCAGCGAAACTCATACGGCGATGTGGGCTTTACCTTTGACGGTGTTTCTAATATGGAGGTCATGCTGCAGCGCGGCGAAGGCGAGGTGCCGCCATTGGATACGCTGTCTCAATTCAAAGTCATCACCAATGGAGCTCCCGCTGAGTTCAACCAGCCGAACCAGGTCATCATCGTCAGCCAGGGAGGAGCCAACCAGCTTCACGGTGAAGTGCTGGAGTTCAATCGCGGAAAAGGAACTTCCGCCAAACAATATTTTGGCGCCTCACAGCCTCGACCTCCTTACGAACGCAATGAATATGGTGGGAACATCTCGGGTCCGATCTATATTCCGAAACTTTATAACGGCAAAGACCGCTCGTTTTTTGCTTTCGGTTATGAAGGATTCCATCTGACACAGTCAGTCAGCCTCAATAGCCAGCAGCCTACAGCCCTGATGCGCCAGGGAAACTTTACGGAATTCAGCACTCCGATCATCAATCCCGCTACAGGCCAGCCTTTTCCGGGAAACATCATTCCGCAGAACATGTTCAACCAGGTCGACGTGCAGCTCCAGAACCTGCTTTATCCTTCGCCAACGGCGCCTGGAACTGGCGTGAATACTTTCGAACTGGTTCCTCATACTACAGATGTCAACCGCTACTTCTTCCGCATCGATCACAAGATCAACGACAACAATCAAATTCGCTTCTCGTTTCTGCGAGCGCTGTATGGACCTTTCTCGGATGTAGCGTCACCAGGCTCCGGTTCCAGCAAGGCAGGCGGCGTTGCCCGCGATGGCGAGCACAACACCATCTTCGTTCTTGGCTGGACGCACACGTTTTCTCCTACGATGCTGCTTGACGCCTACGTTTCCTATCTTCACCTGCCGCTCTATCGCGATGCACAGAACTATAAGACCGACTTTTCCGCAATCATTCCCGGCCTGGGGCCACAGCTGCTCGAAGGCGCTCCTCAGTTGACGATCACCAACATTACGCCGGTTGGAGAAGCTGGATCGAAAAACCTTGAACAGACCTATCAGGCAAACGTGGCGCTCACCAAGGTCCTGTCGAAACACACGATCAAGACAGGCTTCTCTTACCTTTATGACAATGGCTGGCAGGACAATGCGCAGACCCCGGCACGCGGCGCCTACAACTTTAACGGGCGTTACACCGGCAATCCATACGCTGACTTCCTGCTCGGGTATCCGAATTCGACGGGCAATGCTACGCCGGGCGACTTCGTCACGCGATATCTGTCCAGCCAATACGGGATGTATGTCCAGGATGACTATAAGCCGATTCCAAAGCTGACCCTGAACTATGGCATTCGCTATGATCTGCAATGGTTCGGTGAAAATCCCTACGATGCGGCCTCGCTTTTTGTTCCGAGCGTCGGCAAGGTGGTTGTTTTCGCGAAGTCTTATCCAGCGGCTACGATTCCCGCATACATTCCGGACACGGTGCTAGCGCCTCAGGTCGGGCTTCCGGCGAGCCTATATGGTTATCTGGGGCAGGCAACAACGAATGTCGCTCCACGGTTTGGTTTTGCCTACCAGGCATTTCCAAATACAGTGATCCGTGGCGCGGCCGGGCTCTTCTATAACCTGATGCCCTCCTCTTATATTGATGGCGCATTCGGAAATCTTCCTTTCGTGAGCTCCATCAGCTACTCGCAGCCGGCTGGTTCGATTCCGCAGATCACCATGAACGCTCCTTTTGCGGGCGCAGGAGCTTACGGAGCGAATCCGTCGGTTATTGCACAACACTCCACGACGACGCCATATACCGAACAGTACAACCTTGCTATTGAGCACCAGTTCGGAAAAGGCCTGGACATGCGTATCGGTTACGTCGGCCAGAGGACGATTCACCAGAACAATTTTGGCGGCCCCGGGAACACGCAAAGGGACATCAATCTTCCTTCACCTGCGCCGGGTGTGGTACAAACGCGCCGGCCCTTCCAGCCCTTTTCGACGATCTCGGAAAACTTCGGTCCGATCTTCCATACAACAGGGAATTCACTGCAGATCGGCGTTCACAAACAATACAGCCACGGTTTCATGATCAATGCTGAGTATCAGTGGATTCGTGTACTTGGGGTTGAGAATTTCCAGAACCCGGCAAACATTGGGGACTCTTACGGCAACATCTCCAACATCACTCCGCAGACGCTCGAAGTGAGTTATGCATATGCGCTGCCGTTCGGCAGGGGACAGATGCTCTTTCATGATTCAGGCACACTTGTGGACAAGATCATCGGTGGATGGCAGATAGCAGGAATCACCTCATTCCAGACCGGACAGCCGTTTTCTGTTACCTATACTGCTCCTGGAAGTCCTGTCGGACTGGTCAGCGGGCGCGCCAATCGAGTGCCTGGAGTCCCGCTCTATCCGAGCCATAAGACATTGAATGAATGGTTCAACCCGGCAGCATTCACAGCGCCACCAAACTTCACTTACGGAACTTCGGGGTACAACATGCTCTGGGGGCCGTATTACCAGAACTGGGATATGAACCTGATGAAGAACATCGGCTGGAAGGAAAGATATAACCTCCAGATTCGCGCCGATGCCTTCAATGTCTTCAACCATCCCGACTTCGGTGTGCCCAGCGCTGCTGTGAGCAACCCTTCGTCCATCGGCAAAATTACATCGCAGGTCAACGAAAACCGCACCATGGAGTTCGCTGCGAAGTTCAGCTTCTGAAGCTTTCTCGAAAAAATATCTCTCCAACCGTCAGAGCCAGGTGAGCGGCTCTGACGGGATTATTTCCAAAATCAGGCGAGACAAAACAAAAACTATTTTCTTTACAGTCTCGGAGTCATGAAGTGAGTGTTCAAAATATTTCTGCGCATTTTTCACGCCGCTGGCTTCTGAAAGGAGCCGCAGGTCTTGCCGCCGGCACTGCTGCCAAAGCATCTATGCTGGGGCAAGCAACCCATGTCAATCCGTGGGCCCCGGTTGAACCGGGTTTGCTGCCGCCAATCGCCAGCCTTACGAATGGTATGTGGCTTAAGGGCGATCTCCACATACACTCGCGGCACAGCAAAGATTCCAGCAATAATCCTGAAGCGAAAATTATTGGCTTCTCTGAATCCGTTGGAATGGATTACCTCTGCATTACAGACCATGACAACCATGTACAGGGCGATGTTGCGCACAATACATGGACAGATCCGGAATTCAGATCGGACTCGGTCGTGCTTCTCTATGGCGCGGAGTGGACTACTACTCGCGGTCACGGCAATGTCTTCTCCGCCAGGCCATACGATCACCAGCGACTCTATGATGTCCGCGACCAGCGCGATATCGTCATCGGAGCGATCAAGAAAGAGCTTGGGATTCATTTGTCGGCTAACCATCCCAGCGGAAAAGATCATTTCGGATTCTCGTACGATATGGTCGATTCGATCGAAGTCTGGAATTCCGCCCTCTGGTCCAAAAATGCGAATGCGATCATGATCTGGGACGACATGCTGTCGTCAGGGCGTAAGCTCACCGGCAGAGGAGGAAGCGACTCTCATCACGGCACTCCGGACACACCCGATCAGGCGACAAAGAACACGCCTCAGAGGCAAGCAAACTATGTTGGGACTCCTACAACCTGGGTCTTTGCCACAGCGCGGACTCGGCAGGCTGTCGTGGACGCGTTGACCAATGGAAGGGCCTGCGTCAGCGCAAATCCATATGCTCCGCGCGTCGAGTTCTATGCCGATCTTGACCAGGACGGCAAGATGGACATGATGATGGGCGATAACACCAGGTCCACAGGCAAGCCTGTAAAGTTTCGTGTCCAGCTAACGGGGAAGACGGTTCCGGATGCCTCCTACACCGTGAACGTGGTGAAAGACGGCAACAAATTCAACACCTACCAGGCCAGCGGAAAAATGCCCATCGCCGAGTTTACGGATACACCAGCAGACATAGGCCGAACCTACTATCGTGTCGAAGTTCATGGACCGGCCACTCCCTATCAGCAGGTTCCCGATTCAACGAAGTACAACGGGGACATGGTCGGATTGTCAAATCCAATCTATTTCAACTTCGACCCTAATTTCTGAGGCTATGGCACATGACTATGCGACCGACTATCGTCCGTGCAATCGCAATCCTGATGCTTGTTGAAGGCCTTATGTATTCAGCGGGCGGGCAGGTATCTACGACGCCAGAGCCGCGAACATCACCTCGACCGATTGGAGAAGCAACCCAGCAGGGTCCGAAACGTATAGAGGGTGGATTTGACCTGCCGAATGGATGGCGAATCACTCCGGCAGGCACAGCGATCGCAACGACGGGTGACCTGGTGTTGAATACTGTCGTATCTCCTGACGGTAAAGTCATGGTGGCGACGCATTCCGGTTATCAGCCGCACGGTATCGACGTCATCGATGTGAAAACGCGCAAGGTCACCCAGCAGATTCCGCTCAAGACAACGTGGCTGGGGCTGGCCTGGTCATCAGACGGGCACACATTGTATGTCTCAGGAGGCAATGCCACAGGCGCCAAGAACATTGCGTGGAGCATGGCGCCTGTATATGAATTTACCTACAAGGATGGTAGACTCAGCGATCAACCTACGGGAGAGTTGGTGGAAACAATCCCTCCAGAAAAAGTCTGGTGGTCCGGGGTGGCTTATCTGCCCGGAAAGCATTGGATCTATGCCGCCAATCGCGGGACAGGTCTGGGGCCCAGCAACGTTGTAGTGTTCGATGCCCAAACCCGGCAGATCCTGACGCGCATCCCTGTGGAGATCAACCCATACGCAACGGTTCTCAGCAGAGATGGACGAAGGCTGTTCGTTTCAAACTGGTCGAGCGAGAGTGTGAGCGTGATCGATACCGAGACGAACCAGGTGATTCGCACGCTGCACGTGGGCATGAATCCGAATGATATGAAGCTCTCAGCAGACGGTCGTCTGTTTGTGGCCTGCTCCAATGACAATTCCATCCACGTCATAGACACAAAAACGCTTGAAGTCGTGGAGCGGCTCTCCACGACTTTGACGCCGCTTGCACCTGAAGGGTCCACTCCGGATGCACTCGAGATCGACGAACGCCGCAAGCTTCTTTACGTGGCAAATGCCGACAACAACTCAATTGCTGTGATTCGGATCGCAGAACGCGGACGCAGTGCCGTGATCGGCTTCATTCCTACCGGCTGGTATCCATCGGCCCTTGCGCTGGCAGACAATGGCAATACGCTGTTCATTGGAAACAGCAAAGGAGAAGAGGGGCATCCGGATCTCAAAGGCGTCGGGAGTCCTCTGGCTTCGAAATGGTACGGTGACGAGACAGTCAAGACTCTTCAAAAGAGCAGCATTGAAGCATTGTCTGCCGTTAACCTGCGGCAGAATCTCCCGGGATGGACGCATGAGGTAATTGAAAACACTCCTTACAGCGACTCGCTGCTCTCAGAGGCAAGGCCGCCTAAAGAACCTACGATTCTTCCGCGCGAGGTCGGCGTCGACACTCCCATCAAGCATGTGATCTACATCATCAAGGAAAACCGCACCTACGATCAGGAATTCGGCGATTTCAAGGGCGCCAATGGAGATCCGCGACTGACCATCTTTGGCGAAGACGTAACGCCTAACCAGCATGCCCTTGCAAAACAATATGTGATCCTGGATAACCTGTACTGTGACGGTGAAGTAAGTGTCGATGGCCACTCATGGTCAGACTCGGCGTATGCTACGGACTTCAACGAACGCTACTGGCCGCCTACTTATGCGGGGCGGAGCAATGCGGCGCGAGCTCGTGCATACGTGCCATCCGCAGGACATCTGTGGGATCTGGCAGCTCGTAAAGGGTTGACCTACCGCTCCTATGGTGAATACGCATCTCGAGCCAGCACCGGAACCACTATGGATGCGGCTCCTGGCGTGGGCGGGCTGGTAGGCCATGTGTCCGCCGATTATCTTGGATCACGCCAGCGCGACACTGCCAACGTTGCTGTGTTCCTGAGAGAGTTCAGCGAATACGAGAAGAACTATGACAGCTCCGATCCAAACAAACGTCTTCCCAATTTCATCGTGATGAGCATGCCCGAGGATCACACGCATGGCACGGCTCGTGGATCGTTCACTCCTCAGGCGATGGTTGCAAACAATGATTTCGCCATCGGCCAACTGGTTGATGCCGTCAGTCACAGCCGCTATTGGCCAAACACGGCAATCTTCATCATCGAAGATGACGGACAGGATGGGCCGGACCACGTCGATGCGCGCCGGACTGTTGGTCTGGTGCTGAGTCCTTTCGTTAAGCGTGGAGTCGTCGACAGCACGCTATATTCCACAAGTTCAATGGTAAGGTCCATCGAGCTGTTGTTGGGTTTGCCGCCTATGAGTCAATACGACGCGGCAGCCATGCCCATGTATGCGTCCTTTGGAACTACGGCGCAGGTGACCCCATTCAACGTTATTCGGCCGAAAATCGACGTCAACGCGAAAAATAAGGATGGTGATTACGGATCTGACGAGAGCAGCAGGATGGATTTTTCTGATGTCGACAGGGCGCCGATGCATGCGCTCAATGAGATCATCTGGAAAAGCATCAAGGGTACTGATTCCACCATGCCGCCCCCAGTGCATCGGTTCCGCCCACTCATCGATGCCGGGGATATTGCAGCAAAAGACAATGACTAGCGGTCCGATCGGAGCTTGAATATTAACCGCCAGGTCGGCACAGCGGAAGTGGCTGTACCAGGGTATTACCGGAAAACCAGAATAGTTCTCAACTCAGAACTGGGCACTATTTAGCAATGGGAATTCCTTCTAATCAGGAGTGGATAATCTTCTCTTGGTTGGCAGATCTGCCGACCAAAAACAAGCGCGGAAAACCCGTTGCCCCAGTCATGCACTAATATGAAAACTTGAATCGTTCCGGTTCAATGAGCATGGTGAGATCGAACTCAGCGCCCAGATTATCTGACATTGCAAAGCGTGCGGGGGTCTCTGTCGCAGCTGTTTCCATTGCCTTAAACAAGTCGGGGTCTACGCGGGTCAGCGCTGAGCGGCGGAAAAAGATTCTTAACATTGCTGAAGAACTGGGTTATTCGCCCAATGAACTGGCAAAGGCGCTCGCCGAGCGGAAGACAAGGCTGCTGGGGCTGGTTGTACCCCTGCGCGACCCGATCTTTTTCAATCAGTTCATTGCGCAGGCACTCTCCGGTATCCAAAGCACGCTCATGCGACGTGGATACAATCTGCTGATATTTTCTCCTTCCGGCAAACCAGGGAGGGCCACGCGCGACCAGATCCTCGAAAGCCGATTCACCGACGGTCTTATTTTCATCAATACCCGCTCCTGCACAACGCAGGATGTGAATGAAACCATTGAGGAGCTGCAGCGCGCGGAAATTAAGTTCTCCATGATCAATTCCTACTATGGCCGCGCGCCTATCAACTATGTGGGAGTCGATGATGCTGCCATCGGCAAAGCTGCGGCGGAGTATCTGGTGAGCCGCGGCCATAGACGCATCGCATTTCTCAGCGGACTGGCCACGCTACCCGCGCACCAGCGCCTGGTCGCTGGCTTGCGGCGCGGCCTGGAAGAGCATGGCCTGTCTCTGCCGGCAGACCGCATTGGCTGTTCCGCCTACGAGGCGGGCAGAGCGTACGCCATTCTCGATACCTGGTTCTCCTCGAAACGGTATCGTCCAACGGCTGTCTTTACGGCCGATGACCAGCTCACTGTCTATCTTTATGACTACGCGGAACAGCGCGGTCTTTCGCTGCCGCAGGACGTCTCCGTGCTGAGCCGCAGTAACTCGAGCTCAGGCGACCACCTGCGCCCCAGGCCGACCATGCTGGCCATCCCTACTTTTCGTATGGGAGAGATTGCGACCGATCTTCTGATTGACTCCATTGAAAGTACGGGCATACAGCCGCAGCGCGTGCTTCTTCCCTATGAGCTTCTGCCCGGCACTACAGCCTGAATGATTGACATTCGTCAATTAAATGAATTAAACGGTTAACCTCTCCTAAATTTAATTTTGAGGGGTATCTTCTGTGCTAATTCGCCTGCTGATGATGTGCCTGCTGAGCTGCGCTGTGGCTCATGCCGCGACTTCCATTGACCTGAGCGGTTCAGGCTGGAGTTTCCGCACGACTTTGGAGCCGGCATCTCATCCGGTGACAGTGCCGCACTGCTGGCCTGTCGAATCAGGATATGAGAAGTACATAGGCCATGCATTGTATGAACGCGATTTCGATGCTCCGGAGATCAGCAAAGGCAGGATCGTTCGCCTTCACTTTGATGCGGTCTATGATGTTGCCCAGGTCTGGTTGAATGGCAAGCAACTCGGCACGCACGAAGGGGGCTACACGGCATTTGAGTTCGATGTGACCCACTTACTGAGGCCGGGCAAAAACCATTTGCTCATTGATGTCGATAACACTCCGACGCTCACATCCATCCCGTCTTTAGCAACGAGCCAGTCGTCTTCAGGAACTGACGGGCGTATCACCATTGTGGGCTGGATGCCCTATGGCGGCATCGTTCGTCCTGTGAGCCTGCTGGTCAGCGATGCCACGTACCTGCGTGGCGCAAAGATTGACGCCAGGCCAGATCTTAAGACAGGTACAGCTTTGATCACTGCCCGCGTATGGTTGCATAATGCGAGTGACACAGCTGCCTCTTCAACAATCACGGCAACAATTGCCGGAATGAAAGCCACGTTTCCCGTAACGCATGTTCCGGCGAATGGGAATGCTGAAGCAGTGTGGACAGGAAGCCTGAAAAATGCCCATCTGTGGAGTGTCCGCGATCCCTTTCTTTACGATGCTGACCTCTCTATTCCGGGGGATTCGCTACATGCCCACATCGGCGTTCGACAGATTGAAGTGCAGGGAACACAGCTTCTGTTGAATGGAAAGCCTGTGCATCTCTTCGGCGCGAACCGTGTCTCTGACGATCCCAAAGAAGGCCTGCGCGAGTCGGATGCAATTATTGAGCGAGATATGAGCGACATGCTCGCAGACAACATGCGCATGATGCGCATTGCTCACTATCCGCAGGCGCAGGCGCTGCTGGATTTTGCTGACAAACACGGAATGCTGATTATTGCTGAAGCCGGCAACTGGAACATGGGCTCAGGGCAGATGGCGGACCCAGGAATTCGCGCCAGGTTCAAGAAGCAGATGCAGGAGATGATGGAGGCCGATTGGAACCATCCATCAGTGATTGCATGGAGCGTCGGCAACGAATACGAGTCCTATACAAAAGATGGCATTGCATGGACACACGATATGCGCGTTTTCGCACTCGGGCTTGATCCAACACGTCTCATCACCTTTGCCTCGCGCTATACAGGTGATCCGTCTGTGAAAACCGGAGCTGACGAGGCCAGCCAGTATTCGGATTTCGTATCGATGAATGCCTACGGAAACTATGCAAAACGGTTTGACCGGGTGCACGAGCTCTATCCCGATAAGCCGGTCTTTCTTACAGAATTCGGCAAGATGGGTGAACCTGGATTGCATGACCCGGAGCGCATCGCCGAGATTACGACCGCGGTGAATACTATCAAAGAGCGCCCGTGGATGATTGGAGGATCGTTGTGGACGTGGAATGACTACCGCTCGCTCATCAAGGGAACTCCGGCAAATGGAATACGGCCGTGGGGCGTTGTGACTGTAGACCGTGAGCGTCGGGACAGCTGGAAGGCAGTGCAGAAACTTTTTGCTACTGAGTTGCCTTAGGCTAGCGGGGATTTTCAGCCAGAGCCAGGCGGGGCTTGTCTCGAAACGCGGTCCAGAGCAAAGCGAGCGCGAGCGGATGCATGAAGGCCATAAGAAAGAACACAGGCTGATAACCGCCATGTGTGACAAAGTAAGCGACAATCTCACTCGAGACCATGCCGCCAAATGCGCTGCCTGCAGCCACCAGCCCTGCTGCCTTGCCCACCTGATCGAGCGGAAACACTTCAAGCAGAGTTGAAGTCAGGTTGATCAACCATGCCATGTGCGCCATGGCAACGATAGATGCAAACAGCATGGTGGTCATAATGTTCGGCGCGAAATATGCCAGCGGGCTCACTAATACGGCCACGGCTGAACAACTCATGGCGCGGCGATATGCAAGGCCGGGCTTCACGCCGTGACGAATGAATGCGCCTGAAAGCAGGCCGCCGGCGATGGTGCCGACTCCGGCTGCAGCATAGACCATCCATCCAAAGTGTGACATCTGTGCACTGGACAAGTGCCGCTCGCTCAACAGAAATTTCGGGAACCAGAAAAGATAGAAGTACCAGACCGGATCCGTCATGCCGCGGGCAATCATCAATTGCCATGTTTCAGGCCGCGCAATCACTTCACGAAAGACGCTTTGCGATGCTTTGCTTTGTTTTGCAATGGGACTTTTGTCACGATAGAGCCACCACCATATAGGAACCCAGAGAAGTCCAACTACCCCGTCTATCAGAAAGATGGATCTCCATGGAAGGTGCGATGTAATGCCGATGATGGTAGGAATCGCAACAATTGCACCCACCGTTGCGCCTGCAGTGTAGATGCCAATGGCAAGGCTGCGCCGTTTTTCGTCTAGAACTTCTCCAACAGCCTTGGGAGCAGCAACCCAAAGACCTGGCTCGCCAAGTCCTAAGCAGAAGCGCGCCAGCCCTAATAGAAAAACCGACGAGGCAAATGCAGTGGCTGCTTCAGCCACCGACCAGAAGGCCACAAATAATGCCATGCTTCTGCGCGTGCCTATCGCATCGCATATGAATCCGGAAAGAGCATACGCAAACGCAGAGGCCAGCAGGAAGAGGCTGACGATGTGTCCGTAGCCGGCATCGGAGAGATGCAACGCTTCCTGCATGCGCGGCGCCACCACAGACAGGCTTTGGCGATCAAAATAATTCAGCAGTCCTACAAGGAACAGCAGGGCAACAATTGTCCACGGGTTCGTACGCAGAGATCGAAGCACAGGGCCTTTCAGCGACAGGTGATGTTGAAGATAGCAGGCGGTGCAGATCCGTGCTCCAGCACTTCGATCTCTATGCCTCGCGTCGTTACAGGAAAATCAAGTTGAAGCTGCCAGCGGGTCTGGTGGTGTTCCTTTACGTCCGCAAGTGTTTTGCCCTCTTTTGTCTTTATACGAAATGCTGTAACGCATCCCGGCATCACGCGTTCAGGATGCGTGAGCAACACGGACTCCATCGAATGATCAAAATCCGTATCAAACGTGAGGCTGATCTCGTGAATCACGGCAGGTGCATTCCATGCGAGATGCAATTGCGGAACTGAATCGTCTGTGTCAGGCGCCCATGCATTCACACCGCACCATGGCCGTGCGAACCCATTTATCGCCATCTCCGGTCGATAAAGATCAATAGGTGGATCAAAGGATGCGGCAAGATTTCGGGCAGCAGGCCGGCGCTCAGGGAGCCAGAAGGCAAATGTATCAATTCCGGATCCTTCCGGAGGCATCTGCACCAGGCTTTTTGCAACAGATGCGTTCATCTTCTGCGACAAGGTCAGTACACCCGGGGCCTGCGCTTTACTCAGCTGCAAAACACCATCCGCGAACGGAGGAACAATGACGAATACATGCGAGTCCTCTGGAAGGCTTGCATGAAATTGAACTGGCACGCCGATATTTTCGCCTGCGCATACAGGCAGATCAACCGAGTCCAGCTGCACGTCCGGCGTTGTGTTTCCTGCACGAGAAGCGATCCACAACTCTGCATGCAGAGTTGTAGTCTTTGTGGCCTTGGCGTACAGCGTGATGCGTGGCATGGGCCCCTTTGCCACAGGAAGAAGCAGCGCATAGGGGCGCTCCGAAGTGCCTGTTTCACCGCTCGATGGCAGCTCAGCTAACTTAAAGTAGCTGCTGGCCGTGACCGTGGCTTTGCGCGCCAGATCATGTTCCCCCAAGTAGCGAACGCCGGGGATGTGCTGTCCTGCTTCCAGAAGCAGTTGCTGCAGAGTATGCATGCGCTCTGGATGAAGCAGATCGCGCGGTGAAAGATTATTCCGCCTGCAAAGCACAGCGGCCATGCCGGCCACTTGCCCGTTGCAGGCACACGTTGCCATCACGCGTGTGGAACCGAATGCAATGTGAGTCGTACTGATAAGCCTGCCGCTAAGGAAGAGGTTATCTATATTGCGGCTGTACATTGTGCGATACGGAATCTGATACACGCCCTTTGCATGCCATTGTGTACAGCCGGCCTGCGCGCTGAATACGCCATCTGCCGGATGCAGATCAATGGCCCAGCCGCCAAAGGACACGGCATCTTCAAAGGTGGCTTGTTCCACAATATGATTCTGGGTGAGCGTGATGTCGCCCACAAATCGGCGACTCTCGCGCTTGCCGGGAATGGTTCCCATCCACTCCAGAGTCAGATTTTCAGCGTCAGGAAAGTTTCCGGAGTTCTTGATGTAATTCCAGACACCATAGGCAACGCTCCAGAGTTCCCACTTAATCTCTTCTGTTTGCGCTACGGTGTCGAGAGCGCCGCCATACTCAAGCCACCATAAACGGCATCCTGTATCCGAAACGCGAAAATCGCGATACCGGGGAATCCTGGTGATGTCCGTCAGCGCAAAAGCCGGAGGCACATATTTCACGGGCCTCCCGGTATCGCGGCTGTAGAAGTAGAGTGAATGACCGAGCAGGGAATGTTCTGGGATAGGAGGAGCCATCCTTTCGCCGAATTCGCTTGCTGCTTCCGCGCCCATGCGGAACTCAGCGCCTGCAAGAAAACCGAGAATGCCGTCACCTGAGGCATCGACAAACAACGGCGCGTCGATGAGATATGACGTCTGGTTCTGGCTGTTAAAAGCGCGGACACATGCAATGTTGTGCGGGTCTTTCATATCCAGTTCATGAACCGCAGTGTTCAGCAACAGCGTGATGTTTGGTTCGCGCTTTACCCACTCAAGCACAATCGAATCAAAGATGATTGGATTGCCTTCCGGGTTTCTCCATATATTCTCAACAAGAATCTCGTCGATCACGCCGCCTTCGCGCGCCCACCGATTGTTGTTGCCCATGTGCGACGTCGCGCCCAGCACCCATAGCCGGACCTCGCTCGAAGAGTTGCCTCCAAGCACGGGACGGTCCTGGACCAGAATCACTTTGAGGCCTTTGCGTGCGGCAGTAATGGAGCAGCAAACGCCTGCCAGGCCTCCGCCAACGACGGCCAGATCAGCAGAAAAAGTTACCTGTCGAGGTTTCCTCATTCGGTCTCCGCGCATAGCGGTCCTGGCTACAGCTATGCCAGATATATATGAATATCTAAATGTTAAACGATAAACCTGTCCAGTCTGCTAGGGGCTTCAGTGGTATTTTTGCAATGCCTGTTCCACAACCGGGGCAAGAAGAGCATATCCCCGGTCATTCGGATGAACGCCATCGACAGTCAAGTCCTGCTTCATGTGGCCTTCTTTATCTGACAGGGGAGCATTCAGGTCGATCAGTGTCCAATGGTTGGCTCTGCATATATCAGCCAATAACCGGTTCAATTCCTGAATATGTTCTACCGTCCGCAAACCGGAGAGCGGCTTAAAACAATCGCAGGTTGGCGTCATCGCAGCGATAAAAACATCAAGTCCATGGGCGCGGGCCAGTTCGGCCATGGTTAGCATTCGGTCGCGTATCTCCTGCGGCGTAAATCCCAGCCGCATGTCGTTCGATCCGCCCTCCAGCACAACTGCCTGGGGATGCAAGGCCAGCACATCGCTTTGCAGGCGAAGCAGCAGCTGGGCCGTTGTTTGCCCCCCAATGCCGCGATTAATCCAGCCCGGATGCTCAAACCACTTTCCAGAGCGCTCTCCCCAATACTCCGTAATGGAATCACCGAGAAAGATGATGCGTACCGGTGTCCCGCTTTTCTGCAATGCGGCATTGGAATCGCGATATCGGAGTAACTGAGGGAAATCAGCCGCAGCAGAATTAGCAGCCGGAGCCGGGCTCTGTGCGAGTGTCCACAAAGGAGCAACAGCCAGCGTACAGAGTAGAAGCAGAAGGCATCTGACAGTCATAAGGCCTCGCAGGAGTTTCGCATCAAGAGGGAAAAAGGGCTGAGTAGCACATCGTTCCAAAAAATAGCTTGCCCTAGAGATTAAACGGTTGACAAGCCAGCTTTTTGCTACTTACGATTCTCGCGTCGTTTGTTTCCGGTGTCTTTTGGAAGACTTGCCTTATTTTAAGTTAAACGCTTTACATCGAGGCCGAAGCATTATGGAAGTTAAAGACGCATCTTTGCCAGCCGTTCCCCGCATTTTGTGCCGTACCACAGCTCTTAGGATCGCTTTTTTCACAGCATGTCTCCTTTTTGCAGGACCAGCCAACGCACAGCAGGACGTAGGCTATATCGGCGGCACAGTGACTGACCCAAGCAGCAGCGCCGTAGCGGATGCGAAAATTCACGTAGTGAATGACAGCACCGGGATTGCGCAGGACCTGGTCAGCAATGCCAGCGGGTACTATCAGACACAGCCAGTCGCTCCCGGCCGTTATACGGTGACCGTAACCATGTCGGGATTCAAGACATTTACGATTCACGACGTTGTGGTGGATGCCGCAGCACACGTGACATCCAATGCGCAGCTTGAGGTTGGCAGCGCAGAAACCAGCATCACCGTGGAGTCAACGCCACCAGCGCTTGATACGGTGGATGCGCAGATCGGCAACACGGTCGATACGCGCGCAGTGCAGCAACTTCCGGTAAACGGCCGCAGCGTACTCGCACTGGCTACGCTCAGCCCCGGCGTTGTTTCTGCCGCGGGAGCAACCAATCAGGGTTTCACGAACCGGGGAACGCAGGCATCCGCCATTCGTATTTCAGGCGGCGTAGCAGGCGGCAACAACAACCTGCTCGATGGCGTAAGCAACCTGCAGAACTATCTGGGCGAAGTGGCCATTAACATCAAGGCCGACTCGGTGCAGGAATTCAAAATCATGACAGGCGTCATTCCTGCGCAGTTTGGCTATACATCGGGCGGCGTGATCAATGTGGTCACGCGTTCAGGGTCGAACAGTTTTCACGGGTCGGCGTACGAATTCTTTCGCAACGATTATCTTGATGCCACCTTGGCCCTGCCCAAAACCACCAAGCCGGAGCTTCGCTTCAACAACTACGGCGGCACATTCGGCGGACCTATCCTCCGTGACCGTGCATTTTTCTTCGGGAACTATGAGGAATACCGGTATATTACCGGGGTGCCCGCTACTTACAGCGTGCCTACAGCGCAGGAGCGCAGCGGAGATTTCAGCGATGTAGGCCGCGTAGTGAATGGCACGTGCACTCCGTATACGCTTTACGATCCCAATACAGGCTCGGCATCGACCCAGCGCACAGCTTTCAATGGCAATAACATCTCTAACCGCCTGGATCCTGTCTCGGTCGCAGCGATGAACACGTTTATTCCAGCGCCGAACAATACAAATGGCGCGGATCCATGCACGCATGCCAACAACTACATCGCAAGTCCAAAATTGATTTCGAACGAGCGAACTATCCTGGGCCGCGTGGACTTCCGTGTTAGAGAGAAGGACAGCCTTTTTGCGCGTTACGCGTATTACCAGAACTACACCAACAACGGGAACCTTGGCTTCGGTCCGCTTTACTATCGAAATGACACGCTTACCAATTTCGATGCAATGCTTGCTGAGACGCATGTCTTTTCCCCCGCATTGCTCAATGACGTGCGTCTTTCCGTCCTGCGTTCGGATTTCCCGTTCCAGGCTGCTACCGCATTCCAAAATTACGCTGCAAAGCTGGGGCTGCCCGGGGTTGGCGGAGATGTCTCGCCTATTCTGAATATCTCAGGCGTTCCCGCGCTGAACGGAACTATCGGATTCCGCGCTTCCACCACAATTGAACTGCTTGACGATATTACGAAGAATGTTGGAGAGCACACACTCCACTTTGGCTTTGACGGGCGATTTGTAGAGGGCTACAACAATCAGTCCGGCAATGCAGCCGGCGCATACACCTTTACCGCAAACCAGACAGCACAGGGGACCGATACGGCCCTCACATCCACACCCCCGAATACGAATCTTGGGAACCCCTTTGCAAGTTTCCTGATTGGCTCAGTGCAAAGCGCCAGCGTTGGGCTGGCACGCGGCATTGCTTATCGTCAGTATCAGTTTGCCGGATACATCCAGGACGACTGGCATGCCAGCCAGCGATTCACTCTGAATGCCGGTCTTCGGTGGGACTATCAGCAGCAGCCCTATGAAAAGAAAAACGGTCTAGCCGACTTTGACATAACTCGCAGAAATCCGGTGACGGGATATCTGGGAGCAGTGCGATATGCAGGCGTCAATGGAGAAGGCAGCAACTTCGTTAAGGAGAACTGGAACGATTGGGGCCCGCGCCTGGGCTTTGCTCTTGTTCTTACAGAGGACAACAAGACGGTCATGCGCGGCGGCTATGCCATCTACTATCCAACCGTTGCCCAGGCGTCATACGACCAGGCCGCCGGAAATCCAAATGGATTCGGCACTGCAACCACGTCTTATTCTGCGCCTACGCCTTATGGCCAGGATTTCCAGTTTGCGAATGGAGTGCCTTCTCCTCCAACACCGCCTCTGGGATCTGCGGCAGGTCAAATTGCATATCGCGGACAGGTTGGGTACTACATCCTTCCTTCTGCCAGGACGCCTCAGTCCATGCAATACACGCTCACGATTTCGCGCGAGTTGCCATTCAGCACAGTGCTCGATGTTTCGTATCTTGGAAACCATGGCCGGTATTTCAACCTGGGCAATCTCGAGATCAATACACTCGACCCATCGTACTTCCCGCTCGGTCCTGCCTATCTCAATGCATTGGTGCCGAACCCATATGCAGGACAGATCCCGGAAAATAAGACGCTGAATGCAGCAACGATCACACGAGCAAACCTGTTGAAGCCCTATCCATATATGTCCAGCGTCCAGCAGAGCGACCCGCGTGCTTCGCACTTCGACAGTAACTTTCTTTATGTCACGCTGCAGCGCCGGGCCGCGGAAGGTCTGCAGTTTCAGGGAGCATACACTTACGGCAAACTCCTGACCCTGCCTATCTACAGTGATATTGCTACAACCACAGGCATCACGCAGACCGGTGGAGGCATTCAGAACTGGCATAACCTCGATGCGGATTACAGCGTGGATGCAATTGATGTGACGCATCGCGGTATCGTTGCCGTGCTATACGATCTTCCTTTTGGCAGAGGCCGCCGGTTCTTTAAAAACAGCAGTTCGCTCGTGGACCGCGTTATCGGCGGTCTGCAGTTCAATACAACCATGACGATAGAATCAGGCCGCCCGCTTGCATTTACCGGAGCAAACAACTCAGGCATTGCAACGCGTCCCAATATCAATGAACGGGCTCTGCGTCAGAAAGATTCAGCCTGCCTCGCCCAGGGAAAACTCTGCCGGTTTGCTTATGAGGCATTCACAAACCCGGTGAACTACAGCTTCGGCAACGCGCCGCGCTATTACTCGCATCTCCGCGCACCAGGTGTCTTCAACTTTGATATGTCCATCTTTAAGACGACGCGAATCACGGATAGCACCTCACTCGAGTTGCGGCTTGAAGCATTCAATGCCTTGAACCACACAAACCTCGGCATGCCGAATACCACATTCACCGGTTCCGGCGACAATGCGCCTAATACAAATAACCAGATGGGTGTAGTGACAACATCGCTGCCCCAACGGCAGATTCAGCTTGGCGCTAAGTTCCACTTTTAGGTTTGAGTAGAGTGCTTTTGGTGACTACTGCCGGAAACGCGACGGCTTTTTCTCTCTGGAGGTAGTGTGCTTTCATTTCGCCTGTCTTGCTTATTTGGAGTCGTACTGCTTACTACTCCCCTGGCATTCGCGCAGTCTATTCGCCTTTCAAGTGGAGATATCACCTTCCGCATGGAACTGCAGAATGGCCGCTACAATTTCTCGCGCGGAACAGGAACGATTGTTGGCGACGATACCAACGCCGGAGTGCTTCTGAATGGAAGCCCTGTCACCTTTAAGCGCGCAGGAGCATGCACTCCATCGAGCTGCACTTTAAACGGCATGAGTGCTAACGGAAAACAGCTTAAGCTCGCTATCAAACTCACAAGCCAGCAGGCGGAATTCATAGCGGAACCGGCCGAAGATGGAAGTGAAATCCGTTTTCAAACAGCGGGTGCGTCTCCGACATATGGACTGGCCGACCACGCTGTATGGCGCGCGAAATTTGAAGGCGGCAGGAATGAAACGTTTAATACCGACGTTACGGGATTCAGCGATGACGATTTTCTATCCGGGCAGGGCCTTGCTCGCCTGGTCAGCAACTTCATCATTTATCCCAGACAACAATTCGCAGTGCTGCTCATCGATCCTTATACAAAGATCGTTCATACCTCTGCGCAGCAGATTGTGCAGGGCGTAAAAGCATCGCACGGCAAAGTGCGCATGATCTACTTCTTTGGCGATCCGCATGCCATCTACGCTGCATATCTGAAAGCGCGTAACGATGCGGGCTACAAAATATGGATGCCGAAGTACGAAGCCTTTGGCGTAGGCTGGGAAGCCTTCGGCGCTCTCGGCTGGAATACGAATACCCAGACAGTTCGAGACAGCGTTGATCGCTATATCCATGAAGGATACCCGCTGAAGTGGATTGTCATTGGCTCCGGCTTCTGGTCTGACAAGCCGGATACCATGCATGAAACAACAAGTTTTGGCTTATGGGATAAACAGAAATATCCAGACCCGAAGGCGCTCATCCAGCACTTCCTGGATGAGAAGCTCAGGGTGATGCTTGGCCTTCGCATCACATTCATCGTTGGCGGACCATATTCTGATGAAGGCGTAGCGCACAACTACTTTCTGATGAAAGACGGCAAGGCGCAGGTGTTCAAAGGAAGCTGGCCCAAGCAGCCTTATTATCTTCTCGATGCGCAGAATCCCGCCGCGCTCAACTGGTACATAGACCTGGTAAAAAAGTGGCAGGACTATGGCATCAACGGCTGGAAAGAAGACTTCTACGGCTATGGCGGTTATGGCCTTCGCGATGACAAGGTGGATCCCACAAACGATCGCCTGATGGCGCAGAATCAACTTATTATTGAGCGCAACGGCTACTTGTCTTCCAATGGCGACCTGCATCGCATCAATGACTTCAATTACAACCAGAACCAGGACCGCGGCCCCGTAAATGCCCTGGCGTTGGCCTACAGCGGCTTCCCTTATGTGTACCCGGACATCGTAGGCGGCACATTTGGCGAGCAACACTTCAGCACCAACCGTACTCCGCAGATGCAGACCTACATGGCGCGCAATGCACAGTGGGCGGCCATGCACAGCTCCATGGGAATGGGAGAGCCGCCGTGGACCTTCGCACCGGAAACCGCAAAAGTGATGCTGCAGACGGCACAGTTTCACGCACGCATTGCTCCGTATCTCTTCAGCAATGCACGCCGTGCTTATCAGGATGGATATCCGTGGACAATGACGCCATTGCCTATCGCGTATCCTGACGACCCACAGGCGTACGGACGTGAGAACCAGACGGACCGCGGATATGAATGGCTCATCGGTGATGCCATGCTGGCTGCTCCGCTTTACGGAGACGATTATGCAACCGCGACCTCGCGCAATATCTATCTGCCCGCCGGGCGATGGATGGATTTCGACACGGGAAAAATCTACTCCGGTAATCAGATGTTGAAGGGTTTTGCGCTGCCCATCGGCAAAACACCGCTCTTCATCGGCGGTTCAGGCATCACACTGGAAGAGATCGATGGCAAGGTGCGGATCTGTGTCTATCCAGTTGCGCAGGCTGCAACTGTAAAAGTTACTCTTCCTGAAGATGCAAATGCCATTACCGTGCGTGTGCATGGAGTGACTTCCGGAAGGGCATGGCAGAACATCCGCGTGAAAGATAGCGCAGGAGAGAGCATCGCGACCCGAAAGGAAGGGCACGGCTTCAGTTTTGTCCCCAAAGCCGGAGCTACATATACTGTTGAGGCTGTGCCTTAAACTCCAACTTGAGCGGTGCAAGAGTTGCGAAGCACCGAACAGCTTGGAAACGCAATGCAGGCAGGCGTTATAATTCGCGACGCATGGCAACCGAAATTTTGCAGCCGGAACCGATAGGGACCGAATCGCCAGATGATCTCGAAGCACACGTACAGCGTATGCTTCAAAGTCCGCATTTTGCGCGCGCCGATACGCAGCGCAAATTATTGGCTTACCTCTGGGAGCATCGCTATGAAAGTGTCAGCGAATATGCACTGGCAACGGAAGCGCTCGGGCGCCACAGCAGCTTCGATTCCACCGTCGATGCATCCGTGCGTGTGCATATCTCACGCCTGCGGAAAAAGCTCAAGGATTACTATGAGCGTGAACAGCATGAACCGGAGTTGCTGGTCATTCCCACGGGCACGCATCAGCTCATGGTTATGGATCATGCCGCTGATGCCCAGGAAACAGATGCGAGCCAGGAGACCATTTCTGTTTCGGTCACAAAGCGATGGGTACCTTATTTTTTACCTGTCCTGACCGGCATTTGCGTCATATTGATGGCCACCGTGGGGATTTTGTCCTGGAAGCTGCTCGACGTGCGGCGCCGCGAGCCGCAGATACAGAAGCCGAGTGTCTTCTGGAATTCCTTCCTTCAGGGAACAACACCCATCAAGATCATTCTTCCTACACCGGTCTTTTTTGGTTTTTCTGGTGCTCCTTCGATTCGACTCCGGTCTACGCAGGTCAATGATTTCCATGAAATGGAGAAGGACCCCCGTTTTATGGAACTGGCAAAAACACTGGGGAAGCCGACCTTCGAACAGTCTTATACCGTAACCTGGGATACCCTGGCAGCCATCGATATGGCCCGCTATCTGGATTCCATCGGGGCCCAGCAGCGAGTCTCATTCGAAGTGACCCGCGACTCATCCATGATGATTCTGGAGCAGGCGAATGTCATCGCCGTGGGCACGCATCAGACCTTGCAGCCTCTTCATGAATATCTGGAGGCAATGAACTTCTCGCTTACTCTGAATGAGGCGCGCGTCACCAATGCGAAGCCATTGCCCGGCGAAAAGGCCAGCTATGAAATTATCAACGAATCATCCAAGGAATCACAGGAGCGCATCGTCAGGCCATCGATCATTGCTCTTCTGCCGGGCCGCGCACCGGGGCTGAAAGTCCTCCTGCTTCAATCACGCGACACGCGGGCATTGGTGAATCTTCTCTCCTCAAGCGCGGGATCACATTCGATTGAAGAGATGTGGAAGCAACATGGCCAGCCGGAGTTTTTTGAGATGGTGACAGAAACGGAACTCGAAAACAATCACCCATTGCGGACATGGCCGGTCGCCATGCATGCATTTCGTTCCCAGGCTCCTGCAAATTCTATGTAACAGTTCGTAACGCTACAGGTCGAAACGTGTCAAAAAGCTGTGTGTAATGGCAGGATAACTGCCATGATCTTGAAAGCTCTTATTGTTTCGTCCTTGCTTATTGCCTCTGCATTTGCTGTTAACGCTCCTGCAACATCTTCTCCTACTGATTTAGTCGTATACGGCGGTACAGCCTCCGGCGTCCTGACTGCCTATGCTGCCGCGCACGAGGGCCTGCACGTTGTCCTGCTCGAGCCGGGTAGCCACCTGGGAGGCATGGTGACCGGCGGCCTTTCTGCCACCGACGTTGCTCACTTTCAGATCATCGGCGGTTATGCGCGCAATTTCTATCGTGAAGCCGCCGCTCATTATGGAGTGCACTCGCTTGATACGCATGATGACTGGCTCTCTGAACCACACGTAGGTGAGGAAATCTTCAATGCATGGCTGAAAAAGGCCGGGGTAGAGGTCCATTTCCATGAACGGATCAAGGAAAAAGGTGGAGTAGCAAAGAACGGCACTCACATCAGCGCCATTACAACCGAGAACGGAAAAGTATGGAAGGGCAAGATCTTTGCCGACTGTTCGTATGAAGGCGATGTGATGGCTGAAGCAGGTGTGACGTACACCGTTGGCCGTGAAGGGATTGAAAAGTATGGCGAAAATCTTGCCGGAGTCCGCGTCGACACACCCAAGCACCAGTTCCTGTGGACGGTGTCGCCATTCGATCAACACGGCAAGCTTCTGCCAGAAGTTGACCCAGGCCCGCTCGCTCCCAACGGATCAGGGGACAAAAAAGTGCAGTCCTATAACTTCCGCATGATCCTGACGAATGACCCTGCCAACAGGCTGCCATGGACAAAACCGGATGGATATGACCCATCGCATTTCGAGCTGCTGGCAAGATACCTGCAGCAGTGGAAGGAGCACATGCATCGTGAGCCCACCTTCCGGGACGTGATGAATCCGGTGATGATTCCGCACAAGGAGGCCGATTTCAACAATAACGGCGCTTTCTCCAGCGACTATATCGGCAAGAGCTGGACATATCCGGATGCGAGTTACGCCGAGCGCAAGCGAATCTGGGACGACCACCTGCTCTATACAAAGTCATTCCTCTGGTTCCTTGCCTCTGACCTCCGCGTTCCGAAACCCCTGCGTGACGAGGTCAATTCCTGGGGGCGAGCGAAGGACGAGTTTCCCGACACAGACCATTGGCCAAACCAGCTTTATATCCGCGAAGGCCGCCGCATGGTCGGGCAATATGTCATGCGCCAGGCCGACCTGCAGACGGATCGCACCAAGCCTGACTCCATTGCGATGGGATCCTACAACAGCGACTCACACAATATTCAGAGAGTGGCCACTCCGGATGGAGGAGTGCGCAACGAGGGAGACGTGCAGGTTCCGGTTCAACCTTATGAGATCTCCTACCGGGCCATCCTTCCCAAACAGAATGAAACCGAAAACCTGCTGGTCCCGGTCTGCTTATCGGCATCGCATGTAGCTTATTCCTCCGTTCGCATGGAGCCGCAGTACATGATGATCGGAGAGGCGGCAGGCACTGCAGCTGCCATGGCGATCAAGAAAGACACTTCCATCTCTCAAATCGATATCAGTGCACTCCAGGAAAAGCTGCGTTCCCAGGGAGCCATTCTTCATCTCGCCCAGGAAGTGAAGATTGCTGCCTCGCACTGAAAGCGGCAAATGGCTCCTGCAACTTATTCAAAACATTAAAACTGTTACGTAACGTAACAACTTGGAACTGGACGAGTCTTCCTCCGGAAAACGATAGTGTCAACCCGTAATGCCAAAGGGCATGATGTGGCTGCCCGAAATAAATACAGATGTTCCCCAAGGTGAATTCTCTGAGGTTTTTTCCATGAGGCCAAACATGACCTATCTCAGGCTCTGCGCCGTTTTTCTCCGGCTGTTCCTGCTTTTGCTTTTCCTTTCACCGGCCATGCTGGAGGCACAGGTTGCGAACGGCATTCTTACAGGCCGGCTGACGGACACGTCCGGCGCCGTGATTCCAAACGCTCAAGTCACGCTTACAAAAACCGACACCGGCCTCGTGATCAAAGCGCAGTCGAATGCCGACGGAATTTATAACTTTCCGTCATTGCAAACCGGACCATACAAATTGCAGGTGGCGCAGGCGGGGTTCAAAAGCTCCGAAACAGAGCTGACGCTGGGGGTAGGGCAGACAGCCACGATTGACCTGACACTCGAAATCGGCTCCAGCAATGAGACTGTCACGGTGGAGTCGGCGGGCATGGCCGATCTGGAAGTCAACGATGCCACCATCAGTTACACGATCGGAACAAGACAGGTCAGTGAGCTCCCGCTCAATGGACGGAATCCTTATGGGCTGGCGGCGCTTTCGCCTGGAATTACGCCTGGAGGATCCTTCGGAGCCGGCGTGGCCACGGTCCGAGGCGCGGTGGTCGCAGCAGCAACAAATAACTTCGAATCGAATGGCGGCCTGAGCGGATCGAACGAAATCCTACTCGACGGCGTTCCGATTACCGTCTGCTGCCAGGGGCAGCCTGCCCTGACGCCTTCAGTTGAAGCGGTTGACCAGTTCAAGGTCATCACCTCAGTACCCTCGGCGCAGTTTGGGCGATCCTCTGGCGGCTTCTTGAACATCGTCACCAAATCCGGAACAAACTCGCTGCACGGCACGGCCTATGAATATTTCCGGAACGATAAGCTGGATGCCGCGAACTACTTCACCAAACGTACCGGTACCTATCCAATTCCCGGCAGGAAAGACTTCCGCCTGCCCCACCGCTACAACCAGTATGGCTTCTTCGTGAATGCTCCAGTATGGATTCCGAAAATCTATAACGGGAAGGATAAGACTTTCTTCACGTTCGGCTGGGAAGGAACACGGAATACAACCAACGCTTTTCAGACAGTGACTGTGCCAACTGCACTCATGCGCCAGGGCATATTTACAGAGGCGCCCAACCCGATCTATGACCCCTATAGCACCTCAGGGTCATCGCGCCAGCCTCTGGCGGCAGGCTGCAATAATTCCGGCTGCTACCCTGCCGGGACTCTGGTGCAGAACATCAATCCGACAGCGCAGCAGCTTTTAAAGTTCCTCCCCATGCCGAATGCCGGCGGTACATCGAACAACTATAGTTATGCAAACACCTATGCCGATAAGGAAGATCAGTTCAACTTCCGCGTAGATCAGAACTTCTCTTCTTCACAGCGTATTTTCGTGCGCGGCACACGGGATACGAATAACCACCATGAAAACGATCTCTTCAATGAGCCAAATGGTCCCAGCGGAATCAATCAGGCCCTGCGCGGTTATCTCTTTGCTGCGGGACATGCCTGGACAATTTCGCCAACTCTTCTACTGCAGACCAACTACGGATTCGCATACCAGAAGAATTTTCAGATCCCGCAGAATTACACAGGCTATAAGGCATCGGACTATGGCTTCGATCCCGCACTGGATGCGCAGCAGCAGCTTGAAGGCCTGCCATTCGTTTCAATCAATGGCTACGCCAATTTGTCCTATGCGGCCAATACAAACCGGTGGGAGCACTATAGCCATTTTCTGGAGTCCACTGCCGTATGGCAGCGCAGCAAGCACACACTCACTTTTGGGTATGACGGGCGCCTGATCCTGGAGCACCAGCAGAGCGCTGGAAACGGCCCCGGCACAATTACGTTCGACTCAACATTGACCAACGGCCCATCCGTAAATGCAGCAGTCCCCAGCGGGCAGTCGCAATTCGATGCGCTGGCTGCATTCATGATGGGGACCTTCTCATCGGCCTCAGTTACGCGCCAGGTTCTGCCGGCATATGACCAGTGGTATCACGCTGTCTATTTCCAGGATGACTGGCGCGTGTTGCCAAGCCTTACATTGAACCTTGGACTGCGCTATGAAATTGAGACAGGCGTTCGTGAGCGCTATAACAGATGGGCAGATATTGATCTGAATATCGATAACCCTCTATCGAGTCCGGGGCTTCCATTCACCGGAGGCGCTCGTTATCTGGGTTCAGACTTTCCCAACCGGACATGGAAGACTTATTACAACAAATTTGCGCCTCGTTTCGGGCTTGCTTACCAGCCAACCAACAAAACGGTGATTCGCGCTGGTTATGGCATTCTTTATCTGCCTACCTCCCAGCGGTTCTACAGTTCGAGCACGCTCGGCTATGCCCAGGCAACGTCGACATCCTATACAGCAACAAGCGTTCCTGACACGACGATGACCAATCCGTTTCCGAACGGTGTGGTTCTGCCGGCCGGTCCGGCTGCCGGTGTGACAGCAGGAACAGGAACCAGCGTGGCTGGAGTTCTGTATAACACGCCGCTGTCCTACTCGCAGCAATGGAACCTTGGAGTAGAGCAACAAGTCGCGAACGGAATTGTCGTGCACCTGAACTACACCGGAAGCCACGGCGTGCATCTTCCCATCAATTACCGCCCTGACGATCTGCGCGACCAGTACTGGGGCGCACCGGGAAGCACAAGCCAGATTGCGTACTTGCAGGCTTCGGTTCCCAACCCACTCTACGGCGCGGCCACAACAGGACCGCTGGCATCGCCCACTGTGCAGCGCGTCCAGTTGCTCTCGCTCTATCCGCAATACACTCCCAATACCGGCATGCAGAATAACTCCATTACCGTGAACCAGTACGGTAATGGAGCTGCTATTTTCAATGCGGCGCAGGCATTCATCACGATCCAGCGAACTAAAAATCTCTCAGCCACGTTGAGCTACACCTTTTCCAAGCTACTGGGAAACATCTCGCCCCTGCTTACAGGGTTTCTGAATGCGAATGGAACACCTAACATTCAAAACAGCTATCACATCCGCGATTATGAGTGGTCCACGCTTGCAACGGACATCACGAACCGCTTTGTCGCCAATGCAAATTACTCGCTGCCTTTTGGGCGTGGACAACGCTTCGGAGCAAATGCAAGCGGTGTGGTGAACCAGCTCATCGGAGGCTGGAAACTGAACACCATTGTTATGGTGCAGTCAGGATATACGCTGGGCCTCACACAGACCGGCGGACAAGCCTTTTCCGGATCGCGCCCCATGTTTGTGCCCGGAGTAAAGCCGCTTACGTCAGGCGACACACACAAGCGGCTCGGAGGTGCGGGACAATCGCAGGCTTACTTCAATCCTGCCGCGTTTCGCCTGGCGCAGGCATTTGAATTGGGAAATGTGCCGCGTTCCTCGGGCAGAATGCGCGGCCCCGTAGGCTTCCAGGATGACCTGTCCTTGATTAAGGATTTCCCCATTCATGAGTCGTTAGGCCTGCAGTTCCGTCTGGAAGCATTTAACGTGCTGAACAAAGTACAGTTTGGACTTCCGAATACAACCTTCGGTTCTACCACTTTTGGATACATCACATCGCAATACAACCTGCCGAGAAATGTCCAGGCAGCGCTGAAGCTTACGTTTTAAGTGCAGTCGTGACCGGAAGATTATCAGGCTATAAACATTTCCGACTGTGTCTCGTTTTCAGCGCCCTTTTTGCTTCTACAGCATTAGGATGGTCAGGCGTGCGAGTCATCAATGACGGCATACCTGGACAGAACAGCGCTGAAGTGGACGCTCGCATCGGAGTTTCTCTCAAGAAATATCACCCTGGTGTTGTAGTTCTCTTCGCGGGAATGAATGACGCCGTGAATGAACAGAAGTTCCTCGCGCCCGAGATCACGGAGCAACACATGCGCTCGATGATTCAGCAGTCAAAGCAGTCGGGCGCGAAAGTAGTATTGGTCAGTGTGCATGAGCCGGATATCACGCGCCTCCTCCAGAGACATTCAATCGAAGCCTATGGAGCTGTGCCTCCGCGAGAAAGAATCGAGTTCCTTGATCGAATTCTTGCTTTATTGGCAGAGAAGGAATCAGTCCAGTTTGCCAATTTTCACCGGGCGCTCCAGAAGGCCGGCGGCGCTACCACCGCATTGAGCCCCGACGGCGTTCACCTGAATGCGAAGGGGTATGCTCTTTTGGCCTCCGTTGTCAGAAACGCTATGCCCGCTTATGTTCCCAACAACACAACAATCCTCTGCATAGGAGATAGCCTGACCTATGGAATTGGTGTGCGCAGGAAAGATCAGATGGATCAGGGACAAAATACTTATCCCGCGCAACTGGAGGGGCTGCTTCGCCAGTCGCAGAGATAAGCGCCTGATTCACAGCCAGCACCCGGACATGCACCTGACTATTCTTCGCGATTAGCTTACCTCCTCGGTCGGCTGTTGAAGGCGTTTGCCATTCAATTTTGAATTTGTTTTCCGTTTTGGTTTTGACTTGTTTGAATTCAGAGCAGGATGAATCACGTCCTCGGCCAGGAGCTCATTTTTTGGTTGGCCTTCAACTTGGACTTGTTTTTCGGCTATTTCATATGGCTGCCAGAGTTTTTTTCGCGCCTCGCTCATTTCTTCGTATACGCGATCCAAAATCGCAAGCGCCTCCAGACCTTGTTCACCAGAAAAGCAGTCATTCAGCCGCTTACGCATCGGATCCCAATCTTCTGACAGTCTTTGCATGAGAGCCTGCCCATGAGCTGTCAGATAGAGTAACCGGGCGCGCTTATCAGTAGGGCTTGGTTTTCTGCGCAGAATACCGCGCTTCTCCAACAGGGAAACCATGGCAGTTACTGTATTGGGTTCGGCAAATATCAGATTGGTTAAATCGGCCTGGCGAATGCCCTGGTTGCGCTGCACCGCATGTATAAGCGCATATTGATCTGTTGTGATGCGATACGGACTGAAAAGCGTGTCACCGCACCGGCAGATAGAGAGAAAGGCCCGTCGCATCCTGTGCACTACACGGAGCCTTGAATCGTGTTCTTGTGGCATTTTCGTTTCTTTCGATCGATATTTTTAACAGTCCGCAGCCTACCCGCCCAGATACCACAAGCATTTCATTCTCATACGAAGAGAAAATAGGACCTCGTCAGCTAACAATCAGTAAAAAGCCTCCACCATTCCATGGTACAGGGCTTCATCACTGTAGTGCACATAATTTAATGCAATCCTGACTGCAGTCGTAATCAGTGACAACTCTCTCCTCTCATTCAATTTAATTCGTATACGAATCTTTTATCTTAACGTCACGTTCCTGAAACATTGGGGTGCGTACACTGCGCTTGTTCATGTCGGAATGTCATAGCAAAACGCATGGCCGACTGGCTTCAAGTCTGATTTCTCAAAGTAACGCTGCGTGAAAGGAGGCCTGACCTCTATGCGGACGTGTGCCTTGGCCCCCTCACCAGTCACCTTGTTTACAGGTACAAGCCGGAGATCAAAGTAAATGAAAAAAATAATGTTATGTCTATTCGCAGTACTTTCGGTCAGTAGCCTCTACGCGCAGTCCGATCGCGGACGAATTGTGGGAACTATTTATGACTCGTCCGGCTCAGTAGTGCCCCATGTGCAGGTGACAGCGTTATGTAAGGAGACGAATTCTTCGCGACAAGTCACAACAGACGGAAATGGCGATTATGTCTTTTCGGATTTGCTGCCGGCTACTTATACGGTCACAGCCAATGCAACAGGGTTTGCTGCTTCCTCCATAGAGGGAATTGATCTGGCTGTCGGGCAGCAAAGAAATATTGATCTGCATGTTCAGCCTGCAGGCGCGAACCAGACAATTACTGTAGATTCCGGTGCGCAGACACAGCTTGATACAAATACAGCCGCTGCAGGTGGTCTTGTCAGCACGCGTGAGGTCGACAATCTTCCCTTGAATGGACGCATGATGTCGCAGCTCTACATCCTTATTCCTGGCGCATCCATGTCAGGGGCGGGAACCTTCGATGATATGCGCTTCTCTGGCCATTCCAATGAGCAGAACACCATTCGTTATGACGGAATTGAAGCCGGTACGATGATTGATTCGAATCCCGCGGACGTGAATGGCGCCAGTACCTCGCAGTTTCGTCTCTCGCAGAGCCTGGAAAGTGTGCAGGAGTTCAATGTTGCTACCAGCAATTACGATGCCGAATATGGGCGCGGCACCGGCGGACAGGTCACGGTCATCACCAAATCCGGCAGCAATCAGTTTCACGGCGGGCTCTCCGAATATCTGCGCAATGACCTCTTCGATGCCCGCAATGCCTACAACACGAAACCTGCCGCAGCCGCGCCTCTTCGCCTGAACCAGTTCGGAGGAACGCTCGGCGGCCCGATTCTTCGTGACAAGTTATTTTTCTTTGTCGGCCAGGAAAACTTAATGCAGCGTGTCTACGTTAACTTTACTCAGAACACTCCCAACGCTGCTGCGCGCGCCAGGGCTGTTCCTTCCATCCAGCCTGTACTTAACGCAGCATATCCAGTTGGCCAAACACATATCCCTGATTCCGATTACGACATCTTTTCCGGTACTTTTCCTTCTTACGTGAATGAGTATTTCGGCAATGTCCGGCTCGACTATCACTTCAACAACCGGAACAGCGTCTATGTTCGCTACTCCCGCGACCAGGGATACGCCAATACTCCCAACGACGGCAGCGGCAGCAGTACCTTACAGACAAGCGTTCCTCAAAATGCCATTGCCGACTGGACAGCCGTCCTCCGTACATCGATGATCAACGATTTCAAACTTGGCTGGAATGCGGCGAAGACCCGCGTGATCACGCAAGGAGTGGTTGCCGGAGGAATTGACCTTGCCAATCAGACATTCAACATCGGCGGTGCAGCACAATCCGGAGCAACGGGCATCATTACGCCGACAGGCGCTGGTTCCGCGCCGTTGACCCATGGCCAGCCTTATACGAATTACGAGTGGGAATTTATTGATAATCTCAGCTGGATACATAACGCCCACAGCATGAAATTCGGGACAGAGATTAACCCAAGGGTCTTCTATGTTGATCAACTCGGCGGCGCTGTCTACACCTACACAAATCTTGATAACTTCTTGCAGAACAAGCCTACGCAGGTGCACTTCAATGGCGACCTGGCTGAATCTCCCAGTCCATTTCATAACGGAGTCACGGGCATCCGCAAAGGACTGCAGCAGTTCTATGGGTTTTATGCGCAGGATCAATGGAAGCTGCGGCCTAATCTGACGATGAATTACGGCATCCGATACGACTATTACACGGCGCTGCATGAGGCACGCAATCTGGGAGTAACTCTGAATACGCTGACCGGTGTGATTCCACCTGCCGGAACTCCCTTTTATGCAGTATCGAAACTTAATATCGGACCACGGCTAAGCTTTGCCTGGCAACCAGAATGGCTGCGCGGCGATACGGTTGTTCGCATCGGCGCCGGTTATTACTACGGCCCCGGCCAGGAGGAAGACCAGATTCAGCCGATCCTCAACGATGTGGCCGATATTACCCTGACGACCGGCAACATCAGCTATCCGATTGATCGCGCTACGCTGCTCAAGAACTTCGATCCCAACAGCCCGACTGCCAATTATCAACCGCGCGTCTATGGCCCCGGCTATCAGTTGCCGGAGAAGGTCCTGGACTATACGTTCTCAGTAGAGCAGACGCTGCCTGATCATTCTGTCTTTACCCTCTCTTACGTCGGCAGCCAGGGTCGCAACATGTTCCTGCGCGGCATTGCGAACCTTATGACGAGTGTCACTACCACACCAGGTACAGGAGTTGCAGTGGTAAACCGCCAATTCGGCAATCGCTTTGCCGAACTTGACGTCAAAACCACCGGAGGCGCGGATCACTATGATTCGCTGCAAGCAAACTGGAATCGCCGCTTTTCCAGAGGCCTGACAGGGGTAGCAAACTGGACCTGGTCGCACAGCATCGGCAATACCAATGGTTCCAATGAAGCGACCACATCACAGAACAATTACAACTTTGACGGCGAGCGCGGCAACAACAGTTCAGATGAGCGTCATGTGGTCAACTTTGCGGCACTCTATGATCTTCCCTTTGGCAGGGGACATATGTACGATTTCCATGGCAGCCGTTTGCTCGATACCTTGCTCGGCGGATGGAACCTGGGCGGCATCTTCAATTACCACACCGGAACTCCCATCAACATTACTGTCAGCCGTGCAAACGCGCTGTACTTCGATACGGCTAATGGCCACTATTACACCAATCCTGTTATCCAGAATGGAATTGTGCAAACAGTTGGTGTCGTCAACATTCCTGGAGGAGGCAACTCACGCGGGACGCAGCGCCCAAACCTTATTCCACACGTCAATCCATTCCTGAAGGTCAGTTCCTCTACTGGCGCATCCGTCCACTATGCTGTCAACCCGGCGGCTTTCTCCCTGCCTCTGCCTGGAGTCTATGGCAATCTGGCGCGCGATGCATTCTACGGTCCGGGATTCGCGCAGCTTGATATGACGACTTCGAAACAGTTCTCCATAACGGAAGGAATAAAGTTGGCATTTCGGGCAGATGCCTACAACATTCTGAACCACCCGAATTTCTCGAATCCGCCAACCGTTCTTGGCGCAGGCATTCCATCATCGCCAAGTGCAGAAACTGCTTCCACGTTGCAGCCCGGACAGGCATTTACTCCTGCTGCAGCCGGAAGCGCGTTCGGAGTGCTGAATGCCACTGTGGGTAAATACATTAATATGGGAACTTCACGACAATTGCAGCTTGCTCTGAGGCTTACTTTCTAAAACACGCCTCTGTATAGGGCCAGGCTCAGTGGACCAGCACCACTGGGCTCGAGCCATTTTACAAAACGCATGTGCGCCTCGTTGCAGGAGAGATGAGTGACTAGTTCCGCAGTTGAATTTGCTTTCAAGAACGCACGGATCGTTACTCCAAGCGAAACCTTTACAGGCTTTGTTCGCATCTGTGGCGGATATATCAAAGATGTTCAGCGCGGCGCATTGAACTCAGACACGGCGCTCGATTTCGAAGGGGATTATCTCGTTCCCGGGCTCACCGATATTCATACTGACAACCTCGAGCGCCATGTAAAGCCGCGGAATAATGCCGAGTGGCCGCTGCTTGCTGCATTGCTCGCGCACGACGCACAGATGGTCTCATCGGGTATCACGACGATTTTCGATTCACTATCAGTCGGCATGATGGGAACAGGGCTGCGGAACTTTGAAACCCTCAAGGGAGTAGTCGCCCAGCTGGAAATCGGCCGCGGACAGCAGATGTTTCGTGGCGAACACCTGCTTCATCTCCGCGCAGAGGTGTCAAGCGAAGAGCTGCCGCAGATGTTTTCCTGTCTTTATCAGAATTCTGCAGTCCGCCTGGTTTCTGTCATGGACCATACTCCCGGACAACGGCAGTGGCGGAACCTTGAGAAATATACTGCGATGGAAAAGCGCGATTTTAATCTCTCGCAGAAAGAGATCGATGATTTTTTAGAGAAGGCCTTAGCAAGGCATCAGAAATTCTCGATGCCAAACCGCCGTCTGGTAGTTTCTATGATGGAAAATTTTCCTGTTGCGCTCGCCAGCCACGACGATACAACAGTGGAGCATATCGAAGAGTCTCACAGTGAAGGCATACTCATTTCGGAATTTCCAACGACTGTAGCAGCCGCGGAAGCAGCAAGAAAATGCGGCATGCAGGTTGTCGCCGGTTCTCCCAACCTTGTGCTCGGCCGTTCTCATTCAGGCAATGTGGCTGCAGAAGAGCTTGCCCGCCTCGGACTGCTGGATGCACTGGCTTCCGACTATGTGCCGTCAAGCCTGCTGCATGGCGCATTCCTGCTTGCGGAATGTATCGGCTTTCCATTGCATGAAGCGATCAATATGGTAAGTCTTGCCCCATCCCGCATGGTTGGCCTGCACGATCGCGGCAGCATAACGACAGGCATGCGCGCAGATTTAGTGCGGGTGAAAAAAGTTGAAGGCCTGCCGCTGCCTCTCATGGTGTGGCGCGAGGGGCAGCGCGTTGCATAGATCAAATCAGGCTTGAGTTTCGACTGCGGCAGCGTACTTTTCGACGAATTCTCTTGCGCTGAGCGTCCGCAGATCGGGAAGAGCCGATTCCAGCTTTTCCCGGGACCAATCCCACCAGGCGAGCGCAAGCAATTGCTGCTGCACGTCTTCTTCGAAGCGATAACGAATCAGTTTTGCCGGTACTCCAGCCACGATGGCAAATGGCGGCACATCTTTTGAGACAACTGCTCCTGCTCCGACGGCTGCGCCTGTGCTGAGCTTTACTCCCGGCAGGATCGTGGCGCCGTGTCCGATCCACACATCATTGCCCAACACCACCTTGTGAGCTCTGCGCCAGTCGAAGAAATCATGATCGTCTTCGATGGCAAAGCCATACGATTCGCTGCGATAGGTGAAGTGATGCAGTGCAGCACGCCACATAGGATGGTTGCCGGGATTAATCCTTGTATGGGCAGCGATGGAGCAAAACTTCCCGATCTCCGCATACATGATGCTGCTGTCATTCACAACATAGGAGTAGTCGCCAAAAGTGGTTTCGCCCATCGTTGTGCGCGGGCCGACTGCGGTGTAGATGCCCAGTTCACTCTTATGAACACGGGCGGTGGGATCGATACGCGGCTCTAACCCCAGAGGTTGTTTGCCAGGCGCTGGAGATGCTGATGACTCGATTTGTTTTGTATCCATATGAGTGTTCTCGTTGAATCTGGTTTAATTGGAAATCCCATCCTTCACCTGCTGCCACAACAGCGGAGCTGCCGCGGGTATGGCAGCGAAGCTCTGAGCGAGGACCTGTTCTAATTCAGCCTGACTGTGCCCCTCGATGCGCAGCGAAACTACCGGTTCCGTGCCCGATTCACGGACAAGGACGATTCCGTTATGTGTGATAAGGCGTGTTCCATCGAGAGTCATCGTCTGAGCATCAGGAAATGCGGCTGAAAGACTCCGTGCTGCTTCTGTATAAGAGAGCAAGCTGATAGGAATACGTAACTCAGGTGTCGTGAATATCTGTGGCAAAGTAGAGCGTAGTTCTTTCAAGGTGTGCCCGCTGTTCTGTATGAGATCGAGCACGAAAAAAGCGGAGAACAGTCCGTCATCTCCACCACGAAGTTCACGATGGAAGTAATGCCCGCAGGCATCGAGACCGAGCAGAGCATCTTCCGCTGTCATTCTGCCGCGCATAAAGGCATGGCCTGAGCGCTCCAGCAGGGGAATGCCCCCGTACTGTATTACCTCGCGCTGCACGGCATCGGGAAACTTGAGATCGATCACAACATGAGGGCTTGTTGAAAGACCGGAGGCTTTATGCCTTTCCAGAACCGATCGAGCCATCAGGATGGACAACTCGTCTGCAGAAACATAACTACCGTCTGCATCGACAAAAGCAACACGATCGCCATCGCCATCCCACGCAATTCCGAGAGCACCAGTCTGTTGCATGACAGTCTTTCTGAGGTTTTCCAGATTTTCCGGACGCGAACAATCCGGTGAGCGATCAGGAAAGCTTCCGTCGATCCTGCAGGAGATGCAATCTACCTTAAATCCCAGCTTGCAAAAGATTTCCGGAGCGACCTCTGACCATGCTCCATTTCCCGCATCGAGAACAATGCTGTGGTAGATAGTGCTATCCAGATGCTTCCAGCGCGACAAGATTGTCTCTTCATAAGCAGGAAGAATTTCCACCCGTTCGTATTTTCCGGCACCCGAACGGAAGTCTACCGCTTCGCTTCTCCGGCGAATTTCGTCTATCTGCTGCGGGGTGACCGCAGTATCTCCCAGCATCAACTTCAATCCGTTGTATTGGGTCGGATTGTGTGAAGCCGTGATCATCAGCAGCGCGTCAGCCTCTGTCCCTGCCGCAGCGAAATAGGCTAACGGGGTTGGCCCCATGCCGGCATCAAGGACAGTGACTCCGGTTCCCAGCAGTCCTTCAGTGAGTGCATGTTTCAGGGTTGGAGTACTCAGCCGAAAGTCGCCACTTATCAGCACACGCGCATGCAGCGGAAGCATGGAGCCGACTGCGGCGCCAATCCGGCGAAACATATCTTCTGAAATGGCGTCGGGGTAAATGCCGCGCACATCGCAAGGCTTCCACGGACTCGATATGGTTCCGGTATGGATCACAGAGCAGGCCCCAGCGGAAATTGTTCGATAATCCGGAAGTCAGAGCCGCGTTCTGGTTCCTCGAAAAGGCAAATAGCGTCTACGACAAATCCTTCATTGCACACGCGGGCAAAACGTTCACGTAGATGTGACTGAAAGAATGGCAGCCTTTCTCTTTGGAGTGAATTGGTCAGCGTCATATGAAATTTCCAGGTGTCGAAGACGTAGGGATAGCCCCAGCGTATGAGGTTCTCTTTTTCTCGCCGAGGCATGTCGTCGCGAAAACGGAGTGCCATCTCCTCGGAGGTCTCAGGCTCGCGGAAATGGTCTAAGTCCTCCACGGAAGCTGCAGCCAGGTCTTCAAAATTCCTGCTTGGCTCTGCCAGAGTCAGCGCAAGAAAGCGGCCTAATGTTGACAGGTGAAGAAGCGGAACAGAAAAACTCTTTTGTTTCGTAGCAAAACTGCGCAGCGAGTTGCATAGCTCGTCAAGTTGAGCATCTGGAGCAAGACGAAATGGCGGCTTAAGAGTTGCATGGAAACCGTAGCGGCGGGGACTCGCTGTTACCTCTAGCCAGTCTTCCCGGCGCAATTCCATGGGAAGTTGCGGTTCGCGTACAGCTCCAGTGCCGGCATCCCGTCCGAGCCATTCGCTGCCCAGTTGATACAGCGACGTATGTTGGCCTGGTGAAAAATAAATCGCGTACCGCGGAGCTTTTCCGTTTATTTCCGTCATTCACTCATACTCTTTCAAGTGGCTGCTGCTGTATCTCTTTTGTGCAAGGCTCCTTCCGAATATGGTTCGGAAGCCTGATGTCCGAACTGAATCTGGAAGAGCCGCCAATATAGACCTCGTTCTGCAAGCAGATCTTCATGGCTGCCCATTTCGGCAACCTCACCCTTGTGCATGACCAGGATCTTGTCAGCACTCAGGATGGTAGACAGCCGGTGAGCGATCACGATCGAGGTTCGGTTTTCCAGCAAGCGGCTCATGGCATGCCTGATCCGCGCCTCGGTCTCGAGATCTATGTTCGATGTCGCCTCGTCCAATATAAGGAATGGAGGGTCGTGAGCCAGGGCACGGGCGAAAGCGATCATCTGTTTTTGTCCTGATGAAAGATTATCGCCGCGCTCATGGACCCATGTTTGCAGCCCATGCGGTAGCGCTTCGAGCGCACTCTCCAAGCCAATCTGGCGCGCAGCGCGCAGCACATCCTCATCGCTTAGTTCTTCTGAACCGAAGCGGATATTTTCGAAGATTGTTCCTTCGCGCACATAGGTGTCCTGCAGCACGACACCGAACTGGCGCCGCAACTCTGCCGAGTACATTTCTCTGATATCCATGCTGCCGATATGGATCGTTCCGCGCTGCGGCTGATAGAAGCGCAAAAGCAGATTGCTCAAAGTCGTTTTGCCCGCGCCAGTGTGACCTACAACTGCCAGCATCTCTCCGGCATGGATACTGAAGCTGACATCTTTCAGAACCCAGCGGTCCTGTTTATAACTGAACCACACATTCTTGAATTCGACACCCGCCGGCGCAATCGTTTTTACAGAAGAAGATTCTTCCTCTGCGAGGACTTCCGTATCGAGTAAGGCAAAAACCTTTTCTGCAGAAACGATACTGGTCTGCATTACTCCATAACGCTCGCTTATTTCCTGAATAGGGCGCAGAAACCGGCTTCCATATTGAAGGAACGCCACGAGCGTGCCAATGGTAAGCCGGCCGTTGTGCAGCAGATACGCTCCTGCAATCAGCAAGCCGGCCTGTGAGATGGTTCCCATCAATTCGATCGAAGGCAGAAACCACGCATTGGCACTGACCCATTCCTTCGATGCTTTCATGTGCGCGAGATTGATCTCGTCAAAGATGGCCAAGCTCATCTGCTGCCGGTTGAAGAGATGCACGACGGAGATTCCGTTCACATGCTCGGCAATATAAGCGTTGATACGGGCAAGAAGAATGCGGACGCGCTGCTGGCTGCTGGTAATGAGCCGCCGGAAAACCGATGTGAGCGCAATAAATACAGGCAGAATGCAGGCAAGCACCAGCGTCATTCTCCCGTTGAGCTGAAGCATCGCTGAGAGAAAGAAGAGCGTCATGACCACGTTGGCGAGAATGGCCACGATGCCGTTTGAGAACAGGTCGCTCAGTGCCTCCACATCCGTTGTAACTCGTGTAACGAGACGGCCAATCGGTGTCACATCATAAAAGTGAATCGGGAGTCTGTGCAGATGCTGCATCAGCTTTCGCCGCAGGTCGGCCATGGCTGACTGGCCGATCCATTGCGCCAGATAATTCTGTGCGCTTTCAACGATGAGAGAAGCCAAAAGCACGCAGAGATAGAGGAGCGAAAGCAGCATAACGCCGCGCACGGGATCCGTCGGCAACCGGGCTGCAAGGATGTGTGAGTGCGGAGCACGGCGCAGGAAATAAACATCGATGGCAACGGAGAAAATCAGCGGATTGAGTATCTGCAGAAGCGTTGCCGCCAATGAACAGAAAAGCGATGTCAGCATCTTTGCCCAATAGGGCTGAAGAAGCTTCAGCAGACGCGAAAGCAGATACCCGTCGCGAATTTTTTCCGAAGTTTCGTGGAGACCATCGAAGTTCTGCTGGCCAGCAGCGATTGCGACAGAACTCACATAACCTCCAGTTCTTCTTCAAGCGCCTGCAGGCGGGTTAGACGCGAATATTGCCCATCCAGATACGTCAGTGAATCGTGCGTCCCCTGTTCGAGGACGCGTCCCCGATGCAGAACGATGATATGGTCGGCCTGCATGGCTGTCGCTACACGATGGGTGATGAGAATGGTAGTGCGTTCTGCCATCACTCCCTTCAGGTGGTCGAGTATGCGCTGTTCTGTTACGGAATCTACACTTGAGAGAGCATCGTCGAGCAGAAGAATGCGTGGGTTCTTCAGGATGGCCCGGGCTATAGCAATGCGTTGCTTCTGGCCGCCGGAGAGCATGATGCCGCGCTCGCCAACGATTGTCTCGTAACCCGCGGGCAGGGCAGCGAGGTCGGGGCCGAGCCCAGCGATCTCTGCCGCCCGCCGAATGTCTTCTTCAGAAGCTCCACGCACGCCCAGAGCGATATTTTCCGCAAGAGTCGCGCTGAAGAGGAATGTTTCCTGGGGCACAACTCCAACCAGGGAGCGCAGGGTTGTCAACGGAATCTCGCGACAATCGATGCCATCAAGAAGTACGCTTCCAGCCGTGGGATCGATAATGCGCGTGATCAATCGCGCCAGCGTGCTTTTGCCTGAGCCAGTCTCGCCCAGAATTGCCAGTGTGGAGCCGGCGGCGATTTCCAGATCAATTGAATCCAGCGCAGCATGCGGACCGTAATGTACGCTCACCTGCTGCAGAGTAATTGCGCCACGCACATTCTGCTCCGCTGGTGTTGGACCAGCGTCCGTAGCCAGCCATTCTCCAGGCTCGATTTCAGGTTCCTCAGCGAACAGCGTCTGCAGACGCCCGACAGACGCCATGCCGCGCTGCACAAGATTGACGACGCGGCCCAAGGAGGCAATCGGCCGCACTAGAAGCGCCATATACGTAGTGAACATGACGAAGCTGCCCACGCTCAGGGTATGTGCCAGCACCTGCCTACCGCCATAGCCGAGAACAATCAATACTGAAAGACCGGTAATGAAAGTAAGAAGCGGATCAAGGGAACTGACGTATATGCCGAGGATGCGGTTGGCATGCATATAAGACATGCTCATCGCTTCAAACCGGTGCTGCTCTGAGTCCTCGCGGACAAATGAGCGGACGACGCGCGCTCCCGCAATCGTCTGCTGTACGGCGGCGCTCATGTTGGAAAAGATCGCCTGTATCCGGTCAAAGCGTGAGCGAATGATCCTGCCAAAGCTGATGAGAAGGATGATGGCGAGCGGAGAGGGTAGCAATGCCGCGGCTGTTAACCGCCAGTCCACCCAGCCCATGACGATAAAAGCAACCGGCAGCGATACGATGGATTCAAACAACGAAGTGAGCCCGGGACCGAGCATCATGCGGACTGCATTCAGGTCATTGGTCGCTGAAGCCATCACGTCTCCAGTGCGCGTCCGCGCCCAGAATGAAGCATCCAGCCGGAAGAGATGTTTCAGCAGGTCGCGCCGCATCGCATACTCTACGTTCCGCGATGTATTCATCACGTTGAGTCGCGCGAGTGTCTGAAAAGCCGATCGGGGAACAGCCACCCCGATCATTGCCAGCCCGATCCAGGTAATGGAGAAGCGATGAGCCACATGCGGGTGCGTCAGGTTATCGATCCCCGCGCGAATCAATAGCGGAATGCAGAAGGCGACCGCATCGCGTCCTACCAGTCCGAAGATGCCGACCGCAAGCTGGCTGGAATAGTGCCGCACGTATCCCCAGACAAAAGCGCACCTTTGTGAGATGGGGACAACGGACTCATCTACCTGTAGCTGGCCGGCCGGGCTAGTTCGCACAAGGCAATATTAATTCGTATACGAATTAATGATTGTAAATTTGCATAAAAATTGCTGCTTCTGAATGAAAGCAGCGCATAATCACCAAAAATAAACACTCCTGTCACATGGCATACACATTTGGGGGGTGGGATCTGTGACAAGCTAATATTGTTCGTACACGTATTATTTTATCACGTTGGGCAACATACAGAGATGCGGATCGTTTCCTAATACCTGCGGGGTGGATTTTTTCATGGCGCATGATTTACCGATGGACGGCTCAACGCTTCACAGCATGAAGTCCCTTACTGCGGACTACATCCTGTGCGAATGCGAACTGAGGCCGTTGCAGCAACTGGTTACAGAACTGGAACCGGCTTACGCTATTACCGTCCAGAAAGCTCCATCGATTTGCCTCACCATGGTCCCAGCCGAGGATTCTTTGGAAGGGCAGAAGTTTTACCTGGGAGAAGCGCTTACTACTGAATGTGAAGTCCTCGTCGGCCAATATCCCGGCTATGGTCTCTGTCTGGGAGATGATCCAGCGCGCGCCTACTGTCTTGCCGTGCTGGATGCGTTTCTGCAAAATGGCCAGCCTCTGGCCGCAGAAATTGAAAGCTTTCTGCGTAAAGAGGAACAGAACATCCTTCACCGGGAGAGGGAAGAATTCGATCTGATCCTCCGGACGCAGGTGGATTTCAAGTTGATGGAGGAGGCATGAGCACGACAGCAGCGCTTAAACCTTACGATCAAGTTTTCGATGGACAGAAGCATTACAGGGCTCTTTTGCAGAGCACGGCTCGGCCAGGAACGATCGGTCAACTGGATGACGTGCTTCTCAACGCGCCGGCTCCACTCAATCGCGCAACAGCTCTGCTGGTATTGACGCTCTTCAGCGGAGACACTTCTTTTTATATCGAGGCCGAGGGAGGTGCGGCAGCTCAATTTATCCGGAGCGAAACACTGGCTGTTCCTGCGAAGGCTGAACAGGCCGAATTCTTGATCTTTACCGGTACAGTACAGCCTGGCGGTATTCGGCAAGCACGGACGGGAAGCCTGGCATATCCCGATCTTGGTGCGACTGTCGTTCTCCAGGTGGAGGCCATCTCTCCTGCGCCGATTCATGGCTCACATCGGCTGTCACTCTCGGGGCCTGGAATCGAGTCGGAATCGATTGTCCATGTGCTGGGTGTCTCTGATGAAGTTTTCGCGGTTTTGCGGGAACGCAATTCCGAGTTTCCACTGGGCGTGGATACTTTCCTGACCTGCGACAGCGCCTCTGCGGGACCTTGCGTGCTGTCATTACCGCGCACAACGAACGTGCGCTGGGGACACTAAGGACGGAGAATGTCTCCGCAGCGGCAGGGAAGGCGGATTCGCTTTAATCGTGAAGGAATGGTGGCTTAGATGGGATATGTAGCGGTAAAAGGCGGGCAGGACGCGATCGAAAATGCGAACAAGCTGGTCGAGTATTTCCGCTGGAAGGGAATGACCAGGCCGATAGAAGTCGATCAGGCGCGCACGCAGATGCGCCTCGCTGTGGACAGGGCCATGGGAGAAGGCTCGTTATATGCGCCGGAGCATGCGGCGCTTGCATTGTTGCAGGTAGAAGGCGATTCATTTGAAGCGGCCTTTCATCTGCGCGCCTATCGCGCCACGCTGGAGCGCAGATATACAGCCGAAGTGCTGAACACGCGCGAGATGTTTGTGCACCGTCGCATCTCTTCCACTTTTCGGGAGATTCCAGGCGGGCAAATTCTAGGGCCAACGCGCGATTATTCATTTCGGCTTCTCAATCCGGCACTGCTTGATGCCAGCCTTGGATCCATCGAGAAGTTCATTGCCGATTTGCAGGCTGAGGGCCATCCGGATGCTGAGAGATTACACGGCGCCACCACCTATAAAAAAGTCATCGACATTTTTCTGCGAGAAGGCCTGATGAGCCGGAGCGGCCGTCCGGATGAGGACAGGCGTCTCTTCGATGTCACCCGCGAAGCAATCAAATTCCCCGTGCCGCGCTCTGCAGTTCTGCAGATGCTAGCGCGTGCCGATACCGGCGCATTGATGTGCATGGCATACAGTACCATGCGCGGTTTCGGGACCTCGCATGGAACTGTAGGTGAGCTTCGCATTGGCGAAGTTCCGGTTAGAGTCGTGGATAAGCGCGGCCGGCTGCGCTATGTAGGACGCATCAAGGTGACAGAGACTGAGATGGTCGGCAAGATCCGCAGTCCGAAGAAGGGTTCTCTGCCGGAACTCTCCGTAGGCTACGGACTGTGCTTCGGGCAAAACGAAACGAAGGGCATCTCAATGGGGATGGTGGAGAGCGCGCTGCGCAGTCCCGACCCGAATAATCCAGCGAACAATCAGGAGTTCGTCCTCTATCACACAGAGGTGATCGAAGCCTATGGCTTCACGAATCATCTCAAGCTGCCGCACTATGTCACTTTCCAGGCCGGCCTGGAGAACCTGCGCAAGATATTGAAGGCGAATGCAAAACAGCCTGAGGAAGTGACGGTTGGCGCGGGCGATGAGGAGGACGACGATGATTGAGAACCGGAAATTCCGCGACAGCTTCAACTACGCGTTCATTGATGAGGCGACAAAAAGAGAGATTCGGCGCAAGACGCTGAAAGCCATCTGCATTCCTGGATATCAGGTGCCATACTCCTCACCGGAGATGCCGATTTCGCGCGGATGGGGTACTGGCGGACTGCATCTTACTCTTTCGCTTATCGGACCATCTGATGTACTGAAGGTCATCGATCAAGGCAGCGACGCCAGCGTCAACGCCTGCAACCTGCGTCTCTTCGTCAAGGAGATGACCGGTTGCGGTGTGACTTTTGATACGGCGGCCGCAACCATTATTCAGACCCGTCACCGTGTGCCTGAAGAGATCCTTACCGAGGAACAGATTCTCGTGATCCAGGTGCCGCAGCCGGAGATTCTGCGCTCCGTTGAGAGGCACGAAGCGAAGACGCGGCAGATGCACGCTGAAGCTGACTACGCGAAGCTTTGGGTTTCGCTCTATGAATCCTATGTCCGGAATGGAGTCATGATGGGCGGCTCCGGGTATCCCATCATGGTGAATGACCGCTTTGCGGCCACGCCATCTCCGGTTCCTTGCTGGGATGTGCCGAATCTGAGCATGGCATGCTGCCTTTACCTCTTTGGCGCGGGCCGCGAAAAGCGCATTCACGCTATTCCGCCATTTACCAAGGTTGAGCCATTGGAGTTTGAAGATATCCGCTTCAAGGTGGAGGAGTTCGATGGCGCCCGCTGCTCCTCATCCGGTGGGGACCGTGCTTTTATGGATGAAATCTATGCGGACGACTTCAGCCGTTCGCACGTGATCAACGACAGCAACTTTATGGACAAAGTGCGGGAAGGTCGCCGTCCGTCGCAGCGGCTGTTCACAAATCCTGAATAGAAATGAGCGAATCGATGGATCAGAACTGGCTGCTGCGCGTCCGCAACCTGACAAAGATTTACGGCGAAGCCAATGCGGGCGTTCTTGAACGAACAGGTCCCGCATTCGGATCGAATATCTGCCCGGAAACGGGCGCAATTGTTGCGTGCAATAACATCAGCTTCGATCTCTTTCCCGGCGAGGTGCTCGGCATTGTAGGCGAGAGCGGCTCAGGCAAGAGCACGCTGGTGCAGATGCTTTACTTCGACCAAGACGCTACCGCAGGCGAAGTGTATTTCCGGCCATTCGAAGATGCTTCCACAAACCTTCTTCATCTCACCAGCCAGAAGAAGCGCTACATCCGCAATCATTTGATGGGCATGGTCTATCAGAACCCGCGCGATGGCCTGAATTTTCGCTTCACCGCGGGTGGCAACGTTGCTGAAAAACTGCTGATGGCCAATGTCTTTCATGTCGGTAACATCCGCCTGCGCGCCAGCAATCTATTTACGCATACTGAAGTTCCTGTTCGCCGCATGGATGAATCTCCGGCCCGCTTCAGCGGCGGCATGCAGCAGCGGGTGCAGATTGCCAAGGCCATTGCGAATAACCCGCCACTGCTTCTTCTCGATGAAATCACCAGTGGGCTCGACCTCTCCGTGCAGGCGAAGGTACTTGATCTCATTCGCGGCCTGCAGCAGGAGTTGGGCATTTCAATGATTGTAGTTTCACACGATCTTGGCGTGATCCGGATGCTGACGGATCGCACGATGGTGATGAAGCACGGGCACATGGTCGAGCACGGGTTGACCGACCAGATATTGCAGGATCCTCAGCATGCTTACACGCAGCTGCTGGTTAGCTCTCTGCTTTAGAAGCATGGAAAAGTCTTAACCGGAAAAGAGGAGTGCATGAGTCATCTGCTCGAAATTGTGGAGTTACGGAAACGCTTCGAACTCCACATCCTCAATGAAAAAGAAATTGAGGCGCTCAACAATGTTTCCTTTGAACTGAGCGAAGGCGAGATTCTCGCTCTTGTTGGCAAGTCCGGCTCAGGCAAATCGACGCTGATGAAGTGTATTTATCGCACATACCTCGCCAGCGGCGGTCATATCCACTACCGGAATGCGCACAACAACATTGTTGATCTGGCAACGGCGTCGGAGCACGAAGTTCTGAAAATACGTAAGAGTGAGATGACCTATTGCTCGCAGTTCCTTCAGGTAATTCCTCGTGTGCCGGCCCTGGATGTAGTAGCCTCTGCGCTGCTGTCGCGCGGACATTCTTTAGAGGAAGGCCGCCGTCAGGCCGGCGAGTGTTTCGATCGGCTCGGGCTCCCCACGGAGTTGTGGGATGCGTATCCTGCGACTTTCAGCGGCGGCGAACAGCAGCGCGTCAACATTGCCCGGGCGATTATCGCACGGCCCCGTTTCCTGCTTGTAGATGAGCCGACAGCGTCTCTCGATCTGAAGACCAAGGATGCTGTCATTGAGATGATCCTCGACCTTAAGCAGGCTGGAACCTCCGTCATTCTCATCACGCATGATCCGCATACGCTGCAAAAAATGTCCGACAGGACATTGCATCTGGAAAATGGGTGCACGAAAGAAGCGATCTACGCCTAGAAGGAGAAATGATGAGATGCTTCCAGCAATTTCTCTCTTTGGTGGTTGTAGCTCTGGCTTGCATTCCATTCACGGCTTGCAGTCGAAGCCAGGGCGCAAACAGCGGTGCTCTGCATTATGCTTTCGCTCCATCAGAAGAGGAGATGCAGGACAGCTCTCTCCGCGCCGATAAGATGAAGAAGTACCTTGAGTCGCAATTGCACATGCGAGTGGAAATCGTGCGTGTCGCAGGCTATGCGCCCACCATTGAAGCAATGCGTGCCGACAAAGTGGACATTGCTACGTTTGGTCCGCTCGGTTACATCATTGCTTCGCGCAAAGCCGGAGCACAGGCAATTATTGCTCCTGGACAGCCTGACGGAACCCTGGGCAATTATCGTTCTATTATCGCGGTACCCAAAGACAGCCCAATCCATTCGATCGATGATCTGAAAGCGCATGCGAAAGACATTATTTTCGGCTTTACCGATCCAGCATCTACTTCCGGCAACCTGATTCCGAGAGCTTATCTTCAGAGCATAGGCATCGATCCGGACAAGGACTTCAAGAAAGTCGTCTTCTCCGGCTCCCATATTGCCGGCGCGCTCACAGTAAAAGCAGGCAAAGTCGATGCTGGCGCCATGATGCAGTCAATTGTTCCGCGGCTAACAGACCTGGGAAAGATGAACAACTCTGATCTGCGTGTTCTCTGGACTTCCGATCCAATTCCGAATTCGCCGATCGCTGTGCGCAGCAGATTGCCTGAGACGCTGAAGAAGAACATACAGCAGGCAATGCTCGCCATTCCCGAACGGGACCCATCGCTGTGGGAAACCCTGAAAAAGACATATCGTCGCCCTGATATGAGTTTCATCGCTGTCAATGATTCCACATACGATGGCCTGCGCAAGTTTGCTGCACAGGTCAAAGACTTCAATGTCATAGAAAAGTAGGTCCCCCGATGCTCTCTGTTTCCGGAATTACAAAGACGCTTTCCAATGGTCGTTGCCTGCTCAATAGGATCAGCTTCACCGTTAACCGTGGGGAATTTGTTTCCATTCTCGGTTCGAGCGGGGCAGGGAAGTCGCTTACATTGCGTTGTATCACCGGGCTTACGACTCCGGATAGTGGAGACATCAAGTTCACAGCGCCGGGCGGCGAGACCTACTGCACGACAAATGTGAACGCAAAAGAACTGAGGCTGGCCCGTCGCAATATTGGCCTGATGTTTCAGGGGTCGAACCTCGTCAAGCGTCTGACGGTGCTGGAAAACGTCATGCTGGGTCGGCTTGGTCATATTCATCCACTGCGCAGCTGGACGCTTGGCTTTAAGGACTCCGAAGCACGCGAAGCCGCTGAGGCGCTCGACCGGGTGGGAATGGTCAACTTTATGTCGCGTCTCGCAGGATCATTAAGCGGCGGCGAGATGCAGCGCGTCGCTATTGCCCGAGCTATTTATCAGCGCCCTCTAGTCTATCTTGCCGATGAACCTATCTCGAGCCTCGACCCTAAAAACGCGGAAATCATCATGGCTTTACTGCAGCCGCTGGCTCGCGAAACGCCAGTGATCGGAGCATTTCATCAGCCTGAGCTCACGGCAAAGTACTGCACGCGCGTCATTGGCATGCGACACGGAAATGTCATTTATGACGGTTCTGCAAAGCTCAATAAATCTGAACTCGAGCAAATTTACAGCGATCAGGAATCCAGCACATTCACGACGATGCAGAAGTCGGATTCGCAACCGCCCTTTCCTGGACCTGGTCTGCGTCCGGATCTGCGGCACGGAATAGGCGCCGGAGTGGGAGTTTGATGCAGGCTCCTGTTGTTCCAGTAGTTCAGCAGCAACACCCCCTCGCCGAATGGAAACAGGGTGTTATGCAGCGCCGGGGCAGGAAGGCGCTGATCGTAGTGATCTTCGTAACGCTTTTTCTCTTTTCGATGTGGCGTTGCGGAGTCAGTTTCAAAGTGCTGCTCGAGGGCATCAGCAAAGGCCTTGGCCTCGTTGATATGTTTGTTCCTCCCGAGTGGTCAGCATTGCCTCAAATGCTGTCACCCATCGGTGTCACCATTGTTATGGCCTTTGCGGCCACAATCCTGGGAACAATTTTTTCTTTTCCCTGCGCTCTCGGCGCATCCTCTAACATCGCGCCGAAATGGCTGCGATACACGATGCGCACTTTCATCGCATGCGAACGCGGGCTGCCGGAAATTATTCTGCTTCTACTGCTCGTTGCCGCTTTCGGGCTGGGAGCGTTTCCCGGCCTTATGGCACTGTCCATCAGCAGTATCGGCATGCTGGCCAAGCTGCTGGCTGACTCTATTGAAGAGATTGAACCACAGGCCCTCGAATCCATTGTCGTTACTGGCGCGACGCAATCGCAGGTGATCCGCTATGCTGTTGTTCCCGAGATATTGCCGTCTCTTCTGGCAAATGCGCTTTTCCGTTTTGAGGTGAATATTCGCGCCTCTGTATTGCTCGGTGCTGTCGGAGCAGGCGGCATTGGGTATGAACTCAGCATCGCCATGTCGTCGCTCGAATATCGTCGTGCGACAGTTGCCATTGGTGCTTCGCTGCTGCTGGTACTTATCTCTGAGCGAATATCGGATCTTTTCCGGGCGCGCATCCTGAAGAAAGGAAATCTGGAATGAGTGTCACTGTGCTGGCCAGCGCGCTGCCTTCGCGCAAGTTCCGTCAGCTCGCATTCTTTGTTCTGGCAACCGTTGTTTCCCTTGTCGCACTCATTGCTTATCTGGGAGTGAATCCACTCGTCATCTTTAGTGAATTCCACTACGTTCAGGACACCGCCCGGCAGATTTTCCCGCCCAACCTCAGTTTGCTCTGGACCAAAAAGACGCTCTACGTCTCTTTGGTCGAAACTCTCTCGATGGCTTTTCTGGGCACGATCTTCGGCGGTTTCATTGCTCTTGTGTTGGCTTTTCTTGCCGCACGTAATACTTCTCCGAGTCCATGGCTGCGCTTTGCGGTGCGAGGCCTGCTTGCTGTTGAGCGTTCCCTGCCGAACTTCATCGTTCTGCTGGTGCTGCTGATCGCTGTCGGTATCGGCCCCTTTGCAGGAATGCTGGCGCTTACCATAGGTTCAGTAGGCATGTTCGGAAAGCTCTTTGCTGATGCGATTGAACAGTCCGACGCGAATATCACCGAATCAATTCAAAGCGTAGGCAGCACCCGGCTGCAACTGATCCGCTATGCGATCCTGCCGCAGACGCTACCTTCATTTATCGCAAATCTTTTTTACGCCTTTGATGTGAACCTGCGTGCGGCGATTCCGCTTGGCGTCTTTGGAGGCGGAGGCATCGGCTACGAACTGAATTTTGCCGATCGCCTCCTTCACTACAAGGACGTCCTTGCATATGCATTGATTCTGGTCGTACTCATTTCCATCGTAGAACGCATTTCCGATTGGGTCCGCCGCGGCATTCTTTCCCAGTCGATTGCGAAGTAATCAACCTGTTTCGGAAAGGGAAGCCTCGATCGAATGATGACAGAGACAGTTCTTACTAACGCGCGTATCGTTCTGCCCAATGAAGAGATCTACGGCTCGCTGATCCTTGTGGATGGACTCATCAGCGAAATATCTCCGCGTATCTATATCAATGGTATCGACCTGGAAGGCGCCATCCTCATCCCCGGAATCATCGATATCCATACCGACTATCTTGAGCGCGAGATGAGCCCTCGTCCGGGTGCAAGATTTCCGCTTGAGATGGCGCTGCACATGATGGATTTGCGTGCCCTCAGCTCGGGATTGACGACGGTCATTTCCGCTGCGCGCATCTCCGAAGAGCGTCAAGGGCCTGCGGGCTCCTGGCGTGGAGATGGCCTCGCGCTCGCGCGCCGCTACGAGGAGTTGATTCCTTACCTGCGGGCACGCCATCGCATCCACGTTCGCTGGAGCACAAACTTCGAACCCGTAAAACACATTCTCGAACAGTTGCTCGAACTCAAGAGCATCGGCAACATCGTCTTCAATGACGATACCCCCGGAGAGCGCCAGTTTCGCAATATCGAAGCGCTTATCCGCGAAAGCGCTATCCGGCAGGAGATTTCTATTGAGGAAGCCCGCAGGAAGATGGACGAGCGCATTGCGCGCGCCCGCACTGTAAACAACCGCATGAAGGTCAGGGATACGATTGCAGGCCGTATTCCGATTGGCAGCCACGATGACACAACCATTGAGCACGTGCTTGAAGCGCACGATGCGGGAGCTACGCTAAGCGAGATGCCTTGCAGCATAGAGGCCGCGCGCAAAGCAAAAGAACTGGGCATGATGGTCTGCATGGGCGCGCCTAACTACTACCGCGGTGGGTCGCACTGTGGAAACCTGTCATGCCATGACGCTATGGCAGAGGACCTCGTTGATATTCTCTGCAGCGATTACCACTTCCCGTCCTTGCTTGCCTGCGCAACGCGCATGATGGAATCGGGTATTCCCCTGCCGTCCGCAATAAGCATGATCACGCTGAATCCTGCCCGTCATTTGCGTCTTGATTCCACGATTGGCAGCATCGAGCGCGGCAAGTTGGGGGATATGGTAGCTTTCCATGCGCGGAATGGCTACAACGACGTGGTACGCGTATGGGTCGAAGGCAAAGAGCGCTTCTCTGCCGCAGCGCGGCCGACAGAATCCTCAGACGAGCGCGTTCTGGTCCACCAAGAAGAAAGTGCGCGACTGTAGCACCGGAAAACGGTTTGTGCCATGCCGAGTGTGGAACTCGGCATGGCACAGTTCTAACGATTGACAGCTGCCTGGAACTGAGCGGGATAGCGGGCTCCTTGGATTTCGATCTCCGCTAACGCATCTCCGATGCTTCTCAGATCGTGTGCGGAAAGTTGTACTTCCGCCGCCCCAATGTTCTCCTCAAGCCGGTGCAGTTTTGTAGTTCCCGGAATGGGGACAATCCAGGGCTTCTGCGCGAGCAGCCACGCAAGCGCAATCTGAGCGCGAGTCACTTTCTTCCCTTCTGCAATCTGTCCGAGCACTTCGACAAGCTTCTGATTGGCCTTGCGAGCCTCCGGGGAGAAACGCGGAACGATGTTGCGGAAATCCGTGCTGTCGAATTGGGTGTTTTCATTGATGGCGCCTGTAAGGAAGCCCTTGCCAAGAGGACTGAATGGCACGAAACCAATTCCGAGCTCTTCGAGCAATGGCAGAATTGCATCTTCAGGCTCCCGCCACCAGAGGGAATATTCACTTTGCAGAGCAGTGACCGGTTGGATGGCGTGAGCGCGTCGAATGGCTGAAACGCCCGCTTCTGACATGCCAAAGTGCTTCACCTTACCTGCGGTGATAAGCTCCTTCACTGTGCCGGCAACGTCATCGACAGGCACATTGGGGTCGACCCGGTGTTGATACAGTAGATCGATCCTATCCGTTCGCAGCCGCTTCAGCGCAGCTTCAACATGAGCTCTGATATTTTCCGGACGACTATCCATTCCATTGGCAGGTCTGGCATCCTTGAAACCAAATTTGGTTGCAATCACAACCTGGTCGCGGAACGGCTCCAGCGCCTCGCCCACAAGCTCCTCGTTGGCATAAGGGCCATAGGCCTCAGCGGTATCGAAAAACGTTATTCCGCGCTCAAAGGCAGCACGGATGAGTGCAATGCCCGCCTGCTTCTCTACTGCAGGACCGAGCCCGAAGCTCAGTCCCATACAACCAAGTCCGAGGGCCGAAACCTTCAATCCGCTTCTTCCCAACTCACGAGTTTCCATACTTTGCTCCTTTTCTTCACACATGAACATTGCGCAGCAAACATACAGGCTGCCGAATAGCCGACATTATCCGAGCCGTCGAAACCAGCCAGGTGCACTAGCCACTTTGATCAGCGTCTGTATAACGTCCCGTGTCGGTAACGAGGAACGCGCTTCCTGTAAGAGAACGGTCACGCATGAGAGGCCGACTGCGTTAGATGCTCCCAATTACCATGAGCAAATAATGCCTTCTCTTTCGGAGCGAGAGACGCTTCATTGAGGAACGAACGTCCTGCGCCACCCGGCCGATACTGGTAGGGATAATCGGTGGAGAACAAAATGCGCTCTTGGCCAATGATTTCAAGCGTGCGCTGCAGGTATGACTGATTCCACATCCCGCTTGGAGTCACATACAAGTTTTGCCGGATGTAATCAGCAATGGGTCTTTGCAGCTTTGCGATACGTGAGAGTGAGTTCAGCCGTTCAAGGTAAAAAAGAACAACCTCGCCCCAATGGCCGAGAATAATCTGCAGATCAGGGTATTTATCGAAGACACCTGCAAGCATCAATCGTACGAATTGGATGCCAGCCTCGTAGTGCCACCCCAAAGCGAATGTCGCAAACGCTGTATCGATCAAGTCTCCGAATCCTGAGTAATAGACCTCCCTTACGGCACGTTGCGGGATCTGAGGATGCACAAACACAGGAACGCCGAGCTTTGCAGCGGTTTCCAAGGTAGGAAGGAAGTCAGGGTGGTCCAGGTTTTTGTCGCGAGTGCGACCACAGAGCATCGTTCCCACAAACCCCAGGCGAGTTATGCTCCGCTCAAGCTCACGGGCGGCCTCCATTGGCGCAGCGGTTGGCAACGTGGCGAAGCCCTGGAACCGTGTGGGATGCTTTGCAATCGTTGCGGCAACCAGATCATTCGTGCGCTGCGCCAAGACCACACTCGCTTCGGGGTCGAGGTTGTGCAGAGCTGGAGTGGTCACAGAAAGAACCTGTACGTCTACGCCGCTTTCATCCATAAGCACTATGCGTCCCTGGCTGAGATCGTCGAGCCGCTCTTCAATCTCTCCGCGGTCGAACCCGGCAGTACCTTCCTGCCCGATTGGGGAAGATGCCCACGCCGTACGAATTTCACTGGTAAGGAAGTGCTCTTCGATAGCAATCAGTTTCATGATTCCGTCTCTTTCCTGGCCTCGCGCCGGCTCGGCACGCGAATCTGGTCTTGATGAGCATGACAAGATGTATTTATCAGGACCATAGCTCGGACAGAATGCGCACGAACCTGGAAGCGAGCATGGAATGGCCCTTCTCGTCGTAATAGATGCCGGGCGCGGCGGATTGATTCAACAACGCTTTCGCAATAACGTGCGCTGCTCGACCGCCGCTCCCGACCAACACGACTGTGCCGTATTTTGCCATCTCAAATGCGTCCTGCATTCTTTGTTTCTCGTTAGTTGATCGCCCTAAACGTAGCCGCCCGTAACCTCGATGCGCTCTGCATTGATCCAGCGATTGTCCTCAGAGAGCAGTGACGCAATCATCCGACCAATGTCATCGGGAACACCTGCTCGGCCCAGCGCTGTCCCTTCGGCCACCCTTTTGTTCATGGCAGGATTGTCGCGGACGATGCCTCCGCTGAAATCCGTTTCCGTGGCACCCGGAGCAACAACGTTGACGGCGATCCTTCGCGGGCCAAGTTCCTTCGCCAGGTGCTTCGACAGCACTTCAACCGCACCCTTCATCGATGCGTAAACAGATCCGCCCGGAAAAGCGATGCGTGTCCGGGCCGTCGACACGTTGACGATCCGCCCCCCGTCATGGATGAGAGGAAGAAGCTTCTGCGTCAGGAAGAAAACACCTTTGAAATGGACGTTGCAGATGCTGTCGAACTCTTCCTCGGTCGCGTTCTCGAAAGGCATGTTGTTGTGATTATTGCCAGCGTTGTTGACCAGATAGTTGAAGTGCGTGGCTCCGAGCCTGGAGAGCGCATCTTTCACGCTCTCGACAAAGGTGTCGAACGAAGCAATCTTGCCGGTATCCAGTTGCAGGGCAATGGCTTCCGCTCCTGCGGCTTTCACTGCGGCAATGACCGCCTCCGCGTCTGTGCCATGAGTGTGATATGTGAAAATCGTATTGATGCCGCGTTTTGCGAGGCTCTCAACCGTATTGCGGCCAATACCGCGGCTGCCGCCTGTAACAATTGCGATCTTCTTAGAGGAAACATCCGTTTCTATCGGCATTTTTATGCTCCAATCTTTTATAGTGTCTGTCTAGACAGACATTTATGAGTGCGAGAAATCAAGCCAGCACTCGCCACAGCGCGTCGAAGCCAATCTTGCAATGCTTCTTCGCATTTTTGGGGTCCTGGACCATGTAGTCCATTGTTGCCTCCGCAAGAGAGTTCATGATCGTGACGACAAAACTTCTCGGCGCGTCACGCATTGGGCCATTGGCGCGACTTCGCTCCATTAACTCGGCAATTCTTGCCATCGTTTTATGGCCTGCCGTGCGAGTGGTCTGTGTGATGTCATCAGAAACGCTGAGCTGAGCCAGTGCTCTCCGTTTTTCGGGAAAGCGGACCGCCCAGTCCATCCAGTTCCGCCAGATGTGGAAGAACTGCTCACGAAGTTTTGCACCATTTGGAAAGTCCTTCATGGCCGCGGCTGCCATCTCTGCTTTCAACTCGAGATAAAGTTGATTGAAAAGTTCTGCTTTGGTCTCAAAGTAGGTGAAGAGCGAACCGTTGGCCACGCCAGCCTCTTTGGCAATGCCCATCGTCGGGGCACTCAATCCTTTCGTCACGATGACGCGGGTTGCGGCGTCAAGGATGGCGCTTCGCTTGTCATCGCTCTTTGGCCTCGGCATATTTCAAGTGTATAGATAACCGTCTAGTCAGTCAACTACGCGGTTCCGATCTAAAAGTCAGAGTGTGCCTTGAAAATGCGTCTTCGATGAGCGAGCCCAATTCCTGGCGATAAGCCGGGTTATGATAACCAATTGTCACTACTCTTGGCCGCATGGAGGTTGAGGATGGATCGCAGGTTATTTTTGCAAAATGTTGCGGGAACACTGGTCGCAGCGTCGCTGCCGGGGGGAGCTGCAGGTCTTGCGGCAGATCCGGCAACACAGGATAAGATGATCGGCATTCAAATTGGAGCCGTCTCCTTCGCCGACGAAGGCGCTTCAAAGGTGCTCGACGAGTGCCAGAAGAGCGCCTTTATCAACACACTGTTCGTTGCCACCTTTACCTACGGTCGCGGCATCGCCGGACGCCAGGTACCGGGACAGCCGCTGCCTGATCATGGCAGTCAGAAGTACGATACCGACACTTTCTTCGGAGGCTCATACACCAAGGTCAATCCGAAGTACTACACCAACACGGCTTTCAAAGATTTTCGTGCGCCCGATCTTGGAAACTTCGATGTGCTTGAACAGGTGATTCCTGAAGCAAAGAAGCGAGGCATGAAAACGATCTGCTGGTACGAAGACGTCTTCCGCCGGGGTCTGCCCAATGTTGAGAAACTGCAGGAAGTCGAGCTTTCGGGCAAAAAGGCTGCAACGCTCTGCTTCAATAATCCTGATTACCTGTCATGGCTTCAGGACATTGCCGAAGACTGGTCTCGGTCGTATGACATCGACGGCATCATGTGGGGCTCTGAGAGGCAAGGAGCGCTGTCTAATGTTCTTGGTGCGAGCCACGGTCATCCACAGCCATCGACCGCCACGTGTTTCTGCGAGTTCTGTTATGCGAAAGCGCGTCGTCAAGGTATCAATCCAGAACGTGCCAGGCAAGGCTTCCTTGAACTCGAGAAATTCGTGTTGGCAAGCCGCAAAGATGTTCGTCCTGTCGATGGCAGCTATGTCGAATTCTGGCGCCTGATGTTGCGTTACCCCGAGATGCTGGCATGGGAAAGCTTGTGGACGTCCAGCCTGCGCGCCGCCCAGAAGGCGATCTACGATCGAGTAAAGTCGGTCAACCCGAAGCTAGGTGTCGGCTGGCATATCTGGCATAACAACTCCTTCAACCCAATCTATCGTGCTGAACAGGATCTTGCCGAGATGGCTCCTTACTCCGACTTTCTGAAGATAGTCATATATCAGAACTGCGCTGGCGAGCGGATGGCGGACTATATCAACAGCGTTGGAACTTCCTATTTCTCAGATATCCCAAAGCAGGAGCTCCTAGAATTTCATTATCGTGTATTGGACTATGGGAAAGAGGTCGATCTGAAAGACCTTCCCACGGCTGGTTTTTCCGCAGACTACGTCTATCGCGAGACAAAGCGCGCTAAAGAGGCACTGAAGAACTCCAGAACAAAATTATGGCCTGGCATCGATATTGATATTCCGACCGCTAACGGAAACGCCAAGTGCACACCGGCCGGCACCAAAGCTGCCGTGCTCGCATCCTTCCATGGTGGAGCGGACGGTGTAATCCTGTCGCGCAAATACTCCGAGATGAAGCTCGAAAATCTTCGAGCGGCAGGTGCAGCACTCAAAGAGGTGAGGCTTAGCTAAGGCGAGAAACCGGAAATCTATCTTTCTTACCGAAGGCGTTCCATATAGCAATCCGGACGATCGGCAATGCGAAAGCCAAGATGGCGATAAAAATCCTGGGCGTCATGCGTGATCAAGGAGACTCTTTTGAGATTACTGACGTCCGGATGCTCGAGAATAGAACGGATCAACCATTGCCCCAGACCTTGTCTTCTTCTTTCTTCTATCAGGTAAACATCGCAAAGATAGGCATACGTAACATAATCGGTAATTACTCTGGCAAAGCCAATTTGCCTGCCGTTCTCCTGCAAGCAGAAACAGAGGGAGTTTCCCAGAGCCCGTTCCAGGGATTCCCTGGTCAATTCTGTCCACCAATTCGCCTGTTCCAGGAAACTGAAGACCGCATCCTTATCGAGACATGTTGGGTTTGTTGAGATAACAAAATCACCCTTTATTCGGAGAAAATAATTCACACCCCTAGACATCCTTTCTCATTAGCGGCATCGATGGGATAGACTCTATCTTCTATTTAACTAAGCGTAAATCAATGTGAAGACCTGGGGCAGAGGTCTTCAATCATATATGTTAAATATTAACAGCGCAGAGGTAAGGCGGGCACTCTTTACCCGCGGTTGTCAGAATGAAGTATCGCAGCGATAGAGCAGCAGAGTCGCCATAAGGACAAGGACCGATCCCAAAATGGCCATGGGAGCCAAGTGTTCTCCGAGAATATTGGAGGCAAGGAAAACTCCAAACAGTGGCACCAGGTAAAGAGAAGCAGATGCAACGATGGCATCTACCTGCTTCAGAGCTTTCAGGAAGAGCACCATCGACAAGCCGTAGAAGAGTAGCGCAAGGTAGCCGAACGCCATCCACTGCTTGATAGAAAGATAGGCCAGATTTGCAAAGAAGTGCGGCTCAAAAAAAAGAAGCACCGGCAAACTGAAAATAGATGTGGAAAGATAACTGAAGATCAAAGTCTCGATCTCGGAGAAAGCTCCAAGAAGCTGTTTGGAATAGACGTTATAGAACGCGGAACCGAGGCAGCCTGCCATGATGAAAAGGTTCCCTGCAAACTCTCGATTGCGCATCGCTGGACCGGATATCCGATGCAGGGGAGATATGAGGAAGACTCCCGCGAAGCCAAGCAGCAGGGTGCTGATACGAAGTATCGAAAGGCGTTCCCGCAATATCCAGACTGCGAGGAGTGCGCCAAAGATGGGGATCAGAAGACTCAGCACGGCTCCGCTGGATGCGGTAGACCAATTGACGCCGATGGTCATCCCTACCTGCGCTGTGAACTGACCGCAAATGCCAACAAGCAAAAATTCACGGTGAAGCTTCCAGGCGGACTTGAATTTGCGGGCAATCCCTCTCTGAATGCAAAGAATGGCGAGCCCCAACAGAGTAGCAAGATACAAGGGAAGAAGGGCAATGGCAAGGGGATGGAGCCTCCCGGCGAGTAGCTTGACGGCAATACCCTGACCCGCCCATAAGAGATTCGCCGCTACCAGCAGAAAAATTGCGGAGGGCGGATTCTTCTGTGGCAGAAGCACTATTGTTTTTCCTGTAGTGGAAGCTGAAATGTCGAAATGCCCGTAGCGTCGACCCCATCGGAGCTTCCTGCAAAGATGTGAGGGATAGCGCCTTTCTTTTCGGCATACTTTCGGACAATATTCTGGATCGCTGGCTCACTGTCTGAACGGCCCAGGATTGCCACGACTCCTCCAGCGCCGCCACCGGTCATCTTGGCTCCCGGCAGACCTTCCTCGAAAGCAAGAGCAACCAGTTCGTCGCACGCATCAGAGCCAAGTCCGCACTCGGAATATGCGACATGGGATTGCCGCAGAATCTCCCCGATGAGTTGAAGGGAAGCATCTGACAGCGGACATTGAAGAAGCGTGCTTACTGTTTGTACGCGAAGGTTTTCCTCAACGGCATATCGGACCGCGGCGCGGATTGGATAATCCAGGTCAGGTGAGACAGTCGTGAAGGCATCAATATGATCTCCTGCCTGGGAGAGGAAATCATGCCCGCTCAGGAACTCTGGAAGCCAGCGCTCGTATATGGAGCGAAACTCTGATAAGGGCAGGTTCGAGAGATAGCCGTTCCAGCGTGAATCTGTCCATCGCTGAATCTGCGATGTATGGTCTGGGAGCGGATCGATGGCTTGGTACCGGCAAATCAGCTTGTATCCCATGAAGGCTGCGGCGCGGGCCCTCTCATAGAGTGTGCCGGCAGTAGCCCGAGGCGCCATGGAGTCGATGCCCCAGAAACGAATGCCTTCGGGAAGTTGAACCAGCGGAAATGGTTTGCAAGGCTGGCAGAGAAGAGGCAGCAGCTGGTTCTTTTTTCCCAGCACGATTGCCGCCTGGTCCATGATACCGCAGGCTGCACCGACAACAACGTTCTCCACCCATTGACCGGCTGTGGCCAGGGTAATGCCTTCGAGAGAGAGTCCGCATGCAGCTGATACTGCTTTCAGCGTGGCGACTTCAAGCGCGGCAGAGGAACTGACTCCTTTGTTTGGCGGCAGGTTTGAAGCAATAAAGAGGCTGATTCCACCTTCAGTAAGGCAGCCATGGAAACGCTTCAAATAATAAAGTGAGCCGAGGACATACGCAATCCAGTGGGAGGTTTCCCTCTGTGTACAGAGCAGGCGAATGGTGGCGACATCGCGCAGATCCGAAGACGAAATTTCAAACGAGGAGTCCCAGCCAAACTGCGCAGCCCCGGGATTAAAGATACAGATGCAGCGGTCGCTCCTCAACTGGACAGCAACCCATACAGACTCATGCAGGAGCCCCTGAAGAACCATGCCCCCTGTGAAATCGACATTGCCGCCCATGATGTCAAGGCGGCCTGGGGCACGCGCTACCTGAATCGGCCGTTCCCCTGCGAAGAAATCGTAAACCGCATGGTCTATTGCCTGATCTTCAAAGAAATTCAATTTCGAATGGCTCTCAACACAAGATAGGATTTCTCTTATGTCAAGCTATCGAATTGCTGTACATGGAGTATTAATAAAGATCATTCTGCAACCTGCACTTGAGTCATTCTACGAAGTCGTGCCAGATCATCTTCCAAGATGCCTTTATCTGTCAGGATGAAGTCGCATTCTTCGATGCCGCAAAGGCGATACGTTGCTTCGGTCCCGATCTTACTGCTGTCGACTACCAGAATTTTTCGTTTGCCTGCCTGCAACATCTCACGCTGTGCATCGGGGTCATGAACCATCACTCCACGGGAAAAAGAGATGGCTGCGGCTCCGAAGATGACGGTGTCTGCATAGATAGATGTGAGACTTTTACCCACTGCATGACCGATAAGGTCATGACTGCTCGCGCGATAGACCCCTCCAGTGAGCTCGACGCGAATTCCTTCGGCGGATGCCAACTCTTCAAGAGCAGTAAGCGAAAAGGTGAAAACCACAATATTGCGCCGGTTGCGGAGTTCTCTGGCGACATAAAGCGTTGTGGTTCCTGAATCGAGGACAACCGATTCGCCATCGTGCACCATTGCCGAAGCCGCATTCCCGATGCTGCGCTTGGCATCGGACATTTTCTGCAGGCGCTCGAAAAAGGTTCGTTCGGCTCCCCTCCAATGCTCGATGCGTGCACCGCCGGGGATGCGGATAACTTGCCCTGCCTCTACCAGCTTCTGCAGGTCGCGCCGGATTGTCATCTGAGACACCCGGAAAGCTTCTGCAATCTCAGCAATCGAGGCAGAAGTGTTCGTTTTTAACATCTGAACAATCAAGTCAAGTCTGGAGTGTTCCGCTGTTTCGCTCACCATTCTCTCAATAAATAAGACAAATAAAGACTAGCACTGAATGATAGAGGACGGAAAACATTAGAGAATGTTTGTTCGGATGAAACTCAAAGCCCATATTTAGTGAAAATTTTTATCGCATTACTGTTATGTTTTGTCATTTATTAACATTGGCTTGTTAGCATCCAGAACGTTCGCAATGAAATTACTCCCTGCTGTGTGGTTCCCTATGGAGCCATAAGCCGATAGATTGCTCTGACTGCTACCTCCATTTTTCGCACACACGTTTTCATACCTGAGGTTTTAATGAACTGCCCCTTATTTGCCCCTTCTATATCTGTCTCATCACGGTGCAGTCTCGTTCGGGCGCGCTGCAGGATGCCGCATTCCTTCCAAAGTGTTGCGTTGCTGCTTGTGCTGATTGCTTTCGGTGGTTCGCTTTTCGCACAGACGTTTTATGCGTCCATTAGCGGAGTTGTGAAGGATTCCAGCGGAGCTGTTATTCCTGACGTGGCAGTTACAGTCCATGAAAGCAGCACTGCTACGGAGTACAAGACTGTTACCAGCAAAGACGGGCACTATCGCGTCTCCTTTCTCAAGCCCGGAGGCTATACAGTCCGTTTCGAGAAGGATGGCTTTGCTCAGTTCGTTACGGATGAACTGCAAATCGTGTTGAATCAGGAACTGGTTGTCGATGCATCACTGAAGCTGGGGGTAAGCTCCGAAGTGATTACTGTCTCGGGTACAGCGAGTTCGCTCAATGTAACCAATCCCCAGGTAGGCGGTGAGCTGAGCACACAGGAACTCATCGATCTGCCTGAAGTTACAAATACTCACGGCGCCAATGAATTTCTGATTACGAAGACCTTTGCAGGGGCGGGGAGTACGAGCCAGGACTATTCCAATGTCAACAACCTTACGCTTGGCGGTGGAAGGCCGGTAACCAATCCACTCATTATTGATGGCCTGCCCAGTAATATGGGGGTCGATGGAACCTATGGCTTCATTCCCACTCCAGATTCGACTGAAGAGCTGCAGGTCCTGACTTCTCCCTTTTCGGCGCAGTATGGGCAGACAGGTGGGGGAGCAGTGCTCACGACGACGAAGTCGGGGACAGACCACTTTCACGGCAGCGCTTTCGAATCTTACAGTTCACAGGACCTCACAGCACTTGGCTACTTCTTTGTGCCTGGGACCCCGGTGAATCCTTCGTCTTTTCATTACTTCGGAGGCTCTGTTGGCGGTCCAGTCTGGATTCCCAAAGTATTTGACGGTCGTAAGAGGCGGCTTTACTTCTTTACTGACTGGGAAGATACGCTGACGCATGCGGCGAATAATCCACTCCAGAGCAATGTGCCTACGGCAGCTGAGCTGAATGGAGATTTCTCAGGACCATCTCCGGAGGGTGGGCCTACACCTACTATCTATGACCCGCTGACGACGCAGGTCATCGATGGAAAAATTGTCCGTACCCCATTTCCCGGGAATGTCATTCCCAAGAATCGGCTCGATCCTGTAGGAGCAAACATTGCTGCTTTCTTTCCGAAGCCGAATTGCAGCTTCAACACATTCAACTACTGTGTCACACCTCTTGCGGTCAGCAGCTACCTTTACAATGCTGACCGCGTCGACTACAGCATCTCGGATTATGACCATATATGGGCGAAGTTTTCACGTGACGGCCCGACAAACCAGGCCACAAATAACATCCCGAATGCAGCCAATACGTCAGCCTTGAGCGGCTGGGTGGATGATCACTATGGAATTTCCTGGAGTCATATATTTTCGCCTCGCGTTTCCAATGAGGCCCGCATAGGCTATGTCTCCGAAGAAAATTTCAGCTCGCCTGTTCCCACTGATGCCAGTTCAATCGGACTGAAGGGAGTTCCGCTCACACAGTTTCCTACGGTTTCGACTTCGGAATATATCGGTTTCGGCGCCGGCTCATTTGCAAGAACGCGGGATGGTCATTACATCATCAATGACGCGCTTGCATTCCAGATAGGACACCACAGCCTTTCTGTTGGCGGCGAATTCATGAGATATGCATACAGCTACTACACGCCGGGCGTTCTCAGTGGAAAGTATAGTTTTACGGGGACCTTCACCACGGCGAATGGGCAAACTGGCAACGGCCTCGCCGATCTTCTGTTAGGGCTTCCCGCGACTACAAACATAAATACAACGAATACCATCTTCCATGAAAACCTGAATTACTTTGCCGGGTACGTTCAGGATGACTATCGTCTCTTCACGAATCTGACCGTCAATCTTGGATTGCGTTGGGAATTTGACGGTCCGTATTCCGAGGAGCACAACAACATGTACACCTTCGATCCGGATGTTATCGACCCTGCGACACATGCGCAGGGAGGGATTTTATTTGCGGGCTATAATGGCGCACCTCACAGTCTGATTCCGAATATCTATACCGGAATTTTGCCCCGCATAGGTTTCAATTACAGTCCGATGCGGAACACTGTTGTTCGCGGTGGCTACGGGATCTATCAGTTGCCGAGCATCGGCTTTGGAACAACAGGTCTGACTTCGGCATCGACAGTGAATGCGACCTTCCAGAGTCCAGACGGCGTTACTCCAGCCTACGAGCTCAATCAGGGAGTGCCGCCGTATTCACCGAATGTGGGGCCAGATGGGCAGCCTTTGATTCCGACAAGCCTCACGAAGCCGTCCTCGAATGTTGTCCAGCTTCCACGTAAGGCTGTGCTTCCGTACCTTCAGGAGTGGCAGTTCGGCATTCAGCAGGATTTTGGGCATGACTGGATCGCGGAGATTGACTACGAAGGGAACCATGGTGTTCATCAGCCTGTCTCCCTGCCTATTAACCAGATAGCGCCAACTTCCGGTTGCTGCTATGGAATTAAGGATGCTCAGGGATTGCGACCGTATCCTCAGTTCCTGACCATCAGCGCCCTTACCAACGGTGGAGCCTCTGCATATGCGGCGATGCTCGCTACGCTGACTCATCGCTGGAGCAACGGCATTTCGATGCGCGCTGCATATACGTGGGCGCACGGACTGAATGATGTGGATGCGCCCGCGCGTGCAGATGCGGCTCCCATTCAGAATGTGTACAACCTGCATGCGCAGTGGGGGACTGCGATGACCAATATCCCTCAGAGATTGTCGCTCACGGCAGTCTATGAACTGCCTGTCGGCGCAGGAGGAAGGTTCCTGTCAGATACGCCGGTGGTTTCTCAAATCATCGGGCATTGGAAGGCTAGCACTGTTGCGCAGTTCCAGAAAGGCTATCCCTACAACATTTCCCAGGGAGATACGCTGGGGATATTCTCTGGCGGACAGTACGCGACCAGAATAAGCAATCCTGATCTTCCGCGCGGTTCGCGCACCGTGCAGAAGTGGTTCAACACGGCGGCCTTTGCGGCTACACCGCAGGATACGCTGGGCAATGCGCCGCGCGCGTCTCTTTATGGGCCGGGTCAAAATGTCTGGGACATCGGCTTGATGCGGGATATTCCATTGTGGGAGCGCGTGACTTTCACCTTCCGTGCCGATGCTCATAATGCTTTTAACCATCCACAGTTTTCTGGCCTGGGAACATCTCTGACCAATCTGAAGACCTTTGGGACGGTCACAGGAGCGCAGGACCCGCGCATGCTTCTTCTTGTTGGACGATTCCGCTTCTAGCTGCGCGATGACGATGGATCTAAGCACAACCGCATAAAGGACAAAAAGAAATGCGCCATGTAATTTCGAAGGTATTGGTCGCCTGCATCTTTGCAACCAGCGTCAGCCTGGCTCAGACTGCATGGACGCCGTCAGATGACGGAACAAAGGTCAAAGTGATTGCTCACCGGGGAGAACACCTGCATCATCCGGAAAACACAATGCCTGCTTTTCAGGCTGCCATTGATGCCGGTGCTGATTATTTTGAGCTGGATGTTCGCACAACCTCCGACGGCAAGTTTGTAATCATGCATGACAATACGCTCGACCGAACGACTAATGGTACGGGTGAGGTGCATAAGCATACTTTTGATGAAATTCGTGCTCTTGATGCCGGGGTGAAGTTTTCACCAGAGTTCAAGGGAACAAAAGTGCCGACTCTGGATGAGGCCTTTGATCTGGCTCATGGCAAGATCAATGTCTATGTGGACACAAAGAATGCCGATCCTCAGCAATTGGTGGACGCCATTGCAGCCCACGATATGCAGGACCACGTTGTGATCTACGGGAATCCCTTTTTCCTATATGAAGTGCATAAGATCCGCCCAGCGCTGAAAATTATGCCGGAGGCAATCAGCCCGGATATCTGCAAATTTCTGGTGCGTGGCCTGCAGCCAAAAGTATTAGCTCTCGACGCCAATGATTTTAAGCAAGAGGTCATAGACTGCGCGAAGCAGGCAAGCGCACAGATTTACGTTGATCGTCTTGGCGATGCAGATAATCCCGAAACATGGCAGAAAGCAATCGATCAAGGCGCGAATGGCATCCAGACGAACAGGCCCGCTGACCTGGCCGCGTATCTTCGAGCACATAATTTAGCGGCTCATTAATAAGAGAGGGAATTTCTCCTGTGCAGCGGCGGCACATCGCCGGAACGCAATCAGTGTGCGGCTTCGGAAAGGCGATGACAGGCCACTACTTCGAAGGTATTAAGAGACGACGCCATAGTATTGACGCGGAGCAATATCTCAAACTGGACGTTGCGATCGTCAGCATTGAGACCATGCTCCTGGAGCATGCGAGCAATTGAGTCCACATCTGTGGCCAATCTGTAGGCTGCCTCGGTGGCTACGGCATTCGAACCAGCCAGGATCAGAATGTGTCCTGTCTGGTTTTCATTCGCCAGCAACGCGATAATCGCAAAGGCCTCGCCAGTTCCCCATCCGGGCATCGTCGGAACATAAACCGGCATTTCTCCGCGTGCGGCATGTCGGTTGTAAATAATCTCCCCGTGCTGCACCGGATCATATTTGAAGTAGAAATCGAGGCGGTCCTGAAAAAGAGCAACCCAGGGATTCGACAAAGGACTGCCAAGCAGTACAAAGTTATCTTCGGTTTTAAAATCCTGGGATTGAAGAGCCCTGGCACGGTACGTATCCATGGGGCTCGAAGGCAGTAAACCTCTAACGTCGAGGGCAAATTTGGTGTCAATAAAGGGGACGCTATTACCCTTGAAAAGGCTTGCGACAACGCTGGAAGGATGATCCAGGATCTGTTGTGCCGGTACATACTGATGGCTTGCGTAATCTGCGAGCGAAATCTGACTTCCGACTATTTCTCGAAGAGAGACGATATCGGGATCACTAAATACAATTTTTAACTCTCCTCGACGCGGCAGCATGGCCGACCATGGCAGCCGGTTCGTTCTGGTTTGGTGTGTTCGGAAGTAATAGCCGCCAAACAGAAATCCCAACACCATCAAAACTGCCGCGACAGGCAAAAAGCGGCGCCACACAGAGGATCTCGGGGTCGGCTGACTCATGATCGCTGCAGGCTGGGATGGCCGCGGCTGATTCATTTCTTCTGTTGTTTTAGGCTGCTCGTTTAACTCGATGACGTATGATCCAGGGAGCAATTCAAGACGGATGTCCGTCTCAACCCCATCATAGAAACGCTTCAGCCGCCTTCGGACGTCAGTTGCCGTGACACGTACGATCGCATCCTCGCCCGTATCGTAGGAAGGATCGCGACCGAACAACTGCACTCCTATCAGCCGTTCCTTCAACTCATCAGATTCACCAGCCAGTGTTTTATCTACAAGGTACTGTAAAAACTCACAACTTCTGCGGCTTCTTTTGAAGGCTCGGCTTGTGACGATCTCATGAATGTGCCCCCGAACCTCTTTCGCGCGAGACACGATTGCGGTGGTCCTGAAGGTAAAAGGATCCTCGCTGAACTGTTCCAATCGTCTCGATGCCATCGTGTCAATCTATCAGCCAAACATTCATTACCGTTAAAAATCCCGTTACGGATTAAATAAGTATTTTGCAATAACATACCAAGCCGTTAGGAAGCTTCTTCTAACTACCAGACCGCTCATTTGCGTGCGTACATAAAGGAAGAATTCAGCACCTTCATTGGTAGCAGGAGATGAAAATGAAGCATGGCGGGCGAAGAATCCGGCATATCGGTTTGGCACTGCTTTACTTGGTCAGCGCACATTTGCAGATGCATGCACAATCAGACACCAGCTCCATTGCAGGTTTCGTCAAAGACCCCTCAGGAGCTGTACTTCCAAACGCACAGGTCACGGTAAGGTCCGAGGCAACCCAGGAAAGCCATACAGTCAGTACAGATGGCAACGGATACTATTCACTTTCGAGTCTTCCAGCCGGCCTTTATACCGTTGATGTCCGGATGCAGGGATTCAAACTTTTTGATAGCGTCCACAATAAGCTGGATGCTGCGTCCACGTTATCGGTCAATGCTGTCCTGACTATCGGAACGCCTGAAGAGTCTGTAGAAGTAACCGCGAGTGCCAATTTAATTCAGACTGATTCCGGTGCAGTTCAGCACCAGATTACCGAGGAACAGATCCAGCATCAGGAGCTCAATGGCCGAAATCCGGTCTACATGGCTGAATTGCTGCCAGGTGTGATCACGGGAGCCACGCTTGGTGATTTCAATTTCAGCGTAAGCAAGCCGGGCTACTCTATCAACGGAGCGCGCTCGACAGACACAACAGTAACGATCGATGGTGCACCTGCTGTGCGCACCCGTGCAAACACATATGTGATTGGCGTGCCGAATGTAGATTCAACCGAAGAAATGCAAGTGCTCACTGCGGCTTATGCTGCCGAATACGGCGGGGCCGGCGGTGGCCAGGTCCGCATGGTAAGCAAAAGTGGAACGACCGACTTCCACGGAACGGCATATGAATATTTACGGAATTCGGCGTTGAATGCGAATACCTGGTCGCGCAACCAGAGTCCGGCAACAAGGTTTGCGTCGCCTTTCCGTTATAACGACTTCGGCTTTGCCGTGGGAGGACCGGTGTGGACTCCTGGTCTGCCATCAGTACTACGAAAAAAGCTTTTCTGGTTCGTTGCCGAAGATTGGATCCGTTACCGGTATACCGATACTGTATTTCAGACCGTCCCCACAGCTCTCATGCGCACAGGTAATTTCAGCGAGCTGCTTGGCTCCAATCCGTTTTATAGCTCGCCTGTAACCATCACCAATCTGAATGACTGCACGACGACCAACGGAAAGAAGACCTGCGCCCCGTTTCCGGGGAATATCATTCCGCAAAACCTGCTAAGTCAGAACGGAATGGCCATGCTGAACGCCTATCCGGCGCCAACCCCTGGCTTGCTGGTTAACGGAAATCAGAACTGGGAAGCGGTGGCTCCTCACCCAATCAACCAGCGAAAAGGCTCTTACAACTTCGACTTCGTTGTGAATGACAGGCACCGCATCTCATACCGGAGAACAGACCTCTCCTATAATGAGTACTCGGCTCTCGACCAGGGATCAGGCCTAACAGGCAAGTACAAGCTGTGGCCGAACCAGGCGAACACACTTGCCTGGGTCTGGACAATTACTCCAACCATCATTAACGAAGCAAACGCAACTTATAGCAAAGACGAGGTATCACAGCCGGCCAATGAATCGCTGGCGGGATTTCACCGGACTCAACTGGGAATTAACTACAACTACATAGTTCCCGGCGGCAAGGATCTCGACAAAATTCCCACTCTCAGCCTGCCAAAACCCTTCTATAGCTTGAGCGGCGGACCGTACCCGTCTCACTCTGGCGGTCCGATCTACACATTCAGTGACAGCCTGTCGACAGCCATCGGGAACCACATGCTTAAGTTTGGATTCCAATATGACTATCGGGGCGAGAATGATGATGATCAGATCAACATCACAACTGTTCCCGGAGGCAGCAATAATCAGAACGGAACATTTACACTCTCCGATTCCTATGCGAATGGCAGCGGTTTAGGTATCGCTAACCTGGCCCTGGGATTGGCTGATAGTTATACCGAGATCGGACCACGGGCTTACACGATTTGGCGCGGAGCCATGTATGAATGGTTTGCCCAGGATTCGTGGAAGATTACCCCAAGATTGCACGTCGACTACGGCGTACGCGATGCAATTGTTTACCCATTTCACGCACTTTGGGGGAACGCCGCCTACTTCTATCCCGCCCTGTATGACCCCGCGCAGGCTGTCAGCGTCGATCCGGGTACGGGCCTGGTTGCCCTGGGCAGCGGCAACCAATATAACGGCATGGTCATTCCGGGCCTCTCCGGCTTCCCGAGCGGAGCCGCGGAGCATGGAGTCTTTCAAGCCACCACTCCCGGAGCCTATTCTGCTCTATTTAACAAGAGTTTGCCTCGTGGGTTGATTGATGGTCAAAACGCTTTTCAACCTCGTTTAGGTATCGCATACCAATTTACCGACAAGACTGTAATCCGCGCCGGCGGTGGCCGCTTTCTCACTCGGATGGGGTTGCCGGACAACATCTTTCCAGGTGGAAACTCTCCGTTCCAGCCTTTTGTCACCGTGAGGAATATTTCGATAGACAATCCTGGAGCCGGAATAACTTCCACCACGGCGCCTACATTGGCCGTGACAACGTATGACCGCAACATTAAACAGCCGGAAGGATGGAATTGGAATGTCACGCTGGAAAGAGAGCTTCCATGGCATTCGCTTCTGTCCATCGCCTATGTAGGCCGTCGCGGATTGCACCTTTGGAGATCTGCGGACGCCAATCAAGCACCCGCCGGAACGTCGTTTGCAAATCCTGGAGTCAGCATCGCCGCTTTGGTTCCGTATAAAGGTTTTTCCCAAATCCTGATGGAACAGAGTGGTGCCAGTTCTAAATACAATTCGCTCCAGGTCTTCTGGAACCGTCGGTTCACCAATGGGCTCGGCTTCTCCGCCGCTTATACCTGGGCCAAGAGCATGGACAACAGCTCCAGTTACAGCGACATCGTTCCGGACACTTACAACACAAGCAATCTTTGGGGCCCTTCCACTTTCGACGTTCGTAATGCCTTTGTCGCCACCTCCACTTATGACTTGCCTTTCTTAAGAGAACAGCGAAATCTCACCGGCAAGCTACTCGGCGGCTGGCAGCTCAGCGTTACCGCTCAATTTTTGACTGGTGCTCCCGGAAGTGTTTACAGCACAAATGCTGACTACGCAGGAATCGGGTATGCCGGCCTGCCGCAATTCTGGATGGTGAATGGAAGGCCGCAGTATCCGCGCCAATTCTCGACCAGCGCAACAAGCTCGAATACTTACTTCAGTACGACAACGCCCTCCGGCACTCCATTGTTTACCCAACCCCAAAAGGGCACCTTCAATTTGCAGAATGGAATTCGAGATATCATCTACGGTCCCGGCTTCCAGGATTGGAACGCGGGGCTGTTCAAGAAATTTGCCATCGACGAACGCAATGTCTTTGAGTTTCGTGCCGAGGCCTACGATGTTTTCAATCACCCCAACTGGAACAGCCCTGGCCTAACTCCCGGTACTTCCACTTTCGGCAAGGTCACCAGCAAATCTGACCTTTCGAGGCAGCTCCAGCTGTCATTACGTTACTCGTTCTAAGACATGAGGAGACGGTGATTCTTCCGTCTCCCCATCCTTTATTCACGCCTGATTCGGAGGAATGCAGATCTTGCTTCAATCGTTATTCTTACGCCTTCTTGTTCTTGTATTGTTCTTCGCAGTTCCCATAAGCCTGCTGCAGTCCGCTGCCCAGGCGCCGCCCAAGCCTCCCTCGTTGCCCTTATCCGAATCAATCCTTGCGCGTATTCCGGCGGATTACCGCGCCGAGGCAAGGGCGCAGATCAGGCAGACCGAAGAGATTCAACAGCAGGCTGAGAAGATGTCTGACGATGCTCTCGCCGCAGCCGTGCTTCATGCTCTCGGCGACATGCCTTCGGAGTCCACATTTCTGCTCGATCGACTTGAAAAAGAGCCCTCTGCGACGCTTCGCATCGATCTCATTCAGGCACTCGAAAAACATTGGCACGGCGACGGCCAGGATTTATCAGTTCTTGAGAATCATGCGTCATCAGACCCCGACGTAACTGTCTCCGTCGCGGCCATCGAGATGCTTAAGACGGTCAGAATAGACTCACTCAACAACCTGCTGAAGACCAGACTCGGAGCTGCAGTGGCCGCTGGCGATGTGCATAGCGCCAGCCTCGTGCTGGATGAGCAAAAGCTGCTGCAGCAGACGCGCTACGGCATTACTCTTCCATCGTTCATGCGTGTTCCGCCACCGCTATTCTCCGCAGCCCCGGCAGGCAAGCCAATTCGTGTGCTGGCATTTGGCGACTTTGGAACTGGTTCGGCTGCACAGAAGCAGACAGCAGCGGCGATGGTTGCGTATCACAAGACCCATCCCTTCGATTTCGGTCTGACCCTTGGCGACAACTTCTACGCGCGCGGCATGACGAGCCCTGACGATCCGCGCTGGCAGACGCAGTGGGAACAACTTTACAGTCCGATGCACATCCCGTTCTATGCCGTGCTTGGTAATCATGACTGGAGCGGCGCAGACAGTCCGGCAGCGGAGATCCTCTATTCGGTCAGAAGCCAAAGCTGGCACATGCCTGCGCCGTATTACACGTTCACCGCCGGCGCTGTGCAGTTCTTCGCCTTCGATACGCCGGCGGTCGATGAAGCGGAGTTGAAGTGGCTCGATGAGGCGCTCACCAAAAGTACTGCGCGGTGGAAGGTAGTCTTCGGTCACTATCACATCTATTCGGCAACGCGCGGCGACAACAAAGAACTCATCGCGCGCCTTCTGCCCGTTCTCAAAAAGGATCACGTCGATGTGTACCTGAACGGCCACGACCATAACCTGCAGGAACTGAAGCCAGAGGGAAGTGTCCACTTTTTTGTCAGTGGCGGAGGCGGAGCCGGGCTCTATGAGATGAATCCGTACGATCGCTCCGTCTTCCGGCAAAAGGTCAACGGTTTCACGGTTCTTGAGGCCGATGACAAGTCTCTCGCAATCAGCTTTGTAGGCACGGATGGAAGTGAAATCTATCGTCGAACACTCACCAAGTAACGGGCTCTTGAATAACGTGTGGCTGACGCGCCGCGGCTTTCTTTCCGGAGCGGCAGCGACTGTCGCTGAATTTGCTGCGGGCCCCGCATGGGCAACTCTGTCAGGGCATGACGCGGCGGCCGATGTAACGCTGCGCATTGGCAGGGTGGCAGTCGACGTCGCTCCTGGAAAGACGATCCACACTACGGGATATAACGGCAGCGTGCCAGGGCCGTTGATTCGCCTACGCGAAGGTGTTCCCGTCACCGTGGACATCTTCAACGACACCGATACTCCGGAGTATGTGCACTGGCATGGCTTTCCTTTTAGTGCAGCTATCGATGGTACGCAGGACGAGAACAGTTTGCCGGTGCCGCCGCACGGGCATATCCGCTATCGTATGACACCGCGGCCCGCTGGCTTGCGATGGGTGCACTCGCACGTGATGACGATGGACGATCTCACCGCCGGCTTGTACAGCGGTCAGTTCGGATTTGTTTATGTTGAGTCCAATGACAATCCCGGCCGTTATGACCAGGAGATATTTCTCGCCACGCACGAGTGGGAGCCTTTCTTCGTGGATATGGACGATGATGGTAATCCCTCTGCCGTAGAGGAGTTTGGTGAAACTGACTGGGGTCCCAGCATGGTCGAGGTTGGCTACCGCGTCGGCTCTATCAACGGTAAAGCGCTTGGTTACGGCGAACCGATTCGCGTCAAGGAAGGCCAACGTGTCTTGTTCCACATTCTTAATGCCAGTGCAACTGAAAATATTCAACTTGCTCTTCCTGGTCACGAGTTTCTTGTCACCGCACTGGATGGAAACCCCGTGCCGCAGCCTCGTAAAGTTCCTTCGCTCGACCTTGGTGCCGCTGAACGCATCGACGCAATCGTCGAGATGAGCCATCCTGGCGTCTGGGTCCTGGGCTCGACCGACGACGACGTACGCGGCGCCGGTCTCGGTGTTTTGGTCGAGTACGCTGGCCACAGCGGCGTCGCAACGAATGTGCGCGCTACTATTGCGCCGTGGGATTACGCGCAGTTCGGTCTACAGCAGCCGCAGCAACCTGCCGACATAACGCTGCCGATGATCATTGCGCGTATCCCTGCAGGCGAGAATGGTTTTGAGCGATGGACGATCAACGGCAAGAGCTATCGCGCGTCAGATCCGCCCGTGGTTCTGTGCAAGGGCGTGCGTTACCGGTTTGCATTCCACAACACCAGTTCCGATGCACACCCGCTGCATCTGCATCGCAGTTCGTTTGAACTGACGCGTATCGACGGAAGAGTCACCAGCGGCCTGATGAAGGATGTTGTGCTCATCGGCGCCCATCAGCAGATGGAAGCCGATTTGATTCCTGATGAGGAGGGCCTGATGCTCTTTCATTGCCACAACCAGTTCCACATGGACCGTGGCTTTCAGATGTTGTTTGACGTGAGGTAAGTGGCAGCGGTCTTTGTGCGTGATTCAGACATCGCGCGTCACAGGTCTTTTTATGCAAGTTGTCCTGGGAGAGAGTCAGAATGATTGTTGTTTTCCGTGCTGTTTGCGCCGCTGTCCGGCTCAGTTTGCGATCCATTACAGCTGCAGCGGCGATGCTTGCTTTAGCAGCTGCAGCCGACGGTCAGACAATGGCCACGCCAGACATTACAAAGATTCCTACGCTTTTCGTTGTCCCCTACGCTCATCTGGACACGCAATGGAGGTGGGAGTTTCCGCAGACCATCAACGAGTTTCTGCTGAAGACGATGCGAGTGAATTTCGATTACATGGATAAGTACCCGCACTATGTCTTCAACTGGACCGGCGCGAACCGCTACCGTTTGATGAAGGAATATTTTCCCGGCGACTATGCGCGCATCAAAGGATACGTCGCGCGTGGACAATGGTTCCCTGCGGGCTCTTCCGTGGAAGAAGGCGACGTGAATCTGCCCAGTGCCGAAGGAATCTTCCGGCAGGTGTTGTATGGGAATACGTATTTTCGACATGAGTTCGGCAAGGCAAGTAATGAATTCATGCTGCCGGACTGTTTCGGATTTCCTGCCTCGCTGCCCACAATTCTTGCTCATGCAGGACTCACGGGATTCTCGACGCAGAAGCTTGGCGGTCGCTGGCCGGCAAGTCCGGAAGTAGGTGGGCCCGATTCGCCCGAGCAGACACCGGACGGGGTACCCTTTAACGTCGGTGTCTGGGTCGGCCCGGATGGCAAGAACGTTGTTGCGGCGTTGCATCCTGGCGCATACGGTAGCAACGTCTACACCGACCTCAGTGAAGCACCCGATACGTCCATGGAGCAGACGCTCCTTAGCAGCGTGCAAAAGCCGCCGCTCGATCCGGAACAAGCCAGCGCGCTTCGCCGGCTTGCTGCACTCGATACGAACTGGGTGAAGCGCATCGATCTCGATGGCAAAGTGTCGGGTATATTCGCAGATTACCGTTACGTGGGCACGGGAGACACCGGAGGAGCAACGCAGGAGTTCACCGCCAAACTGCTCGAAGCCATCGTGACGAAGAGCGATACTATTCTGCCATCGCTGCCCAAGCTGAACGGAGCGCCGTCATTCCCCGCGCATTCTGTGACGGTGCGTGCAGGAGAAGGGCCGGTGCATGTGGTTGAATCATCCGCCGATCAAATGTTCAACGCCATCACGCCAGAGATGGCTGCGCACATGCCGCGCTATGAAGGCGATCTCGAGCTGACTGACCACTCCGCGGGCTCGCTCACGTCGCAGGCTTATCACAAACGCTGGATCATCAAGGATGAGAATCTTGCCGACGCTGCGGAGAAGGCTTCTATCGCCGCGCAGTGGCTTGGCGCACGCACCTATCCACAACAGAGGTTGAATGACGCATGGATGCTCGCGCTTTCCGGGCACTTTCATGATACGGGCGCAGGTACAGCGACGCCGCGCGCCTATCAATATGCATGGAATGACGATGTGATCGCAGCCAATCAATTTGCCGCGGTGCTCACCAGTGCAAGCGCTGCTGTCTCATCCGGCCTCGATACGCGCACGCAGGGCGTGCCGGTGGTGGTCTACAATTCGCTCAACATTGCTCGACAGGACCTCGTCGAGGCTGCGGTTGTCTTTCCGGGAGGCGCTCCGCAGGCTGTACGCGTCTATGGGCCTGACGGGCAGGAGTCGCCGGCACAGTGGGAAAACGGCAAGGTGATCTTCCTGGCGCGTGTTCCATCTGTTGGCTATGCTGTCTTCGATGTGCGCCCGGCCGCACGACCGGCGACGAGTAACGCGCTGCGCGTATCCGATCGTTCCCTCGAAAATCAGCGTTATCGAGTGCTGATCAACGAGAACGGTGATGTATCCAGCATCTATGACAAGAAGCTTGGCAGGGAACTGCTCTCCGCGCCTCTCAGACTGGCGATCTCCACTGATGTTCCTCGTAATTATCCGGCGTGGAATATGGATTTCGTACAGGAGCAGGCTCCTCCGCGTGCTTTTGTCGGTGGACCTGCGGACATTCGCATCAGCGAGAAAGGGCCGGCCCGCGTTTCACTCGAGGTGACGCGGCAAGCCGAAGGCTCCCGGTTTGTGCAAACCGTCAGTCTTGCTGCGGGCAGCGACCGGGTTGATCTCCATTATGCAATTGATTGGAAAACCGGGGGCTCTAATCTTAAGGCTGCTTTTTCGCTGAGGGCTTCAAATCCGAAAGCAACCTATAGCTGGGATATCGGCACCGTCGAGCGGACCAATTCACGGCCGCGACTGTATGAGATGGGCTCGCATCGCTGGATCGACCTGACAGATAAAAGTGGAAGCTATGGCGTGACTTTGCTGACCGATGTAAAGAACGGCTCTGACAAACCCAACGATCAGACGATTCGCGTAACGCTGCTGCGTTCTCCCGGAGCGAAGCCGACGGCTGATGGCCGTCCGGGCAACTTCAGCGACCAGACGACGCAGGACTGGGGGCATCACGAAATGGACCTCGGCCTCGCAGGGCACTCCGGCGACTGGCGCCAGGAGCAAACAGTGTGGCAGGCATATCGCGTAAACGATCCACTGATCTCGTTTACAACGGAAAAGCATGTGGGCAGGCTCGGCAGGAGTTTCTCCCTCGTGCATGTCAGCGATCCTGATATCCGAGTGCTCGCATTCAAAAAGGCCGAGGAGAGCGATGAGCTCATTCTCCGTATGGTGGAGTTGAACGGCAAGCCCGCGCCGAACACGCGCATATCATTTGCCGCGCCGATTATGTCGGCGCGAGAAGTCAATGCGCAGGAACAACCGCTTGGATCAGCAGAAGTCAGTCGCGGGGATCTGCTTGCATCCTTCACGCCGTACCAGCCGCGCACCTTTGCTCTGCGCCTCACACCACCGCAAGATCTGCTTGCTCGACCGCATGCGCAGCCCGTCGCATTGCACTACGATCTTGCCGTTGCCAGCAACGATGATATGAAGACAGACGGAGGTGGTATCGACGGGAAGGGAAATGCGATGCCAGCTGAAATGCTTCCTGGTGAGATCGATTACGGTCCGGTCAAATTCAAGCTTGCAGCAGCCAAAACAGGTGCCCTGAATGCCGTCACGGCCACGGGACAGACGATCGCCTTGCCTCCTGGCCGATTCAACCGCATCTATCTGTTGGCCGCAGCATCCTCCGCGGACGATCAGAAAGCGCTCTTCCGTGTCGGGAGTCGCGCCACCGAGCTGAACATTCAATCGTGGACCGGCTGGATCGGTCAGTGGGACACCCGCATCTGGAAAAATGCTTCAGACCGTGACTGGGCTGTCTCCGCCAATCACGCTGTGTGGCCTCCCCTCAATGCGCCGAACGAGTCCAGGCCGGCATGGCGCTATCCAGACGACTACGTTGGATTGAAGCCCGGATACGTCAAGCAGGCTGCACTTGGCTGGTACGCATCGCACCACCACACAGCGGAAGGTCTCAACGAGCCATACCAGTATTCCTATCTCTTCGTGTATTCGCTGAATCTTCCGCCGGGCGCTCGCACCCTTACGCTGCCAAACAATGACAAGATCCGCATTTTGTCGGTCTCTGCCGTCGACGACAATCCATCTTTGATCCCGGCAGAGCCACTGTTCGACACGCTGGATCAAGCGGAATCCAGGACGCGTTTGGAGCATTAAATTCGAATCCAACACGTCATTAGCCGTAATGGCGCACACCACAGGAGTACCGTTAAGCCGTTCCAAAGTATATGTCGTTGCCGAACGTGCCAAAATGGGGATAGCTATTATGGCGAACGAAAACAGTCCAGACATTGTCCCCGTCGTTTCAAACTCAGTAGAGCCTTCCGAGGAGCCGGTTCCATCCTTTGGTTCGGCTCTTTCAGAGTTCGAAGAACAGCACTCGCATCGACCTCAGTCTGAAAGAGGTGCCAGCCAGATTGAAGGCACCGTTGTCTCTATTTCTGTGGACTCAGTATTTCTGGATATTGGTTACAAAGTGGAAGGTGTACTGTCTCGAAGTGCGTTTGATAAGAATGCAGAGGGGGTTGCCGTAGGAGATAAGGTCCTGGTTTCAGTCAAGGGCCGCAACGAAGACGGTTATTATGCGCTGTCACGTCTTACGATAGCTCAACCAAAAGACTGGTCGTCACTGGAGGAAGCTTTTGCGCGGAAGTCTTCCATTGCAGGAACAGTGACAGGAATTGTGAAAGGTGGACTCACTGTTGATGTGGGTGTGCGCGCTTTTATGCCTGCCTCCCGGAGCGGGGTACGGGAGGCAGCCGATATGGAAAAACTGATCGGCGAAGAGATTACCTGCCGTATTGTGAAGCTCGAAGCCGCCGACGAGAACATCATTGTGGACCGCCGCATCATTCTGGAAGAGCAGGCGCGTAGTCTCGAGCAGCAGCGATATGCAGAGGTAAATGAAGGCGATGTCATCGAAGGCCAGGTGCGAAGCCTTACCAGTTACGGTGCTTTTATAGACGTTGGAGGAGTTGATGGGCTCCTTCACGTCAGCGACATGTCATGGAGTCGGGTGAACGCTCCGGAAGAAATTCTGTCAGTTGGGCAACAGCTTAGCGTAAAACTGCTCAAGATCGACCGCGACACCAGGCGGATTTCACTCGGGCTCAAGCAGCTGCAGCCTGAGCCTTGGGATTCTGCCTCCGAGAGATACATCGCCGGACAGCGCATTACTGGTGTTGTTACGCGCCTGACCGACTTTGGTGCATTTGTCGAACTGGAGCCGGGAATCGAGGGGCTCATCCATGTCTCAGAGATGTCCTGGGTAAAGAAAGTCCGCAAACCCGGTGATCTTCTTAAGGAAAAGGACACGGTTGAGGTTGTGATCCTTGCTTTGAACCAGAGCGAACGTCGAATTTCGCTTGGACTGAAGCAGGCGCTGGGTGATCCGTGGGCAGAGGTGATGCAGAAATTCCCGATCGGATCAGCAATTGAAGGTGCAGTTACAAAATTGACGAAGTTTGGCGCTTTTGTGCAGCTTGCAGAAGGTGTTGAAGGACTGGTTCACATCAGCGAAATCAGTGCAGAAAGGCACATCAATCATCCACAGGATGTGCTGCGAGCAGGCCAGTTGGTTAAAGTACTGGTGCTTGGCATTGATATGGAAAAACGCCAGATCAGGCTAAGCATAAAGCAACTGGTTCCAACTGATCTCGACCAGTATCTTGAAGAGCACGCGGTTGGCGACATTGTTTCCGGGCGGGTTGTTAACCGGTCATTAGACCAAGCGATAGTAGAGCTGGGAGAGGGCATTCATGGTGAATGCCGAATAGGCACCGTTGCTGAAGTGTCAGAAAATAAAAACGAGGCCAGGCCCGATCTGACCGCTCTCACGGCAATGTTGCATGCCCGCTGGAAAGGGGATGCAAAGCCAGCGACATCCCAGCCGGAATCGCTTCATATTGGAGAAGTCCGCAGCTTTCGGATTGTGAAACTCCATCCCGACACAAAAGAGATTGGTTTAGAGTTCGTCAGCGGATCTTGAATACCATCTCGCTCGTTCTGCGGGCTAAAAGTAAGCTCGACCCCCCGACGCCGGGCATTCTGGACAGAATATGAATTGCTGGCGAATACGATTGCCAGTCGTCGTAAACCTGAGGTAGAGTGATTCCGCAATAAAAACACCATTTCACTTTTAAAAATCGAGGTCGCTCTTGAATGACCTGCAGTTCATGCGATGAAAGCGGTTACACGTTCCCCATAACTTAGACAGGTCTCGTTGCAGAAGTGGAATGGTGAACTACCTCATGAGGTGACTGTCATGCTCATTGCACTCTCCCGCCGAATGCGCAGCAACTGCGAAAACCGTATCTCTCACAAGAAACAGCTACATGGTCAAAAACCTTCGCATGCTTTTCTCGTAGCAGCCGCGATGTTGATCCTCTCGCTTTCCATAACGGCTGCGGCGCAGGTAAACGGTGTAGGGAAAAAGCCATACCTGGGCTGGAGTACCTATAGCCAGCAAACAATTGTAAGCTCCAGCACTGTTATGAACGAGCAGAACATCCTGGCGCAGTCTGACGCGATGCGCGCATCTGGCCTGCAGGCTCATGGCTTTCAATACATCAACCTTGACGCTGGCTGGAGTGGCGACAACGACCAGTATGGCCGCACGCTTTGGAACACGACTGCATTCCCGCATTTTCTTGAAATGATCCAGCACATCCATGCAAATGGCCAGAAGGTGGGCATTTATCTCCTTCCTGGAATCGGTACATCGATCGTCTCTTCAAACCTGCCCATTTATGGGACGCAATACCATGCCCAGGACATCGTGGCGCAGCCGCTTACGGTCGGCAACGGATTCGGCTATGGCTATAAGATTGATTTCACAAAACCGGGAGCACAGGAGTACATCAACTCCATCGTTGATCTCTATGCCTCGTGGGGTATCGATTTCATCAAGCTCGATAGCGTGACCCCTGGCTCCTATAACGACAATCTCAACATCAATAACATTCCAGACGTGCAGGCGATGTCGAAGGCCATAGCACAGAGCCATCGTCCCATCTGGCTTACGCTCTCCTGGGCGCTGGATGAGGACTACCTCAGCGACTGGCAGCAGAACGCGAATGCGCGCCGCATTGAAGGCGACGTCGAATGCGAAGGCGACTGCCCAAATCTGACGGAATGGCAGCGTGTGCTGGTGCGTTTTTACGATCTGATCGGATGGGAGAATGCTTCCGGCCCTGCGCTTGGTTGGAATGATCTCGACTCTCTTGAAGTCGGCAATGCTACTGACGGCATCACAAATACCGAACAGCAGACGGCGATGACGCTGTGGGCGATGGCGAATGCGCCGCTATTTCTCGGAGGCGATCTCACCAGGCTGACCAGCTACGGCAAGAGCCTGCTTTTCAACGATGAAGTGCTTGCCGTGGACCAGTCTGGACATCCGGCAAAGCAGGTGACAGGAGGCTTCACTCCTGTGTGGGTCTCGAACCTCGGAAACGGGAGCTACTATGTCGCGATCTTCAACCTCAATGCTTTTCCCACGCGCGTGACTGTCGATTGGAATGACCTCGGCTTTACCGGAGCGAGTGCGGTGCGCGACCTTTGGAACCATGCAAACCTTGGGTCAAGCTCTCAATCCTACACGGACGTGCTTCCGGGACACGGAGCGCATCTCTTCAAAGTCACAGCAGTGGGCAAGTCTCCATCGCCGCCTTCTCAGATATATGGAGCGCAGACAGCCACTCTGTATGGAGGGACACAGCTTTCACAGTGCTCAACCTGCGCAAGCGGCTACAAGCTGACGTATCTCGGTATTGGGGCGGCCAACTATGCTGTTTTCAATGTCAACGTGAAGAAGGCCGGCGTGTACCGGATGGAAGTCGATTCGATGACACTCGGCACGCGGTCCTTCATCATTAATATCAATGACGGTCCGGACATCACGCTGAACCTGAGCGGTGGAAGCGGAAACCTGCCGTTTCCTACGACCATTCCTGTGCGCCTGAATGCCGGGCTGAACACTATCCAGTTTGGCAATCCGACGAGCTATCCGCCGGACATGGACCGCATCATTATCAGCGGGGATGGCAATGAACCGTATCCGGCCTCTTCAGTCTATGAGGCGGAGAATGCCACGCTGAATGGTTCGGCATCGGGGGGCTTTTGCGGAAACTGTTCCGGCCTGGCTTCAGTGGGCAACCTGGGCGGTTCTGCGCAAAACACTGTCACCTTCGAAGATGTAACCGTGCCGGCTACTGGCACTTACCTGATGGAGATTGACTATATGACGCAGGGGCAACGGTCATTCTTTATCTCAATCAACGGTGGTGCAGCGCAGGAGCTTGACCTGAACGGATACAGCTTCGGCACGCCTGCGAGCACGGTGATTCAGGTGCCGTTACAAGGCGGGTCCAATCAGATTGAATTCAGCAACCCGAACAATTACGCTCCTAACCTTGACTCTATCGTCATTTCACCGCTGAAACCTTGAGCTGTTTTTTCCAGCAACTGGCGCTGGGTTCCCACTTCTTCGTCTATGGCTGAAGGATGGGAACCCGGCGATAAGTTCATTTCCGGCTATCGCGTTTGTAACAGCACATTACGGATATCCTGAGCGACCTGCTTTCCTTGAATTGCTGACCCATCCTTATCGAAATGGACGTCATCCTGATATCGATCGGAATGTTGAGTCATCAATCCATGTTGATCGTCGATGGGAATGCCTGCTGGCTGGGCAAAAGATTGGGCGATACGATTGCGTTCATTGATGCGGCTATTGGTCGGCCCCGGAGACTTCTCGGCTCTTACTGGCGTCGTCGTGGCCCATATCAGAAGGGCACCTGGAGTTATCGTGCGAATTTTCGCAAGATAGTTCGGGAAGGCAGCCTTGTATTCAGCCTCCGAATAAGCCCATCCGTGCATTCCATTATTGAAATGCACCACTCGGAAGGGCACGGACTCCATCGCTGCAAATTCCGTCAACTGGTCTAAGATCCGGGAGTCCCCGATGCTTGCCGACGATGCGAACAGGTAGACGTTCGCTGTGCCAGTTAACTGCCGCTGCACTTCCGGATAGTAGTTTCGCGTGATTGAGTCACCTGCAAGCAAAACATTTGGCAGTTTTGGATCCGGATGAGGCGGCCGCACTTCCCACGTCCATTCGATCTCTTCCGGTCTTGAAGAATGTTCCTGAGCATAGGTTCTGAGCGATATTCCATTCCCTATAGCCAGAATCAGCAACAACGTAAATAAAGAAAGTTTCAATTTCACTCAATATTCCCTTTCCTCTGCCTGATTCGGCAGCGACGCAGCATTCTGCTTAGACGAAGTCTCTCGCGTGCAGTACGACGCGACGCCCTTTTCGCACATTTACATGTATCACTTTCGTCTTATACCTCACAGGAAATGCTTCCTCAGCATTGCCTTGAAGCGTGGCATACGTGAGCTTGCCTTGATCCCATGACAGCGAGACCTCTATTGCGCCTCTGGCGCGGAGGCCACTGATTCTGCCGCGCGGCCACGCAGAGGGCAGAGCAGGCAAGAGATGGATCTCTCCTGCCTGCGACTGAAGAAGCATCTCTGCAATTCCCGCTGCACCGGCACAGTTGCCGTCGATGGCAAAGATATTGCTTTCGGCGCCAGCCACGCCTCCGCGCGAATAAGTAAGCAGCGAGTCTTCCGTGGCTTTGGCAAGCAATCCCATCAGTTGCTTATGAGCGGCATCTCCGTCGAGCAGCCGTGCATAGAAGTTGATGAAATTCGCGCGAGCCCACTCCGCATCTTCCCAGTTTGGCTGGCTGATGCGCCGCTCTATGGTGACGCGCGCGGCCTGCGCCAGTGCAGGCGTAGTGATCGGCGAAATCTGATGCTGAGGATAGAGTGAAATCAGATGCGAGGTGTGCCTATGATTCGGCTGAGCTTCTCTAAAATCTTCCAGCCACTCCTGTAACTGACCGTGCTTACCAATCTGCAGAGGAGGCAGTTGCTCCAGCGTGTTTTTTGCTTTGGCACGGAAGTCTTTATCAATATTGAGAGTCGTAGATGCCTCGATACATGCGCTGAGAAGCGTATATACCAGCACTCGGTCGACTGTAGGCCCCATCGATTCACTGCAGGCTTTCCCGTCAGCATCGAGAAACCAGTTTTCAGGGGAAACAGATGGGCCAGTGACCAGCCAGCCATGCTGCGGGTGTCTCACCATGTAGGAAAAGAAGAATTCGGCGGCTTCCTTCAGCACCGGATAGGCACGGTGCTGCAGAAAGTCCTTATCGGCGGTAAAGCGGTAATGCTCCCACAACTGCAGTGATATCCAGACACCGCCTGTGACGAAAATTCCCCAGCCCAATCCCCCGCCAGGCGCGGAATATCCCCATGGATTTGTAACAACATGTGTTACCCATCCGGATGCGCCGTACATTTCGCGTGCGGTAGTTCGTCCTGACGCGCGCATGATGTCAATCAACTTGAATAATGGGGTCTGGCACTCGGAAAGATTACAGACCTCCGCTGCCCAGTAATTTTGTTCCGTGTTGATATCCAGATGGAAATCGTCTGTCCAGCCCATGCTGGATGCGAGACCGTCATTCCATATCCCTTGTAATGCGAGAGGCAGTGGAGAGTCCGCGCGCGACCCGGCAATTGTAAGATACCGGCCATATTGAAAGAACAATGAAGCCAGTCCAGGATCTTCTTCGCCATTCTCCACCGCCTTCCGCCTCTCATCAGTAGGCTTTTGCTCGGCGGCTGGATTCACACCCAGATCAATGTGTACACGCTTGTAAAGCGACTGGTGGTCCGCGATGTGTGTAGAGCGGAGCTGAATATATGTCCGCTGATTGAGCGCGGCCAGTGTACTTCTACAATGCGCCGCAGGATCGGCGCCGTGAAAATTCGTAGCTGCAACCACGTATAGAGTTACGGCATCAGCGCCCTTGATGTGGACGCTCGTGCTGTCCGCGCTTGCCGTTCCGCCTTCTATAACGGCACGAACACGAACCTCAAACTGAACGCCTTGCGCACCATTGCTATGCAAATGCTCAAAGGCATTTCCGCGGAGGACAAGCGTATTGTCGCCTTCAACGCTGACTGAGCCAGGCAGGACCAGCTTGCCAAAAGATACTTTGCCGTGAATGCTCTGTTTTTTGTTAGAAGTGATACGCATGACCAACGCGTTATCCGGATTGGAAGCAAAGACTTCGCGATGAAACCGTACATTGTCGCGTGTGTAGCTTACGTGCGCGATCGCTTCATCGATGTCTAGCGACCGCCGATAGTTCTGTACTGGCCCGGCATTGTCGAATGCCAGCTCCAGGTTCGCCATGGGCAGGTGTGTGCCGAACGAACCTCCGTGTCCAAGAAGATGTTTCTTGCACAGCTCGCCAGCTTCCGCATATTTTCCTGCAAACATCAGCTCGCGGATATGGCCGAGGTTTTCTAGAGCAGTGGGATTTATGTCATCCTTGCCAACAGCGCCAGACCATACTGTTGATTCTGTCAAAGCGATGCGCTCGATAGATGTACCGCCAAAGACCATCCCACCAATGCGGCCATTGCCGATGGGCACTGCTTCCATCCACCGCTCTGCTGGTTTCTTAAACCATAATTCAGTTTTGGGTACCGGGGATTTCTTCACGGCACGCGCCAACCTGGGAGAAAACATCACCAGGGCGGCAGAGCCTCTTAAAAATTCGCGCCTTGTTGTTGCCACTAAATACTCTCTTCTATGTTCTGAAGCAAAACAATGATGTGCTACTTATGGCGGAGCTCGACCAGTTTTGCTTCTGAGGGCTGTAACTCCACGGTGACTTTGCCCTGCGCAGACTGGAGCGCAGTCCCCGATGCCACATCGATCACTGGAATAGACGATGCCGCGGCAAGCGTTGGATCAATGCGGTCCAGTGAAATGCTGATGGTTTGCGAATGCTGCTGATCGTAATTGAATAAAGCGAGATAGGTTCCATGAGCCGATGATCGGATGAAAGCTGCAGCTGCCTTGTCACCGGTATCACCTTCTATGGGGCGGAATATCTTGCCTTCATTGGCCACAGCAAAAAGATTTCGGTTGTTGTAGATGGCTTGCGCGAACTCGCGTGCTTGTGGATCATCCGCAACTCTGCTGCTGTCCAGAATCATGCCTCCGCTGATGATCGCCGATAATAGACGGCTCTTGCCTTCGGTAATGTTGCGCGCCCCCTGATCGGCCTTCTCGCCTAGAACAACATGATCAGGATCTGCAATATAGAGGTTTTTGTTGGTCCACCAGCCGTATGTCAGCGAATTCAGCATGTATTCCGTCGTCTGATCGCCGCCGCTGATATGGCCTTTCGTGTCACATGAAAGGCGCCGCGCATGACCGTATCCGGAAGGGAAGAGCGGTGCGATGGAGAGACTCAGGAACATGCGGTTGCCTGTCTCGTCCACGATCTGTTTCATACCCGCGTTGTAAGCCTCGGTTCCGGTCTGGATTGCCGGGTCATAATGGGCGCCTTCGAGGGAGCCATGCGAGAGGAAATCGAGCTTCAGATACGTGAATCCCAGCTTTTGAAACTGATTCAGAAAATAGCTGATGCGTGCCTTCTCACCGGGATGAGATGGATCGATGGCTCGACCTCCATCCACTTTAGGAAGCAGGGAGCCGTCCGGCGCTTTGAGAAGAATGTCGCGGTAACGGTATTTCATCCCCGTACCCTCGACATAGGCATCCAGATCGTCGGACCAGTAGGCAAAGGGGGTCCAATAAATGCCAGGTTCAAAATGGACGCCGTCTGCTCCGTGCATGGACTTGATGTTGGTCACGGCATCGGCAAGCTGTACAGCGTCGAGATTCGACCAGAAGGCATCGAGGTTGATGTAAACCACTTTGTTCCTGCCGAAGCCCTGGGGCACGAGAGTGTCCTTCAGGAATTCGGCTGAGGCAAGATAACGATGATCGTTAATCTTCTCTCCGTAAGCAGCCCAGCTGTTCCATCCCATTGGCGCGCCGGCTGGCCAATGGGATGGAGGTTGCACCGCAGCATTCGCTGCTCCGTATGCTTCCAGGCCATTGCGCCAGTCAGCAAAGGAGCCTATGAAGATACGCGGCGAAACCACTCGCGTTCCATGCACGAGGCCGTGCGGTATTGTGTCATGCGTATCCGTTCTTACCCCTGTAGGAGAAGAGATGCCGCCGTAGATATCAATATTTGTCAGATGACCGTTGGCCGCCTCTGCTTCAACTGCTGTCTTCCATATGTCATGAGTTACGGAACCGAGTACGATCCCCTGGCGACTGGCATTATCGTAGATGGCTGTGACTTCTTCGCTCGCATACTTCTTGCCTGCTGCCATACCCGCAACCGTCATGCTGTTATAGCGGAACCACATGTCGTTGTCGAAAGGGACGTGCAGCACCCGCAATGCTGCATCCGGCTTGATCTGAACTGCGTCCGGCCCCTTCAGCACGACAGCGTCAAAATGTCTCGTGCCGATGGCGCTTGCATCAGGGTCCAGTTCGCATTCCATTGCGATCCATGGCTTACCCTCAAAGAACCAGATGTGTTGTGTAAGCGTGGGCTTGCCCGATTGGCCGCTGCGGATCGTATACTCGTGCGCTGCTGAACTGAGCGAGCTTGATGATTTTGCTTCTGTATTGGATTTATCCAAGTCGTGTTCTGAATACATGGAGGTGGACAGGGATCGCCCATCTTCGAGTTGTGCACCGCTGGTGATCCCGAGAAGCTTATGTCCATCGCGCCACAGGACATCCATTGCGCCTGTCTGACGGTGATAGCGCACGGTTACGAATTCACTCTGCAGTATGATTTCTCTCTTATTTACAGAAGAAGACGCCTGCGCAGAACTCATCAATGAGCTACACGCTATCGCACCCATGACCGTAGCGGCACGCAATGCCTTGAGACTGAACCGGAAATCTATGTGTTCCACAGGAACCTTTCGATGCTATTGGCAGATAGTCCAGGAGAAGATGGATGTGAGGCATCCACCTTCTCCTGAGGAAAGCTCTCAGAAGGAATATTTCAGTGAAAGCTGGAAGAACCGGGCATCCGGAGTATTGTTCTGGAAAGTCTTCGGGCTGGAAATCAAACCACCATTGCTGTTGGCAGATCCGCTTGGATTTCCCAGTGTTGGATGATTCAGGACATTGAAAGCATCAGCGCGGAACTGTATGAATTGCTCGCGCCATGTAGTGAAATTCTTGAACAGAGACATGTTCACCTGGTAATAACCCGGCCCATACAGCGTGTTCTGTTTCCCGCCGAGAAGAAGCAGTGCTGTGGCCTTGTCTTGCACCGGACCCTGGAAAAGGACTGGTACACCGTCCGGATTCACCGAGCCTACCGGATGCGTAGCATCTGAGATTGTTTCTCCTGGTAATGGATTGGCTATGGCGCAAGGGTTGATGTAATTCAGTTTTGTTTTAGCCTGCGCCGGGCAGGTGATGTCAGGATTTGTCGAGTTGGGTGTGCCGCCTCCTGAATACGGATCGCGCACAACGTAGGCTCTTGCAGAGCCACCCGCTGCAGTGCTGATGTTTGACTGGGCTGAGAACGGTGAGCCAGTCTGCGCGGCATAAGAAAGACTTGTGGACCAACCGCCGACAAGCTCATTCATCCAGCCCGTGCGGTTAAGAAATGCTCTGCCGCTGCCGAAAGGCAGCTCATAGTTACCATTGAGGGTGAAGCGATTACGAACGTCGAAGACGGAATTTGTGAACTCATCGATGAAAGGAATCAGCGCCAGATTACGATCGCCGATCGCACTGAAGTTGCCGGCTGCATCGCTCGCGTCATCAAGAGCATGGGACCAGGTATAAGTGGCAAGAAAACTCAGGCCGTGAGCATAACGCTTCTCCAGTTTCGCCTGCAGTGAGTTATAGGTGCTCACGCCGGCATAATGGATCTGCCCAATCCCACCGAGGTCTGGAAACGGGTTGAACGGCTGCGTATTCGTTCCCGGACGCCACAAACCAGGCGCCGTATTCGGAGCGCCATAGAGCGACAGGTGACGCGACACATTGGCAACATAGCTGATCGTGGCTGCAAGGTTTGGCGAGATAGCCTGCTGAACCGAGAAGTTGTAGTTGATTGTGTAAGGTGTCTTGATGTTGACATCTGTAGCGTGGAAGCTGGGATACGAAACGAAGTTCTGAAAACCACCGCTGACTTGTGGTTCTAAACCATTTTCCAGCGTAATTCCCTGCGAAGCAACCGATGGGCAATTGCCTGAAACGCAGTCTGGCGCGTAGAAGTTGGCTTGATTCGAAAACGGAAAGTTTGCTCCAAGGTTCGTATTGCCCTGAGCCATCAGGCCGCCATAGAAAATGCCGAATCCGCCGCGGAGAACAGTATTCGGATGCGCCTGATAGGCAAAGCCAATGCGCGGGGCAAAATTCGTCTTCTGTGGATTTGCCAGACGATCGTTACCCGTGTACTGCAGGGTCACATTGTCTTTCGCCAGTGTGTTGACGAAATTTGTGCCGAGATCGACATTCTTGGCTGCCTGCGGCAGTTGATAAATGCCTGAGCCGGTGCCAACGCCGAGCGGACCGGTCACGATGAAGTTGCCTTGTAATCCGCCGACTTCCTTATAGGGTTGATAGTAGTCATAACGCACGCCGAGATTCAGGGTCAGCTTCGGTGTGACCTTCCAGTCATCCTGCACGTAGGCAGCGTCGTACCATTGCGCGTCTTCGATATTCGGAGCGTTTGCAATATCGGCATAATTAGATTGATTGGCCAGGAAGTCCGCTACGCCGTTTCCAGTAAAGCTGACACCTGGTAATCCGGTGAATTGCCCTGTCGTGAAGTAATATTGACCGAGCGAAGCAGGCGCATACAGGTAGGAGAAGCGTAGCGCCTGGAACGAAACGCCAAACTTTACGGAGTGATTGCCCCAGATCTTGGTTACGTTGTCCAGAATCTGGTAAACATTTTGAGATTCGTTGTTAGTTCCGACCGACCCCCACTGTTGGATGGTGCCATTGAAATAACCAAGGGGGAGCCCATACTGGCCGGGGCCGAGACTCGGAACGCCGCCTAGTCCCAGAGCTGAAGCGATCGTGGGATTGTAGGCATTCGGCTGCTTGAACGCCGAATGGTCCCAGTTATATCCAAAGCGAAACTCGTTTGTGAGACTTGGAGTAAAGATGTGAGTTTCGCTCAACATAAAGTTCTGAGCGAAATTGAAATCTCTTTCTCCTCCGTACCCGCTGCCATCCAGGATGGGACCCAGAGGAAGCGCATTCAGAATGATTTCATGTAGATAGCTGTAGCGTGCATAGGCCTGATCCTTCGAGCTGATGTTCCAGTCCAGACGCTGGTCCCATTGAACGGTGTTATCGCTCTTCGAGACATTTTCGATCAGGTTATTGTAGGTTTTCCCGTTATTTGCATTGGGGGCGGGATACATGTTCAGAATTTTCTGGGCAACAGGATCTATCTGATTCGCGCAGAATGCATTGTTCTGGCCATTGCAGGTCAGCGGCTGGGCTGCGTTAGCGGAGTTTGGCTGGTATAGCTGAGTTGGCTGCGCCCCTGTCAGATTTGAATCGAGAAGCTCGGAAAAATTACCCTGCTTCATCAGGGCGGTCGGCACCGTCAGGACATTTGTCTGCCCGATCGAGATCCGGTTGGCTTCAATATCGCCGAAATAAAACAGCTTGTTCTTCCATATCGGAAATCCGAGTGTGGCGCCGAACTGGTTCTGATGATAGGGAGGCGTAGTAAGCGCGTTCCAGTTAATGGCGTCGAGGTTTGTGTTGCGAAGATACTCCCACATACTTCCATGAATCTGATTGGTGCCCGACTTAATGCTCGCATTCATGACTGCGCCGGCCGAGTGCCCGAATTCCGCGCTGTAGTTGCTGGTCTGCAGATTGAATTCAGCCAGGGCGTCTGGAGGAGGCCGCATGACAAAGCTCGAACCATTGAGAAAATCAACAAGGTTTGTGTTGTTGTCCACCCCATCCAGGATGAAGTTGTTCTGCTCGGCACGCTGGCCATTCGCTACAAAATCACCTGTGCCGCTGCCGCGCGTATTTCCAAATGGCGGAGCCACACCGGCGGTCAACTGAGCGATATACACCCAATTGCGTCCATTGAGCGGTGTGTTGTTGATGGTTTCCGTGCTGATCACTTGCCCTACGGTGCCTTCCTGCGTTTGCAGCAACGGAGCTTCTGTCGACACCGTTACTGTCTCCGACGCGGCTCCTGGCTGCAGGGCAAGAACCACGTTCAAGCGTTGCTGGATATCCAGGTGGAGATTTTCCTGCGTAGTGGTTCTGAAGCCGGGAGCTGAGGCGCTTACCTTGTAATTCCCGATCTTAAGCGGAGAAAAGACATAGACGCCGCTGGCATTTGTCGTGGCTTGCAATGCAAGTCCTGTATCGACGTTTGTTACCGTAACCGACGCATTGGGCACAACGGCGCCGGAACTGTCCTGCACAATTCCCGTAATTGCTCCCTGATCAACTTGCGCATGGGCTGCGAGGGATAGGAGCGTACTTATCGCAAACAGTACAAGGGCTGCCCATCGCCCTATCTGTAGTCTTGGAATTTCTTGCTTCACCATAATTTCGGCCTCCATGTATGCGTTTACATAAATACCTCACATACATTGGGAATAAAATTTACATTTTCTATATAAAAACTGTCAAATGATGACCGCGCTCGCCTCAGCTCGTCAAGAAATACGCAGGTTCCCCAACAACAGAAAATTGCTCCTCGTGCGTCTAAACCGATGGGTTGCCGGTACGCCGCACCAGTGTAGCCAGGGCGTTGAGCCCGTGAGCGATAGCGATAGCGAATGCCGGTATTGCACACATGCATGGGGGCGGGACTATCCGTGGTCAGTTTAGTCAGGAGGCGCCGTGAAGATTGTTTGCAGAACTGTTCTCCCGTTGATTCTCGCCGGAGCTGTGATTACGGCTATGTGGGCACAGCAGGCTTTCCGCCAATTTCCATCGGTAGAGTATGGCAAGGCAGTACCCTTGCCAACTGATTGGAACCACTCTGCAGAATGGACGTTTGCCCGTCTCATGTTTCCTCCAGGACCACTGGACGGTTATCGTGGCCGCTTCGATGGACCGTGGCAGGAGGGGCTTTCGCTATGGACGCAGGATTATCCGCGCGCTGACCGCGCATTTGCGAATGCGGTGCGACGACTGACGCGCGTGAATGCCCGATCAGTGGAACAACCTGTGAATCTGGATGACGGTGATGAGATTTACAACTGGCCATGGCTCTATGCGGTGCAGGTGGGTGAGTGGGGGCTGACCGAAGCACAGGCGAAGAAACTGCGCGACTACCTGCTGCGCGGCGGTTTCTTTATGGCCGACGATTGCCATGGAACACAAGAGCAGGCCTACTTTGAAAAGACTATGAAGATGGTCTTTCCGGATCGCGAACTCGTGGACATTCCGAATAATGATCCAATCTTTCACGCGTTTTTTGATCTTGACGACCGCTTTCAGGTTCCTGGAGCGGAGCACCTGGCCACCGGTCACAAGAAGGACGGCTATGTCGCCCACTGGAAGGGAATCTATGACGACAAGGGACGGATCATGGTCGCCTTCTCGCTGAACTCCGATCTCGGCGACTCCTGGGAGTTTCTGGATGACCCCGTCTATCCGAGCAGGTTTTCTGTGCTTGGCACGAAAATCGGCGTGAACTACGTAATATACGCAATGACGCATTGAGAGCCCTGCGCTCCAGTTCCCGACAATTCCATCGACGAATTTTATCCATGCGATGGTATAGCCTGAAGTTCGCCAGAATGCTGGAATCGTTGGAGTAGGTACCCGGTGATTGGAGCTGGCTTTCGCTAAATGATTGAAGATATTTGGCGTCCCCGAGGGGATTCGAACCCGTGTTATCGCCGTGAAAGCTTCGTCCCAAACCGCAACCCCAACGCACCGCTGAGAAGCAGAATGCATCGGTATAAACCTCAGCAATCACAGCGAACATAAAATCTGCTCCTCAAGTGATTACGCTCTTTTGAGAAGAGCGCCTGGTCATTCTGTCAATCCAGAAGTAAGGGATAATGCGACAACCCGGACTGTCGAACAGAGCCATATCTAGGGCTCTTGAATCAGGGTCGTCGGCAACCATCTGGAGTTCATTTCTGAGGTGAATCCCTCCAACAGAATTTAGGCGCGCGCGAATTGAAACCGGACCACCACAAATCGAGGGCTTTCGGTTCGAGATAATAGCCACGCCTTACAGACTACATTGCATATACTAAGCCAGTCCTAGAACCAGCGACGGCGAGTAGACTTTGCTCTGCCAACATCGCGGCTCACTCTATTCGAATTCCGATCAGTGGATAGGGTCATCACGTCTTCCAGTTGTTCTTAAAATTGGGGTAAATGTCGCTTCCGTTGGAACACCGATAACATCCGGGCCGAGCTCGACACGTGTTTGGGGAAGAGCATTGGCCACCATGCGGCCGAGAGCCTGTTGCTTCTGCGCCAAGTTCATGGGTTTGTCCTTAATCGCCTGCGATAACTTATAGAGATCAATGACAGTCACATACTCCTCAGTGCCAATCGTCAATGTTGTAGCGACCAGATTCCGCAGTTCAGGCTCGGATCCAAGCGCGGTCCCTTCCTTGTCGAGCCATGCAATCGGAGTGACGAGCACCGGAACAGCATCTTTGGCTTCTATCTCATGAAGCATACGGTGCAAGGCAGCGGCATAGTTCGCGCTACCCCTATCGCTTGAACCGAACTGAAGCAGATAGTAATCACCATGGTGATCGAGAGCCTTCTTCCAGTCTCCGTGCTCGATGTAAGCGTCAGGGCTCTGATTGGCCGCCGCATCGTTGATGCAGGTGACGTTTGAGGTCAGATCTGCGCAGAATCCTTTGCCCCATCCCTGATTGGTATCGAGCGTGGAGTCGCCCGCGAGTACGATCCGGACTGGCGCGCCATGAAAGATGCTCATCTCTTTAACGCCTACCGGAGGCAATGGTGCCGGCGTGGCCCTGACGTAGCGGGCAAGTTTCGGCACAGCCTTTGCCATGTCCTGAGCGACCATTCTGCCAAAGATGTAGGAACCGTCCCAATTCCAGTGCGTTTTATCTACACCGGTCTTGCCGGTAACGTCCTTGGCTGAGATTCCAAGAGCGTAGGCCCGCTCCGGGCCGAGGCTATCGAGATACGCCACGCTTTCATCGTGCAGGTCGATGAGTGGGACATCCATGTCGTGCGCGACCCGGCGCATGGTCGCGGCATGGGCGGCAAGCGGAGGATGAATTTTGCCATCGTTTCCGAAATACTGACGGGTAATCGGTGTAACCAGTATCGGCTTGATACCTGCCGCACTGGCCTCCTTCACGAAGCGGCGTAAGTTCTCTTCGTATTGCGCCATGGTGGTCTGGGGAGGATAAAAGGGGACGCGCTCCATGTCATTATGGCCAAACTGGATGAGGATGTAATCGGGCTTGGTGAGAAGGCTGTGCTCCCATAGACCCATTTCTCGATAAGTGCGCGTACTGGCCCCCCCTTTCGCCATATTTAGGCATTCCACCTCAGGTGTGAGATTGGCGCAGAACCCACGACCATAACCTGCGTGGTCAGTCTGAGTGGAGTCCCCGATGAGGTCGATACGAATCTTGATTCCGGGGCGGCGTATCGCAGCTGTTACCGGATCAAATGCGCGAGCAGGATCGCCTTGTGCGTGAGTTGGTGTTGCTTCATAAAGGGAACCTATAGCCAGGAGCAGAAGTGCCAGGGAATGTGTGCGCGCAAACAATAGATCGGGTCTCGCTTTCGTTGAGATGGGGAGGGGAATAAGTTGCGGAGCCTGCAGTGGACAGCGGGCTCCGCAACTGTCTGCGGGTGGATCTACCAGAGAATCTTCATTGCTATCTGTAATGTGCGAGCGTCGTTGGGGTTGTCACGGGTGGAGGTGATCTGTGCAAACGTAGTCGTATTCACATAGTTGAGACTGCCCGGCAGTGCAAAGATCGGTGTGTTAGTTACGTTGAATGCATCTATGCGTAACTCACCATGCAGGTTTTCGTAGAAGTGAAGCTGTTTCATAAGAGATGCATTCAGACGGCGTCCTGGCGGCCCAGTAACTTGTGACGGTTTGCTGCCAAGCGGAGTCAGATCTGTCTGACCAATCGTTGTTGCCGAAGGCGGCGTGGAAAAGGCGGCTGCATTGAGGAAGTGTGCGACGGTGCTGTGGGCGTATGGATTTTGACCCGGCACGAGGACCGCGTTGCAGCCGAAACTCGCGCTTGTTCCAGTGGCGCAAGTCACCGTGAACGGATTGCCGTCCTGGATGACGAGGCTCGGGCTGAGATCCCAGTTACCGAGGATGGCACGAACAACACGCGGAGAGCTTGATCCAAACATACGACCTGCTCCGTAGGGGAGTTCGTAGAGTCCGCTGACATGCAGGACGCGTTTGACATCGAAATCCGAGCGCGCCCAATCTCCCTTAATTCCGAATCCGGTAAGCTGCGCAGCACGGTAGCTGCCGATGTCGTTTTCCAGCGGATCGCGGGCATCGGTCATGGTCTTCTGCCAGGTAAAGTTGCCCAGAATGCTGAGGCCGTGGCTGTAGCGATGTTCAATCGTGGTTTGCAGGGAGTTGTAATTGCTAGTGGCATCCATGTGGATATAGCTGGAGCCTGTGCCCAGTCCTGGAAAGGGACGGTAGTTGGTGACAGTTGTGCCTGGCGGCAGCATTGTGAGGACCGGGTTCGCGGATGTTGAGCTGGGGATACCGCCTGCTACGTTGCCGACATAGCCAAGGGTGAAGCTGGTATTGTTCGCGAGCTGGTACTGTATTGCCGCATTGTAGCTTTGCGTATGCGCAGGCGAGAAGTGGAGCGGCCAGCCATATAACGTCAGCGAACTTGCGCTTACGAGAGACAAGTCGAGCGGGAAATTATTAAATGTGTTTTCGAGTGAGCCGATCGCGCCATTAGTGGATAGTGGAGAGTGAGAAGAAGCAGCCGACTGCGAGAGGCTGTACTGGAAGGGGAAGTTTTCGCTGAGGATGTCACCCCCGAGGTCCTCAAAACCGGCATAGAAAAGGCCATAGCCTGCGCGGACGATCAGTTTGGGGGTGATCGCGAAGTTGACGCCGAGTCGTGGTTCAAAGTGTCCAATTGCGGTGCTGACCAGTGGAGAACGGGAGGACTGGACGGTCACTTTCTGAGCATTCATGGCGCTGATGAAGCCTGCAGGAAGTAGACTCGCTTGGCTACTAGGAATGTAGAAGGTGCCGCCGCTCCAATCGCCGTTAGGAACAAAGTTTGATTCGCGAGACAGCTTTTCCGTTGGGGGAGTATAGCGGTCCCAGCGGACGCCAAGATTGAGCGTAAGACGTGGGTTAATCTTCCAGTCGTCCTGCCCGTAGATGCCCATGTAGTAGAAGTAATTATCCTGATTGACCGATGGGAAGTTGGAGAAATAAGCGGCGCCAGCTCCGAAGCCTTTGCTCTGGGTTGGGTCCAGAAGGAACATCGCTTTTCCAGTGCTGGAATCAGTCCCGGTGGGAGTGGATGTAAAGCCGCCGGAGTAGGTCAACTCGCCACGCGAGTATGGAGGTTCATTGAAAGGATAGCCGACGCGTTGCCCTGTAGCGCCGATTTTCAGGGTATGGTGCCCTTTCAGCACCCAGGTCAGGTCATCAGTAATCTGTGGCGTGAAGCCGTACTTCAAGCCGGGAGAATAGGTTGTGGAACCGAAGACCGTGAGTCCACCTATGGAGATGTAAGGCAGTCCGCCGTTGTTGGGAATCTGAGGAATGCCCTGAATGCCGAACTTAGCGGGAATGCCCATCTCGTCGGAATTCGCTGGGGTCCACAGCGCACTTTCTTTGTTGATGCCAGCACGGAATACATTCAGCAGCGTTGGGCTGAAGGTATGGGTTTCAGCCGCAACGATGTTCTGGCTGTGGTCGTTAAGTACCTGATTGGTGCTGGCGTAGCCGGTGAACGGCGCTGCACCTGTCAGGTACTCATAGCTTCCGCTATAGCGGCCAAAGAGGTGGTCCTTGCTGCTTAGAATGTGGTCGACGCGAATATCGAAGGCGTCGATGTTGTCGGGGCGCACAGGAGCCACTGAGTAGTTACTCGTCAGACCCGGAAGGTTAGGCGCAGGCAACAGGTTCAGAAGGTTGACCGCGTTCTGATCCAGCCTGGAGGAAGGGATAATGTTGCCGGAGAACGAATCGCGAACGTAGCCGCTTGCCGTCGGAACGAGTCCCGTCACCGGATCGGCCACGCCTTTCGTCACCGCACGAGTTGTCGCGGGATCAAAGACAGTGCCGAGCGGATAGGTGCGGCCTAATACATCCGTGGGGGTTTTGCCCGTCTGATCGGTCATCAGATCGGACAAATCGGTATAGCCGCTGTTACGCTCAGCCACCGTGGGGACGCTGGCACGGGTGAGAGTGGCCTGATCAATGCGAGTGCCCTCGTAGTCCACGAAGAAGAAGGTGCGATCGATGCCGGAATAAAAATGCGGGATGACGACTGGCCCACCCAGGGTCGCCCCGAACTGGTTCAGGTGATACTTACCCTTCGGCTGACCGGAGGTGCTCTGGAAATAGTCAGCGGCGTTGAGCTTGTCGTTGCGGAAGAACTCCCAGACATCTCCGTGAAGCTGGTCGCTGCCGGACTTGGTAACAGCGTTCAGTACTGCGCCGGCTGCGCGTCCAAACTGAGCACTGTAATCGCTGATCTGAATTTTGAACTCTTCGAGGGCGTCAATCGGTGACAAAATGACGTAGTCCTTGCCATTTGTGTGCGCAATGATGGAACTGCTGTTATCCATGCCATCGAGCAAGTAGCTGTTCTCTGTAGCACGCACGCCATTGGCAGTGAAACGTCCGTGTGCAGACTCGCCTCGCGAATCCTGCTGGCCATTGACTACGCCTGCCGAGAGCTGAGCCAGAAACGTGTAGTTGCGTCCGTTGAGCGGCAATGCCTCGATCATTTTGGAATCCACGACCTGTCCAACCGAGGCATCTTCTGTCTGTAGCACGGGCTGCTGATCGGTGACGTCGACGGTTTCTGTGACTCCGCCCGGCTGCAGCGCGAAATTTACCTGCGCCTCCTGCTGCACCTCAAGGGTCAGGTGGCTGCGGGTCTGCGCGCCGAAGCCCGGCACGGTCACCATCAGAGAATAGGCGCCCGCATGAATCGCGCGGAAGGCATAGTCGCCGGTGGCGTCACTCACGGTTTGCTGATTCAGGTGCGTCGCTTCATTGGTAAGGCTGATCTGTGCCTGTCCAACCGCGGCTCCTGTCTGATCCGTGATTCGCCCCATGATTTCGCCGGTATCGACCTGTGCCAGGAGCCTGCACGACGGAATAACGAACAGAACCACCGCTAACAAAGGCAGGATAAGCCGTCGCCGGTGACGAATGTTTGGAATGTTCCTCATGAAATCGGTGTTCATCTTGAACCCTTTCGAAGTCTCTGGCGGCTACCCATGTCCGGTATCGGATGTTGCAGGAGACAGTCGGCACGTTCCGCGCCGGTGAATCCTCCAGGTTGCCTGCCATATCCCGATGGTTCAGCCAGCAGTTACTGCACAACAAGTCTCGGGAGGGCGGTTGCATGTGACGAAACATTGTTGCAAGTGCGGTACAAGTATGAAATTTCAATGACTTACACAACTCGATCTACGACTGTGTTAGCGGATTTTAATATGGGAGACGAACAGAGCGATTACTCGGATGGGATCACCAAGGCGGGATGTAGGCAGGAAAGGAGCCACAGCAGTAGCCCGTTCTCGCGTAGACGAGAACAGTGCCTGTCTGCGGAAACTGAGGCCACAGGAGAAGATGGAGATTCTTAGCGAGGATGCGTGTGGTAGACGACTACATGGACGGGGCCGGCGTTGCCATTTACGCTGGTGGACCCCAGAATGGCTTCAAAATAGGGCATCGTTCCGTTGGGCTGTTTGATGGAATTGAGGAACGGCATCAGACTCTTGTCGTCCAGAAGGAAGTCGTCAACAGCTTCTCCGCCAGCGACATTGCTGCCCTCGATAATGAGCACATTGCTCTTGTCGGTGAGGCCGGGCAGGAAGGCAACCAGGCCAATTACCTGCTGCTTCGCATCCTTCCACGAAACGGCATAGCTGCTCAATTCCTTACCATGTGGGTGTTTGTTATCGAAACGAAACCCATGCACCGCAACGTCGTTTACGCCCACAAAATCCATGTTGGGCTCAAAGAGTTCCAGCCACGGAGTGGACAGATGGGCGCCGCCGAGAATCAAATTATTCTGTTTTAAATCATTGATATTCAGGTCGCGGGAGTATTTGGGGACGAGGAAGCTATGATAGGCCGCCGCGATATTGCTCAACGAGATGGCGGAGATAACGTCGGTGAAGGCTGTATACCGCCGACTGCCGAGACCAAGCGCGAACGCCTGCTTATCCGGTGGCAGTCCGCGCAGAAGTCGGCTGAAGTCGCGGTTCAAGTACTCCGCCAAGGTGATCTCCTGTCCTGTCATATTCTCCATTACCACTAGGCCGCTATCCGCGGAGACCGAAAGGGTGGGCCGGCCCTTCTGGAAAAGGACACTCCACAACGGATTATGGGTGCTGACTGGAGAGACCGATTCCGTTCTGCGGAAAAACAGAAGAGAGGCAAGCAGAACGCAGAGTACTGAAAGCAGACCGATGATCAGCCAATGCGTCAGCCTGAATGGTGCGATTGGCGGACCCCATACCCGGCCCGACACGGGCTCGGGAGCAGCAGTGGAAGAAATCAGTAGGGCATCGGTTAACTTTGATTCGGCAACGGCAAATGCCGGTTTGGCGACATTGCGGTCTTCGTTGAAACCTGGATTCGGCTCAAACCGAACGACATAGTCGCCCTTCGGGATGACGATGCGGAAGGAATCGCGGTTTTCGTGTTCCGCTGTATATTGATCAAGCTTCTGGCGAAGCCGTACCATTTGGGAACGGACAACTGTATCGACAGCGGGGTCAAAGTCCTCTCGTCGCTCAAATACATGAATTGCAACGGCCCTCTCAGTCAGGTGGCTGGACCGATTCAGGAGAGACTCTTTGGCTAAATACCGAAGTAAGCGTGGCAAACGCGTGGATTTTCGGAACGTATCTGAATGGATGATGCGTTGAACCGTCAGCCAGCGAACATCCCCCGAAAGTTCCGAGAGGTCATCTTTGTGGGTCTCGCTGACAAGCATCCGGGAACCAGAATACATGTCAACGATTAATATTTGGTGATTTCATGGATGTATCAATAATCGAATCGCTGTTCTTTTGATCGGCTCCGCCCCATCTGGGTGGGAAGCAAAGGCATCCGCGGAAGCGTGAGCCACTGCCCCGGCGGGAGGTAACCGCGTGCCCGCGAAAACATCGATTTTTGCCCCCGATTTTCCCCTTACTGGCAACCAGAAAGGACAATGATTCTGTCTAGTCCACCGGTTTTACTTATGGCAATGAATGTTTTCCTGTGCGCGGGCTTGGCCGCTTCTGACACAAGGTTCGCAGCATCCGAGTTCCTTTCCTTCCACCACGAAAACTCGCTTGTATTACCGCCAAGACGCAGCACTCCGCGAGATGAGATCATCCGGAACTGCTCGACCAGGCTCCTGTTCTTCACAGAGAAAAAGGCCGGATCTTCCAGTTGCATAGCTTCATAGGAGAGACCGATAAAATCATGCGGCATCGGCGGATATGGCGGAGTCTCGCCCAACACCAATGCAAAAGGGGCAGGCTCCGCCAAAACAGAAGACCCAACCGTTGCTGCAGCGAGCATCTCTTGAAGAAAGCGGCGGCGGTTCACGTCCAGATGTGTATCTTCTCATATAATATCTATTCAACCGATTGACTAGAATTGATGATCGTTCTGTGCGGAGCCGTTGTCAAGAGGAAACCAACCCAGAAACTCCTTAGCTCTTTCAAGTGACTTCGGATACCACTCCGCTTTCGCCCAGAAAGTATGCCCCGCATCCGGAGCGGTAAAGAGTGAAGCCTCCGCCCCCGATGCCTGCAAGGCTTCAAGCAGCCGCGGAGCCTGGCGGTAAGGAACAGTTTTGTCTGCCGTGCCATGCAGCAGCAAAATGCGGGACGTGACGTGAGGCTTCTCTTTCGCCAGATACAACGGAGATGCCACCTGGCAAAGCTTCGCGTTCTGCGCACATGGGGTTCCAAGAAAGCGTGTCACCATTTCGTTCTGGCTCTCTTCATCCGTAAGGTCGATGACCGCATTGAATGCGACAACCGCCGAGACATCTGTAGACGAAGGGTGCGGCGTGAGAACGTGCATCAGCGAAAGATGCGCACCCGCCGAGCTTCCCATCAGCGCGATGCGCGAAGGATCAATGTTATATTCACGCGAGTGACTGCGCAGCCAGGTAATGGCACTCCGCACATCCTCAAGCGGCGTAGGGAAGTGGACCGCAGGTGCGAGCCGGTACTCAATGGCCATGCCAAACGCCCCGGCAGCAGCAAGGTCTTCTGCCTGGTGATGGAGCTGCTTGCGGTCTCCTGACCACCAGCCGCCGCCATGCACATACACGATCGCCGGAAACGGCCCTTTCCCCGCAGGATGATAGAGATCGGCCACCAGCGGCTGCCCCGATGGAGTCGAGTAGGTGATTCCGTCCTGCATGGTATATGTGGTCTGCTGCTGGCCGATAGAAGTTGCGGCCGTGAGCGATAACAGTATGGCGGCGAGAAAGACAGCACGAAACATCGGCACTATTCTCCTGAAACCTTCACCTGAGCTGCATAAAGCGAGTGGCGCGTAGTGATGAAAAGCGTTTTGCGATCAGAACCGCCAAACGCAAGACTTGTCGGCTTTTCCGGAAGCTCCAGGACGCCCGTCTGCTTTCCATTGCCGTCATAAATAAATACCTGGCTCTCGGCAAGAAAGAGATTTCCCTGCGTATCGCGAGCCACAGCGCTGCCGCCACGAAATATCAGAGGCTTCGCAGTGAGAGTACGATCTGAATGCAGAGTAACCGCCCACGTCACGCCATCGTTCTCGCAGGTGATTGGCATTTCCTGTCCAATACGAATACGTCCAAGTTGCGAACTCTGCAATAGCGCCAGCCAGTTGCTGCCTGCTGCAATGCCTTGATAATCCACACCTCCCTGCAGCAGATCTTCAACTTCACGCAGCCCGGTATGAGTGCCGGTAGGCAAAATAACTTCCCTGATTTCTGCTGAAGGAGTAGTCGAAGCAACTGCCTCCGGTGTTCCATCTGGCGGCAAGATGCGTGCGACCGCCTTCGAGGAAGAGACAGCCAGCAAAGTATCGTGATTAAAGGCAAGAACAATGGGAGCGATAGCTGCATCCTGTACTGCCACGATGCGCTGGTCATGCACCGACCAGCGAAAGATATGCTGCCGCCGTGCGTCTGTAAAATATGGATCACCGTGGCTGTCCACAGCAAGGCCGGTTGCATTGCTGAATCCTTCTGCAAGGCGCTGTGGTAAAGCCCCGAATTGTTCGGGGATTGGTAACGGTACAACGGATGTGGATGAATCCGCCAGCGTAAAGTTTGTAAAGTTATGCGCAGCCACGCGAAGATTACCGGCCGTATCCGCAATGGTTCGGTCAAAAGCGAAGCGGGTTCCGCTATAACTATGAATGTTATGAAAGTGGATATGCGTCGCCGACGATGTGGCAATGGCGACGGGCGCAGGAACAAGCACGCGCGATACGCGATAGATGAACAGGTTGCCGAAACTAATATTGGACACATTGCGCAGCGTCATGGCGACCGCTTCGGCGCCCTCATTCTTTTCCGTTTCCAGTTGCAGCGCATACACATTCCAGTTCTTTACATCTTCAAACTGCGCTTCATTGCGCACATGATGCTCAGAGGAAAGCTGATATACAGTTCCGGGAACGGACGTATGCTGCACCACAAAACCTGCGCGGGCAAAAGTGCTTGCCGTCCAGATGTTGCGGAAGACACCGCCTCCGCCATCGACCCACAGGCTTGGATACTGCGCGTCCCACACACGTGCCGGGTTTGAATCGCCCGTGTGGTCCGCATCATAGGTAATGCTCCACTTCCCATCTGGATCGACAGAACCGTGGCCACCAACAAACTTCACATCATCCACCAGCGACTTGTCTCCTGCTTTCCACAGAAGCCCGGTGGCGCGCTGATTGATAGCTCCAGTAGAGATGCCGATACCGGAGATGATCGTCGTCGCCCCAGTCGGAGCCAGCACCATGGGCACAGGCGATCCTATGCCGTAAAAAGCGGGAGTCGCATCCTGTAGGACAAGCTGCGTTGTAATGGGGTTCAAACCAATAAGAATCGTATCCGGATGTAGTCGAAGAGTGGTTGTCAACAGGTAGCGTCCGCTCGGCAGATAGAGAGTGCGATGCGCGTCGATCGCAGCTTGCAAGGCAGAGGTATCATCGGTCTTGCCATCGCCCTTTGCGCCAAGGTCTCTTGCATTTGCCCATGTCTCGACCGCAGGAAGCTCCGGCACATCAGAAGCTGGGAGTGCTGGCGGTACCATCAGTGGCTCCAGATGTTTCTCAGTCTTGATGCCGGCTTCACGTCCATCAATTTGAATCGCAAGTCCACGAACAAAGCTGCGCACTCGATAGATTGGCGAGGGAGCTCGAACCTCAGCGTCATGTTCGTCCGTCGAAAAGACGGGTGCGCCATCACACGCAACATTCTCGACGCTGACCTGCGAGCGAAAGTTGCGCGTCTCTCCAAGCGTGATTACCGCTCTGGAAATGCCATGCAGCAGACTGTCTCGCATGTAAAACTGCTCAACTGCTCCCGGAACAACCTGGACAGCCACTGGAACATGCTCGAAACGGTTACGCACCAGCGTCAGGCCTGCTTCCTGGGTGAGGATCGCCGCTGTGCGCTGTCCGTCGAAGCTCGAATCCATCAGGAGAAACTGCCAGCCGGGTGAAGTCTTTCCTGTCACGATGCCATACTCGCCGCCATGAAAGTGGAGGTCGCTTGCCTGGTTGCCAATGTCTTCGAGTCCAGCGCGTGCATAGCCGAGGGAAAAATCCATGTGGCTCAAAAAACTGTGTTGCGCAACATGAAAGCGGATAGCAACTGCTGCTGCATTGCCATCTTCAATCTCGAAATCGACATTCATCATGCCGCTATAAAAAGTGCGCGCATTGGCATCGACAATCGGCTGGCCCGGTGCGGGCTTATCGCTGGCAAAGTGGACCATATACTTTTTCTCGCCCTGCTGATAACCCGGCGTGCTGCGACCCAGTACCAGCACTGGCCGTTTCGCCCCAAAACCGATGATGCGGATGCCTGTCCACACATAAACCGTCTTCCCCAGCCGGTACCGTCCCTCAGGCAGAAAGACAATTCCCTGGCGGGTCGTGCGCTCCACCTGATCAATGGCTGCTTGCAATGCCGAAGCATCATCGGCCTTGCCGTCCCCCACTGCTCCAAAGTCCTGGCGCGTTAGTGTGATTGCTTTGGAGTCATTCGGCCTGCTGCTAAAGACAGACATACTACTTGCGAAAGCAGGCAGCGTAATTGTGAATGCAAGCAGCGCGGCGAAAATATGAATTGTTCTGGAGATTGCGATCACCGTTATACTGGAAGCAATCTTGCGCCAAAGTCGAGCACAATCTTGATATGATGCTCTGTAAGATGTATTGCTAGCCATGTATTCAACCGATTGAATCATCCTAAATCAAAGTCGAAGAAACCGCAGCGGAAAATGCAGACCGAAAACGGTCAACCCACACCGCTGAGCCAGAAGAGCCTCGCAGAATATCTGAAGCTCTCACCTAGCACCATTTCCCTGGTGATGAACAATGCACCGCGTGCCCGACTCATTCCTGAAGCGACACGCAACCGCATCATCGAGGCTGCACGGCAGTTCAATTACCGTCCTGACTTTTACGCCAAATACCTTTACACACGGCGTTCGTATACTGTCGCGATCCTTATGCCGGAAATTCGCGAGGCCTATGCTGCCAACATCGCCGCCGGCATCGACCAGGAACTTGAACAGCGCCACTATCTTTACTTCACTGCAAATCATTATGGCAATACGAAAGTCGTAGATGAGTATGCCAGCAGATTGATTGAGCGCGCAGTTGAAGGATTCATCTTCATCAATACTCCTGTCGGCAAGGAGATGAGCCGGCCTATTGTCTGTATCAGCAGCCAGCCACAGCCTGAGAGTGTTGGACACGTCCGCCTGAACAACGTTCTCGGAGGAAGACTGGCACTCGAACATCTGGCCCAGCATGGGCATCGACGCATCGCCGTCATCAAGGGCCATCCCTGGCGTGCTGCAACTGAGCAGCGCTGGCAGGGCATCCAGGAAGCGGCACAGGAACACGGTGTTGCTCTCCGACGTGATCTCGTCGCACAACTCAAATCTGAGAACCGCAGCACTCAACTTTCTGCACCTGCCGAGGGATACGAGGACACCAAAGCCCTGTTGACGCGCAACAAGGCATTTACCGCTCTCATTGCTTTCAACGACGTGACGGCCATCGGCGCCATACGCGCAATCCGCGAAGCAGGACTGCGCGTGCCTGAGGACGTAGCTGTCATCGGCTTCGACGATATTGAAGGAGCCGAATACCTCAGCCCCAGCATCACTACGCTGCGCCAGCCGCTCGTAACTATGGGTCGCCAGGCAGCTACTCATCTGCTCGAAACCATCGAGAAGCCAGGCACCAAGCCGTGTCGCATCATTGTCGACCCAGTGCTTATTCCACGAGAGTCAACTGCGGTTTCGCGTCATTAGAGCGCCGTATCTGCGTAAGACATAGCATTGCCGCAAGTCCGGCACATCCCGCTGAGCCGAGATAGATCAGCCGAAACCCATGCCACTGTGTCAGCATCCCTGCGCATGCACTGGTAAAGCCTATGGAAAAATCGATGAAGCCGGTATAGAGGCTGAGTGCTGTTGCGCGATCGCTCTGTCCAACGACAGAAATCGCCTCGGCCCCCAGAATAGGGAATACCAGTGAAGAACCAATGCCGATCAGCGCTGATGCAACAAACGCCTCTGCCGCACGATGCGAACAGGCAAGCAATACCAGACCGCCCGTCTCAACTAACAGAGAAATGCAGGCCAGTGCAAGACCGGGAAGACGTTTATTGAGTCCACCGCCAAAGACACGCACAGCAACGAAACAGACCCCATACAGCGTGAGCGTAAGCGGTGCGTCCTTCCATCCCTCGGTATCGAAGAAAAGCACTACCAGAGAAGTCAGTGTAGCGAAGCCGGCCCCTCCAAGCGCGAGAATCACACCGAAGGGAAGTACCTTGCGAAAAGTTGCCATCGAAGGCTCCGGCATCCTGTGTTCTATTTTCTTCGCGCCAATTGTCAGCGATATCACGAGCCCCAGAAGCCCGATCACTCCGAGCGAAGCGCCTACCGCGCCAAATCCGAGATGCGCATAAATCCATTGTCCCAACGGCGCGCCAAAAGCCAGTGAACCGTAAGAGCCGACACCGCTCCAGGCAATGACCTGTGCTGCGTGCTGCGTGCCGACGCGATCAATTCCCCAGATCGATCCAGAGGTCGAAATGTAACTTTCTCCCCAGCCAAGCAGCAAGCGCATCAGAGCAATCACAAGAATGCCCATCGCATACGAGCTCTTTAGAAAGCCCGACGGTATGAGCAGCAGACCGCTGGCCCCACACAAGAGCAGTCCAGTCTGCATGGCGCGCCGCGGACCGCGGGTATCGTTAAAGCGCCCGGCAAGGTTGCGCGTTCCCAATGTAGCCAGGTATTGCACGCCGAAAACAGCTCCTACTACAGCGGCAGAGCAACCCATCTCCAGATGAAGAAATTGCGGCAATGCGCTGACGCAAAGACCGACTGTCAGGTAGCCCAGAAACACAAGACTGAAGGTAGGAAGGATCCTGACTGTAACTGAGTTCCGCACTGCGACTATCTTCGCATCTCATGAAAAAAGATGCGGACCTCCTTGATCGAGGCCCGCATTTCAGGAGACTAAAACTTCACTCGGATCAGGGTTTGTAGAATACGGGGGTCCGAGACCGAACTCACCGCGCCAAAACCGGTGATGTTCCCCGTCGAACCCTGGTTCGAGACCGTTAGCCCATTCGGATACGATCCGCTGAAGTTCACCGTCGAGTTAAGGCCCGTGAAATTGGGGTGATTGAAGACGTTGAATGCATCCACGCGAAGCTGCAGGTGCACACGCTCGGTGAACGACAACTCCTTCTGCAGCGACATATCGAAATTGATGCTGCCCGGATTCCTCAGCCAGTTAACCCCTGACTCAAGGCCGAGACTTCCCGGCAGGGGTGCGCCAAGGCAACTCGCATTCAATCGTCCAAACGGGCCGCCCGGAGCATTCGTGCGCGGGTTGCAGAGCATACGCAACCTGGCGCCTTCCGTTGTGGAACCAGTAATATTTGCAGTCGTAGCGCTTGAAATACTGTAGCCCGGCGTGAAGGGTGCACCCGTAAATGCCTGCGCAACCCCTGAAAGCTGCCAGCCGTTCGCAAGCTCTTTTAATATCCATGAGGACGGCGCGAAATGAGGCGAAGTGAGCACGTAGTTCACCGCAAAAACATGCCGCAAGTCGAATGCCGTCGGGCCGTAATTTACCTGGCGGTTGTACTGGTCATTGCGAATATATGTTGTATCAGTAGACGCGATGGAAAGCGCCTTGCTCCAGGTATACGCTGCGCCAAAGAAGATGTACCTGCCGGCACGGCGCTGTGCACTCACCTGCAGCGCGTTGTAGTTGGAATAGCTACTGTTTTCTGAAAAGTTGATAGTGCCATAACCGACATATGGTCGAAGAAACGCAGCCGGAAGCGCATTGCTGCCGAGCAGCGCATTGGGTTGTGTCGCCTGCAGTGTCGGATCCTGATTCTGGGGCAGGAAGGTAGAACCATAAGGAACATAGTTCAAGTTCCGATACACTTGCTGGTGCCGCCCTTGCGTGCCTACATAAGCGATATCAAAAACTGTGCTGCCTGGCAGACTTTGCTGGATGCTAAGTGTATAGTCATACGCCGTGGGAATACGGCCGGCCTTATCTGTCGCATACACTGTTGGCGGCGCCAGAATAGCAGTGCCCGAAGCGATGTCCTGCGCGTAGCCGTACGTCAGTGTGGGCTGTACAGTATTCGGAGGATTAGCCAAGAGGTTGAAGGTCGGATTTCCTTCAATACGGTCATAGTAGATGCCGGCGGCGCCGCGCACGACGGTATTACTTGTTGCCGAGTAGGCAAACCCGAAACGTGGTCCCAACTGCGGCCCCCGATTATCCATTAGATAGCGATTAGAGTCTGTGGCTTTCACCATGCCGTTATAGGGATCGCCTGTCCCCGGGACTTCCTGCGCAAGAGCGAATATTCCCAATGTCTGGCCCGTCGGGGTATCGCAGGCGGCACGTTTTGTTCCGTTGAAGCAAGGTGTATAAAGCCGCGGCACATTCGCCGGATTAAATGCAGCTGGATCGAAGCTGCTTGTCTGGAGACCAGCATCATACTGCGGCTGATACCACGCAAGACGAAGGCCGTAGTCGAGCGTTAGATGCGGTGTAACCTTCCACGTATCCTGCAGGTAGCCTTCTATGTTCCAGTAGCGGTATTTTCCGTTTGAGAACGAGCTTGCCTGTGTAAATGTCTGATAGACACCGAGCAGCGCATTGGCATAGCCATACCCCGTGTCGTATGGATTGCTGCTGCTGTCGCCAAAGTTGTAGATGCCGTTAAATGCTGCACCTGTGATCTGGTCTTTGCGGCTGCGCTCAAAGTAGATGCCAGTCTTGAGGAAATGCGATCCCCAGAGCTTCGATACATTATCAGCAAAGTCGATCACAGTATTGAAGTTCACATAGGGTCCATTCGAAGTGCCAAAGGACGGGCTGTTCGACATATGTTGCCCGCTGAAACTTGAGCTGGGAATCAGGTCTCCCTGAACTGCCGAGGGGTAGAGCAAAGGCAGGTCGATTCCGGAATGAGTGCGCGTCAGTGTGTCATCAGGAAGGTTGTAACGGATCGTGTTGTGCGATGTGCCGAAAAGAAACTGATTCGTGGTTGTAGGATTGATGATCCATGTCATGCCAGCGGCGTAGCTATTGCTTAACGTGGGATGGATGACGGTAACAATCGGAAAGTTAAGCCCGAAGATGCTGCCGCCATAAGGCGTATTGTTGCTTTGCGTGTTGTTGATGTAGTGGCCGAAGAACCTCAGGTTCTGCGTAGGGCTGTAATCCACGCGCAGCACATCTTCGCGGCGCGGCAACTGTCCTGAGATCTGTGAAGTGTAGTTGTAGCCCTTCTGCCCGGAGACATTCGGCTGCGGAAGAATATTCAACAGAGCCTGCCCTGCGCCATAGAGGCGCGATGACGGAATAACATTTCCCGGGAAAGGCTGTCCTGTCTCCGGATCCTTAATAGTGACATGGTTGCCGTTCTGGTCCACCGTCTGCGAGAAGTCGCCGGTCCGCTCTGCAGCAGTCGGCATCGTCACATGCTTGGCAGCAACCGGCGAAAGCTGCCTCTGGAACTCCTGTCCGAAAAAGAAAAAAAGCTTGTTTTGCCCGCGTGGGAAAACATGCGGCACCCACACCGGCCCTCCGATCGTGTATCCGGGGTCGTTATAACGAAATAAATTGCGTGGCAGATGGTTGAGATTGTTCAGCCAGTTGTTCGCGTTCATACTTTCATTGCGGTGATACCAGTAGCCGCTGCCGTGATACTGGTCCGTGCCGCTCTTGGTCACAATCGCGATCTGACCGCCCGAGCTGCGGCCATATTCCGCCTGATAGGAGCTGGTCAATATCTTGAACTCGGCTGTCGCATCGAGACTGACTGTCACATTGAAGCTGTTATTCGCGCCTGTGTCCAGGTCGGTAACGCCATTGATTGTGATCTGGTTCTGATTATTGCGGTTGCCATTGATGAATATGCCCGTCGGACCGCCATTGCTTCCGATGCTGTTGCTTCCAACCTGAAAGTTTGCCGTGCTGATAACGCCCGGCGTCAGCTTCGTCAGATCAAGCGGGCTCCGGCCGTTCACCTGGATGTTTTCCATCTGCTTGGCATCGAGCACATCCGAGCGCTCCCCGCTTTCCGTCTGCAGAAGAGGAGCCTGCGTCGTGACCTCAACCGTCGCCGCAGCATTGCCGATCTGGAGCGCAATCTCGCCGATGGAAATCTTGTCCTGCGCATGAAGCGGGATATCTCTGCGTTCAAAGGACCGGAAGCCGGGAGCTGTCACGCTGATGGAATAGGTACCGGGCAACAGTTCTGCAAAAACGAAGTGTCCGTTGCTATCTGTTATCGCTGTAGTCCTGACTTGTTTTTCCTGCTCAGTAGCGACCACCTGCGCGTCAGGCACACGGAGATTCTGCTGGTCCGTTACGTCGCCGGCAATCGAACCGCCAATGGTCTGCGCGGCTAGTGTGCCTCCGCATACCATCGATAGCAACAATGCTACAAACCCGAGTCTTGCCCCCAAGGAACCGCATGTCATATAGCTGCATCCTCCAAAGCGCTGCATTATTTTGCCTATTCAACCGATTGAACTATCGCGTAACAATCTGCCCGCTGGAGCTAGCTATTGTCAAGCACGTTTTCATAGGCTGGAGAACATGGGGTCAATGCCATGCAGTATGGAGAAGAGATCAGCATGCAGCCAAAAGAGAGTCGACATTGCCGGTACAAAATTAATGATTTGTTTTGAACAAATTCGGCTTTTTGGGGAAAAGACAGTCTTACCAGTCTGGGAGGTCAGCATGAATGTTGCCTTATTCAAGCGATTGAATGTCAAAAAATGGAAGTGCAGCATCAGTTTCGACTATCCGGCGACGGAGACCGGCAAGTGGAACCGGGCAGTCCTGAAATGGCTGAACATCCATTGAGAAAGGCAGACATTGGTGATGTCTGCCCTTTCTCTACTTTGTTGAAGGAACTAAGGAATCTTTACGATGACCGCACTGGTATGCGGCATCGGAATGGTGTAGACGCCATTCACCGGAGCGATGTTCGGGTGTGAAGCGGCACCATGCAGAAGGCCGTCCTGGGTTCCGCTCGCAACCTTGAAAGTCTGCCCTGCGAAGGTGATCTTGTCATCTGAGGTGTATGTCGTGTAGTCGCTCATCCGGTAATCGTTGTTCGTGGCCAGCAGCTGCCAGAGCAGCGCGTGCCCCTTGCCATGGCTGCCGGGGACTATGATGGACACGTTCCCGTCGCCGGATGATGTTTCTTCCTTGTTGATCAGCAGAACGCGCATCGTGCCGTCGCTGGCCTTCACCGCGTATGCCTTGATATTCAAAGATGTGCTGATGTCTACGGGCAACAGCGCTGCGTGGGACTGCAGCATCACCGCAGTCGTCAGCAGGCCATAGTAGATCGGATTGATCTGCGTGATGGTGTAGGTATAGTCAGGAAAAGTTCCGACGCGAGTAAAGTTGAAAGGGCTATAGTATGCGGCCGAATTATGAAGAGTGAAGAGATTGATCCCGCTTACGCCTGCGGTCGCATAGCTCATGGCCTCATCCAGGAACCACAGCGCCGACTGGAAGGTATTGCTGACGCCATCCTGACCTGAGCATGCAACGGAATTCATCTCACCGATGCGGAAGTTACTCAGGCCTACGCCCTTCAGCGTGTCGATATAACCTGCTGGATTGATATTCTCGGGACGCGAGGCGTCGTTCGAGTAGTTGACAGCAGTGTCGGTCAGCAGATAATCATCCGCTACGCTCTTGCCGTTGCAGTGGCTTCCGCCATAGTAGTGCAGGTTGAGCATGCCCAGATGCGAATGCTCCGATGCAATGAAGTCGTTGAGGTTAGTCATATAGCTGCTTGCAAAGCCGGAAAATACAGGCGCCGAAAGAGGAATGCCGGTATTCTGTACCTCAATCGAAGCCGCGGTCTGTTCGAATTCCGACTTGAACTGCGCATAGCTGTATGAAGAGCGCGCGCCGCTTGATACATAGAGGTCAGGCTCGTTGCCGACCTCATAGCTCAAAATGCTGCCCTGAGGCAGACTCTGAGACAGAGTTAAGGCCTGCGAGGCTGCAGTTCCATTGTCATTGTCATCCGCATCGAAGTTGCCTGCGAAGTCGACGCCGGTGAAATACTTCACGCCATACGGAGTTCCAGAGTGCATGGTGTTGTAGAAGGCCGAGAGCGCCGGAAGATCGCTCGATGTTGTCGTGGTGCTGAATGCCTTGTCGCTCAGCTCGCGAATGACCATTGGGCCGTTGCCATACTGGGTCAGGTTCTGCACGAGCCGGACGAAACCGGGATTCGGGGATGTGTTGGTGCCGACCATGTACTGCGTCTCGGTCAGGACCATCGACAATCCCAGGAAAGAAGGCGCGATGGGAGTGGTAGCGGCATTCGGATCAACTGAGACTGTCGCTATGGTCTGGGCATGCGCGGTCCCTGCACCCTGGCCGCCTGTTGCTACAAAACCGCAACAGGAGAGCAGGAGGGCAGGAACCAGGACAGGTTTGGGGAAGTGCGTCATGGGTGAGTGCTCCTGAAGTTATGGGGTTTATGGGATCTTCACTACGACAGCGCTGCTATGAGGCACTGAGATGGTATAAACGCCGCTGGATGGAGTGACCGACGGATGAGTTTCCGTTCCATGCAGAAGACCATCCTGGGTTCCGCTGGAAACCTTGAAGGTTTGCCCAGCGAGCGTGATCTTATCGTCGGAAGTGTAGGTGGTGTAGTCGCTGACCCGGTAATCGTTGTTCGTGGCCAACAATTGCCAGAGCGCGGCGTTTCCCCGGCCTGTAACCGTGAGAGAGACATTCCCGTCGCCGGAGGAAGCCTCTTCCTTGTTGATCAGCAGGACGCGGACAATGCCCGCACTGTCCTTCGTTGCGTATGCCTTGATATTTAAGGATGTGCTGAGATCAACCGGCAACAGAGCTGCGTTTGACTGCAGCATGATTGCGGTGGTCAGCATGCCGTAATAAACAGGGTTAATCTGCGCAATGGAATAGGTATAGACAGGGAATGTTCCCGTATGGGCAAACTTGAAAGGACTGTAGTATGCGGCTGAATTGTGGATGGTGAAGAGGTTGACTCCGCTCACTTTTGCCGTCGCATAGCTCATGGCCTCATCCAGAAACCACAGCGCAGACTGGAAAGTATTACTGACGCCATCCTGACCTGAACACGCAACGGAATTCATTTCACCGATACGGAAATTTCCTCGGCCAACCTGATTCAGTGCGCTGATGTAGCCAGCTACGTTATTCGGCCGCGAGGAATCGTTCGAATAGTTCACGGCCCCATCGGTCATCAGGTAGTCACTCGCTACCGTTTTGCCGTTGCAGTGACTCCCGCCGTAGTAATGCAGGTTGAGCATACCCAGGTGCGCCTGTTCCACTGCAATGAAGTCATCGAGATTGCCGATGAAGTCATTTGCAAAACCGGAAAAGACGGGCGCAGCCATGGCAATGCCGGTATTCTTCGCCTCGATCGCGGCTACGGCCTGCTCATATTCGGACTTGTACTGCGAATAATCGTAGGAGGAAGAGCGCTTGCTGTTCTGAGCGTACAGATCGGGCTCATTGCCTATCTCGTAGCTCAGCAGGCTGCCTGAAGGAAGGCTGTTGTAGATTGTCTCCGCTTGCGACGCTGCCGTTCCATTGTCATTGTCATTCGAGTCGAAGTTGTCCGCGAAATCGACACCTACCCAGTACTTTACTCCGTACGTCGATGCCGATTGCATCGTGCTGTAGAAACTCGAAAGCGCCGGCAAATCATTCGCTGTTGTTGTGCTCGAGAAAGCCTCATCGCTGAGCTCGCGGATCTCTATCGGTCCATTGGCATAGGTAGTGAGGTTTTTTACCAGTTGCTTGAAACCGGCATTCGATGAGGAACTGGTGCCGATCATGTACTGCGTCTCAGCCAGGTCCAGGGAAAGACCAAGAAAGGAAGGAGCGATAGAGGTAGTAGTGGAATTTGGGTTGACGGTGACTGTAGCTATGGTTTGGGCGTTGGCGACTCCCACCCCCTGCCCGCCGGCTATGAAGGAACAGCAACCGGTGAGCAGGAGGATGGCATTGGCGATTCCTCTGGGGGAGGGCATCACAATTTTCCTCCTGCGTCTGGACTGCACTCCTAGAACGAGATCCGTCCGACAAGCTGCATCGTGCGCGCAGGATTGGCGGAGTCAATCTGGCCGAAGCCAGGCGAGTTGAAGATAGGCGCCCCGGCACCCGTTGTAGCTGCCAGCGATACATCCGGAGGCGCAAGGTTTGTGTGATTCAGCAGGTTGAACGAATCCGCGCGCAACTCCAGTCTGAGGCGCTCGAATAATGAAAAGGTCCGCGAAACCGAGAGATTTATGTTCAGCTCGCCCGGCCCGTAGATCGCGTTGCGAGGAACATTTCCCAATCCTGCCGCCAGCACTTCACGCTTCGAAGCTCCGCTGCCGGTAAACAGTGGGCCGCTGGGCGTGAGCGGGAAATCTGAATCGGAGGCGGGGGTAAGGTATTGGAGAGAACCGCCTGTAATGTAGGACTCGTTGAGCCGCAGATGTCTCGTGTCGCCGTTGGGGCGCTGCTGCGTCACATTCGGAATCAGATTGGTCTGCGTGATATTGATTGGCTGGCCCGAGCGTGCAATCACAATCGGGCTGATCTTGATGTTGTGCAGCCAGATTGGCCCCGGCGTGGTGTACTGCAGGGCCAGGTTGAAGACATTGCGATCGTCGAAGCTGCTGGGAGAATAATCGAGCTTACGCAGCGCCGGATCGCCGGTGTATTGCGCGTGGGCCGAAGCCTGGGCTGGCAGGCCGTTGCCAAAGACGCTGCTGTCCGTATCGAGGTTCTTCGACCACGTGTAGTTCATCAGGAACGCAAGACGGGTAGAGAACTGGCGGCGCAAAGAGGCCTGCAGCGCGTTATAACTTGCTGTTCCCACGTCCATCACCGAGGTGAAGGTGCCCAGATTCTGATAGGGCTTAGCCAGCTGCTGCGCGGTCGTAGTGCCGGCAAACGCTACCGCATCCCATTGCGAAATAGGCACCAGGTTGAACGGAACGTTGGTGGGCAGATGCACAGCATGGCTGCCGATGTAGTTCAGCTCAAAGACCATGTTCAGCGGCAGCTCCTGCTGAATGCCGGCATTCCACTGCTCGATCATCTGCATTGGGCTCAGCTTTCCAAACTGCACGCCGGGCAGTTGGAGAGGCTTGGAAGGGCTCGTGCCCACCAATGCATTCTCCGGATGATTCAGGTCGCGCTGGGCAGTAAGAGGAATTCCATCGGAGAGCGCGAAGGACTGTGCTACACCAGTGCCCAGGTCGTTGAAGCTCTGGGTGACGTCATAACCGGGATAAGCGATCTGACCACCCAGCTCCGAAAGCACATTGCCATAGAAGGTGCCGAATGCTGCACGAACAACAGTATGGGGGAGGACGCTCCATGACAACCCGATGCGCGGCGAGAAATCCAGCTTTGGGGTGGTGATATTGAGCGACCGGGAGGCGTTCTGACCGGCAATCAGCAGCTCGCCCGTGTTCTGGTCAATGCGCGAATACTGGTTGCTCGTAATGATCTGGGGACTTTCATATTCATACCGCACGCCCAGGTTGAGTGTCAGAGTCGGCAGAATACGCCAGTCATCCTGCCCGAAGATCCCGAGGTTCGCATTGCGGCGTCCGTTCTCCGGCTGGGGAAGCTCATAGCTCGCCGTCTTCACCTTGCCAAGCAGAAAATCTGCGAGCGCATTTGCAGGATTGCTCGTGGCAGAAGTGGGGCTTGTAATCTCGCCAGTGAAATTCATACTGCCGTTCACATACGAGGCCGGATTAAAGGAATTGAACTGGTTCCAGCGATATGATGCGCCAATCTTGAAGGTGTGCGTCCTCCAGGTCTTCGTAATCGATCCGAAGGGAATGAAGGTATTGGTCACGTTGAGCTGGTTTGTATTCGTCGTAGAACCGATGCCCGTATAGCTTCCGGAAATGGCGATAGCCGGCAGCTGGTTCATCGGAAGCGACGCAATCTGGAACTGCGACGCATCCGTATCCAGGCCCAGCGGCTTGCGATAAGCACCGTTGCGGAAGAATCCGTAGTTCAGGTCGAGAACCAGCGTCGGCGAGAACGTGTGTGTGTACCCAACCGAGTCTGTCCAGGAGCGAATGCAGTTGCAGTCGTAGTTCGAAGACAGCACCGAATCCCCGAAGGTGGGAATCAGCGGCTGGTTGTAATCGGTGCGGAAGATGGAGACATAGAAACGGTCGTTGAGACCGATCTGCTGATCGAGGCGTCCAATGGCGCGGATATTGTCCTGCTGCGACGTCTTTCGCAGCACGAAGTTGCCTGTATTCCTGTTATTGGTCGAATCGTAAGTCCCTGCGAAGTTCGACTGCGGAAGCCGTGCCATAATCAGCCTGGCCGCGGGGTCAATCCTGTTGTCGGGGATGATGTTGCCGGGAAACGGGGCATGTGTCTGCGGATCATAGATGGCGATCTTCGCAGAGGAAAAGTTGCCGGTGCGCCAGTCTGCTGAAGGAACGGTATCGGTCTGCACGCTCGGAGTCTTGATGATCGTCCGGTCGTAGTTCACAAAGAAGAAGGTCCCGTGCTTTCTTCCCCACACGTGCGGAATCGCAACCGGGCCCCCCAAAAGGCCGCCGAACTGATAATACCGGTCCTCCGACCGCGGCACGCCCTTCAGATTATAGAAGTAATTGTTCGCGTTCAGCGCTTCGTTGCGCACCAGGCTGTAGACACCGCCATGAAAGGTATCCGTTCCCGAGCGTGTGTTCACTGCAACCACGCCGCCCGATGTGCGGCCGAACTCAGCGGGAGCATTGTTTGTGAGGATGCGCATCTCGGTGATGCCGTCCGGAGCCGGCATCGGGCTCGTATAGCCCGTCGAAGGCACTACGAGTGAAACACCATTCAGCAGCATTTCCGTATTCAGTGAGCGGCTTCCGTTGAACGAAACAGCCTGTGAATTCAGAGAAGTTCCGTTTCCACCATAGGAGACGCCGGGCACCAGAGCCAGCAGGTTAAAGGCGTCGCGGTTGGCAATGGGGAGGGCCTGTACTTCTGAAGGAGTAATCAGCGTGCTGACATTCGAGGTCGAGCGTTCCAGTTGCTCGCCATTCGCAGTTACCGTGACCACGCTGGTCACTTCGCCCAGCTGCAGCGTTACCGGGATCTCCAGTGTCTGCGAGATTGTCGCCTGAAGATGCTCTACTGTCGTCTTTTTCATGCCGGCAGCTTCGACAGCCAGCGTGTACGAACCCGTTGGAACCTGGGGGGCAACAAAGATGCCTGCGTCGGTTGTGGCTCCCTTATAGACCACAGTGCCGGTGTCCTCATTTGTGAGCACTACACTTGCGCCCGGCACGACCGCTCCTGAGCTGTCAGTCACAGTTCCGCGAATGGTTGCATTCGCACCCTGACTGAAAGCAGCAGGACCCCACCCCAGAAGAAAAATTGCAACAACAATGCCTGCAAATGACCGCACGTACCAGTTTGCTTTTGTATTTTTTGACTTCCTGGAACTGCCCATGAACTTCTTTTACCGCCTCTCCTGAATTCGCCTGGAACACTATTCTTTAAAACAGCGGTGACACTAAAGACACAAACTAACGATTGGCTAGTTCCTTACGGTTAGAGAAGAAAGCATATTACCTCTTGTCCGAGGAATATCCCTTTCATAATCAGTGGTTTGTGCGGGTATTAAGAAGGATTGAAAGACCCGCATGATACGTCGGCGAAGCGTGAATCTAGTGCCCCTCTGCTAGTTGAATGGCATAGAGGCTATCCCGCGCGCCAATGAAAAGCGTTCGGTCGCCTGCGCCACCGATAGCCAGCGCCGTAGGGCGCGACGGCAGCTCCAGCGTGCCGAGACGCTGGCCGTTTCGGTTGAGAACGAAGAGCTGGTCGCCGGCAATGTAGATGTTGCCTGCGATATCTTCCACCACCGATGAGCCGGGAACCTCAGCTACCAGTTCCGCCGACCGGGGCGTTGTGGTGAATCTGTAGACACGCGCATCGTCCTCAGAAACAAGCAGGTGGGGAGTGCCGGGGCGGAACAGCGCAAACTGAGAGGCATAGAGAAGCGGCCTCATGTCTTTGGCTACAGGCAGAATCGCTCCGTCGCGATCGAGCGCAAATCCCCGCTGCGCTGCAAGAAAGGGCTCCAGCGCATGAATCCCGCTGTGGCCGCCCGCTGGCAGAAGCAGCACGCCAGAGCTCGGCGCAATTGGCTCAAGCTGTGTCCCTGCCTGATCTGTGACGTGCCCCGCTGCGTCGAGCAGCAGGTTTCCAGCCAGCACTACAGGCCCTGCATCAGCAGGCAGCTTCAGCATGCTGATATGCCCGGAAGACGCGTTCCACTGCAGGAGCCGGTGCGCCAAGGCATCTGTGAATTGCAGGTCACCGTCTTTCGCAGGAACCAGGCCCGTAATGTCGGTCAAACCAGTCGCCAGCGTCTTCAACGAACGCGGCACAAATACTGCGGGAACATCTGGCGCAGAGCCAGCAATCAATGGCTTAGCTGTAGCAAACGACGCAAATTCACGCACACGCGACCGGACTCCGCTGCGCTCATCAAGAACTGAATGGTCGAAGGCATAGCGCCCACCGGCAAATACGTGAACGTTGGCAAACTCGGCGTCAGTCGCACCTGCAACCGAGATGGCATGATCGGCAGGTCCTAGACTGCGGGAGACCCGGTAGTGAAAGAGATTCCCGAAGAAGAATTCTCTGGCATCCTGAAACATCAGAGCAACGGCATCCTTGCCTTCAAGCTTTTCTTCCTCTGTCTGCAGTGCAAGAATCCGCCAGTTAGCAGCATGAAGCGCCTCGACTTCATTCTTCAGGTGGTGCTCGCAGGAGAAGCCAAAGATACGGCCCGGAACCTCCGTGTCCTCAATGACAAGACCTGCGCGGGCAAAGGTGCTTGCGCTCCAGATAGCGCGAAAAATACCCCCGCCATGAATGATCAGGCTCGGGTACTGCCTGTTCCATGCCTCGGAGCGATCGGGCTCCTTGCCTGGAGGCTCAGGATAGACACGCAGTGGCTTGTCATCCTCGGTCAACGTGCCGCGCCCTCCGATGAACTTCACATCTTCGATCATCGAACGCGCGCCAGCTTTCCAAACAATACCTGCAGCACGGGGATTGAATGTGCCCGTAGAAATGCCGATACCGCTAATGACATCCGTTCCCCCGGCAGGTGATTCGACCAGAGGAATCATCGGGCCGTCTCCGGCAAACTGCGGAGTATAAGGCGCAAGAACCAGTTGCGTGACAAAAGGATGCAGGCCGACGAGCACGCTGTCAGGACGCAGATGCAGCGTACCCGTCAGACGGTATCGCCCCGCAGGAAAATAAAGCGCAGCGTGATCGGTGATGGCTTTCTGTAGCGCCGCCGTATCATCGTGCATTCCATCGCCAAAAGCACCGAGTTTCCTGACATTCGTCCAGGTGGAGACAGGCGGCAGCGCAGGCACATCCGTTGCCGGCATCTCAGAAACGCCCGCATGCTCGCGATGATCGAAATGGAATCCCGCACTGCGGCCATCGGGCCCAAGCTGCACACCGATGCGCAGCCGATCCACAGTGTATGAGCCGCGCGGAGCATATTCTGGTAACCCATCAGCTGCCGCGAAAAACTGATGCACCCCGCGGCACAGCAGATTGTCCGCCGAAATCTGCGACCGCACGTTCAGCACATCCCCTGGATGCAATGCTGCCTGTTCGATGGAAGTGAATGAGCTGTCACGAAGGTAAAGCTCTTCTATCTGCCCATCCGGAATATCAATTCCCACTGGAACGTTGCGAACTGCGACGCGCACCAGCGTCATTCCTGCTTCATGGGTGCGAATTGCTGCGCGGCGCTGTCCCTCGATGACTGAATCCATCAGAACGAACTGCCATCCAGGAGCCGTCTTCCCTGTATCCATGCCGTAATCGCCGCCGACGATGTGAAGATCGCTGGCAACATTTCCCACATCCATGAGCGCCGCGTGAGCTGATCCAACGTGGAATTGCATGTGCGAAAGGATTCCGTGCTGCGCGACATGAAAGCGGATGGCTACAGCAGCTGGATCGCGCTCGCCAATCTCAAAATCGATATTGGACATGCCGCTGTAAAACGTCTCGGAGGTACCGTCCTGCACAGGCGCTCCGGCAGCAGGGCGCTCATGAGCAAAGTGAAAGAGGTAGCGCGGCTTCGCTCCGTCAAAGCCGGGAACGCCATCCGGCAGCAGAAATACAGGGCGCCGCTCGCCAAAGCCAATCAGCCGTATCCCCGTCCAGACATACACCGTCCCGGAAAGCCGGTAACGTCCAGACGGGATAAAGAGAATGCCGTGATGGTGCTCGCTTTGCAGCGTATCGATGGCCTGCTGCAGCGCCGCAGTGCAATCGCGCCTCCCATCACCGAATGCGGCATCGAAGGTCGGCGCATGGTCGTCTTCCGGCCGTGTCAGATAGACCGAAGCATCCTGCTGCCTGATTGCAGCCCACCCGGTCACGGAGAACACGGTGAAGGCAGCAATCAACACAGCAAGCAGTCGAACCATTTCGATATACCCCTCAGGCGCAGAAGAGCCTTCGGCCTGCGAAGAGGGCCGAGGTTTTTAAGAACCATTACACGGCTACCAGATTCCGCGCCCGATTCGCAACCTGCCCGTTAAATCTCTCCAGTCTGCAATAAAGCTGCACTGTAACCGGGCAGCTCAAGAACAGCGGTTCCGTTATGAAGCGGGATGGGCTCGACGCGCTTCGGTGCCCAGTTGCCTGAGGCATCCACTTCCGCGCCGGCAAGCGTCACCCCCGAGGTGCTGTCCAGTGATGGCGCAACCAGACGCCACAGTCCGGCTTTCTGCTTCGAATCTGCACTCTCAACAGGAAGCTGGATGCGAATCTTTGCAGGCGTGGACTCGCGATTGATGAGCGCTGCGCTCACGCCTTTTTCACCATGCGCTGCATACCCCACCAGGTTTTTCCCCTGCGTATCGAAGCTTGTCGAGAGCAATTCCTTCCCCACGAACTGCCCAGCGAGAAGCATTCCATAGAAGATTGGCCGAGCCGTAAAGCCTGACACAGCAGAGCCGGCAATCGGCGTATAGAGACCATTGGCGCCACCATGAAGATTAATGCCGGTAGACCGCTGTTGAGCAAGCTGCAGCCAGAAGTCCACCGCCCACAATGCAGACGCAAACGTATCGCTCACGCCTTTTTTGCCCGCGCCGTAGCAGGTGTTTCCTTCTGACATACGATACGGCAGGCCATTGGCCCTGGCCACCTCAATGGCACGCAACACGTGATCTTCGAAGCGGTGGCCCGGCTCCAATAGAGATTGTGTCGTCAGCTTAGGATCTGTCGGCGGTCCGCCTGCATAATAGTGCCCCGTAAGCAGGGTAATGCGGCTCTTCTCTTCTTCCGCGAACCGCTTCATCCACTCCGGCTGGTAGGAAGTATCCGGGCCTGCAATTGCAACGTGGGGCACACGCCGATGCACAGCCTCGTAGAACTTGTGCCAGTGCTCAATAAACTCCGGATACTGCCAGCGGTCTTTGGGATTGTTATTGTGCTTGAACAGATCGGGCTCGTTGCCGAACTGAAGCGCAATAAGGCGCTTGCCGACGGTCTTCGAGACATACTCCGCCTCATCGGTGGCAAGCCCTGGCTCTGACCGCGCAAGATTCAGACCATAGATCAGCTTCCATCCCGTTGCATCCAGAAACCCGGCGAGATGGTCAATCGCCAGCGGAGTGATGCGATAGATCTTGTCTGTTCCGTGACCCGGATCAGGCCCCTCCGTGCCGTCCGGGGGCAGATCAGAGGCCGTCTTCGGGCTCCAGAAGCTGAACTCGCTCATATTGCCGCCGATGCGCAGCACGCCATCCTTGCCCAGCAGGCGGAAGTGGCTGATCAGTGCCTTCGTCTCGCCAGAGAAGAACCTGGGATGAGCGAGCTGCGAGGTCTCATAGCTCAGGCCAGTAAAATCTACCGGCACCACGACTCCGGTCTTCTCTTTCACAATGAAAGTCGCTTCGGCTGAATTGCCATCTGCAATAGCAAATGCTTTTCCTGTTGCCAGTCCCGCACCGGCAGCAGCAAACGTCTTCACAAAATCCCGTCTGCTCCAGTTCCGGCTGTTTTCCTGTTGCATCTTTTTCTGAACCACCAATCTGCCTTTCCCTGAGTCAAATCCGGATTTACAGTAAATGAGCAGCCGTGGTTAGAAATACCGTCTTAACGGCAAGGTACGGTCTATGGCACAGTAATTGAAGGCTTTAGCGGCCTGTATCATACGCTCGACCCGGAGCGTGACCGCTTCCATGTAAACTGAAACCCAGTAAAATGTTGCCGAAGCAGACGATTCCCGCGGACATGGTGAGTGGGGAAGATCGAAACGAGATCGACCGCCAGCTCGAGCGTCTCCTTACCCACCCTCTCTTCCGGATGAGCAAGCGTCTCCCCGCATTCCTTAAATATGTAGTGAATGAATCGCTGATCCACGGCGAGGACGCGCCGCTCAAAGAGCGCACCCTGGGCGTCGAGATCTTTGGACGAAAACCCGACTACGATACCAGCGCCGACCCCATCGTTCGCGTTACCGCCTCTGAGTTAAGAAAGAAACTTGCTCAGTACTACTATGAGGACGGTCTTCACGATGAAATCCGCATCGAGCTTCCCCCGGGGAGCTACCTTCCCAGATTTCGCCGCCTCGCAGAGATCGAACACACCGCCACCGATTCCCAGATCACAGTCCTTACTCATGAAATTCCTCCACATAAGAACGGCGACGAATCGCATCCCGTAGCCGAAGAAGAAATTTCACGATCCCTGACACCAGTCGCAGCAGAAGTACACGAAGAGAAACACGCCGAACCCACTACTGCTCCTGCGGCTCCAGCGACAAGAAAACGAATGCGGCTGGCCGTACCCGTCTTATTGTCGCTGCTCGCCCTCTCTCTGGCCGGCTATTTTCCTCTGCTACGGCTGCACAGGGCCACGCAACTGGACAAGTTCTGGAGCAGCTTCGCCAACGGGTCGAGCTCCTCCGTACAGATCGTGATGCCGGTCATCACACGCGGCGGCCCCGTAGATCCGTCATCGAAACCCAGCGACATCTCGGTAGCCCCCAATCTCTCGATTGAGGATGCCACCAGCGCCTCTCGTGTAGCGGCAAAACTTGAAAAACTCGGGCTGAATTACCGCCTTATCCCCTCTTCCGAGATCAGCTTTGAAGATATGCGTACTGGGCCGGCCGTATTGATCGGCGCATTGGATAATGTCTGGACGGCACGCCTGGGCAAGGAGCTTCCCTTCATCTTTAAAGAGTCTGCAGACGGGCGCACCGCACAAATCGTCGAGCAGAACACGCAGAACCCTCGCAGCTGGGACATCGATATCGCAACTCCGCATACGCGCTTTGAGCATGATTTCGGCGTCGTCGCCCGCTACAAGAGTCAGCTTACCGGTGAACCAGTGATTATTCTCGCCGGCATCTCATCCCAGGGGACGCAGGCTGCGGGCGAAGTGCTGACCATTCCTGCGAACCTCGAAGATGCGCTTAAAGCAACCGGCAATGCAAAGAACTTCGAGCTTGTGATCGAAACAGACGCCATTGATGGACGGGCAGGTCCGCCGCGTATCGTCGCTCAGAAAACATGGTAAGAAAGCGCAGTCCCTTGCTCTGAGCCTTTACCGCATCAGAGGTCTGAACCTTGAATTCCTGGATTGCCTCGACGCTGACTCCACTCATGCCATCGTCATTGCGTCGCTGACTCATTGATTCGGCAACGTCCATCAGGACGCTTGAGCCCTGAATCAGGCCTCCGGCGATGCGAGGACTGCCGCCAGGGGTGGAAACTCCTGGAGTGAGTGCAATGAAAGCATAGGTGCTTCTGGGCCCTCCGCCAAGGCTCAATAGCAATTCATGGCACAGGTTCCGGTGCACTTACACGACACTTCCTCAGGCAAACCATGAAACAGGGGATTTGAGCTAAGGCATTGAAAGGATTTGGCGTCCCCGACGGGATTCGAACCCGTGTTATCGCCGTGAAAGGGCGGTGTCCTAGGCCGGGCTAGACGACGGGGACGCTGTTTGGCATGCGCTTGACGGGCGATGCCGGACAGGAAATACCAATTCTGACTTTATCAATCCTGCAGCCTGGTGTCAAAGAAGATCCCCAGAGTCCACGGTATGTTCCAGTACCCATATTGCTGACAATTCAGATCGTTGTGTGCGGTATTCTGCAGTTTCCATGCGGCGCTATAAATATCTGGATCTACTGACGATTGGCTTTGTCGTCGTCCTGCTCGTGTCAAACCTGATTGGGCCGAAAATCTGCCAGTTCGGCCCCTATGACCTTCCGATTCTCCGTTCACTTGGCGCCATCCGGGTCAGCGGAGCACAGCTTCTGTTTCCCATCACCTATATATGCGGTGATGTTTTTACAGAGGTCTACGGTTATGCCGCGTCGCGCAGAGCGATCTGGATGGGCTTTCTTGCCATGGCATTGCTTTCCGTTATGGGCGCGGTCGCCGTTGCGCTTCCGCCTGCCGACGACTGGCATAACCAGCAGGCATTTGCGACCGTCTTCGGTCTTGTGCCCCGGTTTGCCATTGCCAGCCTGATTGCCTACTGGGCGGGTGAGTTCACCAATTCCTACACGCTGGCGAAACTCAAGCTGCTCACTGGCGGGCGCTGGCTCTGGACACGCACCATCGGTTCAACGGTCACCGGGCAGGCAGTGGACACAGCAACGGTCATCATCATTGCCTTCTGGGGAACTTCGTGGCGGACGATCGGCAGCGTGATCTTCTGGTCGTACCTGACGAAGGTGGTTTATGAGACCCTGGCCACGCCGGCGACATACATCGTGGTGGCCTGGCTCAAGCGTTCCGAGGGTGTGGATACTTTCGACGCGCAGACGGACTTCAATCCATTTTCGTTCCGACGCGTAGAGGCGAATGCAGCCGAAAGAGAGAATGCCCCACGCTGATACAAGGGGCGGAGACGGACCTGGTATCTATCGGCTCTGAGCCGCTTCGACAGTGTTCTTTGCAATAGCAGCGTCAATGGAGCGCACCATCATGGCAGCCACGTAGGCTGCGCCAAAGCCGTTGTCGATGTTGACCACGGCGACGTTGGGTGCGCAGGAGTTAAGCATTCCAAGGAGAGCTGTGATTCCGCCGAAGGCTGCGCCGTATCCGACGCTGGTGGGTACCGCAATGACGGGAGCGGCGACTAATCCACCCACCACGCTCGGCAATGCTCCTTCCATGCCTGCGCAGACGATGACAGCGCGGGCTTCCATTAAAGCCTCACGCTGGGCGAGCAGGCGGTGCAGTCCGGCAACGCCGACATCAAAAATGCGCTCGATTCGCAGGCCAAGGTATTCGGCAGTGACTGCGGCTTCTTCCGCAACGGGAATATCGCTGGTTCCCGCGCACAGAACGGCGACAGGGCCGGACTGCGATGAGGCGCCGGTCTGCTTCAGCCCGATAATGCGGGCCTCTGAATGATATGTCGCTTCCGGGACCATTTCTTTGACCGCCCGCCACGCAGCAGCATCGGCACGGGTAGCAATCACGTCTCCGCCAGCGAGGGACATGCGGGCAAAGATCTCAGCGACCTGATCGGGAGTTTTTCCGGCGGCGTAGATGACTTCGGGCAGACCGAGACGGAGCGAGCGGTGGTGATCGATCTTGGCGAATCCCCCGGCATCTTCATAGGGAAGGTGATTGAGCTTTCCCAGGGCTTCCGATGGCGACAAGCTGCCCTGCTCGACTTGCTGGAGGAGTTTCAGGATGGCTTCGCGCGTCATGCTTCCACCTTTGTTTCCGTCGCTGAGGCCAGCGCTGCCTGCATTACCTGCTTCAGCGGAACACCATGCTCGCGCGCAGCACGCAGGCAGTCTTCATATTCGGGCATCAGGTTCAGATCTTCGCCGTTGCGCGACCCAATCTTGATGTGAATGCGGCCATACTGCGTTTCGACTTCGATGAAACGGCGATCGAGAATGACGCGGTCCTGTTCATGCACGCGAATGCCCAGCGTCGTTGTCTCTTCAAGCAGGAGCTTTTCCAAAGTGCTGCGCTGCTCAGGCCGGCAGAGCACGGTCAGCAGGCTGCCCATGCGGCCTTTCTTCATCGCAACCGGCGTACACATCACATCGAGCGCACCTTCTTCGAGAGCGCGATCCATGGCGTGCGCGATAAGCTGCGGAGTTGCGTCATCAACAGCGCATTCAAGGACGTTAACGCGGTCGCCCGATGCGGTCGCTGTTTCGCCGAGGCTCAGTCGCAGCACATTCGGGAAGCGCTCCGGGTTCCGCGTGCCTGCTCCATATCCGATGACGCTCGCTGCAATGACAGGGACATTGTCGAACTCGCAGCTCAGCGCCTTGAGTAGTGCTGCGCCGGTAGGTGTGGTCAATTCTTTTTTCGGACCGGCGGAATAGATCGGAATTCCTTTGAGCAACTCTGCGGTTGCTGGCGCGGGCACAGGAAATGTGCCGTGTGCGCACTCAACAAAACCGCTTCCCACATTGACTCCAGAGCAGTACCACTTTTCAACTCCAAGCGAAGTGAGACCAGCAGCAGCGCAGACGATGTCCGTGATGGTATCTACTGCGCCCACTTCGTGGAAGTGGACATCTTCTACCGGAATGCCGTGGATTTTCCCTTCCGCTTCGGCCAGGTGCTCAAAGGCGCGCAGAGCCAGCGCGCGGGTAGCGTCAGTGAGAGCAGCATGGTGGATCAGTTCACGAATCTGTTTCCAAGTGCGGCCATGGCTGTGCGAGTGATGGTGGTGATGCTCATGGTCGTCATGATGGTGGTGATGGCCATGCTCGTGAGGGTGTTCGTGGTTATGCTCGTGCCGGTGCTCGGCGATCTCGCCGCTGGCTTCGTCGATCACGTCAACTTTAGCCGCAGTGATGCCGCTTCTGTCCACGGATGAGAATTTTAAAGTTGCGCCAATATTCAAGGCGCGGGCTGTTTCTTCAAGCAGAGCGCGCGAGACTCCAGCATCAACCAGAGCACCGAGCAGCATGTCTCCGCTGATGCCGGCAAAACATTCAAGGTATCCGATTCGCATCGCTGTTTATTTTCCTGCTGCTTTTACCAGCATATCGACGGGAAGGATCTCATTCATGGAGCCGGAGCGGTAGCCATCGCAATCTACGGCAACATAATGAAAGCCGGCGGCGCGGACAGCCTTGCCCATCTGTTTGAAGGTTTCAGGCAACAGCGCCGCAGCCATTTCATTCTCTGCAATTTCGATGCGCGCGATATTGCCATGATGGCGCACACGGAAGTTGCGCAGGCCGAGAGCACGCAGAGATTCTTCCGCATCTTCGACCATGCGCAGCGCTTCAGGAGTCACGCGTCGTCCATATTCAATGCGCGAAGAGAGACACGCCGCTGCCGGCTTGTCCCATACGCTCAGGCCTGCTTCACGCGCGAGCGTGCGCACATCGGCCTTCGTCAAGCCTGCGTCGGCTAATGGAGCAGCCACAGCATGTTGCTGGGCCGCGCGCTGTCCGGGGCGGAAATCTTTCTTGTCGTCCGTATTCAGCCCGTAGGCGACGGCAGTGAATCCGAGACGCTGGCGCTCCGCTTCGAGCACGGTGAAAAGCTCGTCCTTGCAGTGGAAGCAACGATCGGCACGGTTAACAGCGTAGTCTTCGTGCTCCAGCTCGTTGGTGGAAATAGTCTGAAGCGGAATCGCTTGTTCCTGAGCAAATGCAAGAGCATCGCGATAGTGGCTGCGCGGCAGGCTGGCAGAGTCGGCGATGATGGCAGTCATGCGCTCACCTAATACATGGTGCGCGGCCCAGGCAAGATAAGCCGAATCGACGCCACCGGAATAGGCAACGATGATGCTGCCGAGCTCGCGCAGTCGCGTTTCAAGCTGCTGCCGTTTTTCCGTAAGCTCCATACTCAGCCCAGCCATTGCGGGTTCTTGAACGTGCCGTCAAAGTTATGCGAGGTTTTGTAAAGCTCGAACTCGCCCCTCTGCGCCACTGTTTCGGTTTTCTTCAGGATGGCGCTGACCTCGGCCTGGTCGAGGCCGCGGAAATTCTTTGCCGTATCGAGCGCCTGCTGCAATATCTTCATCGAGTCGCAGCCGGTAATGACAACGCTCACCGGCAGATGCATTGCGTAGCGCAGGCACTCGACCGGAGTAACGGTGTTGCTCTTGAGCAGAACGCCGTCGCCCATCGGTTTCATGCCGAGAATGCCCATGTTGTGCTTCTGCGCCACAGGAATGACTTTGGCGGCGAAACTGTCATAGTGCGCGTCCATGGCGTTGAGCGGCATCTGCACCGTGTCAAAGGTATAGTTGTGCTTCTCGGCGGTTTCGAGCATGTGGAGATGAATCTCCGGGCTCTTGTGACCAGTAAAGCCGATGAAGCGTACTTTACCTTCCTTTTTCGCTTTCTCAAGATATTCGAGCGTGCCGCCCTTGGCGAAGATGCGCTCCGGATCTTCCATGCGGATGACTTCGTGGATCTGGATGAGGTCGATGTGGTCGGTCTGAAGACGCCGCAGCGATTCTTCAAGCTGCTGCTGCGCAGACTGCACAGTACGGCCATCCAGCTTTGTCATCAGAAAAGCTTTTTGCCGGTAGCCGTCCTTGAGCGCAATGCCCATGCGCGTTTCGCTCAGACCGTCGTTGTAATCCCAGCAGTTGTCGAGGAAATTGATGCCGGAATCGAGTCCGGTGCGAACGATACGCGTAGATTCATCTTCGGGAACAGAGCTGCGGCCGATGTGATGGCCGCCCAGTCCGACGAGGGAGACTTTGGCCCCCGTGCGGCCGAGCGTGCGATAAGGCACGCCGGAAGCATCGACTGCCTGGGCCGGTTGAGCGAGCTTCGATGCGAGCGCCGTGATCGCGGCGGACTTCAGAAATTCGCGCCGTTGCATGGGAGTGCTCCTTTTCATTCATCGTACTCCTGAGTACGGAAGGATGACGAATCGCAGACAACGGTTGGTCTCTCATTTCCCGACGGGGTACTCTTAATAAGAGATGGCAGTGCTCCAGTTACGATCGGCGCTCAGTCCGGAAGAACGGCAACTGAAGCACAAGCTTATTCTGCGCGACGCAATGGCGCTCTCCAGCCTTTTTGCCATTGTTATCGTTTTGTTCTTCGTCACGTTTCTCCTGTTCCGTTCTTTTTCCACGCACCGTGAGGAGTTGAAGCAGCGCTGGGTGGCGCGCGGCGAGGCCGCTTTGCATGACGGAAAACCAGGAGCTGCGTTAACGTCGCTGCGCTCCGCGCTCGCCTACGATCCGGATGATAAGCAGCTTCAGATTGAACTCGCAGAGGCGCTGGCCGATTCCGGCAGAACTCAGGAAGCCGTGGCTTATTTCAACACGCTGCTGGAATCGCTTCCGGGCAATGGCAGAATTCATCTGGAGCTGGCACGGCTTGCAGCCAAGCAGGGAGAAGCAGAGCAGGCGATCGAGCACTACCAGGCAGCATTAGACGGTACCTGGGAGGGCGACGGCTATATCCGGCGTCGCGAGACGCGGTTGGAGCTGGCAAAGTATCTGATCAGTCAGAAGCGCAATGAGCAGGCTCGCACACAGCTGCTGATCGCTGCGGGAAATGCTCCGGATGACTCCGGCATCGAGGTCGCCATTGCGGGACTGCTGGAATCGGCCCAGGACCCAGCCAATGCGCTTGAGCTATATCAAAAAGCGTTACAGCATAAGCCCGTGCCGTTTGCCGCGCTTGCCGGTGCAGGCGAGACCGCATACTCTCTGGGAAGATTTCAGGCTGCGCGTCCGTATCTTGAGCGCGCGCTCAATCACGCCGCCTTTGACAAGCTGCCGGCAGACCAGCAGACTGCATTTCGCAATATGCTTGCCGATACTGACCATATTCTGCTGCTTTATCCTGGCTCAGATCTGAGCGTACAGGCGCGTGCAGCGCGGGTTCTGGCAAACCGCAAAACTGCGCAGGACCGTCTGTCTGCATGCTTGAGCGGAAAGACCGAGGTGCCGCCTCCCTTGCAGAGTCTTGCAGACAAGTGGCAGAAGCTGCCGAAGACCATTCGCGCGATCGAGCTTGAGCAGAATCCCGCGCTTGAACAAACCGTCATGCAGCTTATCTACGAGACGGAGCAGGTTACCAGCCAGCTCTGCGGCGCGCCCACAGGCAATGACGCCCTGCTGCTGAAGATTGCGCAACATCCGGAGGCGGTGGAACAGGAATGAGCACGAAATCTCTGCAGGAGCCTGTGCTCGAAAAACCGCATGAGCTGACGCGGGCTGACATCGAAAAAATCGCTCCCACGCGCGATGAGCGGCTGTTCCTCGTCCTGTCGATTTTTATCGGTGTGCTCTCCGGGCTTCTGGTCGTTTCGTTCCGCATCGCCATTGAGTGGATCAAGATTCTTACGCTCGGCTCCGCGCCTCACGGCGGCCAGTTACGGCTGCTGCTTGCTCCTACGCTTGCCGGGTTGTTTGTCGCCGCCCTGGTGCAGCTGTTCTTTCCCGCGGCGCGAGGCAGCGGCGTAAACCAGACCAAGGCCGCTCTCTATATCTACAACGGATATATCTCGTTCAAGACTGTCATCGGGAAATTCATTACGTCCGCTATCTCGATTGGCTGCGGACATTCACTCGGACCCGAGGACCCATCGCTTCAGATTGGCGCTGGCGTGGCATCGATGGTGGCGCGGCGATTGAATCTTTCACGGCAGCGACTACGGCTCTTTGCGCCTATAGGTGCAGCAGCAGGACTGGCAGCAGCATTCAATGCTCCCATCTCTGCAATTCTTTTTGTCATTGAAGAAGTCATCGGGCGGTGGAGTGCGGCAGTGCTCGGCTCCATCGTGCTCTCGGCAATTTCAAGCGTTGTGGTGGCGCGCTGGTTCTGGGGGCCGGAACCGATCTTCCGCATCCCGTCGGTAACATTGCGCGACCCGCGCGAGTTGATCGCATACGCGGTACTAGGCGTTGTCGGCGGATTTTCTGCGCTGGTCTTCTCAAAGGCTTTGGGGTATTTACGTCCGCGCCTGCGCTCCCTGCCGAGGAGAAGCTACTATTTCCAGCCGGGTATTGCCGGATTTCTGGTTGGCCTGATCGGATTTGTCGGTTTTCCACAGGTCATGGGCCCGGGATACGAAGTCATCGACCAGGCCATGCACGGGCAGTTTACCTGGAAGCTGCTTCTGGCGCTGGCCTTGTTGAAAATTCTCGCAACGACGCTTTCGTTCTCGAGCGGCACGCCCGGCGGCATGTTTGCGCCGACGCTCTTTGCCGGCGCCATGCTGGGTGCATCCGTCGGTTCATTTGAGAAGCTCTTCTTTCCTCACTTCACAGGAACCATCGGCTCTTATGCTCTGGTGGGCATGGGCGTGCTGTTTGCCGGATTTCTACGCGCGCCATTGACTTCGGTCTTCATGGTGCTTGAGGTTAGCGGAAACTATTCGATCGTCCTGCCTGTAATTCTGGCAAATACGATTGCCTATCTGCTCTCACGCGGCCTGCAGCCAACGCCGATCTTTGAGGTCTTCACGCATCAGGAAGGGCTTGATCTGCCGTCGATGGAAGAGCAGCGAGAGGAACATGGACTAAGCCTCGAAGATGCGCTGCGTCCCGTGGATGTGCCGGTCTTCCGGGGCAACGACCCGGTTCAGATGGCATCCGACACGCTTTCGACCGGTCCTGCGACGGTATGCCTCATTCAGCTCTGGGATGGCTGGTATGCGCTTACGGCCGATGAGGTGACTTCGATCAGTGCAACATTTACATCTGATTCGCCCATCGAGCTTGCGCTGCCTCCGGAGCGGCTGCCCGTGCTTTTCCCGGACCTTCCGCTCGACAGCGCCCTTCCTTATTTTCCGCGCTGGCCCTTGTTGCCGGTAATGAACCGCGCCATCCGGGGGAAGATTGAGGGAGTGGTGTCTCTGGATGATGTGCTGCGGCGCTATCAGAAACACTAGAACTCCTGAAAGCGCAACCCTCTCCCCATTAAAAGAAAATCCACATTTTTCATTCAGTACATAGGTAATTTCGCCATCCAAGAGAAGTAGCAGAAATTTATTTTCTGAAAGAAACAAACAACCGGATTTAACGTCTATGCCGTTGTTGCCCCGCCTGCAGTGATTTTGCCGTCCCCAATGAGGTTGCTATATTGCGTTCTCCTGCTCTCGCCCCGGACTCTTCTATTCTCGTCGCGAAACCCAAGGACTCAATCCTGCCACAGGCCCTTTCGGCCAGCGAGCTCGGTATTATCACGCTGCTTACGCCGCTTATTCTGCTGGTGCATGGCTACCATCCCTTCGCGGATGACGCGGGCATTTATGTCACCGGCATCCGGAAGATGCTCGATCCGCGCCTCTTCACCGTCGATGCGGATTTTGTCGTAGCGCATACGCGTTTTTCAGTCTTTTCGCACCTCTTTGCCTGGACGTTGCGGCTCTTTCACATCCCGCTGGAGCTCGCGCTGATCGCCGCTTACCTCGTGTCCATTTTTGCCTTTCTGCTCGGATGCCTGCGGCTGGCGCAGAGGATTTTTGCGGATGACGTGCAGCTTCAGTGGGGTGCGACGCTCTTCGCGGGCTCCCTGTTCACGCTTCCTGTAGCCGCTACGGCGCTCTGGATCATGGACCCTTATGTAACAGCGCGTTCGTTTTCGACGCCGTTTTCATTGTTTGCCATTGCCGCATGTATGGATCGCACATGGCGGCGCACAGCAGTATGGCTCGCGCTTACGGCAGTTATGCACCCGCTGATGGCTGCCTATCTCGCAGCATTTCTGCTGGCATATGCGCTGATCGATCGAGCGCGCTGGTACTCGCTCTTTACTGCTTGCGCCGGAGCGTTCCTGGCAAGCGCAGCGATTTATATGGCGACCCGCCATGCTCCTCTTCCGGAGGGCTATAGAGAAGCCGTCTTATCGCGCGGATACTTCTTTCTCTCTACCTGGCATTGGTACGAGATGCTTGGTCTGGTCATGCCCCTGCTTCTGATGCTGGCCGCAGCCTTTCGCTCGGAAAACCAGGCTATTCGCAACCTTTGCTTCGCCTGCATTGCAACCGGCGCCGTCGCGTGCCTGGCAGCTGCATGCTTCATTCATACGGATGGCAGCTATTTCCTGGCGCGCATTCAGCCCCTGCGCACGTTTCAGCTTATCTATATAGTGGGCGTGCTTCTGCTTGGCGGGTTCCTGGCCAGCTATCTTCGCGGCCGGCGGGCTGCCCTGGGAGCAGCATTGCTCATTTTGATTTCATCCCTCATGCTGCTCGTCCAGAAGCAGGAGTATGAATCGTCTGCTCATGTGGAATGGCCCTTTGCTGCTCCGCTGAACCCGTGGCAGCAGGCTTTTCTGTGGATCAGACACAATACGCCGCAGGACGCGGTTTTCGCCCTCGACGCTGGATACAACAAAACCGGCATTGAAGACACGCAGGGTTTCCGCGCTACCGCGGCGCGAAGCGCACTGGTCGATGAGCTCAAAGATGGCGGTGTGGCTGCAATTTTTCCGGCCATCTCACCACGATGGAAGGCCCAGCGCGACCTTGAAATCGGACTTGACCATATCAGCGATCGGGAGCGGATGGCGCGGCTGAAACCGGCCGGGGTGACATGGCTTGTGCTAAGTTCCGGCGCCAGCACGCGATTCGACTGCCCATATCGCAACAGCGCGGTCTCGGTTTGCAGGATGCCCTGAGCCTTGAGACCTGTACACTGAGACCTAAGATCGAATGCTCGGCCTCTATCAGAGACTCATTCTCGGATTCCTACTGTTGGTGGCGCTGGTCGGCGGACTCAGTATGCTGGTGCGCCACTCTTTCGTGCATCTTTCCGCGCTGGATGCGCAGCAGGTGTCGATGGACGCTGCTGTCGGTGCCCTTTCGCAGGTACAGGCCTCGCTGGCGCGCGAACAGGTCATTGCCGGCAATCTTGCTTCTCGTCCCGAGCGTTCCTTATACACTCAGCTTCTGGCCCTTGCGCAGGTCACCGACCAGCGTTTCGAGACCGCTTCGCACTCGCGGGTTCCGAATATGGACTCTTTGCGGCAGAAGCACAAACAGACCATGGAAAAGCTGCGTGCCGTCCAGCGAGATCCTGAAACATGGCAGCAGCTGGCCGCCGGAGCCTTAAGGCCGCAGCTCGACAACATCGACCAGGGTCTCTCCGACGAGCTGGGAACACTCTTTAATCGCCGCGCATCCTTGATGGCAGACCTCGAGCACCAGCGTTTCATGCTGCGCGCCCGCCTCATTGCTGCTTCCGGATTCAGCCTTCTGGTTGCGATTGCTATTTCAGCCATCACCGTCTTTCTGGTGATCCGGCCGATTCGTGCCACGGCCAGAGCGGTGCAACGCATTGGCCAGGGAGATCTGCACCAGCGCATTGAATGGACCATGAATGACGACCTGGGAGTGCTGGCCACCGAGATCAACCGCATGGCCATCCGTCTGCGAGACCTGCGCGAGACCGAATCCGGCCGCCGCCAGATGGAGCAGCAGCTCAGCGACGCTATCATCCACTCCATCTTCGAGCCCGTCATCGTGACGGACGCAAAGGGCCATGTGCTGAAGCTGAATCAGGCGGCAACGGAGCTGCTGGGAAAATCTGCAGGCGACCGTATGGCGCTTACAAATACTCCGGGCGGTGAAAAGATTCTCGATGCCGTGCGCCAGGCAGTCTCGATGCAGCGCGCCACGGCAGGCGAAGGCGAAGCCGCGCTGCTGCCCATGCGCATCGGCAGCGCGCAGCGCAGTTATCGTCTGCGCACTGCGCCCATGCGTGACGCCGACGGTAAGCTGCTGGGCGCAGTCACCGTGCTCGAAGATGTGACGGAATTGCAGGACATCGACCGCTTCAAGACGCGCTTCCTCTCCGTTGCATCACAGAAGCTGCGCGATCCGCTCCAAAGGTTGCGGCTTGCGCTTTACGCACTGACTCGCGGGCATGCAGGAGACCTGCGTCCGCTGCAAACCGACATTCTTTCAGGCGCAAGCACTGAAGCGGAGAAGCTCGACGACCTGATGGCCGATCTGATTGAAGTAGCAGAGCTCGATACTGGTCGGCGTCAGATGAAGCTCGAACAACTGCGCCCGATCGATGTTCTTCAGGATGCCTATTATCGCTTTCACGAACAGGCGCGCGAAAAGAAGATCGAAATCGAGATCGAGGCCTTTGCCGATCTCTCCTACATCAATGCTGACCGCCGTGCGCTGCGGAGCATCATGGACAATCTGCTGACGAATGCACTGCGCTATACGCCTGCAGGAGGACAGATTCGGCTGAAGGCATCGGAACTCAAAGACGGCATCCAGTTCGTAGTGCAGGACTCTGGCCGCGGCATCGAGTCTGAGCGCTTGTCGACAATTTTTGGACGTTTTACCAGCGGATCGAGTGACGGCACAGGGCTGGGACTTGCGCTTGTACGCCGTCTTGTAGAAACGCTGGGTGGACAGGTTGCCGTTGAGAGCCGCCTCGGCCAGGGAACGACATTCAGCTTCACTCTGCCTCTCGCAACGCCCACTCCTGCACGGCATGAAGTGGAGGTCGGCTGAGAATGGACAGCGGAAAACTGCGCATCTATCTTGGCGCTGCTCCCGGAGTAGGCAAGACCTTCCGCATGCTCGAAGACGCGCACCTGATGAAGCAGCAGGGCGTTGATGTGGTCATCGGGCTGATTGAAGCGCACGGGCGCAAGGACACAGCAGCGCTCATCGGTGATCTCGAAACCATTCCACAGAAAGAAATTGTCTACCGTTCAGTCACGCTGCGCGAAATGGATATCGATGCCATTCTCGCCCGGCATCCTCACACCTGCATTGTGGATGAGCTCGCGCACTCAAATGTTCCCGGCTCGCGCAACCGCAAGCGCTATGAAGATGTTCTGGAGCTGTTGGACGCCGGCATCAACGTGATGACGGCGGTGAACATCCAGCATCTCGAAACGCTGAATGACGCCGTATCGCGCTCAGCCAACACGCAGGTTCGCGAGACGATTCCGGACAGCTTCCTGAAGCGAGCCGATGAAGTGGTGAACGTAGACGTCACCATTGAGGAGCTGCGCACGCGTCTCCGCGAAGGAAAAATTTATGCTCCGGAAAAAGTGGAGCAGGCGCTGGCCAACTTCTTCCGCAAAGGCAACCTGAACATGCTGCGCGAGCTGGCACTGCGCACCACTGCTGAGCAGGTCAGCTCCGCGGCCTCCGAGTACCGCCGCACGCAGGGCCTCGAGCAGGCTCCGATTCCAGAGAAGGTAATGGTGTGCATTACACCGCGTCCGGGCGGGGAGCGGCTGATTCGTGTAGGCGCGCGCATTGCCGGGCGACTGGCAACCAACTGGTATGCCGTTCATGTGGAGACTCCAAACAGGGACCGCCATAACGATCCCGAATCTCACCAGCGATTGGAAGAGTATCAGCGGCTGGCGCGCGACCTGGGCGCGAAGGTCGTGATCCTCAATGACAAGAATGTGTCGGATGCGCTGGTGAACTTTTCGAAGCAGGAAAACATCTCGCACGTTATCTTCGGGCAATCGGCGCGCACGCGCTTTGATATCCTGCTGCACGGATCGATCATCAATCGCTTTCTCGCTGAAGTGCGCGACACCACAGTGCAGGTCGTGCCTCTAACGAAAGAGAAGCGTTCCAAAGCCTAATGGCAGCGGCTCTGCGTTTCCTTCCTGTATAGCCCATTCTGCGGATAGCGGCTGGCCAGCTCATCAAGGTAGGAACAGGCTTTGGCTGTGTCCTTGTCGCGCAGCGCGGCGACGGCCAGCAGCAGCTTGGCAAAGGGAGCAAGCAGTTCGCCGTGCATCGCTGTCATCTGAAGATCATGCAGGCCTGCCTGCTTGTCTGTTTCCACGCCGCCCATCTGCAGAACCCACCGTACCGGAGCAGGCTTGATGCCGCTCAGGTAGTTTTCCACGCCTACAGCGAGATATGCATCGTATGCATCGGGTTTAGCTTTCAGAAGTGCCTCGGCAATCGCCCGCGCCTGTTTGGTGTAGCGGATAGCAGCGAGATCGTGCTTTTCAATCATCGCTGCGTAGTCGGAACGCAGTCCAAGGGCGAGCACCTTGGCAAACTGCGCGTTTATATCATTCGGGTTTGCTGACAGAGCCTTGGCGACAAGCCCATCGGCCTGGTCCAGGGCCTGGTCAAAGAGCTTCTTTGTCTGCGGATCAGGGCTGAGCTTCTTGCGGTCTTCAAAATGGTTGTCGTCGATGAAGAGCTGCGTCTCAAGCACGCCGAGACGCTCGAATTCGGTGAACAGAAAGTCTGCCGCGTGAGCAACAGGGCCCATCGGGTCGTCGGGATGCAGCTTCTGCCATGCGTCGAAACTCTGGTGCGCTCCGGAGAAGTCGAGATTGTAGAGGCGGTCAAAGCCTTGCGCAATGGGTGGCTTCTGTTGCGCCATCGCGGCGACAGAAGAAATGGAGAACAGGAGAGCCGCTCCGATAGCGGCCGATCTGATGTTCTTCGGAAATTTACGCAATCATTGCTCCAGGAAGAAATAATTCTATTTGCTTCGATGCATGGCGTGAACCTGTGAGTGGCGCCATCGTATTTACGGCATGGCAAAAGCCGTTCAAAGCGCATCTTTACTGGCAATTTATGTTAGTTTTAAAGAAGTGGCAATCTGCGTGAGCTCGTAGCTCAGCTGGTAGAGCAACGCCCTTTTAAGGCGTGGGTCCTGGGTTCGAATCCCAGCGGGCTCACCATCACGCGAGATTGTCATTTTTTCTGCGTAAAATGTTCTGCGGGCAGCGTTTTCAGTCGCTCGGCAGCGCTTTCCGGAGTGATATCCCGCTGCGGCATTCCCAGCATCTCAAACCCCACCATAAATTTCCGCACCGTAGCCGAGCGTAGCAGCGGCGGATAGTAATGCGCGTGGAAATGCCACTCCTCATGCTTTTCCCCGTCACAGGGAGACTGGTGGAAGCCCATCGTATAAGGAAAGCTTGTCTGGAAGAGATTGTCATAGCGCGTCGTGGTCTGCTTCAGAATGTCCGCAAGTGCAGTGCGCTGCGCATCGGTGACGTCCGCGAAAGAGCCCACGTGCTTCTTTGCAAGCACCAGCGTCTCGAAAGGCCATACCGCCCACCATGGCACAACCACCAGGAACTCATCATTCTCACAGACGACGCGCGTCTGCTCTTTGGCCTCGATCTTCAGGTAATCGCACAGCAGGCATGAGCCGTGGCTTGCATGATAGGCCCTCAGTGATTCGGTCTCGATCGCCGGCTCATCGGGAATGTGCTCAGTCGCCCATATCTGGCAGTGCGGGTGCGGATTGCTTGCGCCCATCATTGCGCCGCGGTTCTCGAAGATCTGCACATAATTGATGGCAGGATTCGCGGCCAGCTCCGTGTACTGCTCTGCCCATGCATCCACCACGCGGCGGATATCAGCCTCTTCCATCAGCGCCAGCGTCAGGCTGTGGTCAGGATGGAAGCAGAGAACGCGGCAGCGCCCGCGTTCCTGCTCAGCGCGCAGGAGCTCCGGCATGCCTTGCGTTTCGGGAGCAGGCGAATCAGGCAGAAGCGCTGCGTAATCATTGTCGAAAATGAATACGTTTTCATAACGAGGATTATGATGCCCCCCTGCGCGCTCATTTCCCGGGCAGAGATAGCACGATGGATCGTAATGCACATCGGAAAATCCCGATGACTGGTTCACTTCCCCCTGCCAGGGACGCTGCGTGCGGTGCGGCGAAATCAGCACCCACTGGCGGCGCAGCGGATTATAGCGGCGATGGGGAAACTGGTAGGCGGATTGGCTCACGAAGATTCCTTTCAGAAGCAGAGGGATACCCTGTTTCTACGATAAAGCAAGATGCAGCACTCAATGTCCCCGCCGGCTCTGGCAGATAGAAATTCTCGAATCCAGGCAAACGGCGTGCTACGATCATGCACATCTGTTCCAACATTTTTGGGAGACAAGCGCCATGCTTTCCATTGCGTCCGCGCAACGCGGATGTCTGCTTGCATTTATCCTTGCTGCGCCACCAGTCCTGTTCGCACAGGCCTCTGAGAGTGCCCCGCCTACAGATGTCGTGATCAGGAATGCGACCGTGATGACGGCTTCGCATGGAACCATCGAGCATGGCAGCGTGTGGCTGCACAACGGCAAGATTGCCGGAGTCGGCGCCTCTGTCGATGCGCCGGCAGGCGCTACGGTCGTCGATGCAACCGGCAAGTTCGTGACTCCGGGCATCATTGATCCGCACTCGCACTCGGCACTTGGCGATGACGTGAACGAAGCGACCAGCCCTGTCACTCCGTCGATGATGATGATCGACGCATTCGACAATAGCGACAAGGCGCTCTACCAGGCGCTTGCGGGTGGTGTGACGACGGAGCTCCTGCTGCATGGCTCGGCCAACATGATTGGCGGGCAGGCGGTGGTCATCAAGAATAAGTTTGGTTTGTCGCGCGATGCGATGCTGTTTCCGAATGCTCCGCGCTCCATCAAGTTTGCCAGCGGCGAAAATCCCAAGCGCGTCTACGGACGCCGCAACGAAGTTCCTTCCACCCGCATGGGAAATTTCGAAGTCATGCGCCAGGCCTTTGAAGACGCCAGGACTTACATGGCTTCGTGGGATGCCTACAACGCCAAGGTTGCCAAAGGCGACAAGGAGGCTGTTGCTCCCAAGAAAGACCTGAAGCTCGAAGCGCTGGCCGATGTGCTGCGCGGCAAGCTGTATGTGCAGATCCACTGCTACCGCGCCGATGAGTTCCTGACCGAAGAGGCAATCGCGAAAGAGTACGGATACAAGATTCGCGCCTTCCACCACGCTCTCGAGATGTATAAGGTGGGTGACAAAATCGCTCCAACAGGCACAGCCATTGCAACGTTTGCCGACTGGTGGGGATACAAGGACGAGGCCTGGGACGCGATTCCGTGGAATGCCGTGATGAGCATGCACGAGGGTGTGCGCGTGGCGCTCAAGAGCGATTCCAATGACTATATTCGCCGTCTGAATCAGGAAGCCGGGAAGATGGTCCATTATGGAGGCGCGACGGAAGAGGAAGCGCTCAAGATGATCACGCTGAATCCGGCATGGATCATTGGCGTTGATGATCGCGTAGGCTCGCTCGATACCGGCAAGGATGCCGATGTGGTGGTCTGGAATACCGATCCGCTCTCGACCTATGCGCGCGCGGAAAAGGTATATATTGACGGCGACCTCTTCTTTGACAGCTCGCTGCCTGGATACGGGACGACGCATTTCCACGGCGTGATGCACGAAGCCGGCTTCGAAGGCGCAGACGATGAGGAAGGAGGCGACCAGTGAAACCAGGATTCGCGATTGCAGGATTGCTGGCCGTGTGCTCGTGCATGGCGCAGGTTGGCCCGAACAACACAGCGCCGGTGCCGCCGAAGACCATTGCCATTGTAGGAGGCAAGCTCCTTACAATAACGCACGGGACGATCGACAATGGTGTCGTCATTATGTCTGGCGGCAAGATTGTTGCTGTTGGAGCCGCGGCATCAACGAAAGTGCCCAGCGGAGCACAGGTCTTTGATGCGAAGGGAATGACGGTGTATCCGGGCCTTTTCGACGCCGAAACGCAGCTTGGTCTGACCGAGGTTTCCTCAGATCAGAACAACAATGATCTTGTAGAGACCAGTGAAGAGATCATGCCGCAGATGCACGTCTACGACGCATTCCACGCCGAGACAGTGCGCATTCCCGTGGCGCGGCTGAATGGCGTTACGAATGCAATTGTCGCCCCGGCTGCAGAGGATTCCGTGACCGGGCAGGATGCCGCCATCCAGCTCTATGGACGCAGTCGCGAGGAAATGCTGATCAGCCGCGATGTTGCCCTGGCCATGAACTTTGAAAGGGATGTGCGCCGCAGGGGCAACTTCAACGGGCCTTCAAAATTCCCGACAACACATATGGGTCTCGCCACCCAGCTAAGACAGGCGTTTCTCGATGCGCAGAACTATCAGACGGAGCATGAATCTGCGTCAAAGCCTGACCACAAAGGACCGGCTCCGAAGCGCGATCTCAAGCTCGAAGCGCTGCAGCCGTATCTCAAGGGCGAAAAGCCGGTCGTGCTGGGCGCCACCGAGAGCAGTGAAGTGGAAGTTGCCATGGGAATTGCCAAAGAGTTCCACCTGAAGGTGATTCTCAACCATGTGACACACGCGCAGGACATTCTGGACGAGATTGCTTCGTATCATGTCCCTGTCGTCGTGGGGCCCATCTGGGAAGCGCCGCGGCCGAACGAGCGCTACGATGCCGTGTATTCGCTGCCGGCTGAACTGCAGAAGCGCGGCGTAAAGATTGCATTTTCTTCGCTCGGCGGATCGGGCGATGTCCGCAATCTCCCTTATGCAGCGGGCTACGCTGTGGCCTATGGACTGCCCTATGACGAAGCCCTGAAGGCAGTCACACTGAATCCCGCAGAGATGTTCGGCCTGGGCGATTCGCTCGGCTCACTCGATGTAGGCAAAACAGCGAATGTCGTCGTGGCGAACGGCGATCCGCTCGATGTGCGGACATCGGTCAAGCAGGTGTTCATTGATGGCGTTGCCGTGCCGATGGTGAGCCGCCAGACGGAGTTGCGCGATCAATATATGCCGCTCGCCGAAAAGAAGTAGCAGTATAGGTTCGCTCAGGGCGGGAGATTATCCTGTCCCATTAAACTGGGCATTCGTCCCATGATGATTGCGCGAGACATATTGTGCATTGCACGATACACCCATGAAAGTCATTGGCATCCTATTTGTTCTTCTGGCAAGCCAGCTTTGGGCGCAGGCTCATCCGAAGCCGTCAGCTGCTGCAATCGACTCGCATCTGCTTTCCGGCCAGGAAACTGAATGGCCGAATTACGGCAATGATCCGGGCGGGATGCGCTATTCGCTGCTTTCCGAAGTCAATCGCACAAATGTTACGCAGCTGAAAATCGCATGGGTCTTCCATACTGGAGACATCTCCAATGGCAGCGGCGGAAGAAAGCGAAGTGGTCTCGAAACCACGCCTCTGATGGTAGATGGAACCCTGTACCTGACTACAGGCTTCAATCGCGTGATTGCGCTCGACCCTGAGACGGGGAAGCAAAAGTGGGCTTATGATCCGCACATCGATCAGAAATGGCAATCAGGCGATGGGTTGATCAATCGCGGTGCGGCTACATGGATCGATCCTGAACGCAAAGCGCAGAGCCCATGCCATCGCAGGATTTTCGAAGCGACGATTGATGCGCGCCTGATTGCGCTCGACGCAGCCAGCGGAACCCCGTGTTCGGATTTCGGCAAGGATGGTCAGGTGGGCCTGCGCGATGTTCCCGGGTTTCGGCCAGGTTTGTATCACATTACCTCTCCGCCGGCTGTGATCGATGACCTGGTGGTAGTCGGCTCTGCCATTGACGACAACGCGCGCGCCGAGATGCCGAGCGGTGTGGTGCGCACCTTCGATGCAAGAACAGGAGCGTTGCGCTGGAGCTGGGACCCGATTCCCCCAAACAACAACGAAGCTGCGAAGAACTGGTCTACAGGAGCAGCGAATGCCTGGTCGATCATGACAGTCGACAAAGAGCGCGACTTGGTTTTTGTTCCCACAGGAAGCGCGAGTCCGGACTATTACGGCGGACTGCGTCCGGGTGATGACAAGTGGGCGAATTCGGTTGTGGCGCTCGAGGCGAAGACAGGAAAAGTTGCCTGGGGATTCCAGCTGGTGCATCACGACCTGTGGGACTATGACAGCGCCTCGCCTCCGCTGCTGGCAACGCTGCCGCATGACGGCAGAAAAGTTCCGGTTGTGATTCAAGGCAATAAGACGGGGTTCCTCTATGTGCTCGATCGCGATACCGGCAAGCCTGTCTTTCCCGTTGCCGAAAAGCCAGTGCCGCAGAGCGATGTGCCCGGAGAGGTGACTTCGCCAACGCAGCCTTTTCCGTCCGCGCCTCCTGCGCTGATCCCTCAGCATCTTTCCGCAGATGATGCGTGGGGAGCCACGCCGGAAGACCGCGAAACCTGCCGCAAGTGGATTCAGGATCTGCGTAATGAAGGCATCTTCACGCCGCCGAGCGTGAAGGGAACGCTTGCGCTTCCGGGCCACGTGGGCGGCATGACCTGGAGCGGCTATTCGTTCGATCCGGAAAGAAATCTGCTGTTCGTGAACACGAATAACTATCCGGCGAAGACGAGAGTGATTCCGCGCGCGGAGTTTGAGGGAGGGCACAGAACGGAGGACGGCCAATACACCGAACAGGTGGGCGCGCCTTATGGGATGTTCCGCCGCTGGCTGGTGGCTCCTGGGAGCCATCTGCCGTGCGCTCCTCCGCCATGGGGCATGTTAACCGCTGTAGACATGGCGGAAGGGAAGATCCGCTGGCAGGTTCCGCTCGGCAGCTTCAGTGCGACTGCGCCTCCGGGAACGATCAGCCTGGGCGGTTCTATTGCGACGGCAGGCGGACTCGTGTTCATCGCGGGAACCTACGATCCATTCATCCGTGCATTTGACGCGGAGACGGGCAAGGAGCTTTGGAAGGCGCAGCTGCCGGCCAGCGGTCATGCAACTCCCATGACCTACAGCATTCACGGGAAGCAATATCTGGTGATTGCCGCCAGCGGTCATGCTCAAATTGACGAAGAGCCGCAGAGCGATGCCATTGTCGCATTTGCTCTGCCTTAAAGCGCCATGAAGCACATTCGCCTGTATATCGTTCTTTACTTCACGGCCACGGCCTTTCTGCAGGTTTTCTACCACTCGCTCGATCGGCTGGCGCGCGGATATTCAGGAGACTGGCTCGTAATTTCTATTGAGCAGGGCGCTGGTACTTATGGGGTCTTGGTTTTGCTGCCCCTGATTTTGTGGAGCGCAAAGCGTTTTCCATTGCGTTTTTCATTTGGGCGAATCTCATGGCACTTGATGGCCGTCGTTGTCTTCTCTGTGCTGCACACTCTCTGGAACTGGGGAGCGCGTGAGCTGATTTTTCTCGCATTGGGAATGGGGCATTACAGCTACGGCATCATGCGCATTCGCTTCTTCATGGAATTCCCGATTGACGTCACCCTCTACTCGCTGTGTGTGGGAACGTATATGCTCTACCAGAACTGGCTGCGCACCAGAGACATCGAGCAGCAGCTGGCAGCCGCGCGGCTTGAGAACCTGAGCCGCCAGCTGCAGCCGCACTTCCTGTTCAATGCTTTGAATGCAGTTTCCAGCGTGATGTATGAAGATACGGCGCGCGCCGACCGGATGCTTGCGCTCATCAGCGAGTTTCTTCGCTCCACGCTGCGGCTTCCGGAATCGCCTCTGATTGCAGTCTCCGATGAGCTGAATTTTGTACGGCGCTATCTCGATGTCATGCAGGCGCGGCTCGAGGACCAGTTGCGCTTTGCTATCTCCTGCGATTCACTGGCAGAGACGACTCGCGTTCCGGCCCTGATCCTTCAGCCCCTGGTTGAGAATGCAGTCGAGCATGGCAGAAATCCTTACTCAGGACAGCTTGATATCGACATTGCCATTCGAAAAACAGACAGGCATGTTCAGATCACAATCCGCGATCATGGGAGCGGCCCCGAGCGCAGCAATGGCGGACATGGCCTCGCCAATACGCGCCAGCGCCTCGCGACTGCCTACCGCGGCGAAGCCAGTTTTCGTCTCGAACATCATCCGCAGGGCGGCGCGATCGCCGAGATTCAGATACCGGCATGATGCGCGTTTTTCTTGTTGAAGACGAACCGCCTGCATTGCGCAAGCTGCAAAGGATGGTAGCGACCCAGCCTGATCTGGCTGTCTGCGGAACAGCTTCGACGTATCGCGATGCTGTCGAGGGAATTCTGCAGGCGAAGCCCGATCTGCTGATTCTCGATATCCGCCTGCCGGATGGAACGGGGTTTGAAATCCTGCAGACCATCAATGATCCCGGAAGCTTTCAGGTGATCTTTCTCACGGCATATGACGAGTACGCTCTTGCCGCCTTCGATGCCGCGGCACTGGATTATCTGCTGAAGCCGGTGACGCAGGAGCGCTTTGAGCAGGCGATAGAGCGGGCGCGTGATCGTTTTTCCGGCCGCACCAGCAGGCAGGAATCCAGATATACGAAGCGCTTTCTGGTGGAGCGATTGAAAACTGTTCATCTGCTGCCTGTCGAATCCATCGACTGGATTGCAGCCGACCGTAACTACGCGCTTCTGTACAGTTCGATGGGAGAGTTTGCCTTGCGCGCAACCATGGATTCCCTCGAGCAGAGGCTCGATCCGGAACAGTTTGTCCGCGTAAGCCGAAGCGCCATCGTGCGCATGGATGCAATTCGCGAGATACGTGAATTGATACTGGTGCTGCGTTCAGGCGCAGAAGTTGCCTGCTCCAAACGATACTGGCCCGCAGCGCTGGCGCGCCTGCAGTGAGTTTCCTGCTACACGCCGATGTAGCTGACCTTGCCTTGTCCTTTGCCGGCCTCGATGCTGACGATCTCTCCATCCTTCATATGCAGAATTCTGTCGGCGATGACGGCGGCTTCGGGATTGTGCGTGATCATCAGCACAGTCTGGTTGAGCTCACGGTTTGAGCGCATCAGCATATCGAGCACAGCTTCAGAATTCTTGCTGTCGAGGTTGCCTGTCGGCTCATCGGCAAGAATGATCGCGGGATGAGTGATGAGCGCCCGTGCCATGGCGACGCGCTGCTGCTCGCCACCGGAAAGCTCGGCAGGGCGGTGCGCAAGACGTCCGCGAATGCCAAGCAGATTGGTGAGGTGGTCTAGATATTTATGATCGAGCGGTTCTGTTCGTCCGGAAATTTCATAAGCAATTTCGATGTTCTGGAGCGCACTGAGCGTCGGCAGCAGGTTGAAGCGCTGAAAGACAAATCCGATTTTCGACTTGCGCATGCGCGTGCGCTCGGCATCGTTCAGCGCGCTGAAGTCAGTTCCATCAATGATGACGCGCCCGGAAGTAGGCCGAGTCAATCCGCCGAGAATATAGAAGAGCGTCGACTTGCCGCTTCCTGAAGGGCCAACGATGCTGACGAACTCTCCAGGCTCGACACTGAAGGTAGCGTTGCGGAGGGCGTAAACATCGACCTTGCCGGCATGATAGGTTTTCGAAAGATTTTCAGCGGTTATGATAGGCTGCACCCCTCGATTGTAAAGGACTCGCCCCTTCGGCTGCGCTCAGGGCAGGCTGGCACACGCTCCCGTTGGTCGCCCTTCTTGCTTATACCTGCTTGGACGGGTTTCCTTTCGCTCTCGTTGGTCGCTTGCATTTTGGCTGGGCTCAATCCATTGGGTGCCCCAGAGCCTGCCCTGAGCGAAGCCGAATGGGTTCGCGGAGCTAACTTGGGGTTGTTTCCACGCCTGTATTTATGCGACTGATGCGACCGCGGTCTCCGGCTCGTAAAACGGACGCGGTGCGGTCTTCTTGGGGCCGCGCTTGCGCGCGATCATGATGCGGATGCGCTCTAACATTTCGAGTGGAGTGCATGCACCCTTGGGAAGAAAGGCATCGGCATGGTTTGCGCGGTCGAAGGCCTTCACAGTCCCGCTGAGCAGAATCATGGGCACATCGGAAGCAATGTCTTTCATGCGGCGGACCATTTCGTTGCCGTCCATCTGAGGCATGATGAGATCGCTCAGCACAAGGTCAATTCCGCCCGCACGGAAAACTTCCAGAGCCTCTTCTGCAGAGAGGGCACTGATAACGCGGTATCCACGGGTTTCCAGCATGAATTTGCGTACGGAGAGGGCTTGCTCATTGGCATCTACACAGAGGATTACTTTTCGGGGCCTCATAAAGTCCTGACTGCTTCGCGAAAAAGGCGAAGCCGTTGAGCGGGCAGCGATGCTCGCGGAGGGTCCGGGTGGCCGCAATCTCACGGAAAAAGACAAAGAGAAGGGCGTCCGCGCTGCGTGGAGGGGTCGTTCAGAAAAAATAATCTTCCCTCCACGCGTAAGCGCGGTGCCGCAACTCCCGCCTCACTACGGGGGTGCGGTTGAGCCGGAGGCAGGCATGGTTGCCAGCGCAACAACGTAAGCAGCATCCTGCTTACGGCTTGCTCGTTTCTCGGGCAAAATTCCCCGGAATATGGCAGGCCGCGCAGGGCCGCTGCAAGCGCGCATACCGCACGCTCCAGCTCACATTCAGTTGTGTAATATCGGCGAAAGTCGCGTTCCTAATTTCGAAACGCTTGCCAAGAGTACGAAGCTCCAGGCCGCCTGTAAACAGGGAAGAGGAAGCGAAAAGTCCGTAAAATTTTTACTGGAGATTCACCAGATTTTGATTTCCCCGCACAGAGCTTGAGGATGCGCTGCATATGCCCTGTTGAAAGCATGTGAATCATTCAAGGAAAAAACGTCCCGTTGCTACAAAAACTGTGCTGCCGGAAACGCGCACTTCCCGAACTGAATCGCCCTCGCTTTTTGCGCGCGCTCCAATGTCGCTCGCACGGCCCATCTCAATGCCCTGGCGAATGTGCAATTGCTCGTCGGATGCAGCGAATCCATGCTGCACAAGGTAAGAAATCGCGCAGCCCGCGGCCGATCCTGTAGCCGGATCTTCGCCGTTATAAAACTGCATGCGGGCGCGCCATACGCCTTGTAGTTCCCGGGCAATGCAGTAAAAGAATTTCGCATCGGTGTTTTTGAGATAGTCGTCTGCCGCCGCTCCCTGAATGCGCAGACGGGAAAGCGCATCGACAGAGCGAAAGGGTACGATGCAGTACGGCAAACCTGTAGATACGGTTTGAAGAGGCATATCCGAAGCAAGCTCATCAGCCGGGATGCCAATGGCTTTCGCAACAGCCGCAGGATCATGCATCTGGCTGAAGACAGGATCGGGCTGAGTCATCTCGCCATGAAGCGGTCCGTGCTGGTCGACTGGAAAATGCACAGTCACGGCTCCGACATTCAGCTCAAGCGTGACAGCTTCCCGCTCCGCATACTCTGAAAGAAATTGCCGGACGAAGCTGGCGGTCCCCAGAGTTGGGTGTCCGGCAAAGGGAAGCTCTTCCTGAGTAGTGAAGATGCGCACACGCACACCACGGAGCGCTTCCATCTCCGAAGAGCGGCGGATGACGAAGGTCGTCTCCGAAAGATTCGTCTCCTTCGCCAGTTGCTGCATTTCAGCCGGAGTGAGGTCGCCAGCATCTTCAAAAACAGCAAGCTGGTTCCCCTGGAATGGAATGTTGGTAAAGACATCGCAGAGGCGATATGGAAATTCGCGCATGGGGATAGATTGACACACTGCCAGTCACCCGAATATTCTGATTTACAGAATGAACGGCTTTGCTCCAACCTGCATGTGTCTGTGCTGCTGCTGTCGTTGCTGCACCATGCGGGTGTGTGTCTAGAGCGAAGTCTGAAACACGAAGCTCAATCGCCCACCCGCTGCCGAGGTGGGTTTTCTATTTTCAGTAAGGAAGGATTCGGGAATTCGTCATGTCACTGCGCATCAACGACATTGCACCAGACTTTACCGCGGAGACGACCCAGGGCCCCATCCACTTCCACGAGTGGATTGGCGATAACTGGGCTGTGTTCTTCTCTCACCCTAAAGACTTTACCCCTGTCTGCACTACCGAGCTCGGCGCAGTCGCCAGCCTTGAAGACCAATTCGCGGCGCGGGGCGCCAAGGTAATCGGCCTGAGCGTCGATCCCGTATCCAGCCATAGCAAGTGGGCTGCAGACATTGAGGAAGTCGGCGGATATCCGGTGAAATACCCGATGATCGGCGATCCTGAGCTGAAGATTGCCAAGCTGTATGACATGCTGCCGGCCGACGCTGGAGACACTTCAGATGGCCGCACGCCGGCCAACAACGCGACTGTTCGCACGGTATACGTCATTGGGCCGGACAAGCGCATCAAGCTGACCCTGGCCTATCCCATGACCACAGGCCGCAACTTTGACGAGATTCTCCGCGTCCTTGATTCCATCCAGCTCACTGCGAAGCACCGCGTGGCTACGCCGGCGAACTGGAAGCAGGGCGGGGAAGTCATCATCACCGGCGCCGTTTCAAACGAAGAAGCGGACAAGATCTTCCCCGGCTACAAGACGGTGAAGCCCTATCTGCGCACAGTAGCGCAGCCGGAGTAATAGAATCCCGCCGCGGTCCATCCGCGGCGGACATGAGCACCGGTGGCGAAGAGGCTAACGCGCTGGTCTGCAAAACCAGTATTCACGGGTTCGACTCCCGTCCGGTGCTCCAGAACTTGCCGTCCAGGCATACGCGCCTTTCAGGCGCCATTCTTGCCCCTATTCAGTTCGTCGGCTTTCTTCTCGCTCCCTTGGTCGCTTGCCTCCGCGCTTTAACCCACTTGTGCTGACTTGACGGCTCGCTTCGGCTGCGCCTCCGCTCATTTGCTTTCCTCATATCGAGTGAGCCCGTCAAACGAGGGCCGCTGTCGTCGGCAACCGCGGAAAGCCAATTCCACGATGTGCGAATGAAGAAAGACCCTCCTCACGGATGTGCTGGTACAGGAGCACGCGTGAACCGGGAGGCGTTTCCATACGTAAAAAACAGGGAAAGCCGGGATACTATGGTTCCAAGACAGATGAAGATCAAAAAAGCTTCACCGAATCTGCTGCGCTTTTTCCTGGGACTGTTTATCTTGGCCAGTTTGGGGTATTGGCTCGCCGGGACATTGGCCCAGTGGTCCATGATCGAGCATCCGGCAGATCATGCCGCCGATCCATTTGAATATGATTCCGATACCCGGGTCATCGGTGAGCTGAAGCCGGAGGCAAAAGCGGCAGGTGTTCAGCAGGGAGCCATTCTCGAGTCTTTGAATGGGGTGCCTTATTCAGGAAGAGTATGGGATGAAATTATCAACACTGCTCACCCCGGAGACATGATGGACGTAGGCTTCCAGAAGAAAGATGGAAGCCTGGGCACGGCAACCATTACACTCGCGCCGTTCAAGGTGGCTTTCGCTGGTGCTCGCTCTGTGCTGTTGACCGAAGCGATTGTCACCCTTATTGTGGCCCTGGCCTGCCTGATTACAGGCTACTGGGTGGTCCTGGCTAAGCCGGATGAAGGAAATGCCTGGCTGTTGCTGGTGCTGTTGACCTTCCCCAGCGTCTTGTTCTTGTCGCACCATGGCCTGGCCACGGGCTGGGCCGCTATGGCGCTGGAATTCTGGTATAACGCCGGGCAATATGTGGCAGCTCCGGCCCTTCTTCTCTTCGGCATTTATTTTCCTGAGCGTTCGCGCGTTGATGTAAAACTCCCATGGCTCAAATGGGTGTTGCTTATTCCGCTTCTGCTGTGTGCTTTCATCATCTTTCCTGCCGGCTTTGCCGAGCGGTTCGGCAGTGGAACCGGCGCAACTTTTCAGCGCGTGAGCGACTGGACCAGTCATATCGTCAATTTTCTCAATCTGATATGTGTGCTGCTCTACCTGGCACTGACCCTCGATAAACTGCGTTCCGCATCGACAGAAGATGCGCGCCGCCGCCTGCGCGTGCTGACCGTCGGCATGAGCGTCGGCATGGGGTCGCTGCTGGTGTTTTTTGTGCTGCTCCCCTCTCTGGGAGTCAAGACATATAACGGCAGCCATCCCTGGCTGAACGTAACTGGTGTTTGTCTTTTTCTTTTTGCGCCGTTGACGCTTGCCTATGTCGTGCTCGTCCAGCGCGCTATGGACGTGCGCATGCTCATCCGCATGGGCGCGCGCTATGCGCTGGCCAAAGCGACGCTCTGGGTAGTGCAATTTGCTCTCGTGGCAGTGGTCGCCGTGCAATTGCTGCTGCCTGTCTTCGGCAGGAAACAGCAGACGCCTTCGGACCTGATCGGCCCTCTTATCTTTCTGGGACTGGTTTTTCTCCTGCGCATGGGCGTGCGCAAGCGCATACAGCATTGGCTTGACCGCCGCTTCTTCCGCGAAGCCTATGATGCCGAGCGCGTGCTGAACGAGCTTTCTGAAGAGGTGCGCCGTTACACGGAGACACAGCCGCTGCTTGAAACCGTGGCCCGGCGCATTGCTGAGACGCTGCATGTAGACCAGATCGCCATGCTGCTGCGGCGCGGCGAATATTTTGTGTTGCAGCAGTCCATTGGCCTCTCAGCCGGAGGCACGCTTTCGCTGCCCGTGCAGTCTTCGGCAGTGCGATACCTCAGTAACTCGAATGAGCCGGCGCGTCTCTACCGCGACGATCCTGACGCATGGTATCTGATGGCAGGCACAGCGGAGCGTTACGCGCTCGATCAGATGAACGCCGAGCTGTTGCTGCCGCTGCCCGGACGTAACCGCATGATGGGCGTGATGGCCCTGGGGCCGAAGCGATCCGAAGCTGCATATTCTTCGTCAGACATGAAGATGTTGCAGGCCCTGGCCTCGCAGACCGGGCTCGCGCTCGAAGTGAGCGAGTTGGCGCGGTCGCTTGCCAATGAAGCTGCGCAGCGCGAGCGCGCCAACCGCGAAATGGAGATTGCCCGCGAGGTGCAGGAGCGGCTTTTTCCGCAGGAGATGCCGCACCTTCCCGGAGCGACAGTGGCAGGCTTTTGCCGCCCTGCGCAGGGCGTGGGCGGTGATTATTACGATGTCATTCATCTTGAAGATGGCCGCGTTGGGCTTGCGATTGGCGACGTCTCCGGCAAGGGCATATCGGCAGCGCTGCTGATGGCGAGCCTGCGCGCATCATTGCGCGGCATCACGCTCGACGGCCCGCGCGATTTTGCCAACCTGATGCATAAGGTGAACCGGCTGGTGTATGAGGCCTCGGCGTCGAATCGCTACGCAACATTCTTCTTTGCGTCCTATGACCCGGCCACGCGGATGCTTGAGTGCGTGAACGCGGGACATAATCCTCCTGTCGTGCTGCGTGGCAAGGAAGTTATCCGCCTTGAAGCCGATGGCCCGGTGGTAGGTCTTCTGCCGTCGGTGCCGTATACAGAACAAAAAATTCGGCTGCAGCCCGGAGATGTGCTGGTGCTTTATACCGATGGCATCAGCGAAGCCATGAACAAGGACGATGAAGAATGGGGCGACGAGCAGATGATTATCGCCGCGGAGAGCGCCATCGGCAAACCTGCCTGCGATGTCCTGAATACGATCTTTAACGCCGCTGATGCATTTACGGCGGGCGCTCCGCAGCACGACGATATGACGCTGCTGATCCTCAAGTTGGACACGTAACTACCGTGCCCGGAATTCCTGCCAGAATTGTGCTACCTTGCTTGAAAAGTGAACAATTCCCCTGGGTGGTCAATCAAATGGCATTTACGGAAACGTTTCTGTGCGACGTCTGCGGCAAAGCAAAGAGTGAAGAATCAGAAGACTGGTGGCTGGCCTGGACAGAACGTATCTCACCGGTTCCGAATGAAGCAAGCCTGCCCCAGCTGAGACTAGTGCCCTGGGAGTTGCTGCTTTCGCATGACAGCCAGGCGAAACATCTGTGCGGAGCGCGCTGTGCACAGACCCTCATGGATCGCTGGATGAGCTCAAGGGACGAATCGACGGAGCTGCACAGCGTTTCCGAGTTCTAGCTCTTCTTCGCTGTGACTTTTGCCTTTACGCGCGCCGCAACTTCCTTGGCGCGGAACTTCGTAATGCGTTCAATCAGCTTCGCCGGAACAGGTTCGGTAAGAGGGAAGCGAATGGTGCCCTTCTCGACTTCATAGGGTGCGAGCTCTTCCTTGAATTCTTCAACCAGGGGTTGGCCGGCCGGATAGAGCGAGTAATGATGCTTCCAGCCGGCGAAATAGATAACTGCCTCGCCATGCAGTTTGTACGTGGGGATCTTGTAGGAGATGACCTCCTCCGCATCAGGGAGAGCCTTGCGGATAGCACCCCTCACGCGATCGAGCGTTTCATGGGACCTCTCAGGTTGCAACGCAATATAGTCATCCACTGATGCGAAGTCAGGCAGTGGCATTGCTGCCTCCGTTTATTTTGGATTCAACCAGCCCCCAAAGTCCTTCGTGATGCAGTCTGCTTCCTGCGGTCCCCATGTGCCCGGCTCGTAGACGAACACTTCAGGGCGATCGGCCAGTACCGGATCAAAGATACGCCATGCCTCTTCCACATAGTCCTGGCGGGCAAACCATGACTGGTTGCCGCGCATGGCGTCGTTCAACAATTCTTCATACGGCAGCAGATCGTCCGTGCCGCATACCTGTTCGGCTTCGAGTTCCACCATGCAGCCGCGCAGGCGCTCACCGGCTTCCTTGACCGAACCTCCCAGGGCAATGATCGGCGTCGGGCTCAGCCGGAAGCGCATGTAATTCTGCGGCAGCATCTCTTCTGAAAAAACAGGCGGCGTCTGGCGCAGCTTGGCGATCACTTCCGTTGCGGTTACAGGCAGCGATTTTCCAGTACGGATGAAGAAGGGAACATCGCGCCAACGCCAGGAGTTGATATGCAGGCGCATTGCCGCAAAGGTTTCGACGCTTGAATCCGGCTTGACTCCCGGTTCGCCGTGATATCCCTCAAACTGGCCGAGCACCAGGTCATTCTTCTCCACTACCTGAACGCTCTTAAGAACCTTGACGCGCTCATCGCGCAGCGATTCTACCTCCGGATCCGGAGGCGGTTCCATGGCAATATTGCTCACCACCTGCATCAGATGGTTCTGCACCACGTCGCGGATCGCGCCTACTCCGTCATAGAATGCGCCGCGGCCCTGGACGCCGAATTTTTCCGCCATGGTGATCTGCACACTCTCGACATATTGCCGGTTCCAGATGGGTTCAAGAAAGGAATTTGCGAAGCGGAAGAAGATGACATTCTGGACGGAGTTCTTGCCCAGATAGTGGTCGATGCGGAAGACGTTCTCTTCACCGAAGACCCGGTGAATCTCTGCCGTGAGCGCATGCGCCGACTTGAGATCGTATCCAAATGGCTTTTCCACGATCACACGCCCGCCTTCGGCATTGCCTGAAATTTTCAGCTGATCGATGACATGCCCGAAGAGGCTCGGTGGAATCGCGAGATAGTGAAGCGGATGCTTGGCATCGCCCAGTTGCTTACGCACCTGCTTGAACGTTTCAGGATCGTTGTAGTCGCCATCGACATAACGAAGACGATCCAGCAGGAGCGGCAGGCCTTCAGGATCAGCGCCTCCATGCTTCTCCACGCTGTCTTTCGCGCGGGCCTTCAACTGGTCAAGCGTCCACCCCGCCTTGGCTACGCCCAGCACAGGGCCATACAGTTTGCCGCGTTTCGCCAGCCGCTGCAGCGCGGGAAAAATCTGTTTGTAGGCAAGATCGCCGGTTGCTCCGAAGAATACCAGTGCATCAGATTGAACTTTGCTCATATCGCCTCATGTCTAGTCTCTTCTACTTGGATGTTTACGGCAACGCACAGGGATCACGACCGGCCAGTCTATCGCGAGTGCAATCCCTGTTGCCGCATCCGGTAACATGAACCTTTGCGAAGGGAGACAAGGTGGCCTACGACGACCTGCGGGACTGGATCAAAACAATCGAGAAAGCAGGCGAGCTGAAGCGCGTGCGGGAGGAAATCGACCCGGTCCTCGAAATCGCCGAGATCGCGGACCGCGCTTCTAAATCTACGAAAGGCGGCCCGGCCCTGCTGTTCGAGAACGTCAAGAGTTATCCCGGAGCGCAGGTTCTGATGAACCAGTTCGGCAGCGAACGCCGCATGAAGCTGGCGCTCGAAGTCGACTCGCTCGACGACATTGCCGGGCGCATCCGCGCTCTGCTCGATGTGAAATCTCCTGAAGGATTTCTCGAAAAATTAAAGATGCTGCCCATGCTGGCAGACATTGGCAAATTCTTCCCCAAGACCATTGCTGCCAAGGACGCGTCTTGCAAGGAAGTCATCCTGCGCGAAAACTTCAGTGTGCTCGACTTTCCCGTGCTCAAGTGCTGGCCTCTCGACGGAGGCCGATTCATCACGCTGCCCTGCGTCATCACGCGCGACCCGAAAACAGGGAAGCGCAACGTGGGCATGTACCGTATGCAGGTCTATGACGGCCAGACCACCGGTATGCACTGGCAGCGCCAGAAGAACGCCGCCGAGCATCTGCGCGAGCGTTTGCGCGCAGCGACCGGAGAATCCGCATCCGCCCACGTCAATGTTATGGCCGAGACCGCCGGCGGAACGGCAAACATCACGGTTACGAACCAGAAAGACGACCGCCTGGAAGTAGCCGTAGCCATCGGAACCGATCCAGCAACGACATTTGCCGCCATCGTGCCCGCGCCGCCGGAGGTCGAAGAGTTCATGATCGCCGGGTTCCTGCGCCAGAAGCCGGTCGAGTTGGTGAAATGTGAAACTGTCGATCTCGAAGTGCCCGCGCATTCTGAAATCGTGCTCGAAGGCTACGTGAAACTCGACGAGCTGCGCACCGAAGGCCCTTTCGGCGACCACACCGGCTTCTACACCATGGAAGAGGAGTATCCCGTCTTCCATATCACCTGCATCACTCACCGCAAAAATCCTGTTTATGCGTCAACGATCGTTGGCAAGCCGCCGATGGAAGACGCATGGATGGGCAAGGCCGTCGAGCGCATCTTTCTTCCGTTGATGAAGCTGACACTGCCGGAAATCGTTGACGTGAACCTGCCGGTCGAGGCCGTCTTCCACAACCTGATGATCGTCAGCATCCGCAAAAGCTACGCGGGCCAGGCGCGCAAGGTCATGAACGGCATCTGGTCGATGGGCCAGGCCATGTTCACCAAGTGCGTCATCGTGGTCGACGAAGACTGCGATGTGCAGGACCTGAAAGAAGTCACGCTCCGCGTCGCCAACAACATCGATCCCGAGCGCGATATCCAGTTCACGCTGGGCCCGGTCGATTCGCTCGACCACGCCTCGCGCCTCCCGAACTACGGCAGCAAGATGGGCATCGACGCCACGCGCAAGTGGGCAGCAGAGGGCTTCACTCGCCCCTGGCCACCACTCATTGAGATGGACGCAGCGACGAAGGCGCGTGTGGACGCGATCTGGAAGAAGCTGGGAATCGATTGAAGAAGCATGGAGGACCAGGATGTTTACCCTCGATGGTATTCGGCAATTTCATAGTTGGACGCATTCCAGTCTCACCCGATTGCTTGATCACATCGCGACGCTTTCTGAGGAACATTATTTTCAGAAGCTGAACGGCTTCGGTATTCCAACGCTCGGTGAGCAGGTCATTCATATCTTTCAGTGCGAGTCATCCTGGATGCACAGCCTGCAAGCCATTCCCTTCGGTGGCTGGACTGCCAAAGATTGGCCCACCGTTTCTGCCGCAAGAGTCTTACAGCAGGAAACATGCCAAGGGACCCTGACTTATTTGGCGGGCTTGACAGACAAGCAATTGAATGAGCGTGTGGAACTGTGTTCGCCGGGTGGAGACCTGATGGTCGAGATGCCTGCGCATGTTGTCCATCATGTTTTAACTCATGCATTCCATCACAAAGGCCAGATAGTTTCCATGTGCCGCATTCTTGGCCATCCAGCCCCGGATACTGATATGCTCTGATTTCAAGAAAATGGCATTTTAAAATGGTAAATACCATTTATTTGTGCCATTCTTAAAGTATGCATGTAAAAATCGACCAGGCCGGAAGAATCGTTCTGCCCAAGAAAGTGCGCGACCGTCTTGGACTGCGCAAGGACAGCGAGCTTGAAATAAGGGAGAGCGCTGAAGGGATAGTCTTGACGCCGGTTGACGAGGACTCAGCCTGGGGGCGGGAAAATGGGCGATTAGTCTTCTATGGCCGTCCTATTGGCCGGGTTGATTGGAACAAGTTAATCCAGGAAGACCGGGAAGAACGCATGAGGAAGATTGGCGGCTGGTGAAAGTCTATATCGATACCAACATCATTATTGCTGACACAATCAAGCAGCACGAACATCACGCAAATGCCGTCGAGCTTTTTCGGGCCATCGAATTACGTCGATGGACTCCGGTGATGTCAGGTCACGGAATGGCGGAAATATATTCAGTGTTGACCCGGGCTCCATATCAGCCCCGTATTTTGCCTGCACGAGCGTTTCAAGTGCTTCAGGACAAAGTCGCAGCATCCTTTGAGATTGAGGTTTTGACAAAGAGCGAATATATCCGCCTCATCAAAGAAGCTTCTGCACAAGGCTGGTCAGGTGGCCGCATCTATGATGCAATTCATGTTCAGATTGCCAGAAAAACCAAATGCAGCAGGATTTATACCTTCGATGTGACAGATTTCCGGCAGATAGCGCCAGATTTGCACGACCGCATTATAGCGCCATAGTCCATGGAATCACTCCGCCGTCCTTAACTCCACCGAAACCAGATTCCTCACCGACCGGGCCGGCCGTTTGTCATCAGAAACAACGAGCCTGAAAGGTCCGGTCTTCGCATCAAGCGGCTTTCCATCCATGGCATCGGCCACAATCACATCTCCCGGATGGAAGTCCGGCTCGATCTCGGCCAGAGCTACTACTGCTTTATAGCCGTCCGATCCGGTAGCGACTACGTACTGCGACAGCACCTTGCCGCGCACATCGTGTCCCACGGGAGCGCCCACCTGCTTCAGCAACTCAAGCAGCGGCACACCGGAATAAGTTTCATCCGCATTCGCATGAGGGTCATGGATGGTGATGGTCTTGTGCAGCTTTGCTTTCAGATCATCCGGGGAAACACTCGCCTGCTGGCTTCCGTTTTGCAGTTTCAGCATTTGTGCAGAAAGAACGGTGCCGGTACTTGCCAACACCAGGAAAACAACGGCAACATTGCGCAGGGATTTCATCGCAAACTCCTGAGGATTGCGAATCCATCATACAAAGGCGCCGAAGGTGCGTGTCGCTGGACGTGGAGTCCCCGTATAATAAAGCCATGTCCATCGTGCGCAACATCGCGGCCATCAGCAAGGGAATGAGCATTACCTTCAAGGAGATGTTCCAGCCGACCGAGGTTGAAAACTACCCTGACGGCCCCGGTCCCACGCGCGGCGCAGTCCTGCAGGAGCGCTTCCGCGGCGCGCATGTCCTCCAGCGCGATGAGAATGGCCTGGAAAAGTGCGTCGCCTGCTTCCTGTGTGCGGCGGCCTGTCCCTCGAACTGTATCTACATCGAAGCCGCCGAGAACACGGCCGAGAACCGCATCTCGAGCTCCGAGCGCTACGCCAAGGTCTACAACATCGATTACAACCGCTGCATCTTCTGCGGATACTGTGTCGAGGCCTGCCCGACCGACGCCATCACCCACGGCCACGGCTTCGAGCTGGCCAGCCTGAACGCCACCAACCTGGTCATGCGGAAAGAAGACATGCTGGTGCCGGCGGTCGGCATGCCTGGCGAACTGGCTGCGCAATCGGATTCAGTGAAGTAGGCATAATCGTTCATGGCCTAGCTTGCCATCAAAGGACTTCCTACACGGGCACTATCCTAAAACGCGGATCATATCCCGTCCTCCATGCGATTTCACTTCCCCTCCCCGGGGGGGTGGGGGAGGTGTTAAGTCTTTGAAAACACATGATTCCTGTTTTAAAATGCGACAAAGTATTGAAAACAAGAAGGTTCCAGGTAAAGTCCTGATTTAACTCACTATGCCGCCCTGGGAGAGTTTTCAAAGACCGCGTAGTGATGGTCATAAATAGACAGGACTTTTCCGGCGCGCTGCGGATCGGTAGACCAGCTTCTCGAAACTTCCTGAATGTATTCTTCGCCCGTTTTAGCTGCCAGAGCAGCAGCATAGTGCGGGTAGGAGGCAGCCAGCTTTCGCAGCACGTCCATGCGCTGGCCGAAGCAGGCATGCCAGTCGGCGAACTTGATCCAGCTGGCTTGCACTGTAGTCCATGCTCCATGCAGAAATTCGCGTGTAGGCAGGGAAAGGGTTTCCGTACCCGCAAGCGCCGGGTGCGCCTGCTTCTGCCCGAAAAGGTTGTTGGCTTCTGTGGCAAGCTGGGAGAGGCCCCAGCCAGATTCAAGCGCAGCCTCACAGGCAGCATATTCGGGAAAGATGTGACCCGAGGTCTGCGCTGCCGCACAGGCCTTCTGAAGAAATTTCTCCTGCCATCCCATCATTCTTCTCTCCAAATGAAAAAGGCGGAAGCCTGTGGCCTCCGCCGTGATCTCTTTCACTTATTCAGAATCCGTCTTATTTATCCCCTATTTCTATTATTTCAAATTTAGGCATAATTCCCTGCATGTATTCGTTGTGACGGATAATTTTCCATGATGAAAGGTTAAGCTCATTGCTTTCAATGCCTTCAGATTGAATGCGAGGTTATGATTGTCAATCAGTCGCACTTACGACGGGTTGACAAGATGAGCATACCGGGACATATGTTACTTACGCTGTGGACCTGAGACATCCGTACAAGTCTCTTGCGGTGTGGAAGCTCCAACCGATCTACTGAATTTTGCAACTGTTTTGAGATATCGATCCCGTCGTCGAAGCTGTGGGAATCCCAATGGGATTTCCACAGCTTCGTCATTTCCACCGCGCAGGCCTGGCAGTGCAAGGTTTGCCCGGCGAGAGAATTACTGCCGCGAAGGGCGTTTATGGGGACTTATACATCAATTCGAGTAAATTACTGGCAATATTGGTTCGTGAACCTGGAGAGAAATTTGACCAGCATCGGTGTTCTCGCTTTATCTTTACTTCCGTTCGTCGCTGCTGATCTTGCAAACGGTCAAAGCGCCATACGGGCACCAGAAATTGCAGTTCGCCTGTCCGTGGCCACAGAGCATCCGAAAGATCCAACGGAAGCAAAAGCTATTTTGACGATCACTAACGTCGGTCGTGACGTTGTGGTCGAGACAAGTGATAATGCCGCGTATCATCTCCACCTCACCGGCCCGAAGGGCGAGCCACCAAAGACACCTTGGTACAACAAGCTGCTTGCAGGCGAGCTTCCGACGACTCTGGCTACCGTCACTCGTGATGTGGCCCCAGGATCATCGGTGAACAGAACATTCATTCTGTCAGCGTGCTATGACCTTACGACGCCGGGCACATACACGGTGTACGTGGAAGTGCGCGACTCATCGGGGGCTTGGGTCGAGACAAACAAGACTACGTTTCAGATCGATTCCAAACAGATGTAGGCCAACGACGCTATATCTGGTTAGTCCTGTGAATGTATGGTCCGCCGCGCGACTGCAAGGTTGAGTTTGGTCGAGAGACAAGTCTGCGGCAATGTATTCGGCCTTTGGTGGAGCCGCGTGCTCCTGGCCAGGATGAGTTCCGCTGCGTGTCTGTCCTTACAAGTCGGTCGGTCGTTGAAGACCCTTATCAGGAGCAGGTTTCAGACACGCTGTTGTGACTGTTCTTTCGTCCTTACAGTTCCCATGCAGACCTTGGTGGAAAAAATCGTTGCTGTGCTACTTCATGCTGCTGCGACACCGACG